>NZ_JBIARJ010000005.1:123157-319521 GCF_042889825.1 Streptomyces sp. NPDC002467 | reverse complement strand
CCGCGGCTCGCGCGCTGCTCGCTCCCGCCGTGGCTTTCGCCCCGCACCCCCCCCCCCCTCCCCCCCCCGGGCCTCGACGGGCCACCCCCCCGGGCGTTCGAGGAGCGGGGGTTCGGGGACGGGCCCCGAACCCCCGGTGAGGTCAGCCCGCCGCGGCGTCGCGGCGCTGCGCGAGCAGGGCGCGGGACAGGTCGTCCCGCGACTCCAGCACCAGGCGGCGCAGGGCAGGCGCGGCGTCGGCGTGGGCCGAGAGCCACGCGTCGGTCGCCGCGACCGTGGACTCCGGGTCCTGGAGCGACGGGTACAGCCCCTTCACCACGACCATGCCGATCTGGATCGACCGCTCCGACCAGATCCGCTCCAGCACGGAGAAGTACGGCTCCGCGTAGGCCGCCAACAGCCCCCGCTGGGAAGCCTGCTGCATGCCCGAGATGGTGGCCTCCACCAGCGCGTTCGACAGGGCGTCGGACTCGACCACCGCCGCCCACGCCTGGTCCTTCACCGCCGCCGACGGCCGCGCCGCCAGGCACCGCACCTGGTGCCGCTTGCCCGACGCCGTGTCGTCGCGCGCCAGCTCCGCGGCCAGGACGCCCTCGTCCACCGCCCCGTGCGCGGCCAGCGGCAGCAGGAAGTCCCAGCGCAGCTCCTGGTCCACCTCCAGCCCGTCGATCAGGGCGGAGCCGTCCAGCAGCCCCAGCAGCAGCTGGAAGTCGCCCTCGGTCGCTGCGCCGGCCGCGAAGAAGCGGGCCCACGTCAGCTGGTGCTCCGAACCCGGCTCGGCCAGCCGCAGTTCGCGCAGCGCGCCCGCCGCCAGCTCCCGGCCCGCCTGCTCGCGCCGGTCGGGCGCCGAGTAGTGGGTGACCGCGGTCTGGGTCTGCGCGTGCAGCATCTGGAGCACGCCGACGTCCGTCTCCCGGCCCGCGTGGGCCAGTACCAGCGAGAGGAAGGCGCGCGCCGGCATCAGGCCGTCCCGCGTCAGGTTCCACAGCGCGGACCAGCACAGCGCCCGCGCGAGCGGGTCGGTCAGGTCGCCCAGGTGCCCGCGCAGCGTCTCCAGCGAGCCCTCGTCGAAGCGGACCTTGCAGTAGGTCAGGTCCTCGTCGTTGACCAGGATCAGGTCCGGGCGCTCCAGACCCGCCAGTTCCTCGACGACCGTCCGCGACCCCGCCACGTCCACCCCGGCCCGCGCGTAGCGGACCAGGCGGCCGTCGGACTCCAGCCGGTACAGGCCGACCGCCACCCGGTGCGGGCGCAGCTCGTCGCCCTCCTGGAGCACGGCCACCTCCGTCAGGCGCCCGCCCGCGTCGTACGTCGGCACCGGGGTCAGCGCGTTCACGCCCGCCGTCTGCAGCCAGGCCCGCGACCATTCCGCCATGTCCCGCCCCGAGACCTCGGCGAGCACCGACAGCAGGTCGTCCAGGGTGGTGTTCCCGTAGGCGTTCGCCTTGAAGTAGCGGCGCGCGCCCTCCAGGAACGCCTCCCGCCCCACATAGGCGACCAGCTGCTTCAGGACCGCCGCGCCCTTGGCGTAGGTGATCCCGTCGAAGTTCAGCTTCGCGTCCTCCAGGTCACGGATGTCGGCCGTGATCGGGTGCGTGGACGGCAGCTGGTCGGCGCGGTAGGCCCACGCCTTGCGGCTGTTGCCGAAGGTGACCCACGCCTGGTCGAAGCGGGTGGCCTCCACCAGACCGAAGGAACCCATGAAGTCCGCGAAGGACTCCTTCAGCCACAGGTCGTCCCACCACTTCATGGTGACGAGGTCGCCGAACCACATGTGCGCCATCTCGTGGAGGATGACGTTGGCGCGCCGCTCGTAGGAGGCCTGCGTCACCTTGCCGCGGAAGATGTACTCCTCGCGGAAGGTCACCATCCCCGGGTTCTCCATCGCGCCCAGGTTGTACTCGGGCACGAAGGCCTGGTCGTACTTCCCGAAGGGGTACGGGTAGTCGAAGATCTCGTGGAAGAGGTCGAAGCCCTGCTTGGTGACGAGGAAGACGTCGTCCGCGTCGAAGTGCTTCGCGAGCCCCTTGCGGCACATCGCGCCCAGCGGGATCGTCAGGTCCCCGCGCGTGTAGGTGTCCGTCACGTAGTGGTAGGGACCGGCGACGACGCAGGTGATGTACGTCGAGATCGGCTTGGTCTCGGCGAAGCGCCACACGCCTCCCTCGCGGGACTCCTCCGCGCCGTTGCTCCAGACCTGCCAGCCCCCGGGCGCGGTCACCTCGAAGCGGTACGGCGCCTTCAGGTCCGGCTGCTCGAAGTTGGCGTACACCCGCCGGGCGTCGGCCGGTTCGTACTGGGTGTAGAGGTAGACCTCGCCGTCCTCGGGGTCCACGAAGCGGTGGAGGCCCTCGCCGGTGCGGCTGTACGCGCAGTTCGCGTCGACGACCAGGACGTTCTCCGAGGCCAGGTCGTCGATCGCGATCCGCGCGCCGTCGAACACGGCGGCGGTGTCGAGCGACCGGCCGTTCAGTGTGACGGAGTTCACGGAGGGGGCGATGAGGTCCACGAAGGTGGACGTGCCGGAGGCGGCGGCCCGGAAGCGGATCGTGGTCACCGAGCGGAAGGTGCGGGGCCCCTCGGCGGGATCGGCGTCCTCCACGGCCGACCTGATGTCGAGGACCACCTCGTACCCGTCGACGGACAGCAGTTCGGCCCGCTCGCGGGCCTCCTCACGGGACAGGTTCTCTCCGGGCACGTGCACTCCTTCGTGCGTCATCGTGTTCTTGTGACGAATCCTGCCACGGGGGAATGCGCGCGCCCCGGTCCTGGTTGGGGACACAGAACGTCAGCCAGTGCTGCCTTTTTTCGAGACGGAGACTGAGGAGAGACATGACCGACACCCAGGTGCGCGAGAAGACCCCGGTCGACTTCTGGTTCGACCCGCTCTGCCCCTGGGCCTGGATGACCTCCCGCTGGATGCTGGAGGTCGAGAAGGTCCGTGACGTCGAGGTCCGCTGGCACGTGATGAGCCTCGCGGTGCTGAACGAGAACCGCCTCGACGAACTGCCCGAGACCTACCGCGAACTGCTCGGCCCCAAGGGCTGGGCCCCCGTGCGCGTGGTGATCGCCGCCCAGCAGAAGTTCGGCGACGAGATCACCGGCAAGCTGTACACCGAGCTCGGCACCCGCATCCACAACGAGGCCAAGGGCCCGACCCGCGAGGTCATCGCCGAGGCCCTGGCGGCGCTCGACCTGCCGGCCGAACTGCTCGCCTACGCCGACTCCGACGAGTACGACGAGGTGCTGCGCGCCTCGCACAACGACGGCATCGACCGGGTCGGCCAGGAGGTCGGTACCCCGGTGATCTCCGTGCCCGGCGCCGACGGCGAGGAAGTCGCCTTCTTCGGTCCGGTCGTCACCCCCGCCCCGCGCGGCGAGGCCGCCGCCCGCCTGTGGGACGGCACGCTGCTGGTCGCCTCCACGCCCGGCTTCTACGAGATCAAGCGCACCCGCACCAAGGGCCCCTCCTTCGAGTAGCCCGCCCGGAGAAGAAGACGCAGGAAGCCCCCGTGAGTCACGTCCTCACGGGGGCTTTCCGCTGAACACGCCCGCCGGCGAAGGTTGAGAAGACGATCACGAGGCGGACGGGCTGCGAGGCGCTGATCAGCCCTTGACGGGGATCAGCAGCGGGGTGTTGGCCTTGGCGTCGGCGTACCGCCCGGCCACGTCCTGCCAGTTGACGACGTTCCACATCGCCTCGATGAAGTCCACCTTCTGGTTCTTGTACTGCAGGTAGAAGGCGTGCTCCCAGGCGTCGAAGACCAGGATCGGGGTGCTGGCCACGCCCACGTTGCCCTGGTGGTCGTAGACCTGCTCGACGACCAGACGGCCGCTGACGGGCTCGTACGCGAGCACGCCCCAGCCGGAGCCCTGGGTGGCCGAGGAGGCGAAGGTCAGCTGCTTCTTGAACTTCTCGAAGGAGCCGAAGGACTCGGTGATCGCGTCGGCCAGGTCGCCCAGACCGTCGGCCGCGGTCGGTACGCCGCCGCCCTCGCCGGTCTTCGGGCTCGCCATGTTGTGCCAGTAGATGCTGTGCAGGATGTGGCCGGAGAGGTGGAACGCGAGGTTCTTCTCCAGGCCGTTCAGCGCGCCCCAGTTCTCCTTGTCGCGCGCCTCCGCCAGCTGCTCCAGCGTGTTGTTGGCGCCCGTGACGTAGGCCGCGTGGTGCTTGTCGTGGTGCAGCTCGATGATCTGCGGGTTGATCACGGGCTCGAGCGCCGCGTAGTCGTACGGAAGCTCGGGAAGCGTGTAGATGGCCATGCGTGTTGTCCGGTCCCCTCGGCGTGCCAATCGCTTATTGCAATTAATGCGCAACTGCACGCTAGCAGCATGTATTCCAGGGCGCGCAAACGGGTACGGCCCGGGACTACCGTCCCGGGCCGTACCTCTCGCGTCGTCCGTCCGCTCAGGACCGGCGCTCCCGCAGTTCGCGGATCCACGCCACCACCAGCACCACCGCGGCGGCGCCCGCCGACCACAGCAGCTGCGGCCGCGCCGAGTCGTCGAACAGCATCAGCATCAGCACCGCCGCCATGCCCAGCAGCGCGCACCAGGTGGCGTACGGGAACAGCCACATCGGCAGGGTCAGCCGCTCCGGCATGTCCCGCTCGATCCGGCGGCGCAGCTTCAGCTGCGAGACCGCGATCAGCGCCCACACGAACAGCAGTACCGCGCCGACCGCGTTGAGCATGTACAGGAAGATCGTGTCCGGCCACAGCAGGTTCAGCACGACCGACACGAAGCCGAAGGCCACCGAGGCGAACACCGCCCGGCGCGGCACCCCGCCACCCGAGACCTTCAGCAACGCCCTGGGCGCCTCCTCGCGCTCGGCCAGCGAGAAGATCATGCGCGAGGACCCGTACAGGTTCGCGTTCAGCGCCGACAGCAGCGCCACGAACACCACGATGTTCATGATCTGGCCGGCCGCCGGGATGCCGATGGAGTCGAGGGCGGCGACGTACGGGCTCTGGCCCGGCTCCAGCGAGTCCCACGGCAGGAGCGTGACGATGACCAGCATCGAGCCGATGTAGAAGAAGAGGATGCGCCACACGGCGCTGCGCACCGCGCGGGAGACGGACCGGGCGGGGTCGTCCGACTCGGCGGCGGCGATCGTGACGACCTCCAGGCCGCCGAAGGCGAAGATGACGGCGAGCATGCCGGCGACCACGCCGCCCATGCCGGTGGGGAAGAAGCCGCCCTGGCCGGTGAGGTTGGCCAGGCCCACCGGATCGGTGTCCGGGAGCAGGCCGAAGATCGCGAGGGTGCCGAGGATCAGGAACAGCACGATCGCGCCGACCTTGAGCGCGGCGAACCAGAACTCGAACTCGCCGAAGTTCTTCACGGCGGCCAGGTTGCTCACGGTGAAGACCACCATGAAGAGCAGCACCCAGACCCACTGGTCGACGGAGGGCACCCAGCCGTTCGCGATCTTCGCCGCGCCGGTGGCCTCCACCGCCAGCACCACGACCAGCAGGAACCAGTACAGCCAGCCCGCGCTGAAGCCGGCCCAGCGCCCCAGGGCCTTCTCCGCGTACACCGAGAACGAGCCCGAGGCGGGCATCGCCGCCGACATCTCGCCCAGCGCCCGCATCACGAGCATCGCGAGGACGCCCGCGAGCAGGTAGGAGCAGACGATCGCGGGACCGGCGATGCCGATGCCGGCCCCGGAGCCCACGAAGAGCCCGGCGCCGATCACGCCGCCGAGGCCCAGCATCGTCAGATGGCGCTGCTTGAGGCTGTGGCTGAGGGGTTCCGGGGGGAGCTCGGACGTCGGGGGAGGGGGCGGGGGGACTTCGGACAGGCGCTCGCGCATGAGGGGTGCTCGTACTCTCGTTGGGCCCGGCGGCGGTGGGGGCTCCGCATCAGGTTGGCGGGACCCTACAGTCTCCCCGAGCGGAACCGTCGTGTGCAAAACGGACGTGCTGACAGATCTTCCCAGTGATGCGGATCACCCCGACCGGGGCGTTGATCGCATCCTTTGTGTGGTTCCCACGAAACCGGCCGGTACGGCTTTGTGTCGGGCGGCGGTGGGACGGGGCCCGGCGGCCCCATAGCGTCGGTGATCGTCCCGCTCTACCCCTCACCCCTCCCGGAGCCAACGATGAGCACCGCTTCCGCAGCCCCCGCCGCTTCCGTGTCCTTCCGGCCCGGCGCCGTCCTCGCCGACCTGCTGCCCGCGAGCCGCGTCCGCGACGTCGCGCTCGTCGTCGGCGGCGCCGCGCTCACCGGGCTGGCCGCGCAGATCTCCGTACCGGTCCCCGGCTCCCCGGTCCCGGTCACCGGCCAGACCTTCGCGGCGCTGCTCGTCGGCTCGGCGTTCGGCGCACGCCGCGGCTTCCTGTCGCTCGCCCTGTACGCGCTCGTCGGCATGGCCGGCGTGCCGTGGTTCGCGGGCGGCACCTCGGGGGCGGGCGGAGCCTCCTTCGGGTACGTGCTCGGCATGCTGCTGGCCGCCACCCTCGTCGGCGCCCTCGCACGGCGCGGTGCCGACCGCTCGGTCCTGCGTACCGCGGGCACGATGGTGCTGGGCTCCGCGGTGATCTACGCGGTGGGCGTGCCGTACCTGATGGCCGCCACCGGCATGTCCGCGAGCGCCGCCGTCGCGGCGGGCCTGACCCCGTTCCTGATCGGCGACGCGCTCAAGGCCGCCCTCGCGATGGGCGCCCTGCCGGCCGCCTGGAAGCTGGCGGGCCGCCGCGGCTGAGAGCCGTGCCCGACGCACCGGAGCCCGGCCCGCCTCACAGGCGGGCCGGGCTCCTTCGTGCGCGTCCGACAACGGGTCAGCCCTGCAGGGCGGCCCGCTTGCGACGGAAGTCCAGCACCACGCCGACGGCCACGACCAGGCCGGCGACCAGGGTGGACAGGGTGACCACCTCGCGGTTGGCGTCGTCCACGAACATGTAGCCGATCACGAACATGATCAGTGCGGCGGTGGCCCAGGTCAGCCACGGGAAGAGCCACATCTTCACGGTCAGCTTCTCCGGGGCCTCGCGGACCAGGATCCCGCGCATCCTCAGCTGCGTGAAGCAGATCACGAGCCAGACGAAGAGCGCGATGGCGCCCGACGAGTTCAGCAGGAACGTGAAGACCGTGTCCTTGAAGGCGTAGTTGAAGTAGACGGCGACGAAGCCGAAGACCGTGGAGCCGAGGATCGCGGCCACCGGGACACCACGCGAGTTGACCTTGGCGAACGCCTTGGGGGCGTCGCCGCGCTCACCGAGCGAGAAGGCCATGCGGGAGGCGGTGTAGAGGCCCGAGTTCAGGCAGGACAGCACGGCGGTCAGGACGATGACCTCCATGATCGTGCCGGCGTGCGCGATGCCGATCGAGTCGAGGGCGGCGACGTACGAGCCCTTCTCGGTGATCGACTTGTCGTTCCAGGGGAGCAGCGTCAGCACGATGAAGATCGAGCCGAGGTAGAAGACGCCGATCCGCCAGATGACGGAGTTGGTGGCCTGGGTGACCGCCTTGCGGGGGTTCTCCGACTCGCCGGCGGCGAGGGTGACGATCTCGCTGCCCATGAAGGAGAAGACGACCATCAGCACGCCGGTGAGGACGGCGCCGTAGCCGTTGGGGAAGAAGCCGCCCGCGTCGGTCAGGTGGGCGAAGCCCGCACCCGGGTTGTGGGAGCCGGGCAGCACGCCGAAGACGGCCAGCATGCCGATGATCACGAAGGCGCCGATGGCGACGACCTTGATGCCCGCGAACCAGAACTCGAACTCGCCGTACGAGGCGACGGAGCCGAGGTTCGTGGCGGTCAGGACCGCCATCACGATCAGGGCCCAGGCCCACTGCGGGACGGCCGGGATCCAGCCCTCCAGGATCGAGGCGCCGGCGGTGGCCTCCACGGCCAGGACGACGACCCAGAAGAACCAGTACAGCCAGCCGATGGAGAAGCCGGCCCAGCGGCCGAGCGCGCGGTCGGCGTAGGCGGAGAAGGAGCCCGAGTTCGGGCTGGCGGCCGCCATCTCGCCGAGCATCCGCATCACGAAGACGACCATCGCGCCGACGAGCGCGTAGGAGATCAGGATGGCGGGACCGGCCTTGGCGATACCGCCGCCGGAGCCGACGAAGAGGCCGGCGCCGATGACACCGCCGATGGCGATCATGGACAGGTGGCGGTTCTTGAGACCGGCCTTCAGACCGTCGGAGGGCAGGCCGTCACCGGGGTGGCCGGTGGGGCCGCCTTCCTTCTGAAGGGTCGTCGTGGAGGTCATGGACGGATCCTTAGGTTCTCGGGTTGCGAGCCCCGGCATTCAAACCTGAGATGAACGTAAGGCGGAAGACCCCAATCCGTAACGTTGCCCTGGGACGAACGTCCAGGACCTTGGTCCCGACCCGTCCCATCTGGGTTCTTTGGGTTTACTTGAGCTTTAGAAGTGACTTACGCGACACCCTGCCGAGCTCCGCCGGGGGCTCTCGTGCCACACTCGTTCCATGCGCGTGTACCTCGGATCCGACCATGCAGGCTTTGAGCTGAAGAACCATCTCGTGGACTGGCTCAAGAACAACGGCCACGAGCCCGTCGACTGTGGGCCCCACATCTACGACGCGGTGGACGACTACCCGCCGTTCTGCCTCCGCGCCGCGGAGAAGACCGCCGCGGACGCCGACAGCCTCGGCATCGTCATCGGCGGCTCCGGCAACGGCGAGCAGATCGCCGCGAACAAGGTCAAGGGCGTCCGCGCCATCCTCGCCTGGAGCGTGGAGACCGCGAAGCTGGGCCGCGAGCACAACAACGCCAACGTCATCTCCGTCGGCGGCCGCATGCACACCCAGGACGAGGCCGTCGGTTTCATCGAGGCCTTCCTCGCGACCCCGTACTCCGACGAGGAGCGCCACACGCGCCGCATCGACATGCTCTCGGCGTACGAGCAGACCGGCGAGCTGCCCCCCATCCCGGCGCACCACCCGCAGGGCTGATTCCGCTTCCGGCCGTGCCACCCGCGAAGCGGGCGGCACGGCCGTTTCCTTTGACGACTTCGAGGAGCCCGCAGTGCCCGAGGGGCATACGATCCACCGCCTCGCGCAGGACCACGCCGAGCGGTTCGCCGCCCGCCCGGTCCGGGTCAGCAGCCCGCAGGGCCGCTTCGCCGAGAGCGCGGCCCTGCTCGACGGGCGCGAGCTGGAGAGCGCCGAGGCGCACGGCAAGCACCTCTTCCTGGAGCTCGGCGACGCCTGGATCCACATCCACCTGGGCCTCTTCGGCAAACTCGGCTTCGGCCCCGCCCCGGCGCCGCCCGCCACCGACACGGTCCGGCTGCGCCTGCTGAACGAATCCCACTACGCCGACCTGCGCGGCCCCACCGCCTGCGAGCTGATCGGCGAGGGGGAGAAGAAGGCGATACACGACCGGCTCGGCCCGGACCCCCTGCGCCCGGCCGACGACCCGGACCGCGCCTGGGCCCGCATATCCCGCTCCCGCACCACCGTCGCCGCGCTGCTCATGGACCAGAAGGTGGTCGCGGGCATCGGCAACGTGTACCGCGCGGAGGTCCTCTTCCGGCACGGCATCGACCCGTACCGGCTGGGCAAGGACCTCACCCGTACGGAATGGGACGCGATGTGGGCGGACCTGGCCGCCCTGATGCGGGAGGGCGTACGCAACAACCGCATCGACACCGTCCGCGACGAACACCTGCCGGAGGCGATGGGCCGCCCGCCGAGGGTGGACGACCACGGCGGCGAGGTGTACGTCTACCGCAGGGCGAACATGCCCTGCCACATCTGCGGGGGCGAGATCCGCACCGCCGACCTCGCCACCCGCAACCTCTTCTGGTGCCCGACCTGTCAGCAACGCTGACCAGCCCCGCCGGCGTTTGAGGCGCGGGCTCTGGGGCGGAGCCCCAGGGCGGGTCCGGGCGGAGCCCGGGGAAACGGTGGAAGGGCGGGTAGGGGACGGCCCCGCGCAGCGGTGGGCGGGGGCCGGCTAGAACCCGTGCGGCAGCCAAGGAGCCACGTCACCGGCGAAGGCCCGCGAAGCCTCCCGCACCGCCCCCGGACGCAGTTCGGCGACCCTCCCCGCCGCCGCCAGCGAGGCGAGCGTGACCCCGCCCAGGTACGCCGCCCCCAGCTCCCGCACCGACAGCACCACCTCCGCCGCCTCCTCGCTCCGCGTCACGCACGCGGCGCCCTTCGCGTCGGCGACCACCCGCCACCGCCCCGCGTTCCACGGGCAGAACGCGTCCTCGACCTCCATCACCACGTCCATCGCGGCCCCGTACGTCCGCGCTCCGAGCGCCGCCGGCAGGTCCACCAGCCGCACGTGCAGCGAGTCCCGTACGCCGGGCCGCGACCTCCGCACGTCGCTGACCAGGTGCAGCACCGGATCGTCCACCGGCCGCCCGTGCGCCCGTACCGTCCACGTCAGGTCGATCCCGAACAGGTAGCGCCACAGCGCCGCGTACGCCGCCGGGTCGAGCGCGTCGAGGTCCGTCACCTCGACCTTCCCGTCGGAACCGGACGGGTCCCACTCCGGCTTCACCCGATATCGGGCGTACCCCACCACCCCGCCGCCCGCGCCCTCCCGCTCGGCCACCACGCACTTCAGCGGCGACCCGCCGCCCCGCATCGCGGGCGCGTCCAGCAGCGGCAGGTGCTCCCAGCCCGGCTGTCGGGCGGGCATGCCCGGGCGGCCCGCGAGCAGCTCCGCGTACACCCGCTCGCAGTCGTCCAGTACGGACGCCGGATCGGCCAGACGTACCGTCACCCCGTCCGTCCCCGGCGGTACGGAAAGTCGTACGCGGGTCGTGTCGATGTCCACGGAAAGGGCGTAGGTCGCGGTGCCGTATCCGAAGCGCCCGTAGATCGCCGGATCGGAGGCCGTCAGCACGGCGAGCGGTTCGCCACCCGCCCGGATGTCGTCCAATTGCCGCCGCATGAGCGAGGTCAGGATCCCGCGGCGGCGGTGGGTGGGGGAGACGCCCACCATCGTGACGCCCGCCGTCGGGACGAGCGCGCCGCCGGGGACGGAGAGGCGGAAGGTGAAGGCACCCGCCGAGCCCACGCAGACCGGACCGTCCCAGACGCCCAGCGACCGCTCCGTCTCCGTCAGCCGCCGATAGAGCTTCCGCTCCGCGGGGGATTCGGGCACTCCGCCGAACGCGAGTTCAAGGTGGTCGTACCAGACATCCCACTCATCGGCCTGCAATACGCGCGTCTCAAGAGCCATATGGCCATCCTTACCAGGGCATTACGCCCCAGTCGACATGTTTTCGAGCGGTGAAAGTCCCTCGGTGCGGGGGTACCCCTGCGCACACACAGCCGACATGGATAGGGTCCCGAAGCAATGGCCGGAGCACGTGTGGAGACGCTCACGGCCCGGGCGCGCATGCTGTCGCACCGGGCCCGTACCGCCCTGCGCAAATCCGCCGTCGACTACTTCCGGGGCGACGCCTCCGACTGGCTCGCCTTCGTCGGGCTGCTGCTCACCGTCCCCGCGATCGCCTGCGGCACGATGATGCTGCCCGTCTGGTTCTCGCCGTCCGCCCTCGTCCTGCCGATCGTCGCCGGCGGCCTGCTGCTGCGCCCCGCGAGCCTCCTGGCCCTCTACGCGGCGTCCGCGGCCGCACTGATCGTCGAGGCCCTGGTCCTCGGCCCGTACACCCAGGGGCCCGCCCGGGTCACGCCCGGCACCGTCCTGGTGGTGGCGGCGTGCGGGTTCTTCGGCCTGGTCATCGCCCAGTTCCGCAGCCGCGTCGGCGTGCCGTGGCGGCGGGGCGGCACCATGCTCTTCGACCTGCGCGAACGCATCCGCGTCCAGAGCAAGCTGCCCGCCCTGCCGCGCGGCTGGCACCGCGAGATGGCCCTGCGCCCGGCGGGCGGCCAGTCCTTCTCCGGCGACTTCGTGGTCGCGGCCCGGACGAACGGCGGCCGGACCCTGGAGATCGTCCTGACCGACGTCTCCGGCAAGGGCATGGAGGCGGGCTCCCGGGCGCTCCTCCTCTCGGGCGCCTTCGGCGGCCTCCTGGGCGCCCTGCCCCCGCACGGCTTCCTGCCCGCCGCCAACGGGTACCTGCTCCGCCAGGACTGGGAGGAGGGCTTCGCCACCTCCATCCACCTCGTCCTGGACCTGGAGACGGGAGACTACGAACTCCTCTCCGCCGGGCACCTCCCCGCGCTCCAGCTATCCGCCGGTACGGGCCGCTGGCAGGAGAAGACCGGCGAAGGTCCTCTCCTGGGCGTCTACGACGGCGCGGAGTTCACCCCCACCCGCGGCAACCTGCGCCGGGGCGACGTCCTGATGCTCTTCACGGACGGCTTGGTCGAGACGGCGGACCGCGAGATCAGCGAGGGCATCGACCGTCTGACGGGCGAGGCGGACCGGTACGTCGCGGCGGGCTGGGAGGGCGCGACGTGGCACCTGATCGAAAAGGTGGCGAAGGACGTCAACGACGACAGGGCCCTCCTGCTGATCCGCCGCTCCCCCTGACCGGGGTGGGGTTTGCCCCACCGCGCGTCCGCCGGTTCGCGCCATGTCGGGCCCGCGCGGTGATCCGTAGCGTCTGGGACACGGACACCGACACCGACACGGACACGACGGCACGCGGCACGCGGCACGGAAGGCGGCACACCATGGGGCTCCGACGGAGCAGGCAGCGCAACGAGGGCCCGGCGCAGGCGTCGCCCGACACGTACGACACCACCACCACGGCCGCCGCCACCACCGCCGCCGTCGAGCTCCGCGGGGTACGTCGCGAGTACGGCCGCGGCGCCGGCGCCGTCCAGGCGCTGCGCGGGATCGACCTCAGCCTGCCGCGCGGCAGCTTCACCGCCGTGATGGGGCCCTCCGGCTCCGGGAAGTCCACCTTCCTCCAGTGCGCCGCGGGACTCGACCTCCCCACCGAGGGCTCCGTCCGCCTCGGCGGCACCGAGATCACCGGCCTGGACGAGAACGAGCTCACCGAGCTGCGGCGCAGCCGCCTCGGCTTCGTCTTCCAGGCCTTCAACCTCCTGCCGTCCCTCACCGTCGAGCAGAACGTGCTGCTCCCGATGCGGCTCGCCGGCGGACGCCAGGACCGAGCCCGGGCCGCCGACCTGCTGGCCCGCGTCGGCCTGGAGGGCAAGGGGCGCCGCCGCCCCGCCGAACTCTCCGGCGGCCAGCAGCAGCGCGTCGCCATCGCCCGGGCCCTGGTCACCCGCCCCGACGTGGTCTTCGCCGACGAGCCCACGGGCGCCCTGGACACCACCACCGCCGCGGAAGTACTCGGCCTGCTGCGGTCCGCAGTGGATTCCCTCGGCGCCACCATCGTCATGGTCACGCACGACCCGGCCGCCGCCGCCCACGCCGACCAGGTGCTCTTCCTCGCCGACGGCCTCATCGCCGACCGCCTCCCGCGCAGCCCGGCCCCGACGATCGCGGCCCGCATGACCACCCTCACGTCCCCGATCCACACGAGAGCCGCGGCGGCCTAGGCAGCGTCGGGCGGCGCGGGTGAGGCAAGATCCGGAAGAGACGGCCTAGTCGAAGCGGATGTGCCGCACCCCGACCAGCGCCCGCCGCAGGCGCCCCCGCAAGGGCCCGTCGGTGTCCGGGGCCGGGTTCAGGCCCGCCGAGGCGGCGATCCGGTCCGCGACCTGCGACACCGTCAGCCGGTCGGTCTCCAGGTGCTCCGCGAACTCCGGTTCCCGGAGCGCCGCCAGGCACCCGTCCAGCCGGGCCACCGCGAAGCTCTCCCGCTTCAGCCCTCGGCCCAGTCCCCGCTCGCGCAGCCTCCGCAGTACGGTCTCCCGCCGCGCGAGCAGCGCGAAGTGCCGTACGTCGTGCCCCCGTTCCCGCAGCCGACCCACCGTCTCCGCGAAGTACGCCGGCTCCGTGACGGTCATCGGCACCAGGACCACACCCGGGTGCCGCGCGGCCGCCAGGTCCAGTACCTCGAACACCCCCTGCCGCCATGCGGGCAGGTCCTGGAAGTCCCCGCGCAGCGCGGCCGGGGTCATCCGGTGCAGCCCGAACCCGACGTGCTCCGGATCGCACACCACGCTCCCCGCCAGCCGCCGGTGCAAGGCGTACGCGGTCTGCGTCTTCCCGCCCCCGAAGGGACCGTTCAGCCACACGATCACGGGGCCACCGCCCTCCACGGACCGAGCCCCAGCTTCCCGGTGTTCCCGAGGTCCACGGGCCGCGCCAACCGGAGGGACAGCAGGGGCGCACCCGACCGGGGCTCGATCTCCACGGTCCGCCCCGACACCGCCGGCGCCGAGAAATCGGTGACGAGGTTGCGCCACACCATCGCCACCGAGGCGGCCTGCCCCGGCGCGAGGGTCAACCACTCCGGGGGCGCGTCCACGTTCGGGACCCCGGTGGTGATGCCCGCCGCCCCGTGCTCGACGGCCACTTCCACCGGCTGGTTCCCGTCGTCCCGCAGCGACAGCCGCGGATACCCCTCCAGTACGTACGGCTGCGCGCCGCAGTTGACCAGCCTGACCTCGGCGACCCGCAGGCCCATCGCGGCGTCCCCGTCCCCCTCGACGAGCCGCACCCCGCCCTCGGGACACGCCGGCTGCGACGGCCGCGCCGACGACGGCCTCGGCGACGACGGCCTCGGCGACGGCGGCCGGAGCGCCGGCCCCGGTACGCCCGTCGGCCCCGGCGCGGCCCGGGGCGGCGGAGGCGTCTCGCAGCCCGCCACCCCCACCAACGCTCCCGACACGGCCACGACCCCCACAGCGCCCCGCACCCACCGCTTCGCGATCATCCTCCGACCCTACGACGGCCGTCGGCGCGAACCGGGCCACTCACCCCGGATTGGCCCGCCCCCGCGCCCCCCGGCGGCACATACCGTGCCCCCATGGACCGCACGCTCGCCGCAGACCTCGCCCGGCTCCCCGAACTCCTCGAAGCCACCCGCCGCGCCGCGGCCGACGCCCTCGGGACCCTGGACGCGCGTCCCGTCGTACCGCCGGCCGGGACACCGCACGCCCCCGAGCCGCTCCCCGACCACGGCGACGGCACGGAGGCGGCCCTCGCCGCCTTCCGCGAGCGCTGGGAGCCCCGCCTGTCGGCCTCCGCCGGCCCCCGCTACCTCGGCTTCGTGACCGGCGGCGCCACCCCGGCCGCCCTCGCCGGGGACTGGCTGACCGCCGCGCACGACCAGAACTCCAACTCCGCCCTCGACGGCGCCGGACAGGACCTGGAACGCGAGACCACCACCTGGCTCCGCGAGCTCTTCGGCCTCTCGGACGCCCACACCGGCACCTTCGTCAGCGGCGCCACCATGTCCAACACCACCGGCCTCGCGATCGCCCGCGAATGGCTCGGCGAACGCCTCGGCGTCTCCCCGGCCGACGACGGCGCCGCCGCCCTGGGCCCCGTACGGGTCCTGTCCGGCGCCCCCCATTCCTCCATCGCCAAGGGCCTTTCGATCCTCGGCCTGGGCCGCAACTCCCTCGTCCAGGTCCCCACCCTCCCGGGCCGGGAGGCCGTCGACCCCGCCGCCCTCGACCGGGCCCTCGCCGACACCCCCGGCCCGGCCGTGGTCGTGGCCAACGCGGGCACCGTCAACACCGTCGACTTCGACGACCTCCGCGCGATCGCCGCACTCCGCGAACGCCACGACTTCTGGCTCCACACCGACGCCGCCTTCGGAGCCTTCGCCGCGCTCTCCCCGGACCACGCCCACCTCACCGACGGCCTCGACGCCTCCGACTCCGTCTGCGTCGACCTCCACAAGTGGCTGAACGTCCCCTATGACAGCGCCGTCCAGTTCACCCGCCGCCGCGACCTCCAGGCCCGCGTCTTCGCCAACTCCGCCGCCTACCTGGGCCCCCTCGGCGAACACCCCGACCTCGTCCACCTCACCCCGGAGAACTCGCACCGGCTGCGGGCCCTCGCCGCCTGGTTCACGCTCCGCGCCTACGGCCGCCGGGGTCACCGCGAGATCGTCGAACGCGACATCGCCTGCGCCCGATCCCTGGCCGAGCACCTCTCGGGAGACCCCTCCTTCCACCTCCTCGCCCCGGTCCGCCTCAACGTCGTCTGCTTCACCCTCGCCGAAGCCCCCACCGAAGCCCGCCTCACCGCCCTCCGGGAAGCGGTCACGCCCGAGGTCTTCCTCACTCCGACCGTCCACGCGGGAACCCCCGCCCTGCGCGCCGCGTTCTCCAACTGGCGTACCACGGACACGGACGTACGCCGGGCCGCCGAGGCCCTCCGTACGGCAGCGAAGGACCTCACATGACGGCGGCCCGACCCCTGACCCTCCTCGAGATCGAGGCCCTCGCACGCAGTGCGCACGAGGGCCAGACCGACAAGGCCGGCCGCCCGTACGCCGAGCACCTCGCGGCCGTCGCCGAGGGCGTCCGGCTGCGCGGCGGCAGCCCCGAACAGCAGGCGGCCGCCTGGCTCCACGACTCGATCGAGGACGAGGCCCTCAGCCTCACCTGGCTGGATTCCGCCGACCTCCCGCAGGCGGTGAAGGACATGGTCCTCGCGGTCACCAAGCGCCCCGGCGAACCGGTCGAGGAGTACACGGCCCGCATCCTGGCCACCCCCGGCGCCCTCCTGGTGAAGGAGGCGGACCTCGCCCACAACGCGGACCCGGCCCGCCTCTCCGTCCTGGACACCGCCACCCGCGACCGTCTGTCCGCGAAGTACGCGTATGTCCGCTCCCTGCTGGGCCTCACCGCCCCCTGAGCGCACAAACGGAACGATGGTGATTCGTCACGAGACGGATAGCCGGGGCCGGTTGGTGGGAGGATGGTCCATGTGGGGGTGTGCTTGGCTGTGCGCCCCGGGCCGACCAGGGGACGACCGAAGGTGTGATCAGTAGTGGCCATTTCGCTGTCAGTGGTGGTTCTGTTGGCGGTCATCCTGGTGGTGCTGATCCGCGGCAACCACATCAAGCCGGGCCCCGCCATCGTCGCCGCCCTCTTCGGCTTCTTCCTCGCGTCGAGCTCGATCGCGGACGACGTGAACCGCTTCCTGAACTCCCTGGCGACGATGATCGCGAACATCCAGCTCTAGCCCCGCTGCGCGAAACGCGGCCCCTGACCACCGGATCCGATGGCCAGAGGCCGTGAGCCCCACACGACGGGGTCACCTCACGGTGAGCGTTCCCGTCATCTGCGGGTGGAAGGAACAGACGAAGGGGTAGGTGCCGAGCCCGGACGGCGCGGTGAAGCTCCCGGAGGCACCCGCGGCGATGCTGCCGGTGTCGAAGGAGCCGTCGGACGCGGTCAGGGAGTGCGGAGTCGAGTCCTCGTTGACCACGGTGACCTTGGTGCCGGGTTTGACCGTCAGGGTCGAGGGGTTGAACTTGAAGTCCTTGATGTGGACTTCCGTGGTCTCGGCCGTCACGCTCGACGCGACGGAGGGCGGGGACGCGGGCGCGGCGCTGGTGCTGGTGACGCCGACGACGGCGAACAGGGCACAAGCGGCGCCGACCGCTGCTGCCCGGGTACGGGTGAACGACATGGTCACCCCTCTCACGATTCTGTGATGGGTCTCGACCGGCCCCGATCCGGTACACGTCCGCCCGCCCTGGGCGGGGCGGCTCTCACACCGCCGCGACGGCCGTGATCGGCCGCACGACGACTCACGGGAAGGTGCCGAGAACCGGTGCGCCGATGACCGAGGCCAACACGCCCGCCACCGACCCCCGCGGCCGGGAACGAACAACTCCCGCCCGGGATCCGGTCCTCACCCCCACTATCCCCAGCCCACCACGACGCGGCCACTTCACAGCCCCCGGGAACGACGAAGGGCCAGGTCGAGGAAACCTCCTCTGACCTGGCCCTTCGTGCTTCAGAGCGGGTGACGGGAATCGAACCCGCGTAGCTAGTTTGGAAGACTAGTGCTCTACCATTGAGCTACACCCGCAACGCACGCGCCGCAGGTCACGGGGACCGCGGCACGGACAGCATCCTAGCGGGTCGTTCAGGGCCGGCGCACACCACTTTCGGGCCCGGCGCGCGGAGCCGTCGAAAACCGGTCGGGAAACTCCGTGCATCGGAGCGTCTCCGGGCATGTACCCTACGTGTCGCACCGACGGGGTGTGGCGCAGCTTGGTAGCGCGTCCGCTTTGGGAGCGGAAGGTCGTCGGTTCGAATCCGGCCACCCCGACCAACAAGATCGCGTTTGCAAGATCGCGTTGTGGGCTGATTGCCGCTTGCGGTTACTATGCAAGCTGCGTGCCCGTGTGTCTGATGTACCGGGCCCGATCCGCAGAACCGCTGAATCGCAGCGAGACGGCGGAGACCCCCAGCAGTCAGCCACAAGGAGACCAAACCGTGAAGAGCGCCGTGGAGACCCTGAACCCGACTCGGGTTCGGCTCACTGTTGAGGTGCCCTTCGAGGAGCTCAAGGACAGCCTCGACGCGGCGTACAAGAAGATCAACCAGCAGGTCACGGTGAAGGGCTTCCGCAAGGGCAAGATCCCTGCCCGCGTCATCGACCAGCGCTTCGGCCGCGGTGCGGTGCTGGAGGAGGCCGTCAACGACGCCCTCCCGAAGTTCTACACCGAGGCGGTCAACGAGGCCGACCTGAACCCGCTGGGTCAGCCCGAGGTCGACATCACCGAGCTGAAGGACGGCGAGCTGCTGGCCTTCACCGCCGAGGTCGACGTGCGTCCCGAGATCGAGATCCCGGACTACTCCGGCATCGAGGTCGAGGTCGACGCGGTCGAGGTCTCGGACGAGGACGTCGAGAAGTCGGTCGAGCAGCTGCGCGGCCGCTTCGCGTCCACCAAGGACGTCGAGCGCGCCGCCGCCGAGGGTGACGTCGTCACCATCGACCTCGAGGCCAAGGTCGACGGCGAGGTGCTGCCCGACGGCGTCGCCTCCGACGTCTCGTACACCATCGGCTCGGGCGAGCTGCTCGAAGGCATCGACGAGGCCGTGAAGGGCCTGGAGGCCGGTGGCGAGGCCACCTTCACCTCCCAGCTGAAGGGCGGCTCCGCCGAGGGCAAGGACGCCGAGGTCACCGTCAAGGTCACCAAGGTCTCCGCCCGTGAGCTGCCGGAGCTGGACGACGAGTTCGCCCAGCTGGCGAGCGAGTTCGACACCATCGAGGACCTCAAGGCCGACAGCCGCAAGCGCCTCGAGAACATGAAGCAGTACGACCAGGCCACGCAGGCCCAGGAGCGCGTCCTGGAGAAGCTGCTGGAGCTCGTCGAGGTGCCGATCCCCGAGAAGCTGCTCGAGGACGAGGTCAACACCCGCAAGCACAACCTGGAGCACCACCAGCTCGGCCAGATGGGCCTGACCATCGAGAAGTACCTGGAGTTCCAGGGCAAGACGGTCGAGGAGTTCGACGCCGAGACCAAGGAGCAGGCGGTCAAGGGCATCAAGACCCAGTTCGTCCTGGACGCCCTGGTCAACAAGGAGAAGCTGGGCGTCGACCAGGAGGAGCTCACCGAGCACCTCATGCGCCGCGCCGCGTCCTCCGGCATGTCCCCCGACCAGTTCGCCCAGGCGGTCGTCGAGGGTGGCCAGGTCCCGATGCTGGTCGGCGAGGTCGCCCGCGGCAAGGCCCTCGCGGTCGTCGTCGAGGCCGCCAAGGTCACCGACACCAACGGTGAGGTCGTCGACCTGTCCGACGAGGACGAGGAGCAGGCGACCGAGACCGTCGAGGCCGTCGTCGACGGTGACGCCGAGGTCGTCGAGGACGAGGCCAAGTAAGGCCCTAGGAGCCTCTGCCTGCAGTACCCCGAGCAGTGCCCGAAGGGCCCGTGCGCAGTCGCGTGCGGGCCCTTCGGCATAGGGGCCGGCGCGGGCCCCGCGCCGGGCCCCGCGCGGCCCCGCCAAGGCCCTCGTACCTTGCGCTCCGAGCGAACAGTTCGGGAAGCGGGATGGCGTTGTCCGACCTGCGCGTTAGGGTCCATGAATACGAGGGCACGTGAGTACCCGGAACCACCCGGACGCCGGCGGACCTTTCCGCTCCGGCCGGGCCGCGCCCCAGAACGAGACGCTGAGACGGCACATGGCCGTCGGAGACGAGCAGGTGGATACGTGACGAATCTGATGCCTTACGCCGCGGGTGAGCCGTCCATCGGTGGCGGCCTCGGCGACCATGTCTACAACCGGCTGCTCGGCGAGCGGATCATCTTCCTCGGCCAGCAGGTCGACGACGAGATCGCCAACAAGATCACGGCGCAGCTCCTCCTCCTGGCCGCCGAGCCGGAGAAGGACATCTACCTCTACATCAACAGCCCGGGTGGCTCCGTGACTGCGGGCATGGCGGTCTACGACACCATGCAGTACATCCCGAACGACGTCGTCACCATCGGCATGGGCATGGCGGCCTCCATGGGCCAGTTCCTGCTGACCGGCGGCGCCAAGGGCAAGCGCTTCGCCCTGCCGAACACCGACATCCTGATGCACCAGGGCTCCGCCGGCATCGGCGGCACCGCGTCGGACATCAAGATCCAGGCCCAGTACCTGCTGCGCACCAAGCAGCGGATGGCCGAGATCACCGCGTTCCACTCGGGCCAGACCGTCGAGGCGATCATCCGCGACGGCGACCGCGACCGCTGGTTCACCGCCGAGGAGGCCAAGGAGTACGGCCTCATCGACGAGATCATCTCGGCCGCGTCCAACGTGCCGGGCGGCGGCGGCACCGGGGCCTGATCACGCCCCACCGCCAGTACCGAGCAGCCGACAGCCCGCAGAACGCCACCAGGATGGTGAACACCCAGATGCAGAACAACTTCTCCGCGAGCGGCCTCTACTCCGGCCCGCAGGTGGACAACCGCTACGTCATCCCGCGCTTCGTCGAGCGCACCTCGCAGGGCGTGCGCGAGTACGACCCGTACGCGAAGCTCTTCGAGGAGCGCGTGATCTTCCTCGGCGTGCAGATCGACGACGCCTCCGCCAACGACGTCATGGCGCAGCTGCTGTGCCTGGAGTCGATGGACCCGGACCGCGACATCTCGATCTACATCAACAGCCCCGGCGGCTCCTTCACGGCGCTGACGGCGATCTACGACACGATGCAGTTCGTGAAGCCGGACATCCAGACGGTCTGCATGGGCCAGGCGGCCTCCGCCGCCGCGGTCCTGCTCGCCGCCGGCACCCCCGGCAAGCGCATGGCCCTGCCGAACGCCCGCGTGCTGATCCACCAGCCGTCCGGCGGCACCGGCCGTGAGCAGCTCTCCGACCTGGAGATCGCGGCCAACGAGATCCTGCGCATGCGCGACCAGCTGGAGACGATGCTGGCCAAGCACTCGACGACGCCGATCGAGAAGATCCGCGACGACATCGAGCGCGACAAGATCCTCACGGCCGAGGACGCCCTCGCGTACGGCCTGATCGACCAGATCGTTTCCACCCGCAAGACCAACAGGGCCTGACAAGGCCCGTCCTTGCCGTCAGACGGCGTGGGGACGCCGTCGGATTCGGCGATGTGAACCACGTCAAGGGGGCCCCGCACGGGGCCCCCGGCAAGGTACCGTCGGATATGAGGCACCAGGAGCGCTGAACCAAGCGTCTCCCAGGCGAAGGGGAAGCACCTCGTGGCACGCATCGGTGACGGCGGCGATCTGCTCAAGTGCTCGTTCTGCGGAAAGAGCCAGAAGCAGGTGAAGAAGCTCATCGCAGGACCCGGTGTGTACATCTGCGACGAGTGCATCGACCTCTGCAACGAGATCATCGAAGAGGAACTCGCGGAGACCTCCGAGGTGCGGTGGGAGGAACTCCCCAAGCCCCGTGAGATCTACGAGTTCCTGGAGAGCTACGTCGTCGGCCAGGAGCCGGCGAAGAAGGCGCTCTCGGTCGCGGTGTACAACCACTACAAGCGGGTCCAGGCCGGCGAGAACGGCGGCGCGCAGGGCCGGGACGACGCGATCGAGCTCGCGAAGTCCAACATCCTGCTGCTGGGCCCCACGGGCTCCGGCAAGACCCTCCTCGCGCAGACGCTGGCCCGCATGCTGAACGTACCGTTCGCCATCGCGGACGCGACGGCGCTGACGGAGGCCGGGTACGTCGGCGAGGACGTCGAGAACATCCTGCTGAAGCTGATCCAGGCGGCCGACTACGACGTCAAGAAGGCCGAGACCGGGATCATCTACATCGACGAGATCGACAAGGTCGCGCGCAAGAGCGAGAACCCGTCGATCACGCGTGACGTGAGCGGCGAGGGCGTGCAGCAGGCCCTGCTGAAGATCCTGGAAGGCACGACCGCTTCCGTCCCGCCGCAGGGCGGCCGCAAGCACCCGCACCAGGAGTTCATCCAGATCGACACGACGAACGTGCTCTTCATCGTGGGCGGCGCCTTCGCCGGCCTGGAGAAGATCATCGAGTCGCGTGCGGGCGCCAAGGGCATCGGCTTCGGGGCGACGATCCGCTCGAAGCGCGAGATCGAGGCGAGCGACCAGTTCCAGGAGGTCATGCCGGAGGACCTGGTGAAGTTCGGGATGATCCCCGAGTTCATCGGCCGTCTGCCCGTGCTGACCTCGGTGCACAACCTGGACCGAGAGGCGCTGCTCCAGATCCTCATCGAGCCGCGCAACGCGCTGGTGAAGCAGTACCAGCGACTGTTCGAACTCGACGGCGTCGAGCTGGACTTCGAGCGCGAGGCGCTGGAAGCCATCGCGGACCAGGCGATCCTCCGCCAGACGGGCGCGCGGGGCTTGCGCGCCATCATGGAAGAGGTCCTGATGTCGGTGATGTACGAGGTCCCGTCCCGCAAGGACGTGGCCCGCGTGGTCATCACGGCGGACGTGGTCCGCTCCAACGTCAACCCGACGCTGGTCCCGCGCATCGTCCCGAAGGACCAGGGACCGCACGAGAAGTCGGCGTAGCGAACACGGCAACGCGGAAAGGGGCGCCCCCGGTCGGGGCGCCCCTTTCCGCGTCATGCCGACGCGCCGTCAGTTCTTCACGCGCGCCGTGTTGTAGAGCTTCGCGGCGAGGTCCGCGTCCTGCTCCAGGGTGTAGCCAGGCTTCCCGGCGAGGAGGGAGGCCACGTCCGAGGCGGTGACCACGGCCAGGGTGCTGTAGTCACCCCAGATGCAGATCGGGAGGGTGGCCTCCTTGGGGCCCTTGGCCGTCGTGTCCTTGGAGGTGAACTTGACCTCCTGGCACTTCATGACGGCGCCCTTGAAGCCGGCCGGGTTCATCTCCTTGGGGCTGCCGACGAGGGTCGCTTCGGTCTTGCCGTCCTTGGCGGCGTTCGCCTGGAACATGGCGAAGTAGCCGTCCACCGTCTTCTCCGGGTCGGCGATCTCGCCGTAGAGACCGGAGAAGTTGAGGGTCTTCATGGACAGCGGGTTCTTCGGGTCGCCCGACTGGTAGGCCATGCCCACCTGGGTGGGGTTCTTGATGCCCGCGGCCTCGGCTTCCTTCTTGTCCTTGTCGGTCATCTGCTGCGGCTTGTACTTCGGGTCCTGCTTGAAGTCGTCCACCGCGGGCGGGGGGACCAGCTTGTAGCCCTTGGTGTCGGAGGCGATCGAGCCGCCCGCGCCGCCGCCCTTCGTGAAGTACCAGCCGGCGCCGCCGATCAGCGCGACCGCGACGACTATGCCGATGATGACGCCCGCCTTGGACTTCTTCGGGGGCGTGCCGCCGTACGGGGCCTGCTGCTGGTAGCCGTACGCCTGGGTCGGCGGCTGCGGCGGGTAGCCCTGCGGGGGGACGCCCGGCTGCTGTTGCGGGTAGCCGTAGCCCGGCTGCGGGGCGGGCTGGCCGTACGGGCCCGGCGGCGGCGGGGGCTGCTGCCCGTACGGTCCGGGCTGCTGCGGCTGCTGGCCGTACGGCCCCGGCTGGTTGTAGCTCATCTCTGCGTCCCCCTCAGGAACTTCTTCTGCTTCTTTAGGAACCTCTTATGCTGCCCACATCCTTGCGGAAGATCGAAAGGGTTCGGGCGCCGGGGTCCCAGGCGTTACGCAACTACGACGCACCGGCGACGAACTACTTCGCGGGGACCTCCATCGCGGTGCGCAGTTCACGGGCGCGGCCGGCGAGTTCGTCGATGGTCACCGGCTTGTTCTCGATCGGGACGGTGACGGTCACCAGAGAGCTGTGGTCGCCCCACATGCACAGCGGCAGCGACGCCCCCTCCACCGCGAGCGTGCCGCAGCGCATCGCGCCGCCGGCGGGCGCGCCCGCGGGGTGGGTGGATATGTCGGCCTCCTTGACGCCCATGGACTTCAGGCCCTTGGTGAGTTCGGCTCCGGGGTCCTCGTCGCCGAAGGCGGCCTGGGAGCCGCTGACCACCAGTTGCGCGGTGCCCGACTGGTCGGCGTAGACCACGGCCACCCGCTTCGTGCCCTTCTTCTCGGCGCCCTGGCCCTGCTTGATGGCGTCGACCCGGGGCCCGGAGTCCTGGAGGGTCAGGCCCTGGAACGTGGTGGGCGGGACGATCTCGTACTTGCCGGCGTCGTCGGGGCCGCCGAGGGCCGCGCCCAGGGCGAGCTTGACGGCGATGGCCCCGACGGCGAAGCCGATCACCGCTCCGACGCTCTTGAAGGCGCGCCTGCTCTTGGCCGGCGCCGGCGCGGGCTGGGGGTACGGGGACGGGTACGGGGGCTGGGGAGGGGTCTCGTTCATGCTGCGCATCAGATGGCTCCGGAGCGGCCGAACGCAATGGGCGGCCCGGCTGCGGTATCGATTCGTAACGGAGGCGGGACCCCCCGTATCCTGTGCCCCGTGACCGAGAACACGCAGACACCCAGTGCCCCCGACTCCGAACTGCCGACCACGTACGCGCCGGCCGAGGTAGAGGGGAAGCTCTACGAGCGCTGGGTAGAGCGTGGGTACTTCACGGCCGACCCCGCGAGCGAGAAGCCCGCGTACACCATCGTCATCCCGCCGCCGAACGTCACCGGTTCGCTCCACCTGGGCCATGCCTTCCAGCACACGCTCATGGACGCCCTGACCCGCCGCAAGCGCATGCAGGGCTTCGAGTCGCTGTGGCTGCCCGGCATGGACCACGCCGGCATCGCCACCCAGAACAAGGTCGAGCAGCAGCTCGCCGAGGAGGGCAAGTCCCGCCACGACCTGGGCCGCGAGGAGTTCGTCGAGCGGGTCTGGCAGTGGAAGGAAGAGTACGGCGGCAAGATCCTCGGCCAGATGCGTCGCCTCGGCGACGGCGTCGACTGGTCGCGCGAGCGCTTCACCATGGACGAGGGGCTGTCCAAGGCCGTCCAGACGATCTTCAAGAAGCTCTACGACGACGAGCTGATCTACCGCGCCGAGCGCATCATCAACTGGTGCCCGCGCTGTCTGACGGCCATCTCCGACATCGAGGTGGAGTACCAGGAGGACGCCGGCGAGCTCGTCTCCATCAAGTACGGGGAGGGCGAGGACACCCTCGTCGTCGCCACCACCCGCGCCGAGACGATGCTCGGTGACACCGCCATCGCCGTCCACCCGGACGACGAGCGCTACAAGCACCTGGTCGGCAAGCTCATCAAGCTGCCGCTCACGGACCGCTCGATCCCGGTCGTCGCGGACACCCACGTCGACCCGGAGTTCGGCACCGGCTGCGTCAAGGTGACCCCGGCGCACGACCCGAACGACTTCGCCATCGGGCAGCGTCACGACCTGCCCAACATGACGATCATGGACGAGCACGGTGTCATCACCGTCCACGGCCCCTTCCTCGGCCTGGACCGCTTCGAGGCGCGCAGCGCCGTCGTCGGCGCCCTGCGCGAGCAGGGCCGCATCGTCGCGGAGAAGCGCCCGTACCTGCACTCCGTCGGCCACTGCTCGCGGTGCAGCACGACCGTCGAGCCGCGCCTGTCCCTCCAGTGGTGGGTCAAGGTCGAGACCCTCGCCAAGGCCGCCGGTGACGCGGTCCGCGACGACCGGGTCACGATCCACCCCAAGGAGATGGAGAAGCGGTACTTCGACTGGGTCGACAACCTCAACGACTGGTGCATCTCGCGCCAGCTGTGGTGGGGTCACCGCATCCCGGTCTGGTACGGCCCGAACGGCGAGGTCGTCTGCGTCGGACCCGACGACGAGGCGCCCACGGGCGAGGGCTGGACCCAGGACACGGACGTCCTGGACACCTGGTTCTCCTCCGGCCTGTGGCCGTTCTCCACGCTCGGCTGGCCGGAGAAGACCCCGGACCTGGCGAAGTTCTACTCCACCGACGTCCTGGTCACCGGCCACGACATCATCTTCTTCTGGGTCGCCCGGATGATGATGTTCGGCCTGTACGCCATGGACGGCGAGGTCCCGTTCAAGACGATCGCGCTGACCGGCCTGGTCCGTGACGAGCGCGGCAAGAAGATGTCGAAGTCCTTCGGCAACGTCGTCGATCCGCTGGACTGGATGGACAAGTACGGCTCCGACGCCGTCCGTTTCACCCTGGCCAAGGGCGCCAACCCCGGCACCGACGTCCCGATCGGCGAGGACTGGGTCCAGGCCTCCCGCAACTTCGCCAACAAGATCTGGAACGCGACCCGCTTCGCGCTCATGAACGGCGCCACCATCGAGGGCGAGCTCCCGGCCCCCGAGCAGATGTCGGCGACCGACCGGTGGATCCTGTCCCGCCTGAACAAGACCGTCGCGCAGGTCGACGCGTACTACGAGGACTTCCAGTTCTCGAAGCTCAGCGAGTCCCTCTACCACTTCGCGTGGGACGAGGTCTTCGCCTGGTACGTCGAGCTGTCGAAGACGACCTTCTTCGCCGGCGGCGAGCAGGCCAAGGTCTCCGGCCGGGTCCTCGGCGAGGTCCTCGACGTCATGCTGCGCCTGCTGCACCCGGTCGTCCCCTTCGTCACCGAGACGCTGTGGACCACGCTGACGGGTCGCGAGTCCCTCGTCATCGCGGACTGGCCGAAGGACAGCGGCTTCCGCGACGAGGCCGCCGAGGCCGAGATCGAGCAGGTCCAGGCCGTGGTCACCGAGGTCCGCCGGTTCCGCAAGGAGCAGGGCCTCCAGGACGGCCAGAAGGTCCCGGCCCGCCTGGACCTGACGGGCACGGCGCTGGCCCCGCACGAGGGCGCCATCCGCCAGCTGCTGCGCCTCCAGCCGGAGGGCGACTCCTTCAGCGCCACCGCGACCCTCCCGGTCGCCGGCGCCACGGTCGCGCTCGACCTGTCGGGCACCATCGACGTGGCCGCCGAGCGCAAGCGCCTATCCAAGGACCTCGCGGCCGCCGAGAAGGAGAAGCAGCAGGCCGAGGCGAAGCTGGGGAACGAGGCGTTCATCGCCAAGGCCCCCGACAACGTCGTGGACAAGATCAAGGGCCGGCTGGCCAAGGCCGAGGCGGACATCGCCCGGCTCCAGGCCCAGCTGGACGGGCTGCCGGCCGCGTAACACCCCGTACGGCGCAAGGCGCGAAAGGAAGGGCCCCCGCACCACGGTGCGGGGGCCCTTCCCCGTTCACCCCGCCAGGCCCGGGCCGAAGCGGGTCAGGACCAGCACCGCCACCACCGCGTACCCGGTCAGCGGGACCAGCCGGTGGGGGAGTGCCCGCAGCCGGGAGCCCGGCGCCGACAGGTGCCGGGTGAGCCCCGGCCGGCAGCGCCGCGCCCAGCCCCGACAGGGCCGCGAAGCCCGGGATGCCGAGCAGCTACGGGCGCCTCACCGGGCCGGGGCAGGGCGCAAGGTCATCGGCGCAGGGACCTCCGACCTGTCCGAAGTGCCCTAGATCACGCCATGCGCGGCCCTCGTGGATCATCACCGGCGCCGGCCAGCACGGATGATGGAGGGCATGCACGCGAAGCCCGCCCTCTCGGCGCTCCACCGGGTCACGGCCCGCGGCGCCCGGCTCACGCGGGGCTGGTCCGCTTCGCCGCGTGCCATGGACGTGCTCACGGCACTGAGCTGCCTGGGCCTGACGGCCATCGACCTGCCGGGCCTGGCGGCCGCCGACAACTCGCTGACCGGCCGTTCCGCGGCCGTCGTCCTCGCGCTCGGCTGCTCCACCCTGCTGGTGCGGCGCCGGATGCCCTGGATCTCGTACCTCGCCGCGCTGCTCTTCATCGGTTGGCTGCACGAACTCACCCTGATCCAGTTCGCCCTGTACTCGGTGGGCCGCTACCGGGGGCGCCGGGCCGGTGTCCTCGCCACCCTCGGCTACCTCGCCTTCGCGCTGTTCCTCTTCTGTTGCGTGCCGGGGTGGCCCGAGACCGACCACGAGTCGCTCACCGGCTTCCTCGGCATCGTCGTGCCCATCGGGGTGCTCGCCTCGGCCGTCGGCATCGCCGCCTACCGGCACGACCTGGTCGCGGAGCTGACCGCGCGCCGGGCGGAGGCCGCCGTGCTCCAGGCCGTGCAGCAGGAACGCACCTCGGTCGCCCGGGACGTCCACGACTTCGTCGGGCGGGAGCTGACCCTGCTGACGGTGCGCTCCGAGGTGCTGTCGGTGCGCTCGCGCGAGACCTCGTACGCCAAGGACTTCGAGGAGCTCGCGGACACCGCGCGCCGGGCCCATCTGGTGCTGAACGAGATCATCGTGCAGCGCGGTGAACGGGCCTCGACCCCGGGGGTGGAGGGGCTGGCGGCGCTCGCGGAGGAGAGCGGGCGCGCGGGTTCTCCCGTACGCCTCGCCATGGACCCGGAGGTGAACGGGCTGTCGCCGCTGCGGCAGGCGGCGGTCTACCGGGTGGTGCAGGAGTGCCTGACCAACGCGGCCAAGCACGCGCGCGGCGAGACCGTCGAGGTGTCGATCGCGGCGGACGGGCCACGGCTGCGGATCGCCGTCAGCAACGCGCTGCCCGCCCGCACCCCGGGCCGGGCCCCGGTCTCGGCGGGCTCGGGGACGGCGAGCATGTCCGAGCGCGTGCGCAGCCTGGGCGGCACCCTGACGGCGACGCGCACGGAGGACTCGTACGAGGTCGTCGCGACGCTCCCGCGCGGGTAGTTCCCCTTCGTCCGGTCTAGGCCTTCGCCGGGGTGAGGAGGTCGCTCAGGGTGTCGAGGTCCTCGACGCAGCGGCCGGAGCCGAGGGCCACGCAGTCCAGCGGGTCGTCGGCGACGAAGACCGGGATGCCGGTCGCGGAGGCCATCCGCAGGTCCAGGCCGGGCAGGAGCGCGCCGCCGCCGGTCAGGACGATGCCGTGTTCCATCACGTCGCCGGAGAGCTCGGGCGGGCATTCCTCCAGGGTGGTGCGGACGGCGGCGATGATCGCCTCGACCGGTTCGTCGAGCGCGGCCCGTACGTCCGGGGCGCCGAGGACGAGGGTCCGCGGCATCCCGCCGACCTTCTCGCGGCCCCGCACGGTGAAGGTGAGCGTCTCCAGCTCGGGGCGGTCAGGCACGGGCCAGGCGGAGCCGATGGCGACCTTGACGTCCTCGGCGGTGCGCTCGCCGACCAGGAGGGCGTGCTCCTTGCGCACCCAGTCCATGATCGCCGCGTCGAGCCGGTCCCCGCCGACCCGCAACGACCGGGAGGTGACGATCCCGCCGAGCGAGATCACGGCGACCTCGGAAGTGCCGCCGCCGATGTCGACGACCATCGAGCCGCGCGGTTCGGCCACCGGTAGCCCGGCGCCGATCGCGGCGGCCATCGGCTCCTCGATCAGGTGCACGCTCCTGGCGCCGGCCCGGGTCGAGGCGTGGACGATGGCCCGCCGCTCCACCGGGGTGACGCCCGACGGTACGCAGATCACCATCCGGGTGCGGGGCCGGCGGCCGGGGACGGCCTTGCGGACGAAGTGCCGGATCATCTCCTCCGCGGCCTCGTAGTCGCAGATCACCCCGCCCCTCAGGGGGCGGATGGCGGTGATGGAGCCGGGGGTGCGGCCGATGGTCTCCTTGGCCTCCGCCCCGACGGCCAGGGCCGTGGTCGTGCCCGCCTTCACGGCGACCACGGACGGCTCATTGAGGACGATCCCGTGCCCCCGTGCGTAGACCAGGGTGTTCGCGGTCCCCAGGTCTATCCCTATGTCGCGGCTGGATCCTGTCGATTTGCTGCTGGCCTGCGGCATTTGTTCCCCTATCTGCTGTCCGCAAGGCTTGCATGACGATCACGTCGCTCCCGCCGTCGAAGGTCCCGAAACGCCCGGGTCGAAAGTCCCGGGGGTCGGCGTCCGTAGACTGGGCGTGTGAGTGAGCAGCAGCCCGAGAGCCACGACCGCGACAAGTTCGACGAGTTCGACCAGATCGTGGCGGAAGAGTCCGACCGCGACCCCGACCTGGCGGTGATCGAGGCCGGCAGCCGCACCCTGCGCACCCAGGCCGGACCGCCCTCGGGCGACCCGGTACCCGCCCGGCCCACCGACCCGGAGGTCGCCAAGGCGCTGCTGGAGGTGGAGCAGGAGCTCTCCACCCGCTGGGGCGAGACCAAGCTGGAGCCGTCGGTGACGCGCATCGCGGCGCTGATGGACGTACTGGGCGAGCCGCAGCGCGCGTACCCGACGATCCACGTCACCGGGACCAACGGCAAGACCAGCACGGCCCGCATGATCGAGTGCCTGCTGAACGCCTTCGAGCTGCGCACCGGCCGCTACACCAGCCCGCACGTGCAGTCGATCACCGAGCGGATCAGCCTCGACGGCGCGCCGATCGACGCCGAGCGGTTCGTCGAGACGTACCACGACATCAAGCCGTACGTGGAGATGGTCGACGCCAGCGAGGACTTCCGGCTGTCGTTCTTCGAGGTGCTGACCGCAATGGCCTACGCGGCCTTCGCGGACGCCCCCGTCGACGCCGCCGTCATCGAGGTCGGCATGGGCGGCACCTGGGACGCGACCAACGTCATCGACGCCGCGGTCGCGGTCATCACCCCGATCAGCCTCGACCACACCGACCGGCTCGGCAACACGCCCGGCGAGATCGCCCTGGAGAAGGGCGGCGTCATCAAGCAGGACGCGACCGTGATCCTGGCCCAGCAGCCGGTGGACGCGGCGCAGGCGCTGCTGAAGAAGGCCGTCGAGGTCGACGCGACCGTCGCCCGCGAGGGCATGGAGTTCGGCGTCGTCTCCCGCGAGGTCGCGGTGGGCGGGCAGCAGCTGACGCTGCGCGGAATGGGCGGCGAGTACGACGGCATCTTCCTGCCGCTGTACGGCGCGCACATGGCGCACAACGCGGCGGTGGCGCTGGCCGCCGTCGAGGCCTTCTTCGGGGTCGGCCAGGAGGGCGCGCGCGTCCTGGACCTGGAGACCGTGCAGCGGGCCTTCGCCTCGGTGACCTCGCCGGGCCGCATGGAGGTCGTCCGGCGCAGCCCGACGGTGGTCCTGGACGCGGCGCACAACCCGGCGGGCGCGGTGGCCACCGCGGAGGCGGTCACCGAATCGTTCGGCTTCAGCCGGCTGATCGGTGTCGTGGCCGCGAGCGGGGACAAGGACGTGCGCGGGGTGCTGGAGGCCTTCGAGCCGATCTTCGCGGAGGTCGTGGTCACCCAGAACTCCAGCCACCGCTCGATGGACGCCGACGAACTGGCCGCCATCGCGGTCGAGGTCTTCGGCGGCGACCGGGTGCAGGTGGAGCCGCGGCTGGACGACGCCCTGGAGGCGGCGATCACCCTGGCGGAGGAAGAGGCCGAGTTCGGAGGGGCCGGGGTCCTGGTGACCGGTTCCGTGATCACGGTGGGCGAGGCCCGCCTGCTGCTGAAGAGGGGCTGAGGAATGCGCACGCTGTGTGCCTCGACGCTGATCGGCGAGTTCTTCGTGATCGGTTTCGCGGGCCTTGTGGCCATGAAGGACCCGGACCTGACGCAGGCCACGGTCTGGACGGTCTGCGGGGTCGCGATGCTGCTGTCGGTGCTGCTGTGCGGGATGCTGTCGCGTCCCGGGGCGGTCCAGCTGGGCTGGGCGCTGCAGATCGGCCTGATCGTGAGCGGGTTCGTCGTACCGACCATGTTCTTCCTCGGCGCGGTGTTCGCCGGGCTGTGGTGGTGCTCGGTGCACTACGGCCGCAAGGTCGACGCGGCCAAGGCCCGCTGGGCGGCGATGGCGGAGGAGTCCGCCGGCTGACCTGCGGTCCGCACACCCACCCGCCCCCGTGAGCCCCGGCCTCCCAGCCCGGCGGCGCGCGGTGGGTCGGGCCCTGGGAAGCCCCGGCGGGCCCTTCCGGCCTCCGGCCCGCCCCGGCTGTCGGCCCGCCAGGCTTGCCCGCCCGACCCTCCGGGCCCGTCGGCCTTCCCAGGCCTGGCGGCCCGCCTGACCATCTCCGCGAGCCGCGCGAGGTGCGGGGGCGGGGAGCCGCCGGGCCCGGCTCGGCTGCCTGGGGCACCCGAGGGCCGGCCCGCCCGGGGGCCCGGCTCGTCCGTCCGGCCGCCCGCCCGCCCGAGGGCCCGGCTCGTCCGTCCGGCCGCCCGCCCGAGGGCCTGGCTCGTCCGTCCGGCCGCCCGCCCGGGGGCCCGGCCTGCCCGGGAGGGGCCCGGTGGAGCGGGGTCGGTTCGCCGCAGCGGGCTCAGCGGCCCGGCGGGGCCGAACGGCCCTGTAGATTCGTCCCACCGCACCCGTTTGCCGCAAGGAGCCCCAACATGACCCAGCGCACCCTCGTCATCCTCAAGCCCGACGCCGTCCGTCGCGGCCTGATCGGCGAGATCATCGGCCGCATCGAGCGGAAGGCCGGCTGGACCATTCCCGCACTGGAGCTGCGCACGCTGGACCAGGACACCCTGGAGGCCCACTACGGCGAGCACAAGGGCAAGCCGTTCTACGAGCCCCTGATGGGCTTCATGGCGAGCGGCCCCGTCGTCGTCCTGGTGGTGGAAGGGGAACGCGCGATCGAGGGTGTCCGCCAGTTGGCCGGACCCACCGACCCGATCGCCGCGGCGCCCGGCTCCATCCGGGGGGACTTCGGCAGCATCGTGCGCGAGAACCTCATCCACGCCTCGGACTCCGAGGAGTCCGCCGAGCGCGAGCTGAAGCTGTTCTTCCCCGCTCTCTGAGCCTCCTTTCCTGACGAGACATCAGCCGAATAGCGCTCTCGACCTGGGGCGACCGAAGTAATTTCGGTCGCCCTTCGGTATTTCGGGGCGGAAGCGGGAACGCCTGGGCAAGACCCGTCGTCACACCTAAGGGGGCGGGTTTCCGACCCGGCGGGATTGCCGGGGTCCCGTCGCGCGGTCTGCGTACTTGCGGCACTACGATGGGGCCTCCACCCACACACCCACCTCGCCGACCTGACAGCAGCCGCTATCAACTGGAAGGCCAGACGCTCCTCATGGGGAACAAGGGGAACAACATGTCGTTCATCGGCCGTGACATGGCGATCGACCTCGGGACCGCCAACACGCTGGTGTACGTGAGGGGCCGGGGGATCGTCCTGAACGAGCCGTCCGTGGTCGCCATCAACACGAACACCGGCGGCATCCTGGCGGTCGGCTCCGAGGCGAAGAAGATGATCGGGCGCACGCCCGGCAACATCGTCGCCGTACGGCCCCTCAAGGACGGCGTGATCGCCGACTTCGAGATCACGGAGCGGATGCTCCGCTACTTCATCCTCAAGATCCACAAGCGCCGCTACCTGGCTCGTCCGCGCGTCGTGGTCTGCGTACCCTCCGGCATCACCGGAGTCGAGCGGCGCGCCGTCATCGAGGCGTCCACGCAGGCCGGCGCCCGCCAGGTGCACATCATCGAAGAGCCCATGGCCGCCGCCATCGGCTCGGGCCTGCCCGTCCACGAGGCCACCGGCAACATGGTCGTGGACATCGGCGGCGGCACCACCGAGGTGGCCGTCATCTCCCTCGGCGGAATCGTCACGGCACAGTCCATCAGGGTGGCCGGCGACGAGCTCGACAACGCGATCATCCAGCACATCAAGAAGGAGTACTCGCTCCTCCTCGGTGAGCGGACCGCGGAGCAAATCAAGATCACCATCGGGTCGGCGTACGACCTCGACAAGGACGAGCACACCGAGATCCGCGGCCGCGACCTGGTCTCCGGCCTGCCCAAGACCGTGGTCATCTCGGCCGCCGAGGTCCGCAAGGCCATCGAGGAGCCCGTCAACGCCATCGTCGACGCCGTCAAGACCACCCTGGACAAGTGCCCGCCGGAACTCTCCGGCGACATCATGGACCGGGGCATCGTCCTGACCGGCGGAGGCGCCCTGCTGCGCGGGCTCGACGAGCGGCTGCGCCGCGAGACGGGCATGCCGATCCACATCGCCGAGGACCCGCTCGACTCCGTGGCGCTCGGTTCCGGCAAGTGCGTCGAGGAGTTCGAGGCACTCCAGCAGGTCCTGGACGCCCAGCCCCGTCGCTGACCCGTCGCGGAAACAACCCCTCCCCTGCCGGAGGGAGCATGCGGAACACACAGGGATCCGCCGTACGGGTGCTACCGGGCCCGTGCGGCGGATCGTTGATATACAGGCAAAAGAGAATTCCGACGAGGAAGGCACGGCCGCCGCACGTGAGGGACACACGAGAGAGCCGGCTGCTCCTGGTGCTTCTGATCGCCATCGCGTTCGCACTGATCACGGTGGACATCAGGGCAGGCGAGGAGTCACCGGTCGACGGTGCCCGACAGGCCGCCGCGGCGGTCTTCGGACCCGTCGAAAAGGGCGTGGCGACGGCCGTCGACCCGGTCGCCAACGCCATAGGGGCCGTAAGGGACTCCGGGAGCCGCCACAACCGCATCGCCACGCTGGAGCGGGAGAACGCGGCCCTGAAGGCCAAGCTCGGAAGCGACGACCAGACCCGCAGCCGCATCCGCGAACTCGACGAGATGCTCAAGCGCGCCGGCGCCGGACAGTACGGCATCAAGGGCGCCGAGGTCATCGCCATAGGAGCGGCCCAGGGCTTCTCCTGGACCGTCACCATCGACGCCGGCAGCAAGGACGGCATCGAGCGCGACATGACCGTCCTCAACGGGGACGGCCTCGTCGGCCGCGTCACCACCGTCGGCCCCGACACCGCCACCGTCGTCCTCGCCAACGACCCCGACTTCACCGTCGGCACCCGCCTGGAGAAGACCGGCGAACTCGGCTTCGCCACCGGCCAGGGCGACCGCGCCCTGTCCGTCCAGATGCTCAACGGCAAGGCCAAGGTCGGCCCCGGCGACCGACTCGTCACCTTCGGCTCGCGCGGCAACAAGCCCTTCGTGCCCGGCGTGCCGATCGGCGAGGTCGTCAAGGTCGACGACGCCCGCGGCGACCTGACGCGCACCGTCTGGGTGCGTCCGTTCGTCGGCTTCTCGCGCCTGGACATCGTCGGCGTCGTCGTGATGCCGCCCCGCGAGGACCCGCGCGACGCCGTCCTGCCGCCCAAGCCCGAAGCCCCCAAGCCCACCCCGACCGTCACCGTCACGGTCACCCCGTCGGCGAACGCCACCGGCAAGCCGGCCGACGAGTAGGAGCAGCCCCCATGCCCTTCAACCGGATCCTGCTCTCCGCCACCCTCGTCGTGGTGGCCCTCGTCGTCCAGGTCTCCGTCCTGGGCCGGCTCCAACTGCCCGGCGCCGTACCCGACCTGATGCTGCTCACCGTCGTCTCCCTCGCACTCGTGTACGGGCACGTCAGCGGTGCGCTCATCGGCTTCACCGCGGGCCTCCTCGCCGACCTCGCCCCGCCCGCCGACCACGCCGCCGGGCGGTACGCGCTCGTCCTGTGCGTCATCGGCTACCTGGTCGGCCTGGTCCGCCCCGACAGCGGCCGGTTCCGCTCGGCCTGGGGCCCCATGCTCACCGTCGTGGCCGCCGCGATCGGCTCCACCCTGCTCTACGCGGGCGTCGGCGCCCTCGTCGGCGACACCGCCGCCCGCCACGTGGGCCTGGTCGGGCTGCTGTTCACCGCGACCCTCTACGACCTGCTCCTCGCGCCCTTCACGGTGCCGTTCGTCATGGCGCTGGCCCGGCGCGCCGAGAGCGACCCGATGGCCGTCGAGGCCGGCGGCGGTCCCGCCAACAAGGCCGCCGACGTCTCCGCCGGCTGGCTGGCCGGCGGCACCGGCCTGCGCATCGGCAGCCAGCGCGGCGGCCTGCGCCTGAAGACCGCGCGCTTCCGCGCCGACAAGGCCGTCCGCATAAAGGGAGTCAAGGCGGCCAAGGGCGTGAAGAGCATCAAAAAGCTGTAGGGAGGAGCAGGCGTGACGAACGTTCCCGAGACCGGCCGCACCTCCCGGGTGCAGATCCGGCTCATCATGGTCCAAGTGCTCGTCTTCTCCATGTTCATCACCCTCGGCGGACGCCTCTGGTACCTCCAGATCCGCAACGGCGACGAGTACTACCACGAGGCGAAGAGCAACCACGTGCAGCGGGTCGTCCGGCCCGCCGTACGCGGACAGGTCCTCGACGCCCGCGGGGTCGCGCTCGCCGACAACGAGACCCGCCTGGTCGTCTCGGCCAGCCGCACCGCCCTGATGAAGATGCAGGACAAGGGCAAGGGCGTCATGACCCGCCTCGCCGGTGTCCTCGACATGACCCCCAAGGCGGTCATGGACAAGGTCCGGCTCTGCGACTCCAAGACGCCCAAGCCCTGCTGGAACGGTTCCCCCTACCAGCCGATCCCCGTCACCCTCGAAGCCACCACCCAGCAGGCCCTGACGATCCGCGAACGCCCCGAGGACTTCCCCGGCATCACCGCCGAACCCACCGCCGTGCGCCGCTACCCGGCGCCCGGCGGGGCCCGCACCTCCCAGGTGCTCGGCTACCTCTCGCCCGTCACCGACGACGAGATCCAGAAGGCCAAGGACACCGACTCGCCCCACCTGCGCTCCGACCAGGTCGGGCGCTCCGGCATCGAACGCACCTACGACCGACAGCTGCGCGGCAAGGCGATGGTCACCTCCTACGAGGTCGACAACCTCGGCCGGGTCATGCACCAGACCCAGTCCGACAACGGCGTCCCCGGCTCCACCCTCGTCACCAGCATCGACGCCCGGGTCCAGGCCGTCGCCGAATACGAGCTCCAGCAGGCGATGAAGACCGTCCGCCACGAGGTCGACAACATCACCAACCGCCCGTACGAGGCCGACTCGGGCGCCGTCGTCGTCATGGAGGCCAAGACCGGCCGCGTCGTCGCCATGGCCTCCCAGCCCGACTACGACCCCAACGCCTGGGTCGGCGGCATCAACGCCAAGGACTACGCCAACCTCACCAGCAAGAGCTCCAACTACCCGCTCCTCAACCGGGCCATCCAGGGCCAGGCCCCCGCCGGCTCCATCTTCAAGGTGGTCTCCGCGAGCGCGGCCGTACGCGCCGGCTACGACTTCGACGGCAAGTACAACTGCAGCGCCTCCTACGACATGGGCGGCCGCAGCTTCGCGAACTTCGAGTCCAAGGGCCACGGGCCCATCACCCTCGGCGAGGCCCTCAAGTTCTCCTGCAACACCGTCTTCTACGCCCTCGGGCACAAGGAATGGAAGAAGGACGGCGGCCTGACCCCCAAGAAGGACGCCCACGACTGGTTCTACCGGACCGCCCGCGAATTCGGACTCGGTGCCGAGACCCACATCGACCTGCCGAACGAGGTCACCGGCCGCATCCCCGACCGCCAGTGGAAGCAGAACTTCTGGAAGGCCAACAAGGGCGCCTGGTGCAAGCAGGGCAAGAAGGGCGGCACCTACGTCGAGCAGATCGCGTACGAGAGCTGCCTCGAAGGCAACCAGCTGAAGGCCTACGACAGCATCAACTTCGCCATCGGCCAGGGCGACGTACTCGTCACCCCCATCCAGATGGCCACCGCCTACGCCGCCATCAGCAACGGCGGCACCCTCTACAACCCCACCGTCGGCAAGGCCGTGATCAGCGCCAACGGCAAGCACGTCGAGATGATCCAGCCCCAGTCCCACGGCCGGCTGCCGATCGGTGCGAAGACCATCGCCGACCTCGACAAGGGCCTGCGCATGGTCGTCGAGCCCGGCGGCACCGCCGCCTGGCGGTTCACCGGCTGGCCCATGGACAAGATCCCGATGCACGCCAAGACCGGCACCGCCCAGGTCTACGGCAAGCAGACCACCTCCTGGCTGGCGACCTACACCAAGGACTTCGTCATCGTCATGACGATCTCCCAGGGCGGCACCGGCTCCGGAGCCTCCGGACCCGCCGTCCGCAACCTCTACAACGCCATCTACGGCCTCGACATGGAGGGCAAGCAGGACCTGAAGAAGGCCCTTCTGCTCCAGCCCGAGGCCAAACTGCCCAAGATCCGCCCCGACGGCTCCATCGACGCCCCCGAGATCCGGCCGTACGTGCCGCCGTCCCCGGAGGTACCGGAACCGCCCGCACTCGCCGGGCCGCCTGCCGCGCGCCCCGCGCGGCACGACTGAGGACCGAAAGACATGCACACCGCCAACAAGTTCTCCGTCTCGCGGTACGCGCCCGAGCGCGGGGCGCTGGCCAAGCTCACCGCCCGCGACTCCGTGGTGCGCCGGCTCGACTGGCCGATACTCCTGTCCGCCGTCGCCCTGTCCTTCATCGGCGCGCTCCTGGTGTGGTCGGCGACCCGCAACAGGACCACGCTGAACCAGGGCGACCCGTACTACTTCCTGGCCCGGCACGCCTTGAACACCGGCATCGGCCTCGTGCTGATGATCGGCACGATCTGGCTCGGCCACCGCACCCTGCGCGGCGCCGTGCCGATCCTGTACGGGATCTCGCTCGTGCTGATCCTCGCCGTGCTCACCCCGCTCGGCGCCACCATCAACGGCGCCCACGCGTGGATCGTCATCGGCGGCGGCTTCTCCCTCCAGCCCTCCGAGTTCGTGAAGATCACGATCATCCTGGTCATGGCGGTACTGCTGGCCGCCCGGGTGGACGCGGGCGACCTCGTCCACCCCGACCACCGCACCGTCGTCAAGGCGCTCTGCCTGGCCGCCGCCCCGATGGGCATCGTCATGCTGATGCCCGACCTCGGCTCCGTGATGGTCATGGTCGTCATCGTGCTCGGCGTCCTGCTCGCCTCCGGCGCCTCCAACCGCTGGGTGCTCGGCCTCATCGGCGCCGGCGCGGCCGGGGCCATCCTGATCTGGCAGCTCGGCGTCCTCGACGAGTACCAGATCAACCGCTTCGCGGCCTTCGCCAACCCCGAGCTCGACCCCGCGGGCGTCGGCTACAACACCAACCAGGCGCGCATCGCGATCGGCTCCGGCGGACTGATGGGATCCGGGCTCTTCAAGGGCTCGCAGACCACCGGCCAGTTCGTCCCCGAGCAGCAGACCGACTTCGTCTTCACCGTCGCGGGGGAGGAGCTGGGATTCGTCGGGGCAGGACTGATCCTCGTACTCCTCGGCATCATCCTCTGGCGGGCCTGCATGATCGCCCGCGAGACCACCGAGCTGTACGGGACGATCGTCTGCGCCGGGATCATCGCCTGGTTCGCCTTCCAGTCCTTCGAGAACATCGGCATGACCCTCGGGATCATGCCCGTGGCCGGACTCCCACTGCCGTTCGTCTCCTACGGAGGGTCCTCGATGTTCGCGGTCTGGGTGGCCATCGGACTCCTCCAATCGATCAAGGTGCAACGACCCCTGTCGGCGTGATCCGGCCTGATCGGTCCGGATCCGGACCGATCCGGGCCGGATGTCGCCCGAATCCGCCGTTCACCCTGCCGACGTGATCCGTTCAGGACTACCGTCGATCCATGGCGGACACGAAGCGCGAGATCGAGCGGAAATTCGAGTTTTCCAAGGCCAAGAGCGCCCGGCGCGGGGTGCCGGACCTGACGGGGACGGCCGCCATCGCGGCCGTCACCGACCAGGGCACCGTCGACCTCGACGCCGTCTACTACGACACCCCCGACCAGCGGCTCGCCGCCGACGGGCTCACCCTGCGCCGCCGCACCGGTGGCGCCGACGAGGGCTGGCACCTCAAACTGCCCGTCTCCCCGGGCGTCCGCGACGAGATCGGCGCCCCCCTCGGCGACACCGTCCCGCGCCCCCTCGCGGCCCTCCTGCGCTCCCGCGTACGCGACTCCGACCTCGAACCGCAGGTCAGACTCCTCTCCTCGCGCAAGGTCAGCCACCTCCTCGACGCCGACGGGGCCCTCCTCGCCGAACTCAGCACCGACCAGGTCCGCGCCGAGCGCGGCGAGGCCACCGCCGCCTGGACCGAGGTCGAGGTGGAACTCGCCGACGGCATCGACCCCGCCCTCCTCGACGCCGTCGAGGAAACCTTCCGCAAGGGCGGCCTGAAGGTCTCCGACGCCCCCTCGAAGCTCTCCCGCGCCCTCACCGAGACCGGCACCGCACCCCCGTCCCGGCCCGACGCGGGCACCCCCGGCGACGACACGGCGGGCGCGCACCTGCTCGCGTACCTGCGCGAACAGCGCGACGCCCTGATCGCCCAGGACCCGGCCGTCCGCAGGAACCTCCCGGACTCCGTCCACCAGATGCGCGTCGCCTCCCGCCGCATGCGCAGCGCCTTCAAGACCCACCGCAAGGTCCTCGACCGCGCCGTCACCGACCCCATCGGCGAGGAACTGCGCTGGCTCGCCGGCGAACTGGGCGTCGACCGCGACCAGGAAGTACTGCTGGAGCGCATCCGCACCCACCTCGACGAGCTCCCGCGCACCCTCCAGCTCGGCCCCGTCCGCGCCCGGCTGCGCGTGTGGAACACCGCCCGCCGCTCGGCATCGCGCCGCCGCGCCGTCGCCGTGCTCGACACCCCGCGCTACCTGGCCCTGCTCGACGCGGTGGACGCCCTGCTGGCCGAGCCGCCCCTGCGCAAGGCCGCCGCCGACCCCGCCCGCACGGTCTTTCCGAAGGCGATCCTGCGCGACTACGAACGCCTCGCCGGCCGGGTCGACTCCGCCCTCGCCCTGGAGCCCGGGCACGAACGGGACCTCGCCCTGCACGAGGCCCGCAAGGCCGCCAAGCGCGCCCGCTACGCGGCGGAGGCCGCGGTACCCGCCCTCGGCAAACCGGCCGAGCGCATGGCCAAGGCCGTCAAGAAGGTCCAGGGCCTGCTCGGCGACCACCAGGACGGCGTGGTGGCCCGCGAAGCCCTGCGCGGCATCGGCGCCCAGGCGGCGGGCGGCGGCGAGTCGGCCTTCACCTGGGGCGTTCTGTACGCCCGCGAGGAAACCCTGGCCGAGCGGCGGGAGCGGGAACTCGTCGACGTGTGGGCCGCCGCCTCGAAGCCGGGGCTGCGGGCCGCCCTGAGGTGATCATGTGAGTGGGGGCGGTCGGGGCTCGGGGTACGCTAGATAGCTGCCCCCTGCCCGCTTCACGAAAGTCGCGTGATGGCCGAGTCGGTCTTCCCTCAGCTTGAGGCCCTGCTTCCGCATGTGCAGAAGCCCATCCAGTACGTCGGCGGTGAGCTCAACTCCACCGTGAAGCCGTGGGAGTCCTGCGACGTCCGCTGGGCTCTCATGTACCCGGACGCGTACGAAGTCGGGCTGCCCAACCAGGGCGTCATGATCCTCTACGAAGTGCTGAACGAGCGCGAGGGCGTGCTCGCCGAGCGCACCTACAGCGTCTGGCCCGACCTCGAAGAACTGATGCGCAAGCACGACGTGCCGCAGTTCACCGTGGACAGCCACCGCCCCGTCTCGGCCTTCGACGTGTTCGGCCTGTCCTTCTCCACGGAGCTGGGCTACACGAACATGCTCGCGGCCCTGGACCTGGCGGGCATCCCGCTGGAGGCCAGGAACCGCACGGTCGACCACCCGATCGTCCTCGCGGGCGGCCACGCGGCCTTCAACCCCGAGCCGATCGCGGAGTTCATCGACTGCGCGGTCATCGGCGACGGCGAGCAGGCCGTCCTCGACATGACCGAGATCATCCGCACGTGGAAGGCCGAGGGCCGTCCGGGCGGGCGCGAAGAGGTCCTCTTCCGCCTGGCCAAGACCGGCCAGGTCTACGTGCCGGGCTTCTACGACGTCGACTACCTCCCGGACGGCCGCATCGCGCGCGTCGCCCCGAACAAGTCCGGCGTCCCCTACCGCGTGTCCAAGCACACGGTCATGGACCTCGACGAGTGGCCGTACCCCAAGCAGCCGCTCGTCCCGCTCGCCGAGACCGTCCACGAGCGGATGTCCGTGGAGATCTTCCGCGGTTGCACCCGCGGCTGCCGTTTCTGCCAGGCCGGCATGATCACGCGCCCCGTGCGGGAGCGAAGCATCACCGGCATCGGCGAGATGGTGGAGAAGGGCCTGAAGGCCACCGGCTTCGAAGAAGTCGGCCTGCTCTCCCTCTCCTCCGCGGACCACACCGAGATCGCGGACATCGCCAAGGGCCTCGCGGACCGCTACACGGACGACAAGGTGGGCCTGTCCCTCCCGTCGACCCGCGTGGACGCGTTCAACGTGGACCTGGCCAACGAACTGACCCGCAACGGCCGCCGGTCGGGCCTCACCTTCGCCCCCGAGGGCGGCTCCGAGCGCATGCGCAAGGTCATCAACAAGATGGTCTCGGAAGAGGACCTGATCCGCACCGTCTCCACCGCGTACGGCAACGGCTGGCGCCAGGTGAAGCTGTACTTCATGTGCGGTCTGCCGACCGAGACCGACGAGGACGTGCTCCAGATCGGCGACATGGCGGTCAACGTCATCGCCAAGGGCCGCGAGGTCTCGGGCCAGAACGACATCCGCTGCACCGTCTCCATCGGCGGCTTCGTCCCCAAGCCGCACACCCCCTTCCAGTGGGCCCCGCAGCTGTCGGCCGAGGAGACGGACGCCCGCCTGGGCAAGCTCCGCGACAAGATCCGCGGCGACAAGAAGTACGGCCGCTCCATCGGCTTCCGCTACCACGACGGCAAGCCGGGCATCGTCGAGGGCCTGCTCTCCCGCGGTGACCGCCGCATCGGCGACGTGATCCGCGCGGTGTACGAGTCGGGCGGCCGCTTCGACGGCTGGCGCGAGCACTTCTCGTACGACCGCTGGATGGAGGCGGCGGAGAAGACGCTGCCCGCGTACGGCGTGGACGTGGCCTGGTACACGACGCGCGAGCGCACCTACGAGGAGGTCCTGCCCTGGGACCACCTGGACTCCGGTCTCGACAAGGACTGGCTCTGGGAGGACTGGCAGGACGCCCTCGACGAGACCGAGGTCGACGACTGCCGCTGGACCCCGTGCTTCGACTGTGGCGTCTGTCCTCAGATGCAGACCGAGATCCAGATCGGCCCCACCGGCAAGAAGCTGCTGCCGCTGTCGGTCGTGAAGTAACCCTTGGGTCACGACAGGCCCCCGCCCGCAACGGGTGGGGGCCTTCGTCGTGTCCCTGGTGGCATGGACACGGACAAGCAGCACCCCGCCGGCGGCGCTGACGGTGGTGACGGGTGCCTGGTGGGCGTCATCAGGGTCCCCGTGAAGATCGTCGCCGTACTCGTCGTGTTGCCCGTACGAGTGGTTTGGGAACTGCTCGTCGCCCTGGGCCGGGCCCTGCACCGGCACGTGCTCGGGCCGCTGTACGTCCACGTCGTCGAGCCGGCGTTCCGGGCGGTGGGATGGCTGCTGGGCACCCTGCTCAAGCTGGTTTTCGTCTGGCCGTGGGTCGGGCTGTGGCGGTACGCGCTCGTGCCCGTCGGGCGGGGCGTCGCGTGGCTGGGGCGGGCCGTGTACGAGCACGTGCTCGCGCCGATCGGTCGGATCCTGGTCGCCTACGTGTTCCGACCGCTCGGCGAAGCCCTGGCGTGGGCGGGCCGTGGCGGGCTGAAGTACCTGCTCTCCCCGCTCGCCAAGGGGGGCATCTGGGTCGGGTGGGCCCTGGGCATGACCCTGTTCGTGTGGCCGTGGGTCGCGCTGTGGCGGTACGTGCTCGTGCCGGTCGGACAGGGCGTCGGATGGCTGGCCGCGGTCGTGTACCGGTACACGCTGACGCCGGTCGGGCGGGGTTTCGTGTGGTTGGTGGGGGCGGTCCACCGGTATGTGCTGACGCCGGTCGGGCAGGGTTTCGTGTGGTTGGTGGGGGCGGTCCACCGGTATGTGCTGACGCCCGTCGGGCAGGGCTTCGTGTGGCTCGTGGGGGCGGTTTACGAGTACGTGTTGACGCCGGTCGGGCGGGGTTTCGTGTGGCTGGTGGGGGCGGTCCACGGGTATGTGTTGACGCCCCTCGGGCACGGGCTCGTGTGGCTCGTCGTGGCAGTGTTCCGGTACGGCCTGCGGCCCCTCGGGCTGGGGGTCGCGTGGCTCGTGGTGGCGCTGTGGCGGTACGGGCTGCGGCCGGTGGGGATCGCCGTCGGGTGGGTGGCCGGCTTCCTGTACCGGTACGTGCTCACACCGCTCGGGCAGCTGCTCGCGTGGGCCTGGCACGTGGCCGGGGTGATCGTCGGTGCGCTGTGGCGCGGGCTCAAGTGGGCCGGCTGGGTGCTGGTCGGATGGCCCGCGTCCTGGGCGTACCGGCACGTGCTCACCCCCGTCGGGCACGCCGCGCGCGAGGTGTGGCGGACCGGGCGGGAGGCGGTGCGCGAGGCGCGGGCCGCCGTCCGTCAGGCGCTCTTCGGTACTCCTCCCCGGGAACCGGCGAGGTCACGGGCGCGTACTCTGGGTAGTACGACAGCCGCCGACGCGGCACCCGCTGCCGAGATCTCCCTGAGCAAACGCCAGGGGTGAGCCGCAGCGGGTCGACAGACCTCAGGGCGACGCGCGAGCCGCGGAGCCCCGCACAAGGAGAAGAACCACTGGGCAAGCGACAGCCCGAAGGCCCGCCCCCCGCACCGGTGGTGCAGCGCATCCGACTGCGCTACACCAAGCGCGGCCGCCTCCGGTTCACCAGCCACCGTGACTTCCAGCGCGCGTTCGAGCGGGCCCTGCGCCGCGCCGAGGTGCCGATGGCGTACTCGGCCGGCTTCACCCCGCACCCCCGCGTCTCGTACGCGAACGCCGCGCCCACCGGCACCGGCAGCGAGGCCGAGTACCTGGAGATCGGCCTCGCCGCGCCCCGCGACCCCGAGAAGCTCCGTGAGCTGCTCGACGAATCGATGCCCGTCGGCCTCGACATCATCGAAGCCGTCGAGGCCCGTACCTCCGGCCTCGCCGACCGGCTGACCGCCTCCGTGTGGGAGCTGCGCCTGGACGGCGTGGAGCCCGCCGACGCCGAGCGGGCCGTGGAGGTCTTCCTCGCAGCCGAGACGGTGGAGGTGCAGCGACGTACCAAGAACGGCATGCGCACTTTCGACACCCGTGGTGCCGTGGTGAGCCTTGAAGCGCTTCCTGCCGCTGGTGATAGGCCCGTGGACAATGCCTGTGCGATACTGCGGCTGGTTGTTCGGCATTTGACACCTGCCGTGCGACCCGACGACGTCCTGTCCGGTCTCCGAGCTGTGGCCGACCTGGCGCCGCCGGTCCCCTCTGCGGTGACCAGGCTGGCGCAGGGGCTCTTCGACGAGGAGTCCGGCACGGTGACCGACCCGCTCGCGCCCGACCGCGAGGCTGTCACGGCCGCCCCACCCACGGCCGCCGTAGCCGCCGACGCGAAGGCGCCGGAAGGTCCCGCCGCGTAAGGATCGTCGTCGTAGCGCAGCCCTGGTACTCGGGAGCCACCTGGGTCGGGCCGCGCACTGACCTGAAGACTTCCGCCAGGCCGTACGGAGAACACGTGCGGAACCGGCGGCCATGAACTGAGCTCCCGTGTGGCGAACGCGCCCCGGAGGCCGGCTCCGCGCACGTCGCGCGGGGCCGTGCCGGACCGGATGTCAGCCGCGGCGCCCGGGAGCGTGACGGGAGAACCGCCCGCAATGCTCAACAACGAAAACGACACCACCAACAACAGCCCGAGCGACAACCTGCCCCCGCGCAGGCGTCGCCGCGCCGCTTCCCGGCCCGCCGGTCCGCCCGGCGGTGCCGCCGAGACGACCCCGGTGACCGAGGCCGCCCCGGCCGCAGCCGCCCCCGAGGCCGCTGCGGACGCCGCCCCCGCCCCCCGCGCCCGCCGCCGTGCCACCCGCGCCGTTGCCGCGCCGGTGGCCGAGGCCGCGCCGATCGTGGTGGAGGAGCCGGCCGCCGTCGTCGCCGAGGAGCCCGCCGCTCCCGCGCCGCGCACCCGTCGCCGTGCCACCCGCGCCGCCACCGCGCCCGAGGCCCCGGCCGCTCCCGCCGCCGAGGCCGCGCCCGTGGTCGAGGAGGAGGCTCCGGCCGCTCCCGCCCCCCGCGCCCGCCGCCGTGCGACCCGCGCCGTGACCGCGCCGGCCGCCGAGGCCGCCCCGGCCGTGGAGACCGCCCCCGCCGTCGTGGAGGAGCCGGCCGCCGTCGTCGCCGAGGAGCCCGCCGCTCCCGCGCCGCGCACCCGCCGTCGTGCCACCCGCGCCGCCACCGCCCCGGTCGCCCCGGTCGTGGAGGCCGTCGAGGTCGAAGAGCCCGCCGTCGAGGAGGCTCCGGCCGCCGTCGTCGCCGAGGAGCCTGCCGCTCCGGCCCCGCGCGCCCGTCGCCGTGCGACCCGCGCCGCCACCGCGCCGGAGGCCCCGGCCGCTCCCGCCGCCGAGGTCGAGGTCGAGCCCGTCGCGGAGGAGGCCCCCAAGGCCGCCGCCCGGACCTTCACCGTCGCCGACGCGCTGGACTCCCCGAAGCGCGGCGGCCGTCGTCGCGCCACCCGCTCCACCACCGCGGCCGCCCCCGCGCAGCCAGCCGCCCCCGCGCAGCCGGTCGCCGAGAGCGCCGAGCCCGCCGCTCCGAACCGGGCGTCCCGCCGTGCCGCGCGTCCCGCCGTGGCCACCTTCCAGGCCCCGGTCTTCGCCGAGCCGATGTTCCAGACGCCGGAGACCGCCGCCATGGCCGCGGCCGCCGCGCGTGCCGCCGCCCCGGCCGAGGAGGTCGAGGAGGACGAGGAGCTCGAAGCCGAGGCCGTCGTCGCCGAGGCCCCCGCCGCCCCGCAGCCGGCCGGCCGTCGCCGCCGCCGCGGCCGTGGCGCCGCCGAGGCCGCGCCCGTCGCCGAGGCCGGCCCGGTCTCCGTCGCCGACGTGCTCGCCGAGGAGGAGCCGGAAGCGGAGCTGGAGGAAGAGGCCGCCGAGTTCGACGAGGGCGACGAGTCGGGCGAGCGCCCGTCGCGCCGTCGCCGTCGCGGTGGCCGTCGCCGTCGCCGCGGTGAGGCCGCGGAGCTCGACGAGGCCGCCGAGGAAGAGGCCGAGGCCGCCGAGCAGGAGGCCGAGGGCGAGGAGGAGGGCGCCGAGTTCGACGAGGCCGACGAGGCCGCTCTCGGTTCCAGCTCCAGCCGTCGCCGTCGTCGCCGTCGCCGTCGCAGCGGTGAGCCCGCCGACGTCACCGGCGAAGCGGCCGACGAGGAGGGCGTGCGCACCGTCGTCAAGGTCCGCGAGCCCCGCCCGGCCCGCAAGGAGGCCGAGCCGTCCGACGAGGTCCAGTCCATCAAGGGCTCGACCCGTCTGGAGGCGAAGAAGCAGCGCCGCCGCGAGGGTCGCGAGCAGGGCCGTCGCCGCGTGCCGATCATCACGGAGGCCGAGTTCCTGGCCCGCCGCGAGGCCGTCGAGCGCGTGATGGTCGTCCGCCAGTCCGGTGAGCGCACCCAGATCGGCGTCCTGGAAGACAACGTGCTCGTCGAGCACTACGTCAACAAGGAAGAGGCCACTTCGTACGTCGGCAACGTCTACCTGGGCAAGGTCCAGAACGTGCTGCCGTCCATGGAGGCCGCCTTCATCGACATCGGCAAGGGCCGCAACGCCGTCCTGTACGCCGGTGAGGTCAACTTCGAGGCGCTCGGCATGGCCAACGGGCCGCGCCGCATCGAGTCCGCCCTGAAGTCCGGCCAGTCCGTGCTGGTCCAGGTCACCAAGGACCCGATCGGCCACAAGGGCGCCCGCCTGACCTCGCAGGTCTCGCTGCCCGGCCGCTACCTGGTCTACGTGCCCGAGGGCTCGATGACCGGCATCAGCCGCAAGCTGCCCGACACCGAGCGCGCGCGCCTGAAGACCATCCTCAAGAAGATCGTCCCCGAGGACGCGGGCGTCATCGTGCGCACCGCCGCCGAGGGCGCGAGCGAGGACGAGCTGCGCCGCGACGTCGAGCGTCTGCAGGCCCAGTGGGAGGACATCCAGAAGAAGTCGAAGCAGATCTCGACCTCTTCCCCGAGCCTCCTGTACGGCGAGCCGGACATGACCGTCCGCGTCGTGCGCGACATCTTCAACGAGGACTTCTCGAAGGTCATCGTCAGCGGTGACGGCGCCTGGGAGACCATCCACGGTTACGTCTCGCACGTGGCCCCGGACCTGGCCGACCGGCTGTCGCGCTGGACCTCCGAGGTGGACGTCTTCGCGACGTACCGGATCGACGAGCAGCTCGCCAAGGCGCTCGACCGCAAGGTGTGGCTGCCCTCGGGCGGTTCCCTCGTGATCGACAAGACCGAGGCGATGATCGTCATCGACGTCAACACCGGCAAGTTCACCGGTCAGGGCGGCAACCTCGAAGAGACGGTCACCAGGAACAACCTGGAGGCGGCCGAGGAGATCGTGCGCCAGCTGCGGCTGCGCGACCTCGGCGGCATCGTCGTCATCGACTTCATCGACATGGTCCTGGAGTCCAACCGCGACCTGGTCCTGCGGCGCATGCTGGAGTGCCTGGGCCGTGACCGTACGAAGCACCAGGTCGCCGAGGTGACCTCGCTGGGCCTGGTCCAGATGACCCGCAAGCGGGTGGGCCAGGGTCTGCTGGAGTCCTTCTCCGAGACCTGCGTCCACTGCAACGGCCGCGGTGTGATCGTGCACATGGAGAGCCCGACCTCGATCGGCGGCGGTGGCAACGGCGGCAAGCGCGCCAAGCGCCGCGGCGGCCGGGCGGAGTCCGACCACCACGAGCACGAGCACGAGGCCGCCCTGACCGTCGAGGCGGAGGTCTTCGAGACCGAGGCCGAGGTGGCCGCGGAGATCGCGGCGCCGGTGGCGCTGCCCGAGCCGGAGTTCGTCGCGGGCGAGGAGCTGTACGGCAGCCCGGCCGAGGCCGAGGCCGCCGCGGGTCTGAGCGGCCGTCGCAACCGGCGCCGTGCCACCCGCAAGGCGACCGCTCCTGCGGGTGCCCCGCGCGGTGCGGCCGTCCAGGCCCCGGCCCCCGTGGTCGAGGCCGAGCCGGTGACCGAGCCCGCCGACACCGTGCCGGCGCCCGCCGCCGAGGTCGTCGCCCAGGTCGAGGACGTGGCCGAGGTCCCGGTCGAGGTCGTCGCGGAGCCGGTGGCGGAGGAGGCCCCCAAGGGTCGGACCCGTCGCCGTGCGACCCGTAAGGCCACCGCCCCGGCGGGTGCCCCGGCCCCCGCGGCCGAGGTGGCCCCGGAGCCCGAGCCGGCGCCGGTCGTCGAGGCCGTGGTCGAGGCCCCGGTCGAGGCCGTCGTCGAGCCGGAGCCGGTCGTCGAGCCCGTGGTCGAAGCCGAGCCCGTGGTCGAGGCCGCGCCGGCCCGTCCGCGCCGCCGTGCCACCCGCAAGGCCACCGCACCCGCCGGTTCCCCGGCGGGCGCGACCGAGGCCGCCGTGGTGGTCGTCGAGGCCCCGGTGACCGAGGCGCAGCCGGAGCCGGAGGCCCCGGTCGAGGAGGCCGCCCCGGCGAAGAAGGCCGCCAAGAAGGCTCCGGCCAAGAAGGCGACCGCGGCGAAGAAGGCCACCACCGCCAAGAAGGCGACGGCGGCCAAGAAGACCGTGGCCAAGAAGGCGGCCACGACGAAGAAGACCGTGGCGAAGCGGGCGACGAAGAAGACCGCGGCGGCCGAGCAGCAGACGCCGCCGTCCGTCTCGGCTCCGACCGAAGCCTGACCTGCGGTTCCTGCTCCATCCGGCCCCGCCCGGCACCGAAAGGTGCCGGGCGGGGCCGTTTTCGGCGGGTGGGGGGATGGGCTGACGGCCGCGCTCGGACCCGCACACCGCCGTCGCCGTCTCGGCAGGACACTCCGCCGAGTAGCGGCACAGGTGCCGTGAGTGGGTTTCACGGCACGAAGGACCCCGGTTTGACCTCGTCGAGCCGGGGCCCGTAATCTTGACCGTCGGCGTGTCTTAGACGTGCCGCGCTCCTGAGCACCTTCCTCCAGGCTCTGCCCGGAGAGGCCGCTCGTCCATTCCGGATCAGTTCGGGCCCCGGCCCGCCTGAGCGGCTGGCTTCAGGAGCATCCGTCCCGAGTGAGAGAGAGATCCGCGTGTACGCCATCGTGCGCAGCGGTGGTCGCCAGCACAAGGTTGCTGTCGGCGACATCGTTGAGGTTGACAAGATTTCCACTGCCAAGGTTGGCGACACGGTCGAGCTCTCGACCCTGCTCGTTGTCGACGGCGACGCCGTGACCAGCGACCCGTGGGTCCTGGCCGGCATCAAGGTCACGGCCGAGGTCGTGGACCACCACAAGGGCGCCAAGATCGACATCCTGCGCTACAAGAACAAGACCGGCTACCGCCGTCGCCAGGGTCACCGCCAGCAGTACACGGCGATCAAGGTCACCGGTATCCCCGCGGCTGCGAAGTAAGAGGGACTGAGACATGGCACACAAGAAGGGCGCATCGTCCACCCGGAACGGGCGCGACTCCAATGCCCAGCGGCTCGGCGTGAAGCGCTTCGGCGGTCAGGTCGTTTCCGCCGGCGAGATCCTCGTCCGCCAGCGCGGCACCCACTTCCACCCGGGTTCGGGTGTCGGTCGTGGTGGCGACGACACGCTGTTCGCGCTGCAGGCCGGTTCGGTCCAGTTCGGCACGCACCGTGGCCGCAAGGTCGTGAACATCGTTCCGGCCGCCTGATCCAGCTTCTGCTGATCGAGCGTTCGTAACATCCCGAGGGCGGATCTCAGCTCTTTCCGGCGTCAGCCGGGAAGAGAGGTCCGCCCTCGGCGCGTTGTCACTGAGACACGCCCCGCCCCACCCGGGCACGTTTAATGGGCAGCAAGGTCTGCCACCGGACATTCCGGACCATCCCCGCTGTATCTGGAGGAACAACCATGACCACCTTCGTGGACCGCGTCGAGCTGCACGTCGCCGCGGGTAACGGAGGCCACGGCTGCGCCTCCGTTCACCGGGAGAAGTTCAAGCCGCTCGGCGGCCCCGACGGCGGCAACGGCGGCCGTGGCGGTGACGTGATCCTGGTGGTGGAGCAGGCGATCACCACCCTGCTCGACTACCACCACAGCCCGCACCGCAAGGCCACCAACGGCAAGCCCGGCGAGGGCGGCAACCGCTCCGGCAAGGACGGCCAGGACCTGATCCTGCCCGTGCCGGACGGCACCGTCGTCCTCGACAAGGAGGGCAACGTCCTCGCCGACCTCGTCGGCCAGGGCACCACCTACGTCGCCGCCGAAGGCGGCCGCGGCGGTCTCGGCAACGCCGCGCTCGCCTCCGCCCGCCGCAAGGCCCCCGGCTTCGCGCTCCTCGGCGTCCCCGGCACCACCGGCGACATCGTCCTGGAGCTCAAGACCGTCGCCGACGTGGCGCTGGTCGGCTTCCCGAGCGCCGGCAAGTCCTCGCTGATCTCGGTGCTCTCCGCCGCCAAGCCGAAGATCGCGGACTACCCGTTCACGACGCTGGTCCCGAACCTGGGCGTCGTCACCGCCGGCTCGACGGTCTACACGATCGCCGACGTCCCCGGCCTGATCCCCGGCGCCAGCCAGGGCAAGGGCCTCGGTCTGGAGTTCCTGCGCCACGTCGAGCGCTGCTCCGTGCTGGTGCACGTCCTGGACACCGCCACCCTGGAGTCCGACCGCGACCCGGTCGCCGACCTCGACGTCATCGAGGAAGAGCTCAAGATCTACGGCGGCGGCCTGGAGAAGCGCCCGCGCCTGGTGGTGCTCAACAAGGTCGACATCCCCGACGGCCAGGACCTCGCCGAGATGGTCCGCCCGGACCTGGAGGCCCGCGGCTACAAGGTCTTCGAGGTCTCCGCGGTCGCCCGCACCGGCCTGAAGGAGCTCTCCTACTTCCTCGCCGAGGTCGTCGCCAAGGCCCGCGCCCGCAAGCCCAAGCAGGAGGCGACCCGTATCGTCATCCGCCCGAAGGCCGTGGACGACGCCGGCTTCACCGTCGCCTACGACGAGGTCGAGGACGTGTACGTGGTGCGCGGCGAGAAGCCGGAGCGCTGGGTCCGCCAGACCGACTTCAACAACGACGAGGCCGTCGGTTACCTCGCCGACCGCCTCAACCGCCTCGGTGTCGAGGACGCGCTGAGGAAGGCCGGCGCCCGCGCCGGCGACGGCGTGGCCATCGGCTCCGACGACAACGCGGTCGTCTTCGACTGGGAGCCGACCATGATGGCCGGCGCCGAGATGCTGGGCCGCCGCGGCGAGGACCACCGCATGGAGGCTCCGCGCCCGGCCACGCAGCGCCGCAAGGAGAAGGAAGCCAAGCGCGGGGACACGGCGCAGCAGGAGTACGACGAGTTCAGGCCGTTCTGAGCCTGATCGCCGCCGGCGCTACCCGGGCGTTGGCCTGCCTTGAGGTCCTGTTTACCCGGGTCGCCTAGGATCCACCGGGTGAGCAGCACGAACCCCCCCTCCGTTTCCGTTGTGGTGATCGCGTACAACGACGCCGGGCTCGTGGGCGAAGCCGTCGAATCGGCTCTCGCCCAGGGCCCGGTGGTCGCCGAGGTCATCGCCGTGAACGACGCCTCGTCCGACGGCACCGCGCGGGTGCTGGACGAGCTGGCCGCCCGGCACCCCCGTCTGAAGGTCGTGCACCGCACGGAGAACAGCGGCGGGTGCGGCACCCCGCGCAACGACGGGATCGCCGCCGCGACCTCCCCGTACGTCCTGTTCCTGGACAGCGACGACGTGCTGCCCCCGGGGGCGGCCGACGCCCTGGTGCGGGCCGCGGAGGAGCACCGGGCCCCGGTCACGGTCGGCGCGTGCGTGCGCCGCGAGCTCCCGCTCCACCACGACGTGCCGTGGATGCCGGGGCTGTACACCGCGGGCGACGTGATCGAACAGCCCGCGGACCGGCCCGATCTGGTCCGCGACACGCTCTGCGTCAACAAGCTGTACGACCGGTCATTCCTGAATAAGCATTCGATCCGCTTTCCCGACGGTCGCTTCGTCTACGAGGACTTCGTCTTCACCTCGCGCGTCCTGGCGGCCGCCCCCCGCGTCGCGGTGATCGACGACCTGGTCTACGTGTGGCACGTGCGCCGCGACGCCGCACAGGTGTCGATCTCCCTCGACCGCAAGGACGTCGGCAACTGGCGCGCCCGCATCGAGGCCCACCGCACCGCCGCCCGGACGCTCGCCGCCGCCTCCCCGGAGCTGGGCCACGCCTGCCACGTCAAGTTCATCGAGTACGACCTGCGCATGTACCTGCGCGAGCTCGGCAAGGACCCCGAGTACCAGGCCGCCTGGTGGACGATGACCCGCGAGTACCTCGACACCTTCGACGGGGCCGCCGTCGAGGCCGCGGCCCCGCACGCGCGCTGGATCGTACGCGTGCTGCGCGCCACCGCCACCCCGCCCGCCGACGTCGAGCGGCTGACCCGCTTCGCCGCCGAGCCGCCGCGCCTGCTGCCCCCGTACGCGACCGGCCCCGACGGGGTGCCGGTGTGGAGCGAGGAACTCCCGGTCGAGCTGGACGGCCTGCGCGAGCTGCCGACGCCCGCGCTGCCGGTGACCATCGACGCCGAACCCGCGGGCAACGGCGCCGTGCGGCTGCGGCTGCACGACCTGTACGGGCGGCTCGCCGAGGCCGGCCCGCGGACCGTGCGGCTGCGCTTCCTGCCCCGCGCCGGTGGCGATCCCGTACTGGCGAAGGCCGTGGAGCTGACCCCGGACGAGGACGGCGGCTGGTCGGTGGTGCTTCCGTTCCGCCTCGGAGACCTGGCCGCCACGGGCCGCAGGATGGGCCTGCGCCGACTCCAGGCGTGGCACGTCGAAGCGGTCGTGGAGTGCGCGGACGGGAGCTCCCTGAAGACCTCCCTGCGCCCCCGGGGCGGCCTGCTGCGCCGCCGCGCCCTGCCCAGCAGCCGGTACGGTGTTCTGCTGACGCAGCCGTACCGCACGGGTTCGGGCTCGCTCGCCCTGCGCCTCGCGCCGGGCGCCGCGGGCGCGATGTTCCTCGTACGGAACCGGTTCGACCGCGCCAGGGCAGCGTGCGCGTCGCACTGAGCACCGCTCACGGAAACGACAGGACCAGGAGCAACACATGACCTTTCTGATCACCGGTGGCGCCGGATACATCGGGTCGCACGTCGTCCGCGCGATGGTGCTCGCGGGGCAGAAGGTCGTCGTCTTCGACGACCTCTCCACGGGCAACGAGGACCGTGTGCCGGAAGGCGTCCCGCTGGTGGTCGGCTCGGTCCTGGACCGCCTGGCCGTGGACGCGGTCATCCGCGCGCACAAGATCACCGGTGTGGTGCACCTCGCGGGCAAGAAGCAGGTCGGCGAGTCCGTCGAGAAGCCGCTGTACTACTACCACGAGAACCTGCAGGGCCTCACGGTCCTGCTCCAGTCCGTGGCCGACGCGGGCGTCCGCAACTTCCTCTTCTCCTCCTCCGCCTCCGTCTACGGCACGCCCGACGTGGACCTGGTCACCGAGGACACCCCGTGCCTGCCGCTGAGCCCCTACGGCGAGACGAAGCTGGCCGGCGAGTGGCTGGTGCGCTCCGCGGGCCGGGCGCACGGCATCTCCACCGCCTGCCTGCGCTACTTCAACGTGGCGGGCGCCGCGACCCCCGAACTCGCCGACACGGGCGTGTTCAACCTCGTCCCGATGGTCTTCGAGCGGTTCGACAAGGGCGAGGGCGCGCTCATCTTCGGCGACGACTACCCGACGCCGGACGGCACCTGCATCCGTGACTACATCCACGTCGAGGACCTCGCGGAGGCCCACGTGGCGGCGGCCCGCAAGCTCGCCGAGTGGGCCGCGGCCGGGGAGTACAAGGACCTCACCGTCAACATCGGCCGTGGTGAGGGCGTCTCCGTCGCGGAGATGGTCGACCTCCTGAACAAGGGCACGGGACACACCCACGCCCCGGTGATCAGCCCCCGCCGCCCCGGTGACCCGGCGAAGGTCGTGGCCTCGGCCGACAGGATCGCCGACGTGCTCGGCTGGAAGGCCCGGCGCGACGTCCGGGAGATGGTCAGCTCCGCCTGGGCGGGCTGGCAGGCCAACAAGGAGGCGGCGAAGGCCGGGCACAAGGACCGCCACAAGGACGTCCACGCGCTCTGACCGGGCCGATACCCCTTCATACGCGAAGCCGCCCGCCCCGGATTCCTCCGGGGCGGGCGGCTTCCCGCGTACGGGGGGCGGTGTCAGCGCTCCAGGAAGGAGAACAGCTCCTCCCACCGGTCGGTGATCTCGGCGCTGGAGTAGCGCTTCACCGAACGGAACGCCGTGTCCCCGAGCCGGTCGCGCAGCTCGCCGTCGCTCATCAGCGCGTCGAGGTGCCCGGCCAGCTCCATCGTGTTGCCCAGCCGGGCGAGCAGCCCGTCCTCGCCGTGGCGGACGATCTCCCGCACACCCGGCGCGCAGTCGAAGGCCGCGACCGGCAGGCCCGCCGCCATCGCCTCCAGCAGAGTGATCGGGAAGCCCTCGGCCCGCGAGGCCTGTGCGAAGACCGAGGCCCCGCGCAGCGCGCCCAGCACGTCGTCGGTGCTGCCCATCCACTCCACGGACTCGTCCAGCCCCAGCGAGGCGCAGTGCGCCCGCAGCGCCGGCTCCTCCACGCCCGCCCCGTAGATCCGCAAGGTCCAGTCGGGGTGCTGCGGAGAGGCCTCGGCCCAGGCGTCGAGCAGCAGGTCGACGCCCTTCTCGAAGGCGAGGCGACCGACGCAGGCCACGACCTTCCCGGTGCGCGGGGCGGGGGAGTCCGGCATGAAGGGCAGCGGGTTCGGCATGCTGCCCACGTTCTCCATGCCCGACCGGATCCAGAGGTCCGCGTCCTCCGGGGTCAGCACCAGCAGCCGGTCGACCTCCGGGTAGTGCCGGCGCACGCGCGCACCACGGGTGGACTTCTGGCTGGCCTCGAAGGACTCGTGGCTCATCCCGATGACGGTGAGCCCCTTGGTGTCGGCGAGGGCCACCCACTCCATCGCCCAGACCTGGGTGACGATGACCACGCTGCCGGGGCGGGCCGCCCGGAACAGCTCGCCGAGCCGCTCCGCCTTGACCCGCATCTTCGCCCGCCGGGCCGCCTGCCGGCGCCGCTCGGGCGCGTTCAGCCGGCCCTTGATCCCGTGCAGCCTGCGCGCCGCCGGCGGGTGGGCGTCGTACAGGGTGGTCGTCCCGTACGGCAGGTCCTGCGGCAGCTTCTGGCGGATCTCCTCGGCGACCGGGGCGATGCCGACGATGTGCACCTGGTGCCCGCGCTCCGTGAACAGCCGGGCCATCTGGTGGGACCAGGTGGTCACACCGCCGAGCTCGTCGACGCTGTTGGAGACGATGAAGATGTCCCGGCTCACTTGCCGCTCCCGGTGAAGAACTTCTCGACGATCTGGCGTGCGGCGTCCCCACGGTCGTACTCGCCGAACTCGGTCAGGAAACGCTGCCGGGACTCCGCGAACTTCGCGTCCGCCTCCTCGAAGGCCGACAGCGCCTGCAGGAGCTCGTCCGCCGTGGACACCACCGGGCCCGGCGCCTTCTCCTTCAGGTCGAAGTAGGTGCCGCGGATGTCGTTGGCGTACTTCTCGTAGTCGTACGCGAAGAACACCATCGGCCGGTCCAGCACGGCGTAGTCGAACATCACGGACGAGTAGTCCGTGATCAGCCCGTCCGCGAGGGCCAGCAGCGGAGTGATGTCGTGGTGCCGGGACACGTCGATGACGCGACCCTCGACCGACGGCGGCAGCGAGACGCTGTTGAGGTAGTGCGTGCGCACCAGCAGCGTGAAGCGGTCACCGAGCCGCTCCGCGAACTCCTCCACGTCGAAGGGGAACGCGAAGCCCTCGACCGTGCCGTCGGCCGCCGCCCGGAAGGTCGGCGCGTACAGCAGCACCTTCTTCTCCGGGTCGATGCCGAGTTCGGCCGCCAGCGGCCCGCGCACCCGCTCACCGCTCTGCGCCTCGCTCAGCTGCGCCTCGACGAGGGCGTCGTTGCGCGGGTAGCCGCTGCGCAGCAGGACCTCGTCGCGCAGCCGGAAGCCCTTGGCGAGGGTACGGGCGTCGTGCTCGGACCGGATCAGGAAGTGGTCGAAGCGGTCGACGGCCGCCTGGAACTTGTCCTGACCGGCCTTGCCCTGCGCCTTGGTGCGGGGCTCGTGGAAGCCCATCCGCTTGAGCGCGGAACCGTGCCAGGTCTGGATGTACGTGGTGCCCGCGCGCTTGGTCAGCGCCAGCGGGAAGCCCTGGTTGTCCACCCAGTACTCGGCCTGGGCCAGCGCCCGCAGGTACGCCCAGCTCCAGCGGCGCACCAGCGTGGCCTCCTTGGGGAAGCCGGTCGGCTTGCCGCCCGCGTACGACCAGATCGCCTCGAACGGCACGCCCTGGCGCACCATCTCCTCGTAGATCGCCTTCGGGCTGTCGCTGTACTGCTTGCCCATGTGGCTCTCGAAGACGACCGTGCCCTTCTTGACGGGCAGCTTCGAGAAGACCTCGTGGTAGACCTTCACCTTCTGCTCGCCGGAGCCGATGTTCCGGCGCACCCGCAGGGCCTTGCGCAGGCCCCGCTTGACCACGTTGGCCGCCTTGCCCTGTATGGCGTTGTCGATCAGCGACCGGGTGCGGACCGCGGCGGCGCCCTCGGCGGTGAGGACGTACGACAGGTTGCCCTTCTTGGTCACCTCCGGCTCGAAGCGGTCGGAGACCAGCCGCGTCAGCCGCGGCCGCACGCGCAGCCGGGCCGCCTTCTCCAGGTCGACCCCGCCGACCGAGACCCGGGTGGTGATCTTGTCGCCGCCCGCGGTCAGCTTGAGGCGGACGTCCCAGACGGCGTCGATGATGCCCAGCGGACGGACCGTCGAGCCGATGTCGGCGCTGCCGCTCCACTCGATCGTGTCACCGGCGTGTCGCACGGTTGCCACCGGGAAGCCGAAGGACCGCACCCCGATCTGCCGGCGGGCCCGGAACTCCAGTGAGCCCTTCAGTTCGGCGTCGGCCGGGATCCGCCCCAGCGGGTTCACGACGGCGCCGGACAGCGTGACGGTGCCGCGCCCGTCGTCCTCGTACGAGGTGAGGCGGTTGCCCAGCTGGAGGGAGGTGAGCGGGGTGGTGTGGAAGCCCTGCTCGGTGACGTCCAGTATCCGCCGGGCCTCCGCGGCCTCGGCCCCGTCGGCGTCGTCGATGTGCTGCGCGCACCAGTAGACGCGGCCGTCGCGCTCCGCCAGGGGGGAGGAGAGCCGGCCCTTGTTGGTCATGGCGTCGGCGGCCGGGAGCAGGTTGTCCCAGTCCTCCTTGCCCAGCAGGTACGCGCAGATCGCCTGGAGGTGGGTGACGTTCTCGTACGCCGCCGGGTCGATGCCCGCCAAGTAGCCGTTGGCGAGGCGGGCGAACTCCTGCCGGTACTCGTCGCTGAGCAGGGGCAGGTCGCGCAGGTGCAGCACCAGGTCGTGCTTGAGGAACTTGGCGTCCTTCGCGGACTTGATGTCCGTGTGGCCCTTCGAGGCGAGCAGCTCGTCGACGCGGCGGTGGATCTCCATCCGGTGGATGAAGTTCGCGATCTCGTGGCGCCGGTTGCTGATCGACTTCGCCGCGGCCTTCTCGATCACGTTCCAGAAGTAGACGTGGTTCGGGATCAGCGTGATGCGGCGGGCGGCCACGTAGGCCTGCGCGGAGAACAGCAGGTCCTCGTAGTGGATCCCGACCGGGAACTCCAGGCCCTGCTCCAGGAGGAACTCGCGCCGGTAGCACTTGTTCGTGGAGAGGGTGTCGTAGACCAGCAGGTCCGGGAAGTCGGTGATCGACTCCAGCGTGCGCGTGCGCGAGTAGATCCAGGGGTACCACTCGGTGGTCTTGCCCCACCGGTTGTCGAGGTGCACGCGGACGCACATGCCCGAGACCAGGTCGGAACCGGTGCGCTCGGCCGCGTCCAGCATGTTCCGGCAGGCGTTGCGCTCCAGCACGTCGTCGCTGTCCAGGAACATGACGTACTTGCCGGTGGCCTGCCGGATCCCGTGGTTGCGGGGCGCACCGCAGCCGCCGCTGTTCTCCGGCAGACGGAAGGCGCGCACTCTCCCCGGATGCGCCGCTTCCAGTTCCTGGGCGACCGCGTACGAGCGGTCCTTGCTGCAGTCGTCGACGATCACGACTTCGACCCCGTGCAGGGTCTGGTCCAATACCGACTGGACTGCTGTCGACAGACGCTCTGCGTCGTTGTAGACGATGACGACCACGGAGACGTCGGGCACGTGCACCTCGATCCCTTCGTTTCGTTTCGTTTCGTTCAGCTCATTCCGCTTATCTCGTCAAAGCTACCGTGTGCCGCCCTCCACTCCCGCAGGCCGACCCGACGGCCGGCCGCCGGCCGACCGTCGCCGTGCATACTTCTAAGGAAGAGGTGAGTGGCGGGTCCGGTCGCCCACAATCACCCGTTCGGAGCCAGCAGGAAGTGTCCATGACGAAGCTGTCCGTAGTTGTCCCCTGCTACAACGAAGAAGCCGTGATCGACAGCTTCGACGTCGAGATCCGCAAGATCCTGGACTCCCTCCCCGTCGAGTACGAGGTCTGCTACGTCGACGACGGCAGCCGCGACGGCACCCTCGACAAGCTCCGGAAGATCGCCGCCGAACACGGCGAGCGGACCCGGTACGTCTCCTTCAGCCGCAACTTCGGCAAGGAGGCCGGCATGCTCGCGGGCCTGCGCGAGACCACCGGCGACGCCGTCGTGATCATGGACGCGGACCTCCAGCACCCGCCGGAGCTCATCGCGACCATGCTCGAATACCACCAGCGGGGCCACGACCAGATCATCGCCCGCCGCACCCGCGAAGGCGACAAGAAGCTCCGCAGCGCGCTGAGCCGCCTCTACTACCGGGGCGTGAACCGCTGGGTCGACGTCGAGCTCACCGACGGGGTCGGCGATTTCCGCATGCTGTCGCGCCCGGCCGTGGACGCCCTGCTGTCGCTGCCGGAGTACAACCGCTTCTCCAAGGGCCTCTTCTCCTGGATCGGCTTCGACACCGTCCACTTCGACTACCGCAACGCCCAGCGCGAGGCCGGCGAGACCAAGTGGAAGTTCGGCGCCCTGCTGAACTACGGCATGGACGGCCTGATCTCCTTCAACAACCGGCCGCTGCGCATCGGGATCTGGCTCGGCGTCTCCCTCGTCGCGCTGACCTGCCTGTACGCGCTGTGGATCACGGTCATGGCGATCACCAACGGGGTCGAGTCGCCGGGCTACGTCACCCTCGTCGCCATAATCACGGGCCTGGGCGGCGTACAGATGATCATGCTGGGTCTGATCGGCGAGTACATCGGACGCATCTACTACGAGACCAAGCGGCGCCCGCACTTCCTCGTGAAGGAGTCCCACGGGGTGGACGCGCTCGCCCACCCCGCCGTCGCCGCGGCGCAGCCGACGGTCGCGGAGCCGACGATCGCGGAGCGCAGCTCCCGATGAGCAGACGAGAAAAGCTGGGCCAGGTCTTTCGCTTCGCGCTGGTCGGCGGCGTCAACACGGCCACCTTCTTCGGGCTCTACCTGCTGCTGCACCCGTGGATGCCGTACTTCGCCGCCTACTCGCTCGCCTTCGTGCTGGCGATGATCGGCTCCTTCTTCATGAACACGTACTTCACGTACCGGACCCGGCCGACGTGGAAGAAGTTCCTCCTCTTCCCGCTGACGAACGTCACGAACTACGTGATCCAGTCGGTCGGCCTCTACGCCCTGGTGGCCTGGGCCGGGATGGACACGCGCATCGCCCCGCTGGTCGCGGCGGTCGTGGCCATCCCGTTCACCTTCGTCATCTCCCGCAAGATCCTCATCCCGGGGGCCGCCGGACGGGCCGACGAACGGGAGCCGGTCGGGAGCTCGTCCACGGTCTGAAACCGCTGAGCGGCGGCCCCGCGCGACCCCGTAGATTGAGACGGCATGCATTCCGTGCATTCCGGCAAGGGGCAAGGGGACAAGACGTGTCAGCGGCTAGGCAAGGTGTCGTGGACGCCCGCAGGATCGTGGTCAAGGTCGGCTCCTCCTCCCTGACCACGGCGGCCGGCGGACTCGACGCCGACCGGGTGGACGCGCTGGTCGACGTCCTGGCCAAGTCCCGCAGCGGCGGCGAGAAGGAGATCGTCCTGGTCTCCTCCGGCGCCATCGCCGCCGGACTTTCCCCGCTCGGCCTGGCCCGCCGCCCCAAGGACCTGGCCCGCCAGCAGGCCGCCGCCAGCGTGGGCCAGGGCCTGCTCGTCGCCCGCTACACCGCCTCCTTCGCCCGCTACGGCGTCCGCGTCGGCCAGGTGCTGCTCACCACCGACGACACCAGCCGCCGCGCGCACTACCGCAACGCCTACCGCACCCTCGACCAGCTCCTCGCGATGGGCGCCCTGCCCGTCGTCAACGAGAACGACACCGTGGCCACGGACGAGATCCGCTTCGGCGACAACGACCGGCTGGCCGCCCTCGTCGCCCACCTCGTCCGCGCGGACCTCCTCGTCCTCCTGTCGGACGTGGACGGCCTCTACGACGGAGACCCGTCCCTGCCCGGCACCACGCGCATCGACGAGGTCCGCGGGCCCGAGGACATCGCGCACGTCTCCATCGGCAGCGCGGGCAAGGCGGGCGTGGGAACCGGCGGCATGGTCACCAAGGTCGAGGCCGCCCGGATCGCCGCCGCGGCGGGCATCCCCGTCGTCCTCACCTCCGCCAGCCAGGCCGCCGACGCACTGGCCGGGCGGGCGACCGGCACCCACTTCCACGCCACCGGACGCCGCTCCGCGGACCGGCTGCTGTGGCTCCAGCACGCCTCGACCCCCCAGGGCCACCTCGTCCTCGACGAAGGCGCCGTCCGCGCGGTCACCGAACGCGGCAGCTCGCTGCTGCCCGCCGGCATCGCGGCCGTCGAGGGCGACTTCGCGGCCGGCGACCCGGTCGAACTGCGCTCCGCCGACGGCCGGCCGATCGCCCGGGGCCTGGTCAACTTCGACGCCAAGGAACTCCCGCAGCTCCTCGGCCGCTCCACCCGCGAGCTCGCGGCGGAACTCGGACCCGAGTACGAACGTGAGGTCGTCCACCGGGACGATCTGGTCCTGCTGCAGGGCTGAGCTTCTGCAAAACCGCCGCGCGGCGGCCCGGGGACTGGTCAACTGTGAGGGGCCCGGGCCCCGGGCGGACACGCGTGGCGGAGACAGGAGGCGACTGGTGAGACGAGCGCTGACCAGCGTCGGCACAGGGGACGGTGACGGCGGAGCCGGGAACGACGACGCGAAGGTCGAAGCCTCCCGCCTGTGGCACGTCACCCTGAGCGTCTCCGGCAAGCCGGCGCCGCTGTCCGAGGTCCGGCGCGGGCTGGAACAACTGGCCCACGACCACCCCTTCCTCCTGACCAGCCGCTACGCCGACGACCACGCGGAGATCCGCTACTGGGAGGAGGCCCGCGACCTCCACGACGCGGCGGCCGTCGCCCTGCGGCTGTGGGGCGAACACCGCTCCTCGGCGCAACTGCCGCCGTGGGAGATCGTCGGCCTGGAGGTCATCGACCGCGCCACCTACCACCAACGTGTGGCGGAGGGCTACGGCCCACCCCCGGCCCACCCGGTGGGCGTGCACCCCTACTGAACGCGCCACTCGCGCGGCTCGGCGCCTGGGCGCCTCCCCGGCTTCGTGCCGCTGCGCCGGACTCCGTCCGTCGGCCTGCCGGGCGGGGCCTCGGCCCGGGGCCGGTGGTCGGGTGGCCGCTGCGCACCCGTGCGCTCAAACGCCGCGCGGGCTGGAACTGCCCGTAGGGCAACCCCAGCCCCGCCGGCGTTTGAGGCGCGGGGTCCGGGGCGGAGCCCCGGGGAACGGTGGAAGGGCGGGTAGGGGACCGGCCCCGCGCAGCGGCACCCCGCCGGGCCGGGCCAGAGGCGGAGGCCGGGTCCCGGGGCGCCGGGGCCGACGGGGCCGTCCCTCGGGGTGGAAAGCCCGGCGGGGCCGTCTCGCGGGGTGGAAAGCCCGGCGGGGCCGTCTCGCGGGGTGGAAAGCCCGGCGGGGCCGTCCCTCGGGGTGGAAAGCCCGGCGGGGCCGTCTCGCGGGGTGGAAAGCCCGGCGGTGGAGAGCCGGTCGGGGACTACCCTGGGCGGCATGACCTCGCTCGACGACGCCACCGCCACCTCGCCCGTCCTCACCACCGCGGCAGCGGCCCGCACGGCCGCCGCCGCCATCGCCCCACTCCCGCGGTCCGCCAAGGACACGGCCCTGCTGGCGATCGCGGACGCGCTGGAGGCCCGTACGGCCGAGATCATCGCCGCCAACGCCGTCGACACCGACAAGGCCCGCGCCGCCGGCACCAGCGAGACGGTCATCGACCGACTCACCCTCACCCCGGAGCGCGTCGCGGCCATCGCCTCCGACGTGCGCGACGTCGCGGCCCTGCCCGACCCCGTCGGCGAGGTCGTCCGCGGCAGCACCCTCCCCAACGGCATCGACCTCCGCCAGATCCGCGTGCCCCTCGGCGTCGTCGGCATCATCTACGAGGCCCGCCCCAACGTCACCGTCGACGCCGCCGCGCTCTGCCTCAAGTCCGGCAACGCGGTCCTCCTGCGCGGCAGCTCCTCCGCCTACGCCTCCAACACCGCCCTCGTCGGCATCCTCCGCGACGCCGTCGAGAGCGCCGGCCTGCCCGCCGACGCGGTCCAGCTCGTCCCCGGCGAGTCCCGCGACTCCGTCCGCGAGCTGATGCGCGCCCGCGGCCTCGTCGACGTGCTCATCCCGCGCGGCGGCGCCTCGCTCATCAAGACCGTCGTCGAGGAGTCCACCGTTCCGGTCATCGAGACCGGTACCGGCAACTGCCACGTCTACGTGGACGCCCAGGCCGACCTGGACATGGCCGTGGACATCCTCATCAACTCCAAGGCCCAGCGGCCCTCCGTCTGCAACGCCGCCGAGACCCTCCTCGTGCACCGCGACATCGCCGACGCCTTCCTGCCGCGCGCCCTGGACGCACTCGCCGACGCGGGCGTGACCGTCCACGCCGACGACCGCGTCCTCGCGGCCGCCGAGAACTCCAAGGCGAAGACCCTCCCCGCGACCGACGAGGACTGGGCCGCCGAGTACCTGTCCTACGACATCGCCGCCGCCGTCGTGGACTCCCTCGACGACGCCGTCGCCCACATCCGCCGTTGGACCTCCGGCCACACCGAGGCGATCGTCACCACCTCGCAGGCCGCGGCGCGCCGCTTCACCCAGCTGGTCGACTCGACCACGGTTGCCGTGAATGCCTCCACCCGGTTCACCGACGGTGGTCAGTTCGGCTTCGGCGCCGAAATCGGGATCTCCACGCAGAAGCTGCACGCCCGAGGCCCCATGGGCCTTCCCGAGCTCACCTCCACCAAGTACATCGTCACCGGCGACGGTCACATCCGGTAACCGGGCCGCCAACACGGTGTGGCCGGATTTCGGCGCACACCCTGCCCAAAGGTGCCCCCCAGGTCTAGGCTGTTCCTGTGCCGGACGACGTGGGGGGCAAGCCGTTCCCGGACGACGGGGAGCCCGACGACGACCGCGGAGGCGCGGATCAGGACTTCGCCTCCGTGGTGTTCGACGAGGCCTTCGTCCGGAACGCCGAGATCCATGAACCGAGTGCCGCCGAGCGCCAGCGGGCGGCCGACCGGGCGCGCGCGGAGGCCGAAGCGGCCCGAGCCGTCGCCGGCGGCTGGACGGGCGACGACGACTACGACGGTTACGGCTACGGCCGCCCCGACGGGTACGACCCCGACGAGCACGGCTGGGACCACGAGCGGGACCACCTCCACCACGACGGCCCGTACGGGGCCTACGGCGGAAGCCTGCGCCCGTACCGCGGTCGCTCGCCCTGGCTGCGCCCGGTCGCCTGGGTCCTCGCCTTCGTGATGGGCCTCGGCATGATCGCGCTCGCCTTCAGCGCCGTGTACCGCAGCGCGTCCGGCGAGGCCGACCCCGCGCCCGCGCCCGCCAGCACCCCGCTCAAGGAAGTCACGGGCGTCGGCGCGTTTACGTACCCCTCCGGCCGCCAACCCTGAAGGTACGACCCCACTCGCATCTGCCGGAGCTGGGGGCTTCTCTGAAGCGGGGACAGCGGGAGAAGCGATGGCCGTTCCAGGAGATCCACCCAACGGCACCCCCGACGGCATGGGCGGGGGCGACGACGAGTTGCGCGCGGACGAATACCGCTCCGTGGTGTTCGACGAGGACTTCGTGCGGGCCGCACGGATCCAGGAGTACTCCGCCCAGGAACGCATGGGCGAGCACGCCCGGGCCGTGCGCAGCCGCTCCATCTGGTCGGGAGGCGGCTCGGCCTCGGGCACCGGCACGCCCGGCAGGGGCGCCCGGCAGGGCATGCTGCTCGTGCTGCTCATCGCCTGTGCCTTCGCGGCCGCCGTCTACATGGGGCTGCGCAATCCCTACGTCCCGCCGGCCGGCAAGACCGCGGCGGCCCTCAGCAGCACCGTCGTCCCGCTCGCGCCCGTGGCCGCCGTGCCCGGCGGCCGCCCGGCGGACCTGTACGCGAGCAGCCCCGCTGCCGACTACCGCGTCGGGGCGGCCGGCATCACCCTCCCGGCCGCGCGCCGCACGGACCACTTCACCGAGGGCGAGGTCGTCGCCGCGCTGTCCATCGCCAAGGACTACCTGGTGCAGTCCTCGCTGGACCCGGACATCCTGTCCGGCTCCGCCTCCCGGCCGGTGCGGGTGCTGCTCGACCCCGACCAGCTGGACCAGTTCGACCGCAGCATGAGCTCGCCCTCCGGTGACGGCCGCCACGCGGCCACCGGCTGGCTGGTCCGCTTCGACCCGGGCACCGCCGTCATGGCCGACTCCCGGGTCAGGGTGAACGGAACCCTCGACTTCGCGGAGGTGGCCCCCGACGTGCTGGAGGTGCTCACCGACCACACCTTCGTCTACGCCGTACGACCCGCCACCGGAGCCCCGGCCGCCGCCGAGGGCGCCTCGCTCTTCACCGTCCGGCGCGAGCTGCGGCTGCGCTTCGACCGGGAGGACCTCACGGCCCGCCGGGCGGAACTGCTCGCGGCCTACGTGATGGCCGGGCCGCAGGACTGCTCCCAGGACCCGGCGGCCGCCTTCCGCCCGGTCCTCGCCGGAGCCGGCCCCACCACGGTGGGGCCGGCCGCCAGCGACCCGTACGCCAGCGGCCGTCCGAGGCTCTCCGCCGGGCTGTGCGGCGTACTGGCGCAGCCCTCGCCCCCGGCGGTCGGCCAGGTCAGCCCCGGCCCGTAGCCCCCGGCTCGTCCTTGTCCCCGGCGTCCTTGTCGCCCGCGTCCTTGCCCTCGGCCGGCTTGCCGCCGCCGCCCGCGCCCGCGGACGAGCCGCCCCCGGCGGCCGCGGCGAACTTGTCGCGCAGCTTGCCGCCCAGGTCGCCCGCGCCGCCCGCGAGGTCGCCGACCAGCTTCATCAGGGGGTCCTTGCTGGTGCGCACCGAATCGGCGTAGTGCGAGGCGGACTGCCGGAAGGAGTCGGTCACCGAGGTGTCCTTGTCCTCCTCCCGCCGCGGGTAGTGGCCGTCCATGATCCGCTGGAAGTCGCGGTTCTCGGACCACTTCTTCAGCTCGGCCGCCCGGACCGTGGTGAAGGGGTGCGTACGGGGCAGCATGTTGAGGATCTTCAGGACGGAATCGCGCAGGTCGCCGCCCGCCTCGTACTCCTCGGCCTGGGCCAGGAAGGCGTCCACGTTCATCTCGTGGAGGTGGTTGCCGCCGGCGATCTTCATCAGCCCCCGCATCGAGGCCTGCACGTCCTGTCCCACCAGCAGCCCGGCCCGGTCCGCCGACAGCTCGGACTTGCGGAACCACTCCCGCAGACCCGTCACCAGCGCCGTGATCGCCACGTTGCCCAGCGGGATCCACGCCACCTTCAGCGCGAGGTTCGTCAGGAAGAGCAGGATCGTGCGGTAGACGGCGTGCCCGGACAGCGCGTGGCCCACCTCGTGGCCCACCACCGCCCGCATCTCCTCCTCGTCGAGCAGCTCCACCAGACCCGTGGTCACCACGATGATCGGCTCGTCGAGCCCGATGCACATCGCGTTGGGCCTCGGGTCCTGCTGGACGTACATCTGCGGGACCTTCTCCAGGTCCAGGATGTAACAGGCGTCGCGGAGCATCGCGTACAGGTGGGGGAACTGGGTCTCGCCCACCCGCACCGAATCCGACAGGAACAGCAGCCGCAGGCTCCGCTCCGGCAGCAGGGCGCTCAGGGCCTTGAAGGCCGTGTCGAAGCCGCTCAGCTTCCGCAGCGCCACCAGCGCCGAGCGGTCCGCCGGGTGCTCGTACGCCCTCGACGAGATGCCGGGGAACCTCCTGCGGTTCCTCGCCGGAGGCTGTCCGAGGCCTGTCTCCGTCATTGCGCCCTCCCCTGGGTCGACCTGACTGGCGTGGTGTCCATCCTCTCCAACGCCTGAGTCGGCGTGAGCGTGCCCCGGGCCCCCGCATACGATGTGAGCGAAGTCTCCGCCCGCTCCCCGACTCGATAGGTACCTGCCTGATGAGCCTCGCCTCCACCGCCCACAACCTGGTCCTCCTCGCCTCGGAGGAGGTCGAGCAGCACGGTGGCAACCACGACAGCCTCAGCCCGTACCTGACGGGCGGCGCCGCGCTCGGCATCCTGCTGCTCATGCTCTGGGTGACCACCCGCCTGAACCGCGACCGCTAGGCCGCTCCGGCGCGTCCGCCGGGCCAGTAGGCTCTGCGCTCATGGGAGAGCAGGAAGTGCCTACGGGCCCGGTCAAGCGCCGCCTCGGCGTGATGGGCGGGACGTTCGACCCGATCCACCACGGACACCTGGTGGCCGCCAGCGAGGTTGCCGCCCTTTTCCACCTCGACGAGGTGGTGTTCGTGCCGACGGGCGAGCCGTGGCAGAAGTCCCAGCGGGCGGTCTCGCCCGCCGAGGACCGCTACCTGATGACGGTCATCGCCACCGCGTCGAACCCCCAGTTCTCGGTGAGCCGCATCGACATCGACCGCGGCGGGCCGACGTACACGATCGACACCCTGCGCGATCTGAAGGCGCTGAACGACGACGCCGACCTGTTCTTCATCACCGGCGCCGACGCGCTCGCCCAGATCCTGACCTGGCGCAACGCCGACGAGCTGTTCTCGCTCGCCCACTTCATCGGAGTCACCCGGCCGGGCCACGTGCTCACCGACGACGGACTGCCCGAGGGCGGTGTCTCGCTCGTCGAGGTGCCCGCGCTGGCCATCTCCTCCACGGACTGCCGTGCGAGAGTGGCCCAGGGGGATCCCGTCTGGTATCTGGTGCCCGACGGTGTGGTGCGCTACATCGACAAGCGTGAGCTGTACCGGGGAGCCTGAGCTTCCGGAGAGAGGGGCCCCGCGGTGAACGACCGACAGGATCCGTACGACCCGTACGGTGTCGCCCAGGAGCAGCAGCTCATCGGCTACGACGCGTACGGGCGGCCGGTGTACGCCCAGGCGCCCGCGCACCCCGCGCAGTCCGCACCGCAGGCCCCCCAGTACGAGCAGTACGGCACGCAGTACGACACGTACGAGCAGCAGGGCTACGGCTACCAGGGCTACGCGGAGCAGCAGCAGTACTACCCGCAGCAGCAGCCCGCCCAGGACCAGGGCCGGCAGGAGTACCAGCAGCAGGCGCCCGGCTACGGGTACGACACCCGGGCGACGCAGCAGTGGATCCCGCAGCAGACCGCCCCGGAGCCCCCCTCGGCCCCCGCGCCCCAGGCCCCGCCGGCCCCCGCCGAGCGCCCGGCCGCCCAGGTCCCCGAGCCGCGCCGTCCCCACTCCGAGTCCGAGTCCGGGTCCGAGGCGGGGCGGGACTACCGCACCGAGATGTTCGCGTTCATCGACCAGCCGGACGAGGAGTCCGAGGACGTCATCGACTGGCTCAAGTTCACCGAGAGCCGGACCGAGCGCCGTGAGGAGGCCAGGCGCCGCGGCCGCAACCGCGTGGTGGCGCTGATCGTGGTCCTCGCCCTCTTCGTCGTCGCCGGTCTCGGCTACCTCTGGTACGCGGGCAAGCTGCCCTTCCTCGACGGCCCGGGGGCGAAGAACAACGCCGCTACCGCCGACGCCGGGGCGCAGAAGCGCGACATGATCGTCGTCCACCTGCACAACACCAAGAAGGGCGGCACCGCCTCCGCCCTGCTCGTCGACAACGTCACCACCAAGCAGGGCGCCACCGTCCTGCTGCCCAACACCCTCGGCGTCCCCGGCCAGGACGGCACGACCGTCCCGCTCGGCAAGTCCGTCGACGAGGGCGGCCTCGGCACCCGCGAGGCCCTCGACTCGGTGCTCGGCACCCACATCGGCGGCACGTGGCGGCTGGACACCCCCTTCCTGGAGAACCTCGTCGAGCTGGTCGGCGGCATCGAGGTCGACACCGACGCCGCGGTCCCGGCGGACGACGCGGCCAAGGCCCCGGCCGTGGCACAGGGCCAGAAGCAGAGCCTGAGCGGCCCCATGGCCGTCGCGTACGCCACGTACCGCGCCCAGGGGGAGCCGGAGACCAAGCCGCTGGAACGCATGGGCAAGGTGCTCCAGGCGGTCCTGCGCAAGATCCCGAGCGACCCGAAGGCGGCGGCCGTGACCGTCGAGAGCATGGGCCAGATCCTCGACCCGGGCCTGAACGCGCAGACGCTCGGAGCCCTGCTCTCGCGGCTCGGCGCACACGCCAAGGTGGGCGCGTACCGCACCGACCTCCTCGGGCTGAAGGCGGACGGCACCCTCACCGACGACGCCAACAAGAAGGTGGTCAAGGAGGTCCTCGGCGGCACGGTCTCGGCGGCCCAGCCCGGGGCGGCCCCGCGCGTCGGCCTCAAGGACGCCACCGGCGACGACAAGACGCAGGTTGCGGCGAAGGCGGCGCTGCTGAACGGCGGCTACACCTTCGTGGACGGCGGCAAGGCCGACAAGCCGGCCCCCACCTCGCAGATCACGTACCAGGACGACGCGGCGAAGGACCGGGCGATCGACGTAGCCAAGACGCTGGGTCTGCCGGAGACGGTCGTGAAGAAGGCGGAGAACGCGGTGAACGCCGACGTCGTGGTGATCCTGGGCAAGGACTACAAGGCGTCCTGACCCGGGCCCCCGGGGCGGTGGAGCCCGCGCGGCATATTCCGCGCGGGCGGTGGCGGCGGTACGTGAGACCCTTGTATGGATCTGCCCGCCAACCCGAAAGCATGGCCAGTGACCGCCACGGACCGCTCCATCGAACTCATCACCACCGCCGCCCAGGCGGCGGCCGACCGGCTCGCGCACGACATCATCGCCTACGACGTCAGCGACGTGCTGTCGATCACCGACGCCTTCCTGCTCGCCTCGGCCCCCAACGACCGCCAGGTCAAGTCGATCGTGGACGAGATCGAGGAGCGCCTCCTCAAGGAGCTCGGCGCCAAGCCGGTGCGCCGCGAGGGCGACCGCGACGCCCGCTGGATCCTGCTCGACTACGTCGACATCGTCGTCCACGTGCAGCACAGCGAGGAGCGGGTCTTCTACGCGCTGGAGCGCCTGTGGAAGGACTGCCCCGAGATCGAGCTGCCCGAGGACGCCAAGCTCACCATCGGCAAGGCCGAGGAGCACGCCAAGCTGCGCGAGGCCGCCGGCGACGACGATCTGGACGGTGATCTGTTCTGAGCGCGACGGAAACGGGCAAGTCCGGCCGGAAGATCGTCCTGTGGCGGCACGGCCAGACCTCGTGGAACCTGGAGCGCCGCTTCCAGGGCTCCACGGACATCGAGCTGACCGAGACGGGCATGGCGCAGGCGCGCCGCGCGGCCCGGCTGCTGGCCTCGCTGAAGCCGGACGCCATCGTCGCCTCCGACCTCATGCGGGCCTCCGACACGGCCGCCGAGCTGTCCGCCGTCACGGGCCTGCCCGTGACGCGCACCGAGGCGCTGCGCGAGACGTTCGCCGGTGAGTGGCAGGGCCTCACGCACGACGAGATCCTCGAGAAGTACGGCGAGCAGTACGCGGCGTGGAAGCGCGGCGAGCCGGTCCGCCGCGGGGGCGGGGAGCTGGAGACCGAGGTCGCCGACCGCGCCGCTCCGGTGGTGCTGGAGCACGCCGACGCGCTGCCGCGGGGCGGCACGCTCGTGGTGGTCAGCCACGGCGGCACCATCCGTACGACCATCGGCCGCCTGTTGGGCCTGGACTCGTACCACTGGGAGAGCCTGGGCGGGCTCTCCAACTGCTGCTGGTCCGTCCTCGGCGAGGGCGCCCGCGGCTGGCGTCTGCTGGAGCACAACGCCGGCACCCTGCCGGAACCCGTGCTCGGCGACGACGACTGAGAACGGCTCCCTGCCGCTTCCCGACCGGGCCCCGACCCGGATTTCACTTTCCGGCTGGTCACAGGCTAGAGTTCTTCTTGTTCGCAGCGAAGAACACCGGAAACGGGGGGAAGCGCAGCGGAGAGCGGGGCTATAGCTCAGTTGGTAGAGCGCCTGCATGGCATGCAGGAGGTCAGGAGTTCAATTCTCCTTAGCTCCACAATCAGGATCCCGTCCCCAACAGGGGGCGGGATCCTTGCTTTTGTACCCTTTGCTCTTACTGACCAGGCGCGCGCCGGCGTGGCAGAATCGGACCGCCGGAGGGGGAGTCGACGGCCCGACGCGGGAGGGAGTCGCTGACGGATGGGATCACACCGGCGGCGGTGCGACTGGTGCAACAACGGCACGCCGATCGTGCGGGACATGGAGCCGGTCAACGCCGACTACCAGTACTGGTGCGAGGAATGCGCGCGGGCGCTGATCATAAAAGGCGACCCGATCGAGACGTACCGAGAGCTGGAGGGCGAGCCGATCTACGGCCGCCTGCTCGACGAGCACTGCACGCTCAAGCGCTTCTATCAGTTCGCGACAGCGTGACAAGACGGGTCAAATCGGGCATGGCGCTTGGTCGATGGAAACCGATTTTTGGACCAGGGCCATGACCGTGTAATGTTTGGGATGTCGCCAAGGGGAACCGGCAAGGGAAACCGAAGCGGCAAGCGAGGCAAGGGGCTATAGCTCAGTTGGTAGAGCGCCTGCATGGCATGCAGGAGGTCAGGAGTTCAATTCTCCTTAGCTCCACAGTGAAGAAGCGGGCCACCCGGATCGGGTGGCCCGCTTCTCGTTGTGCCGAAGTGTCCACTCGCCCACGTACCCGCGCGTCGGCGTGTCGACGTGTGGAACGGCCGGGCACCGGCGGTGGCCCCTGCGGTACCCTGACGCCATGCGTGCCGTACGCCTTCTGCTTACCGAGCCGCGCTGATCAGCGCCGACCCACGAGACGGTCGGCATCGGCGCGGCGTCCCCTCCTGTGCGAGGGGCTTTTTCGTTTGGGCAGGCAGAGACGGCAGAGACGATCGATGGAGCTTCAGGAATCATGAGCGAGACGAACACCCCGGCCCCCGAGGCGGCCGAGGCGCACCGTTACACGGCTGCCATGGCCGCCGACATCGAGGCACGCTGGCAGGACGTATGGGACGCGCAGGGCACCTACGAGGCCCCGAACCCGACCGGTGACCTGGCCGGTGACCCGACGGTCGTCGCGCGGCCCAAGAAGTTCATCATGGACATGTTCCCGTACCCGTCCGGTGCGGGCCTGCACGTCGGTCACCCGCTCGGGTACATCGCCACCGACGTCTTCGCCCGCCACCAGCGGATGACCGGCCACAACGTCCTGCACACCCTGGGCTTCGACGCCTTCGGCCTGCCGGCCGAGCAGTACGCCGTGCAGACCGGCACGCACCCGCGCGTGTCGACCGAGGCGAACATCGAGAACATGAAGGTCCAGCTGCGCCGCCTGGGCCTGGGCCACGACAAGCGCCGGTCCTTCGCGACGATCGACCCGGACTACTACAAGTGGACCCAGTGGATCTTCCTGCAGATCTACAACTCCTTCTACGACGCCGACGCGAAGAAGGCCCGGCCGATCACCGAACTGGTCGCCGCCTTCGAGGACGGCTCCCGTGAGGTCCCCGGCGGCCGCGCCTGGGCCGAGCTGACCGCCGGCGAGCGGGCCGACGTGCTGAACGGGTTCCGCCTGGCGTACTCCTCGGACGCGCCCGTGAACTGGTGCCCCGGGCTGGGCACCGTACTGGCCAACGAGGAGGTCACCGCCGACGGCCGTTCCGAGCGCGGCAACTTCCCCGTCTTCAAGTCCCGGCTGAGCCAGTGGAACATGCGGATCACCGCGTACGCCGACCGGCTGCTGGACGACCTGGACGGGCTGGACTGGCCCGAGGCCATCAAGCTGCAGCAGCGGAACTGGATCGGCCGCAGCGAGGGCGCGCGCGTCGACTTCGCCCTGGGCGACGAGGCGATCACCGTCTTCACCACCCGTCAGGACACGCTGTTCGGCGCGACCTACATGGTGCTGGCGCCGGAGCACCCGCTGGTCGAGAAGTTCGTACCGGCCGCCTGGCCCGAGGGCACCCACGACGTGTGGACCGGCGGGCACGCCACCCCGGCCGAGGCCGTGGCCGCGTACCGCGCCTTCTCCGCCGCCAAGTCGGACGTCGAGCGGCAGGCCGACGCCAAGGAGAAGACCGGCGTCTTCACCGGCGAGTACGCGATCAACCCGGTCAGCGGCGAGAAGGTTCCCGTCTTCATCGCCGACTACGTGCTGATGGGCTACGGCACCGGCGCGATCATGGCCGTTCCGGCGCACGACAGCCGTGACTTCGAGTTCGCGCGCGCCTTCGAGCTGCCGATGCGGTGCGTCGTGCAGCCCTCCGACGGGCGCGGCACCGACCCGGCCGAGTGGGACGACGCGTTCGCCTCCTACGAGGCGAAGCTGATCAACTCGGCGAACGAGGGCATCTCCCTGGACGGCCTGGGCGTCGTCGAGGCGAAGGCCACGATCACCGACTGGCTGTCCGAGCGCGGCATCGGCGAGGGCACGGTCAACTTCCGGCTGCGCGACTGGCTGTTCAGCCGCCAGCGCTACTGGGGCGAGCCCTTCCCGATCGTCTACGACGAGGACGGCGTCGCGCACTCGCTGCCCGAGTCGATGCTGCCGCTGGAACTGCCCGAGGTCGAGGACTACTCGCCGCGCACCTTCGAGCCGGACGACGCCGCCTCCAAGCCGGAGACCCCGCTGTCCCGCAACGAGGCGTGGGTCAACGTCGAGCTGGACCTGGGCGACGGCGTGAAGTCGTACCGCCGCGAGACCAACACCATGCCGAACTGGGCCGGTTCCTGCTGGTACGAGCTGCGCTACCTGGACCCGCACAACGCGTCGGCGCTGGTGGACCCGGAGATCGAGCAGTACTGGATGGGCCCGCGCGAGGGCGCGCCGCACGGTGGCGTCGACCTGTACGTGGGCGGCGCCGAGCACGCGGTGCTGCACCTGCTGTACGCGCGCTTCTGGTCGAAGGTGCTGTTCGACCTGGGTCACGTGTCGTCGGTGGAGCCGTTCCACAAGCTGTTCAACCAGGGCATGATCCAGGCGTACGCCTACACCGACGAGCGCGGCGTCTACGTGCCGGCGGCGGAGGTCGAGGAGCGCGACGGCGGGTACTTCTACGACGGCAAGCCGGTCAAGCGCGAGCACGGCAAGATGGGCAAGTCCCTGAAGAACGCCGTCACGCCCGACGAGATCTGCGAGGAGTACGGCGCCGACACGCTGCGCCTGTACGAGATGGCGATGGGCCCGCTGGACGTGTCGCGTCCGTGGGACACCCGCGCCGTCGTCGGCCAGTACCGGCTGCTGCAGCGCCTGTGGCGCAACGTCGTCGACGAGTCGACGGGCGCCGTCACCGTCGTCGACGCCGAACCGGGCGAGGACACGCTGCGTGCGCTGCACAAGGCGATCGACGGGGCGGGCTCGGACATGGCGGGGCTGCGCTTCAACACCGCCATCGCCAAGATCACCGAGCTGAACAACTTCCTGACGAAGGCCGGCCGCCCGCTGGAGCGCTCGGTCGCGGAGCGGCTGGTCCTGCTGATCGCCCCGCTGGCCCCGCACATCGCGGAGGAGCTGTGGCAGCGCCTGGGCCACGGAGAGTCGGTCGTCCACCAGGACTTCCCGGTCGCGGACCCGGCGTACGTGGTGGACGAGACCGTGACGTGCGTGGTGCAGGTCAAGGGCAAGGTCAAGGCGCGGCTGGAGGTGCCGCCGACGATCTCGGACGCGGACCTGGAGAAGCTGGCCGTCACGGACGAGGGCGTCGTCGCGGCGCTGGCGGGCGCCGAGATCCGCAAGGTGATCGTGCGCGCGCCGAAGCTGGTGAACATCGTCATCTGAGTCGTCCGACTCATCTGAGGGTGATCCCGTACGGGCAGGTTGGGGGTTCGAATGGAACCCCTGGCCTGCCCGTGGCGTTTACGGTGGAGGGGACGGAAAACAACTGCGGGGACCGGGGAAGGGACACTCATGGAGGCCGCGTTGATCATCTTCGCGCTGATGGTGCTTTTCACCTTCCTGGGCCTGGGGACGTACGTCACCGTCAAGGTGGTGCAGGCGGCGAAGCGCGGTGTGGACCGTACGATCACGCAGGCGCGACGGACGGTCGAGGACACCACCCTGCGGGCCAAGAGCCTGGGGCAGGTCGGGGTCACGGCGTCGTTGGCGCAGCTGCGCATCGACCTGCGGACGTCGATGAGGTCGACGCAGCAGGCGCTGTACGACGGGGTCCGGACGGACGCCTCGCTCAAGGAGTCGATCGGGCTGTTCGAGCGGCTGAGCGCGCACGGACACGAGCTGGACGACGAGCTGAAGAGGCTGGAGCAGGAGCCCGACCGCAAGCGGATCTCGGGGCTCCTGCCCGACCTGCGGGAACGCACGGCCAAGATCACCGAGGCCGCGGACTCGTTGCGGTGGGCGGCGCGGGACCGGGCGCGGCGGTTCGCGGAGGACGATCTGTCCGTGCTCTCGGAGCAGATCGAGGTCGAGTCCGGGGCGCTGCGGGACTGGTCCCACCCGCCGGTGGACGACCTGGCGGCCACGGCGGCGGCCTGGGACGCGGCACAGGCCCGGTCGGCGACGCCTGACGCCGCCCCGGCCCCGACTCCCACCCCGGCGGCCCTGAACCCGGCGGCGCCGGCGACCGCGTACCCCTGGCAGAAGACGCGACGCCCGGAGAGCACTACGTAGCCACGGGCCCTTCCCTTCGGGCGCCGGGAGCCGAGCGCCGGGTGTTTCAGCCCGTCCGGCGTTTGAGGACCGGGTCCGGGCGAAGCCCGGTTTCGGGAAGGGGCGGGGTGGGGGAGACGCCCCGCAGGGCCGCGTAAACCCCCGCAACGCCGCCACCCACCCGCGGCAGGCCGCTGAGCCCCGGTGGGGCGCCCCAGGGCCGCGCGCGAGGCTGGGCCAGGGCTCGCCTCGGCCAGGGCTCGCCTCGGCCAGGGCCCGGCTCGGTCAGGGCTCGGCTCGGTCAGGGCTCGGCTCGGTCAGGACCCGGCAGGGCCGTCGCAGACGACCGGCTTGGGGTCCAGGCTGCCGTCGCACCCCCACTGGCGGTAACCTCCGGCTCATGTCCCGCCATGTCGCCATCGTCACCGATTCCACGGCCTACCTGCCCCAACCGGCCATGGCGCGGCACGGAATCACCTCCGTCCCGCTCACCGTCGTACTGGGCGGCGAGGCGCTTGTGGAAGGCACCGAGATCTCGGCGCGCAGCCTGGCCCTGGCCCTGCAGAAGCGCCGCTCGGTCACCACCTCGCGCCCCAGCCCGGAGGAATTCGTCCGGGCCTACCAGGCGGCCGCCGACGCCGGGGCGGCCGGGATCGTCAGCCTGCACCTGTCCGCCGAGTTCTCGGGCACCTACGACGCCGCCGTGGTCGCCTCGCGGTCCGCGCCCGTGCCGGTGCGCGTCGTCGACACCGGGATGGTCGCGATGGCGCTCGGCTTCTGCGCGCTCGCCGCCGCCGAGGCGGCCGAGGCGGGCGGTTCCGTGGACGAGGCCGTGGCCGCCGCGGAGAAGCGGGCGGCGGACATGGCCGCGTACTTCTACGTCGACACCCTCGACTACCTCCGGCGCGGTGGCCGGATCGGGGCCGCGCAGGCCCTCCTCGGCTCGGCGCTCGCGGTGAAGCCGCTGCTGACGCTGGACGGCGGGCGGATCGAGATGCTGGAGAAGGTGCGCACGGCCTCCAAGGCCATCGCCAGGCTGGAGGAGCTGGCCGTCGAGCGCGCCGGGTCGGGCAGCGTCGACGTGGCGGTGCACCACCTGGCGGCTCCGGAGCGGGCCGACAAGCTCGCCCAGCGGCTGCGCGAACGGATCCCGGGCCTGGTCGAGCTGCACGTCAGCGAGGTCGGCGCGGTGATCGGCGCGCACACCGGACCGGGGCTGCTGGCGGCGGTCGTATCACCCCGCTGATCACCGGTTCGGGTGACGCGGATATCCACAAAGGGTCGACCATCCACCGGAATTGAGGGTTCCGAACGGGATTCCGGGCGGGCTCCTACGGTCGTGGCATGACTCTTCGAACGCGCATCCCGCACCGGTCGGGCGCCGCCGGCGGCCCGGGCCGCACCCGTCTCTCCGACACCCGTCTCTCCGACCCCCGACGTTCCGGCGGCCGTATCCGCCACCGCCGGCGCGGCGATCGCCATCGCCGGGCCCGAGTCCCGCAGGTGGATCCGGAGGTGGTGCGCCGCCGGGCGGAGGCCCTGCTGGGCGGCAGCGGCCCGCCGTCGGCCGAGGCGGTGCCACCGGAGCCGGCCGCCGAACTGCCCGACGAGGCCGCGCCGCGCGATCCGACGATGCGCGGCCTGGCCGTGCGGGAGCGGCTGCCGGTGTGGCTCCAGGCCCGCTGCGGGGTGGAGCCGCGGACGGTGGGCGCCGTCGCGGTGGTGCTGGTGGTGGCCGTCGGCTTCGCCGCGCAGCAGTACTGGTCGGCCCGGCCGCGTCCGGTGACCGCTCCGGCGGTGGTCGCCCCGGCGGCGGCGCCCGCGGCCGCCACGGCTCCTGCGGGGGGCGCCGCGCGGATCGTGGTGGACGTCGGCGGGAAGGTCCGGGATCCGGGGGTGCGGCGGCTGCCCGCCGGTTCGCGGGTGGAGGACGCACTGGCCGCCGCCGGGGGTGTGCGGCCGGGTACGGACACCACCGGGCTGAACCGCGCCCGGGTGCTGGTGGACGGTGAGCAGGTGCTGGTGGGCGCTCCGGCGCCGCCCCAGGGCGCGGGCGCCGGACCGGGGGTGGCAGGGGGCTCGGGCTCCGGTCCGGGTACGGGCTCGGCTGCCGGTCCGCTGAGTCTCGGCTCGGCGACCGTCGACCAACTGGACGGGTTGCCCGGGGTGGGGCCGGTGCTGGCGCGGCACATCGTGGACTTCCGCACCGCTCGCGGTGGCTTCCGTTCCGTGGAGGACCTCCGCCAGGTCAACGGCATCGGTGAACGTCGTTTCGCCGACCTGCGCGCCCTGGTGCGGCTGTGAACCGCCCCGGTGGGCGGGGTGCCGTGGACCAGGGCGCGGAGGTTCCGGGCGTGGACGTGGACCCTGCCGCGAAGCGGCCGGCGGATCTGCGGCTCGTGGTGCCGGCGCTGGCCGCGTGGGGAGCGGCCGCCCTCGCGCTGGGCGCGCCGCCGACGCTGACCGCCGCCGCGGTGGTGGTGTCGGCGGTGGTCGGCGCGGGGCTGCTGGTCCTCGCCGGGTCTCGGCGCGCGGGGCGGCGGTGGAGGCTCGCCCCGGCCGTGGCCGTCGCCCTGCTGTGCGCGGCCGCGGGGGCCGGGGTGGCCGGGCTCCAGCGGGCCGAGGCGCGGGCCGGGCCGGTCGAAGGGCTGGCCCGGGAGCACGCCCGGGTCCTCGCGGAGTTGAGGGTCGGCTCCGATCCGCAGGTCTCCCGGGGTGGCAGCGGGCCGCCGATGGTGGTGCTGGACGCGGTGGTGACCCGGGTGACGGGGCCGGACGGGGCGCGTACTCGGGTCGAGACCCCCGTGCGGGTCCTCGCCGGACATCCGGGATGGGCCCGGCTGCTGCCCTCCACCAGGGTGGAGGTCGTCGCGCGGCTGGCTCCGGCGCGGGGCGGCGAGCGGGCCGTGGCGGTGCTGCGTCCGGCCGGTGACACCCCGCCCGGGGTCACCGGTGGCCCGGATGCCGCGCAGCGGATCGCGGGGCGGTTGAGGGAGGGGCTGCGGGAGGCGAGCGAGGGGCTCCCTCCGGACGCTCGGGCCCTGCTGCCCGGGCTGGTCGTGGGGGACACCTCCCGGGTGCCGGACGACCTCAGCGAGGCCTTCCGGGCCACCGACCTGCTGCACCTGCTCGCCGTCTCGGGGTCCAACCTGACGGTGGTGCTGTTCCTGCTCATCGGGCCCCCGGCCCGCGCGCAGCGGGCCGAGCGGCGGGGGCTGGCGCCCCGGCTCGGGCTCTCGCTGCGGGGGACCGCGGTGTGCGGTGCCGTGCTGACGCTCGGGTTCGTGGTGGTGTGCAGGCCGGAGCCGAGCGTGCTGCGGGCCGCGGCCTGCGGGGCCGTGACCCTGCTGGCCCTCGCCACGGGGCGGCGCAGGTCCCTCCTGCCGGCGCTGGCCGCCGCCGTCCTGCTGCTGGTGCTCTACGACCCGTGGCTGGCCCGCGGTTACGGGTTCCTGCTCTCCGTCCTGGCCACCGGGGCGCTGCTGACCCTGGCACCTCGGTGGAGCGAGGCGCTGCGGCGGCGCGGGATGCCGGCGAGGCTCGCCGAGGCGCTGGCGGCCGCCGCTGCCGCCCAGGCGGTGTGCGCGCCGGTGGTCGCCGTGCTCTCGGCCCGGGTCGGCCTCGTGGCCGTGCCGTGCAACCTGCTGGCCGGTCCGGCGGCCGGTCCGGCGACGGTGCTCGGCTTCGCCGCCCTCGCGATGGCCCGGCTGTGGATGCCCGGCGCGGAGCTGTTGGCCCGATGCGCGGGGGTGCCCGCGGGGTGGATCGCCGCGGTGGCCCGGGCGGGGGAGCGGATGCCCGGGGCGGAGTTGGCCTGGCCCGGTGGGCTCGCCGGAGGTGTGCTGCTCGCCGTGGTGACGTTCGCGTGTGTGGCGCTCGCCGCCCGGTTCGGCCGCCGGCGGCGGGTCGTCTGCGTCCTGGTCGTGGTGCTGCTCCTGGCCGTGCTGCGGCCGCCGCAGTTGACCCGTACCGTCACGGGCTGGCCGCCTCCCGACTGGAGCTACGTCCAGTGCGCCGTGGGCCAGGGGGACGCCGCCGTGCTCGCCGTGGGCCCGGGGGAGGCCCTCGTGGTGGACGCCGGTCCGGAGCCCGGCCCGATGGACGCGTGCCTGCGCGCCCTGGGGGTCCGGCGGGTGCCGATGCTGTTGCTGACGCACTTTCACGCCGACCACGTGGCGGGCCTGGCCGGGGTGCTGCGGGGCAGGTCCGTGGGGGTGATCCAGACCACCGGGTTCGAAGAGCCGCCCGGACAGGCCGAGTTCGTGCGCAGGACGGCCGCCGCCGCCGGGGTGCCCGTCGTGCGGGCGGTGGCGGGGGAGCGGCGCCGGGCGGGCCCGCTGGAGTGGCAGGTGCTGTGGCCGCCCCCGGCCGGACCGCCGCCGGAGGGGCCCAACGACGCGAGCGTGGCCCTGCTGGTGCGCGGTGCTGGACTGACCCTGCTCCTGCTGGGCGACCTGGAACCACCGGCTCAGCGTGCCCTCCTGACGGGCCATCCGGAGTTGGGGCCGGTGGACGTCCTCAAGGTGGCCCACCACGGGTCCGCGCACCAGGACCCGGGGCTGCAGGCCCGGATCCGGCCGCGGTTCGCGGTCGTCCCGGTCGGCGCCGGCAACCGCTACGGGCACCCCGCGCCCCGTACGCTCGACAGGCTGCGGCAGTTGGGAGCGACCGTGTTGCGGACCGACACCGACGGCTCCGTCGCGGTCACCGGATCGGGAGCGGGCTTGCGAGCGTTTCCGGCCATTCGGAGGCGGATCCGCCGGGTCCATAATGGGCGCGACCATTCTGTTTGCCCACAACCCGACAGCATGATCGAATGCGTCTTCGCCAACACGGACACAGTCCACACAGCACGGGGGTGTATCAGCCATGTTCGGTCGCCGACGGGGGATGGAGACGGCGGGGGGTTCCAGCCCGCAGACATCCGCGACGCTGACGCTGCCGCCGACGGCGCGGCTGCTCAGCTGCCGCGTGCTCGACAGCGTCCACCAGCCCATCCGGCAGGCGAAGTTCGAGGTCACCGACCCGATCGGGCGGCGGATCGTGAGCGGCGAGACCGACCCGTACGGCGGGATCACGGCGACCGTGCCGGAGGGGGAGTACCGGCTCTCGGTCAGCGCCGAGGGGTACGCGCCGTTCCACGGGGCGACGCTGGTGGGCGGTCCCGCGCAGCCCGGCACCGGGGAGATCGTCCTGGACGTCGTGGAACCGCCGCTGCTGCCGCAGCCCGGCCACTGGGAGCTCGACCCGGCGCACTCGACGATCGGCTTCACGGCCCGTCACATCGGGATGGCGCGGATCCGCGGCCGGTTCAACACGTTCGCCGGCGCGGTCCGGATCGCCGAGCGCATGGAGGACTCCTCCATGCACGTGAGGATCGACGCGGCGAGCATCGACACCGCACTGCGGATGCGGGACGACCACCTGCGTTCGGCGGACTTCCTGGACGCGGCCCGCTACCCGACGGTCGAGTTCTACAGCGAGCGGTTCATCCACCGCAGCGGCAGGCGCTGGGCCGTCGCGGGCGCCCTCACCCTGCACGGGGTGAGCCGTTCCGTCACGCTGGACACCGAGTACCTGGGTCTCGGCACGGGCCTGGAGGGCGAACCGCGGGCCGCCTGCCGGGCCACTGCGGAACTGCAGCGCGAGGACTTCACCCTCAACTGGCAGTCGGTGCTGGCGCACGGGATCGCGGCGATCGGATCGAGCGTCGAGGTGACGCTGGACGTCCAGGCCGTCCACAAGGCCTGAACGGCCGAGGGGACGGGCAGGCCCTACGGGGCCTCCAGCCAGCCCTCGTACTCGTCGGCGAGGGCGTCCAGCGCGGTGGGGTCGAGCCGTTCCCGCGGGTCCTCGACGACCACCAGCCACTGGGCGTCCTCGGCGTCGTCCTCGCCGGCCAGGGCGTCACGGACCAACTGCGGCTCCTCCGTCAGGCCGAAGCGGTCGACGACCTCCCGCGCCACCTCCTCGGCGGCGTCGCGGTCGGGCAGGACGAGTACATGTCGCACGTTCACGCGACCATTGTCGAGCATCGGGTCACAGGGCCCGTGCGGCGGTGGGCTGTCAGTGCGGCGTGGGATGCTGGAGGCGATGGCCACCAGGAAGAACTCAACCGACGATCCGCTCGCCCCGATCACCCTCGCGGTGGGGCAGGAGGACCTGCTCCTCGACCGTGCCGTACGGGAGGTGGTGGCGGCCGCCCGCGCCGCCGATGCCGACACGGACGTGCGCGACCTGTCCTCCGAGCAGCTCCAGCCCGGCACGCTCGCCGAGCTGACGAGCCCCTCGCTCTTCTCCGAGCGCAAGGTACTGGTCGTGCGCAACGCCCAGGACCTGTCCGCGGACACCGTCAAGGAGGTCAAGGCCTACCTCGACGCGCCCTACGAGGAGATCGTCCTCGTCCTCGTCCATGCCGGCGGGGTCAAGGGCAAGGGCCTGCTCGACGCGGCACGCAAGGTGGGCGCCCGGGAGGTGGCCTGCCCGAAGATGACCAAGGCGGCCGACCGTCTGGCGTTCGTACGGGGAGAGTTCCGCACCCTGGGGCGCTCGGCGACCCCGGACGCCTGCCAGAACCTGGTCGACGCGATCGGGAGCGACCTGCGGGAGCTGGCGAGCGCGGCGGCGCAGCTGTGCGCGGACGTCGAGGGGACGATCGACGAAGCCGTGGTGGGCCGCTACTACACCGGCCGCGCCGAGGCCTCCAGCTTCACGGTCGCCGACCGGGCGGTCGAGGGGCGGGCCGCGGAAGCCCTCGAAGCCCTGCGGTGGTCCCTGTCCACGGGGGTGGCGCCGGTCCTGATCACCAGCGCCCTGGCCCAGGCCGTGCGCGCGATCGGGAAGCTGGCCTCCGCCCCGCGCGGAGCCCGACCGGGCGATCTCGCCCGCGACCTGGGCATGCCGCCCTGGAAGATCGACCGGGTCCGCCAGCAGATGCGCGGCTGGTCGGCGGACGGCGTCGCGGACGCCCTGCGCGCCGTGGCCGTCGCCGACGCGGGCGTCAAGGGTGGCGGCGACGACCCCGAGTACGCCCTGGAGAAGGCGGTGGTGGCGGTCGCCCGCGCGGCCCGCCCCCAGCGTCGCCAGTAGGGACAGCCGTTTCCCGCTTCCCGTCCCCTTGCCCTGCCCTGCCCTGCCCTGGCCCTTGCCGTGACCCCTCTCCCTGATGGGCCACGGCAAGGGCGGGCAACGCGAAGGCCCCGGCCGCCGCCCTGGGGAAGGGTGGTGGTCGGGGCCTTCGGTCACTGCATGAAGATGCTTGCGCCGCACCCGCGTGGCGAACGCAGGCCGCGTGCGGCGCGGTGTGCCGGTGAGGGAGCGGAAGAGAGGGCCCGCTGGGTCCCTACCGGCGATTCACATCGAGAGCTCAGCCCTGGAGGGTGGCGACCTTGGAGGCCAGCGCCGACTTCTTGTTGGCGGCGGCGTTCTTGTGGATGACACCCTTCGAGACAGCCTTGTCGAGCGCACGCGCGGCGGCGCGGGAAGCCACGGTGGCCTTCTCGACGTCACCGGCGAGGACGGCCTCGCGGGCCTTGCGGATCGCGGTCTTGAGCGAGGACTTGACGGCCTTGTTGCGCAGGCGCGCCTTCTCGTTCGTCTTGTTCCGCTTGATCTGGGACTTGATGTTCGCCACGAAAGAGCCTTTTCAGGTTCAGAGTTTGATCTTCGGATTGTGTCCCGACAGCTGAGAGGGCATACGAGACACAGCTGCCCAGGCTACCAGGCACGCTCCTGGCGGCCCAAACCGAGCGCACTGCCCCGTCCATGGGACCATGGGAGGACTTCAGACTTCGTTCCGCGTTCCGACTGCGACCGAGAATCAGGACACTGCGTGCCCGCGATCCCCAGCCACGTGCCCGAGCCGAGCCGTACCGACCCGGCGCTGATCCGCAATTTCTGCATCATCGCGCACATCGACCACGGCAAGTCGACCCTTGCCGACCGGATGCTCCAGCTCACCGGTGTGGTCGACCAGCGGCAGATGCGCGCCCAGTACCTCGACCGCATGGACATCGAGCGCGAGCGCGGCATCACCATCAAGTCCCAGGCGGTCCGTCTGCCCTGGGCCCCCACCGTGGGCGAGGGGCAGGGCAAGACCCACATCCTCAACATGATCGACACCCCGGGGCACGTCGACTTCACCTACGAGGTCTCGCGCTCCCTCGCCGCGTGCGAGGGCACCGTCCTCCTCGTGGACGCCGCCCAGGGCATCGAGGCGCAGACCCTCGCCAACCTGTACCTGGCGATGGAGAACGACCTCGCGATCGTCCCGGTCCTGAACAAGATCGACCTGCCGGCCGCCCAGCCGGAGAAGTTCGCCGAGGAGCTCGCGAACCTGGTCGGCTGCGACCCCGACGACGTGCTGCGCGTCTCGGCCAAGACCGGCCTGGGCGTCGACGCGCTGCTGGACAAGGTCGTCGCCACCGTCCCGGCCCCGGTCGGCGTCAAGGACGCCCCGGCCCGCGCCATGATCTTCGACTCGGTCTACGACTCGTACCGCGGTGTCGTCACCTACGTCCGTGTGGTCGACGGCCAGCTCAACAAGCGCGAGCGCATCCGGATGATGTCGACGGGCGCCACCCACGAGCTGCTGGAGATCGGCGTCTCCTCGCCCGAGATGACCCCGGCCGACGGCATCGGCGTCGGCGAGGTGGGCTACATCATCACCGGCGTGAAGGACGTCCGTCAGTCCAAGGTCGGTGACACCATCACCAGCCTGCACAACGGCGCGACCGAGGCCCTCGGCGGCTACAAGGACCCGCGCCCGATGGTCTTCTCGGGTCTGTACCCGCTCGACGGCTCGGACTACCCGGACCTGCGCGAGGCCCTGGACAAGCTCCAGCTCAACGACGCCGCGCTCGTCTACGAGCCGGAGACCTCGGCGGCGCTCGGCTTCGGCTTCCGCGTCGGCTTCCTCGGCCTGCTCCACCTGGACGTGGTCCGCGAGCGCCTGGAGCGCGAGTTCGGCCTCGACCTGATCGCCACCGCGCCCAACGTGGTCTACCGGGTCGTCCTGGAGGACGGCAAGGAAGTCACCGTCACCAACCCGAGCGAGTTCCCCGAGGGCAAGATCTCGGACGTGTTCGAGCCGGTCGTCCGGGCCACGATCCTCGCGCCCAGCGAGTTCATCGGCGCGATCATGGAGCTCTGCCAGACCCGTCGCGGCACCCTCCTCGGCATGGACTACCTCTCCGAGGACCGCGTCGAGATCCGCTACACCCTCCCGCTCGCGGAGATCGTCTTCGACTTCTTCGACCAGCTGAAGTCCAAGACGCGCGGTTACGCCTCCCTGGACTACGAACCCACGGGCGAGCAGTCCGGCAGCCTGGTCAAGGTCGACATCCTGCTCCACGGCGACAAGGTCGACGCCTTCTCCGCCGTGACGCACAAGGACGCCGCCTACGCCTACGGCGTGCGCCTCGTCGCCAAGCTGCGCGAGCTCATCCCGCGGCAGGCCTTCGAGGTGCCGATCCAGGCCGCGGTCGGCTCCCGCGTCATCGCCCGCGAGACCATCCGCGCCATCCGCAAGGACGTCCTCGCCAAGTGCTACGGCGGTGACATCTCCCGTAAGCGGAAGCTGCTGGAGAAGCAGAAGGAAGGCAAGAAGCGGATGAAGATGGTCGGCTCCGTGGAGGTCCCGCAGGAGGCCTTCATCGCGGTGCTGTCCAGCGACGACTCCGGCGGCAAGAAGAAGTAGTCCGGCAGTGACGTTGAGTACGAGACAGGTCCCCGAGGCGATGCCCGGGGGCCTGTTTCGTTATGAATCGGCCGCTCGGGGGCTCTTACGCACCGGCCGGAGGGCCCCTACTCTGATCACTGCTCGATGGTTACTCGCCAGTTACAAGCCCTGAGTCCCGCCCCTGAATGACAGGCCCTGCCGCGTGGTCCGGAGGACATCCGTGAGCGACACACAGACCTTGATCGAGAACCGTCCGCCCACCGTGGCGGCCCTCTTCCTGGAGCGCGTTGCGAAGACGCCCGATGCGGAGGCGTACAGGTTCCCGGTGCCCGCGGCCGGCGGCCAGGGCCCCGACGAGTGGAAGTCGCTCAGCTGGGGCCAGGCGGCCGAGCGGGTCTTCTCCATCGCCGCGGGCCTGATCGACCTCGGCATCGAGTCGGAGCAGCGGGTCGCGCTCGCCTCCAACACCCGCGTCGAGTGGATCCTGTCCGACCTGGGCGTGATGTGCGCGGGCGGCGCCGTCACCACCATCTACCCGAGCACCAACGCGGACGAGTCCGCGTTCATCCTCTCGGACTCCGAGAGCCGGGTGCTCATCGCCGAGGACGGCAAGCAGCTGGCGAAGGCCCGCGAGCGCCGCGCCGACCTGCCGCACCTCGCCCACGTGGTGGTCCTGGAAGCGGCCGACGCGGTCGCCGTCGACGGCGACCCCGAGGGCTGGGTGCTCTCCCTCGCCGACCTGGAGAAGCGCGGCGCGGCCTACCTCGCCAAGAACCCCGGGGCGATCAAGGAGCGGATCGCGGCCATCACCGCCGACCAGCTCGCCACGCTCATCTACACCTCGGGCACCACCGGCCGCCCCAAGGGCGTGCGGCTCCCGCACGACAACTGGTCGTACATGGCCAAGGCCATGGTCGCCACCGGCCTGATCGGCAAGGACGACGTCCAGTACCTGTGGCTGCCGCTGGCCCACGTCTTCGGCAAGGTGCTGACCTCCGGCCAGATCGAGGTCGGGCACGTGACGGCCGTCGACGGCCGGATCGACAAGATCATCGAGAACCTGCCGATCGTGCAGCCGACGTACATGGCGGCCGTCCCGCGCATCTTCGAGAAGGTCTACAACGGCGTGGCCGCCAAGGCCCGGGCCGGCGGCGGCGCCAAGTACAAGATCTTCCAGTGGTCGGTCGGCGTGGCCCGCGAGTACGCCAAGGTCACCCAGGACAACTTCAAGCGCACCGGCCGCAAGACCGCCCCCTTCGGCCTCGCCGCCAAGCACAAGATCGCCGACGTGCTCGTCTACTCCAAGCTCCGCGAGGCCTTCGGCGGCAACCTGCGCGCCGCCGTCTCCGGAGCCTCCGCCCTGGCACCCGAGATCGGCTACTTCTTCTCCGGCGCGGGCATCCACATCCTGGAGGGCTACGGCCTGACCGAGTCCAGCGCCGCCTCCTTCGTCAACCCGGGCGAGGCCTACCGCACCGGCACCGTCGGCAAGCCGCTCCCCGGCACCGAGGTCCGCATCGCCGACGACGGCGAGGTCCTGCTGCGCGGCCCCGGCATCATGCAGGGCTACCACGGGCAGCCGGAGAAGACCGCCGAGGTCCTGGAGTCCGACGGCTGGCTGCACACGGGCGACATCGGCGAGCTGTCGGCCGACGGCTACCTGCGCATCACCGACCGCAAGAAGGACCTGATCAAGACCTCGGGCGGCAAGTACGTCGCCCCGGCCGAGATCGAGGGCCAGTTCAAGGCGATCTGCCCGTACGTGTCGACCATCGTCGTGCACGGCGCCGACCGGAACTTCTGCTCGGCGCTGATCGCGCTGGACGAGCCGGCGATCCTGGGCTGGGCCGCCGAGAACGGGCTGGAGGGCAAGACGTACGGCCAGGTGCTGGCCGCGCCGGAGACCGCGCGACTGATCGAGACGTACGTGCAGACCCTGAACGAGGGGCTGCAGCGCTGGCAGACGATCAAGAAGTTCCGGGTCCTGCCGAGGGATCTGGACGTGGAGCACGGGGACCTCACGCCGAGCCTGAAGCTGAAGCGGCCGGTGGTCGAGCGGGAGTTCAAGCACCTGATCGAGGAGATGTACGAGGGGTCGCGCGAGGCGTAGCGCTTGCAGCGGGCTCGGCCGTCCGGTGCTTCCGGTCGGCCGGGCGTGCGGGCAGGCCCCTGCTTCCGGCGGGGCCGGCCTCGGCTCGGCACCCTGCCGGTGGGTCGGGTGGCTGCGGGGCGGCCCCACTCGGCGACCCCGACGGCCCACCGTGCGGTCCAGCCCGGTCCGGGGTGCCGCTGCGCGGGGCTGGTCCCCTACCCGCCCTTCCACCGTTCCCCGGGGCTCCGCCCCAGACCCCGCGCCTCAAACGCCGGCGAGGCTGAGATGCCGCGCCTCCAGCGCAGGCGAGGCTGAAGAGGCCCCGGGGTGGCGTCCTCGGGGTTGGCGGGGAGGGATCTTCCGTGGGTGCGGGATGATGGGGGTATGCCTTCCGCACTGCCCGACGGTGAACCCATGCCCGAGGACGGCTCGCTGCCGTCGCACGCCCTTGACGGGGCGGGGGACCGGCCGCTCGGTTTCTACCTGCACGTCCCGTACTGCGCCACCCGCTGCGGGTACTGCGACTTCAACACCTACACGGCCACCGAGCTGCGGGGCACCGGCGGTGTGCTCGCCTCGCGGGAGAACTACGCCGACACCCTGATCGACGAGGTCCGCCTCGCGCGGAAGGTGCTCGGGGACGACCCGAGGGCCGTGCGCACCGTGTTCGTCGGCGGCGGAACGCCGACGCTGCTGCCGGCCGGGGACCTCGTACGGATGCTCGCGGCGATCCGCGACGAGTTCGGCCTGGCCGAGGACGCCGAGGTCACCACCGAGGCCAATCCGGAGTCGGTGAACCCGGAGTACCTGGCCGAGCTGCGGGCCGGCGGGTTCAACCGGATCTCCTTCGGCATGCAGAGCGCCAGGCAGCACGTCCTGAAGGTGCTGGACCGCACGCACACCCCGGGCCGCCCCGAGGCGTGCGTCGCGGAGGCGCGGGCGGCGGGGTTCGAGCACGTCAACCTGGACCTGATCTACGGGACCCCGGGGGAGTCCGACGACGACTGGCGGGCCTCGCTGGACGCGGCCCTCGGCGCGGGACCGGACCACATCAGTGCGTACGCGCTGATCGTCGAGGAGGGCACGCAGCTGGCCCGCCGGATCCGCCGGGGCGAGGTCCCGATGACGGACGACGACGTGCACGCCGACCGGTACCTGATCGCGGACGAGGTCATGGCCGGGGCCGGGTACTCCTGGTACGAGGTGTCCAACTGGGCCACTTCGGAGGCCGGGCGCTGCCTGCACAACGAGCTGTACTGGCGCGGCGCCGACTGGTGGGGCGCGGGGCCGGGCGCGCACTCGCACGTGGGCGGGGTGCGCTGGTGGAACGTGAAGCACCCCGGCGCGTACGCCGCCGCGCTCGCCGAGGGCCGGTCGCCCGGAGCCGGGCGGGAGCTCCTGTCGGAGAAGGACCGGCGGGTCGAACGGATCCTGCTGGAGCTGCGCCTGGTCGACGGAGTGCCGCTGTCCCTGCTGGCCCCGGCCGGGCTCGCCGCCTCACGGCGGGCGCTGGCCGACGGCCTGCTGGCGGCGGGCCCGTACGAGGCGGGTCGCGCCGTCCTGACCCTGCGCGGGCGGCTGCTCGCCGACGCGGTGGTCCGGGACCTGGTGGATTGACCACCGGCCGCGCTCCGGGTCAGGCCGCGTCGCCCACCGTGACGAAGTCGATCAGTTCCTCCACGCGGCCCAGGAGGGTCGGTTCCAGGTCCTTGTAGGACGTGACCCGGGACAGGATGTGCTGCCACGCCGCGCCGGTGTTCTCCGGCCAGCCCAGGGCCCGGCAGACGCCCGTCTTCCAGTCCTGGCCGCGCGGGACCGTCGGCCAGGCCGGGATGCCCACGGCGGACGGCTTCACCGCCTGCCAGACGTCGATGTACGGGTGGCCCACGATCAGGACGTCCTCGGAGGTCACCGAGGACGCGATGCGGGATTCCTTCGAGCCGGGCACCAGGTGGTCGACGAGGACGCCCAGGCGGGCGTCCGGGCCCGGGGCGAAGTCGGCCACGACGGCCCGGAGGTCGTCGATGCCCTCCAGGTACTCCACCACCACGCCCTCGATGCGCAGGTCGTCGCCCCAGACCTTCTCGACCAGTTCCGCGTCGTGCCGGCCCTCCACGTAGATCCGCCCCGCCCGCGCCACCCGGGCGCGGGCCCCCGGGACGGCGATCGAGCCCGAGGCCGTGCGGGCGGGCGCCGCGGGGGCTCGTGACGGGCGGGTCAGGGTCACCACCGCGCCGTCCAGCAGGAAGCCGCTGGGCTCCAGCGGGAACACCCGCCGCTTGCCGAAGCGGTCCTCCAGGGTCACGGTGCCCGCCTCGCAGGCCACCACCGCGCCGCAGAAGTCCGTACCGGCCACCTCGACCACCAGGTCCGGTTCCGCCGCCACCTCCGGCACGGCCTTCGGGCGCTTCCACTGGGGGGTCAGGTCGGGGGAGTACTCGCGCATCCGGCCGAGAGTAGGAGAGGTGCGGCCGTCATGGCTACGACACGCCGAAACGGCCCGCCAGTGTGGCGCGTTGCGCAACGACGAAGTCGGCGTCGACCACCGCGCCGTGACCCGGGACGTACGACGCGTCCCGCCCGCCCAGCGACAGCAGCCGGTCCAGCGCGGCGGGCCACTGCCCCGGTGTCGCGTCCGGGCCCACCGAGGGCTCGCCCGACTCCTCCACCAGGTCCCCGCAGAACACCGTCTCGCGCTCGCCCGGCACGAAGACCGCCAGATCGTGCCGGGTGTGCCCGGGGCCCACGTTGGCCAGCAGCACCTGTACCCCGCCCAGTTCCAGCGTCCACTCGCCCGACACGAGGTGCCTCGGCACCACCAGCAGGTCCGCCGCCTCCGCCGCCTCCGCCTCCGCCAGGCCGTGCCGGACCGCGTCGTCGCGCAGCTCCTCGCGGCCCGTGGCGAGCAGCGCGTCCAGCCCGACCGCCCCGTACACCTCGGCACCCGAGAAGGCCGCCCCGCCCAGGACGTGATCGAAATGGCCGTGCGTGAATGCGATATGGGTCACTCGCCGGCCCGTGAGCCGCTCCGCCTCCACCCGCACCCGCGCGCCCTCGCGAAGGCTCGAACCGGGGTCGACGAGGAGCACGGAATCGTCGCCGACCACCAGTCCCACGGTGCAGTCCCACACCGGGAGCCGTCTGCGGCCGGTCCGTCCGGTCAGCCGTTCCCAGCCCGCCTCTTCCCAACGCACGTCCATGCCGCGACGCTACCCTGGCGGGCCTCCCTTGCCAGGGTCTTACTACCCGGCCGTACACTGAGCGGGGGATCTCTGGCACTCGAACGCCCAGAGTGCCAACGACAGGGCAACGGACCACAGCCGGAGGTGTGCGCGATGCTCAGCGAACGCAGACTCGAAGTGCTGCGCGCCATCGTCCAGGACTACGTCGGGACGGAGGAGCCGGTCGGCTCCAAGGCGCTCACCGAGCGGCACCGGCTCGGGGTCTCGCCTGCCACCGTGCGCAACGACATGGCCGTGCTGGAGGACGAGGGCTACATCGCCCAGCCCCACACCAGCGCCGGCCGGATCCCCACCGACAAGGGCTACCGCCTCTTCGTCGACAAGCTGGCGGGGGTCAAACCGCTGTCGACCCCCGAGCGGCGGGCCATCCAGAACTTCCTCGACGGCGCCGTCGACCTCGACGACGTGGTCGGCCGCACGGTGCGGCTGCTCGCGCAGCTCACCCGGCAGGTCGCCGTCGTCCAGTACCCGAGCCTGACCCGGTCGACCGTCCGGCACGTGGAACTGCTCTCGCTCGCCCCCGCGCGCCTGATGCTCGTACTGATCACGGACACCGGGCGCGTCGAACAGCGGCTGATCGACTGCCAGACCCCCTTCGGCGAGACCTCCCTCTCCGATCTGCGGGCCCGGCTCAACAGCCGCGTCGTGGGCCGTCGGTTCACCGACGTGCCCCCGCTCGTCCAGGACCTCCCCGAGTCCTTCGAGGCCGACGACCGCGCCACGGTGTCCACCGTGCTGGCGACGCTCCTCGAAACCCTGGTCGAGGAAGCCGAGGAGCGGCTGATGATCGGCGGCACCGCCAATCTCACCCGCTTCGGACACGATTTTCCCCTGACGATCAGGCCGGTGCTCGAAGCGCTGGAGGAGCAGGTCGTGCTCCTCAAGCTGCTCGGCGAGGCCAACGAGTCGGGAATGGCCGTAAGGATCGGGCATGAGAATGCCTACGAGGGACTGAACTCCACGTCCGTCGTCTCGGTCGGTTACGGTTCGGGCGGCGAAACGGTCGCCAAGCTCGGCGTGGTCGGACCGACCCGCATGGATTACCCCGGAACGATGGGAGCGGTACGCGCAGTGGCACGTTACGTCGGACAGATCCTGGCGGAGTCGTAAGTGGCCACGGACTACTACGCCACTCTCGGCGTACGCCGCGACGCATCCCAGGATGAGATCAAGAAGGCATTCCGGCGGCTCGCGCGCGAGCTGCACCCGGACGTGAACCCCGATCCCAAGACGCAGGAGCGTTTCAAGGAGATCAACGCGGCTTACGAGGTGCTGTCGGACCCGCAGAAGAAGCAGGTCTACGACCTCGGCGGCGACCCGCTGTCCTCCTCGGGCGGCGGCGGCGCGGGCGGCTTCGGGGCGGGTGGCTTCGGCAACTTCTCCGACATCATGGACGCCTTCTTCGGCCAGTCCTCGCAGCGCGGCCCGCGCTCGCGGACCCGCCGCGGCCAGGACGCCATGATCCGTCTGGACCTGGAGCTGGACGAGGCGGCCTTCGGGACGACCAAGGACATCCAGGTCGACACGGCCGTCGTCTGCACCACCTGCTCCGGCGAGGGCGCCGCTCCCGGCACCTCGGCCCAGACGTGTGACATGTGCCGCGGCCGCGGTGAGGTCTCGCAGGTCACCCGGTCCTTCCTGGGCCAGGTCATGACCTCGCGCCCCTGCCCGCAGTGCCAGGGCTTCGGCACCGTCGTCCCGACCCCGTGCCACGAGTGCGCGGGCGACGGCCGGGTCCGCTCCCGCCGCAGCCTCACGGTCAAGATCCCGGCCGGTGTCGAGAACGGCACCCGGATCCAGCTCGCGGGCGAGGGCGAGGTCGGCCCCGGCGGCGGCCCCGCCGGCGACCTGTACGTGGAGATCCACGAGCTGTCGCACCCGACGTTCCAGCGGCGCGGGGACGACCTGCACTGCACGGTGACCATCCCGATGACGGCGGCGGCCCTGGGCACCAAGTGCCCGCTGGAGACCCTCGACGGCCTGGAGGAGATCGACATCCGGCCCGGTACCCAGTCCGGCCAGGCGATCCCGCTGCACGGACGCGGCGTCACGCACCTGCGCGGCGGCGGCCGGGGCGACCTGATCGTCCACGTCGAGGTCACCACCCCGGGCAAGCTGGACGCCCAGCAGGAGGAGCTGCTGCGCCAGCTGGCGAAGCTGCGCGGCGAGGAGCGGCCGACGGGCCAGTTCGCGCCGGGCCAGCAGGGTCTGTTCAGCCGCCTGAAGGACGCCTTCAACGGCCGCTGACCGGCCCGCACGTACGCGCCAGGAGCCCGGCCCGGGGAGCATCCCCGGGCCGGGCTCCGTGCGTGGTCGGCGGATGCCGGAAGGCCGTCGCCGGCCATGCCCCGCAACGGATCCGGCCACGCCGGGAAGCGGACTATGCCAGGCGAATGCGGTGATTCGGCCGACCGAGCGGGACGTGGCACGATGCAGTCCATGTCCTCGGCACCGAGCGGTCTCTCCCCTCACCCGATCGTGCAGGCGCCCATGGCCGGCGGCGGCTCCTGCCCCGCGCTCGTCGGGGCCGTGTGCGAAGCGGGCGGACTGGGCTACCTGGCCGGCGGCTACAAGACCGCCGACGGCATGTACCACGAGATCAAACAGGTGCGGGCGCTCACCCGGCGCCCCTTCGGCGTCAACCTCTTCATGCCGCAGACGGGTTACGTCGACCCGGCCGCCGTCGAGGCGTACCGCGGGCAGCTCGCCGGGGAGGCGAGCTGGTACGCGATCTCCCTCGCCGAGGAGGACATCATCGGCACCAGCGACGACGGCTACGACGCCAAGCTCGCCATCCTGCTGGAGGACCCGGTACCGGTCGTCTCCTTCACCTTCGGCTGTCCCACGCCCGAGGCCCTCGCCGCCCTCCGCAAGGCGGGCACGTACACCGTCGTCACCGTGACCTCCGTCGAGGAGGCGCGCAGCGCTCAGGAGGCAGGCGCCGACGCGGTCTGCGTCCAGGGCGTCGAGGCCGGCGGACACCAGGGCACGCACCGCGACGACCCCCAGGCCGACGGCACGGCGGCCCTGGGGCTGCTCGCGCTGGTCGCCCAGGTGCGGGAGGCCGTCGCCCTGCCCATCACCGCCGCGGGCGGCCTGATGCGGGGCTCGCAGATCGCGGCCCTGCTGGCGGCGGGCGCGGTCGCGGCCCAGCTCGGCACGGCCTTCCTGGTGTGCCCCGAGTCGGGGGCGGACCCGCTGCACAAGCGGGCGATGACCGACCCCCTCTTCGTACGGACCGAGCTGACCCGGGCCTTCTCCGGGCGGCCGGGGCGCGGCTTGGTGAACCGCTTCATGCGGGAGCACGGTCCCTACGCCCCCGCCGCGTACCCGCAGGTGCACCACCTGACCTCGGGGCTGCGCAAGGCGGCGGCCGCGGCCGGGGACGCGCAGGGCATGGCCCTGTGGGCGGGCCAGGGGCACCGGCTGGCGCGGGCGCTGCCGGCGGGCCAGCTGGTGGAGGTGCTGGCGGCCGAACTGGCCGAAGCCCAGCGAGTGTTGAAGGACATGCAGATGAGGAGTGCGTCATGACCGCCCCCGTGTTCGTGGTCGAAGAGGTCCCCGCGGGGCCGGAGTTCGTCCTGGACGGCCCCGAGGGCCGGCACGCGGTCTCCGTGAAGCGGCTGAACCCGGGCGAGGCGGTGGTCCTCGCGGACGGCCGCGGGCGCTGGGCCGAGGCCGTGGTGAAGGAGGCGGAGGGCAAGGACCGGCTCGTCGTCTCGGTGTCCGGGGTCTTCGAGGAGGCCGAACCGGCCGTCCGGATCACCGTCGTGCAGGCCCTGCCCAAGGGCGACCGCGGCGAGGTGGCGGTGGAGACCATGACCGAGACCGGCGTGGACGCGATCGTGCCGTGGCAGGCCTCGCGCTGCATCACGCAGTGGCGCGGCGACCGGGGCGCCAAGTCCCTGGCCAAGTGGCGGGCCACGGCCCGCGAGGCGGGCAAGCAGTCCCGCCGGGTCCGCTTCCCGGAGGTGGCGGAGGCCCTGTCCACCAAGCAGGTGGCGCAGCTGCTGGCCGGCGCCGACCTGGCGATGGTGCTGCACGAGGACCGGGACACCCCGTCCGAGGCGCTGGCCACGGCGGAGCTCCCGGCGGCCGGTTCCGTCGTGCTGGTGGTCGGTCCCGAGGGCGGGGTCTCCCCGGAGGAGCTCGCAGTCTTCGCGGAGGCGGGGGCGCGGCCGTACCGGCTGGGCCGCTCGGTCCTGCGGACCTCCACGGCGGGCACCGCGGCGACGGCGGTCCTGCTGGCGCGCACGGGCCGCTGGGGCTGACGCCGGGCCCTGCCGGGGCCGAGGCGGCCGGGGAGGCGTGTCCGTGACGCAGACCGGCCCGGGGCCCGAGGCGGCCCGGGGCCTGCGGCGGCTGGGTCCGGAGCGGTCGGCCGGGATCGGGGCCGGGCGGCCGGGGAGGTGTGTCCGTGACGCAGACCGGCCTGGTCCGAGGCGGCCCGGGACCCGAGGCGGCCCGGGGCTCACGGCGGCCCGGGGCCTGCGGCGGCTGGGTCCGGAGCGGTCGGCCGGGATAGGGGCCGGGCGGCCGGGACCCGAGGCGGCCCGGCCCTGGCGGTACGGGGCTCCGGCCGTCCGTGGGGCCCGCACCGGCTTCCGGCCGCGGACTTGCCCTTCGGGGGCCCTTCCCGCCCGGGGGCGGCGGCCGTGGCCGATACGATGCGCGGACTGATCAACACCACGGGAGGCTCAGCAATGGCCGGGGAACCGCAGGCCGACTGCCTGTTCTGCAAGATCGTCACGGGGGCCATCCCCGCGACGGTGGTCCGGGAGACCGAAACGACCGTCGCCTTCCGGGACATCAACCCCCAGGCGCCCACGCACGTCCTCGTCATCCCCAAGGCGCACTACCCGGACGCGGCCTCGCTCGCGCACGCCGAGCCGACCGTCGTCGCCGACATACTGCAGGAGGCCGGCCGGATCGCCGCCGACGAGGGGATCGACGACCACGGCTACCGGGTCGTGTTCAACACCGGCGCCGGCGCCGGCCAGACCGTCTTCCACGCCCACCTGCACGTCCTCGGGGGCCGCGGCCTCCAGTGGCCGCCCGGCTGACCGGGCGGGGATCGTACGTGTCCGTCAGAGAGTTCGTGGTGCTGGGCACCGCAAGTCAGGTGCCCACCCGCCACCGCAACCACAACGGCTACCTGCTGCGCTGGGACGGCGAGGGCATCCTCTTCGACCCGGGCGAGGGCACGCAGCGGCAGATGCTGCGCGCCGGAGTCGCCGCGCACGACATCAACCGGATCTGCGTCACCCACTTCCACGGTGACCACAGCCTCGGGCTCGCCGGGGTGATCCAACGGATCAACCTCGACAAGGTGCCGCACCCGGTCGCCGCGCACTACCCGGCCTCCGGGCAGAAGTTCTTCGACCGGCTGCGCTACGCGACGGCGTACCGGGAGACCGTGATGCTGGAGGAGTCCCCGGTCGCGGGGGACGGGATGCTGCCGGTGGCCAAGGGGGCGTCGTACGTCCTGGAGGCGCACAGGCTCTCGCACCCGGTGGAGTCCTTCGGCTACCGGCTCGTCGAGCCGGACGGCCGCCGCATGGTCCCCGAACTGCTGGCGCGGCACGGGATCAAGGGCCCCGACGTGGGCCTGATCCAGCGCGAGGGGCGGATCGGCGAGGTGTCGCTGGACGACGTCAGCGAGCACCGGGCCGGGCAGCGGTTCGCCTTCGTGATGGACACCCGGCTGTGCGAGGGGGTGGAGGCGCTCGCGGAGGGCTGCGACATGCTGGTGATCGAGTCGACCTTCCTCGAAGCCGAATCCGCGCTGGCCACGGAGCACGGCCACCTCACGGCCGGTCAGGCGGCGGAGGTCGCACGGGCGGCGGGCGTGCGCCACCTCGTGCTGACCCACTTCTCGCAGCGGTACACGGACCCGGAAGCGTTCGAACGCGAGGCCCGGGAGGCCGGGTTCGAGGGCGAGTTGACGGTGGCGGCGGACCTGGTCCGGGTGCCGCTGCCCAAGCGGGGCTAGGCCGTCTCTTCCGGGCTTCGTACGGGGCCGGCCCGGGACGGTCGGCCCCGCCGGTGTGCGGAGCGCGGTCCGGGCGGTGTCCCGGAGGCACCTTCATGGGGTGATCTGCGCCACACTGGTTTTTGGTCCCGGCCGAGGAGGACGGGACCGGCAGCTTTCCACCGCAGGAACGACCCTTCCAGAATTCGGGGAGCAACCGTGACGAGTAGGGACAGCTTCGACAGCGCCTCGGCCGCCGTGGACCCGCTCGGTCCGGTGCGCGACCCGGACGAGCCGGGCTGCGACGTCTTCCTCACCGGCACGGTCTTCCTCGACATCATCTTCACCGGCCTCGACTCCGCGCCCGTGCGCGGCACGGAGTCCTGGGCGCGCGGCATGGGATCCAGCCCCGGCGGCGTCGCCAACATGGCCACCGCCCTGGCCCGGCTCGGCCTGCGCACCTCGCTCGCCGCGGCCTTCGGGGCCGACCACTACGGCGAGTACTGCTGGGACGCGCTCGAACAGGGCGAGGGCATCGACCTCTCCATGTCCCGCACGGTGCCCGGCTGGCACAGCCCCGTCACGGTCTCCATGGCCTACGAGGGCGAGCGCACGATGGTCTCCCACGGCCACGAGGCACCGCTCCCCACGGGCCCCGGACCGTTCCCGCAGTGCCCGCCCAGAGCCCGGGCGGCCGTGGCCTCGGTGGGCCCCGGCCGGGGCGAGGAGTGGATCGGGGAGGCGGCCCGGCGCGGCTCACGGGTCTTCGCGGACACCGGCTGGGACGAGAGCGGGCGCTGGGACCTCAGGGCCCTGGCCGACCTGGAGCACTGCGAGGCGTTCCTGCCGAACGCGGGCGAGGCGATGCGGTACACCCGGACCGACTGTCCGCGCGCGGCGGCCCGGGCGCTGGCCGAGAAGGTGCCGATCGCGGTGGTGACGATGGGCGCGGAGGGCTCGTACGCGGTGGACGGGCGCACCGGCGAGACGGCCGAGGTCCGCGGGATCGAGGTGGAGGAGCTGGATCCGACGGGCGCGGGCGACGTGTACGTGGCGGGTTTCGTCACCGGCACCCTGGCGGGCTGGCCGCTGGCGGACCGCCTCGCCTTCGCCGGGCTGACGGCCGCGCTGTCGGTGCAGGAGTTCGGCGGCTCCCTGTCGGCCCCCGGCTGGCCGGAGGTGGCCCACTGGTGGCGGACGGCCCCCGAGGAGCTGCGCGGCCGCTACGCCTTCCTGGACGAGCTCGTCCCCCGGCCCTCGGCCCCGGCCGCCCGCCGCCGGGCGGTGCCGACGATCGGCTTCCGGCACTCCGCGTAGCCGCGCGGTCGCGCCGGCCCGCATTTCGCCGGGGCGAAAACCTCTCGGGGAAGGCCGCGCCGCGTCGTACGCTTGGTATTCCGGAGGTCGTCGAACAGCACGGCCCTTCAGCGGGAGGTATGCGCAGGCCACAGTGCCGGCCCATGACTCAGACATCGACAGCCCACATTCCGGCGCCGGGGCAGGCGCGAGCCCACTTCACCGTTCCGGCCGCCCATCCGATGGTGACCGTGCTCGGCTCGGGTGACGCCCTGTTGCGCGTGATCGAGAAGGCCTTCCCGAAGGCCGACATCCATGTTCGGGGCAATCAGGTCAGCGCGGTCGGCGCGGCTGCGGAAGTCGCACTGATCCAGCGCCTGTTCGACGAGATGATGCTGGTGCTCCGCACCGGGCAGCCGATGACGGAGGACGCAGTGGAACGCTCGATCGCCATGCTCAAGTCGAGCGAGAACGGCAACGGCCCGGACGAGACGCCCGCCGAGGTGCTCACCCAGAACATCCTCTCCAGCCGCGGCCGCACCATCCGCCCCAAGACGCTCAACCAGAAGCGGTACGTCGACGCGATCGACAAGAACACGATCGTCTTCGGCATCGGCCCCGCCGGTACCGGAAAGACCTACCTCGCCATGGCCAAGGCGGTCCAGGCACTCCAGTCCAAGCAGGTCAGCCGCATCATCCTGACCAGGCCGGCCGTTGAGGCGGGGGAGCGGCTCGGCTTCCTGCCGGGCACCCTCTTCGACAAGATCGACCCGTACCTGCGCCCGCTCTACGACGCGCTGCACGACATGATGGACCCCGACTCGATCCCCCGGCTGATGGCGGCGGGCACGATCGAGGTCGCGCCGCTGGCGTACATGCGCGGTCGTACGCTCAACGACGCGTTCGTCGTCCTCGACGAGGCGCAGAACACGACCACCGAGCAGATGAAGATGTTCCTGACCCGACTCGGCTTCGACTCGAAGATCGTCATCACCGGTGACATCACGCAGATCGACCTCCCGGGCGGGGCCAGGAGCGGTCTGCGTCAGGTCCAGGAGATCCTCGAAGGGGTGCCGGACATCCACTTCTCCCGGCTGACGTCCGAGGATGTCGTCCGGCACAAGCTGGTCGGCCGTATCGTCGACGCGTACGAGAAGTACGACGACGGCCAGCAGGCCGCGAACGGCCACCAGCGGAAGTAGAACCCAGCGCACCATGTCGATCGACGTCAACAACGAGTCCGGAACCGAGGTCGACGAGCAGGCGATCCTCGACATCGCCCGCTACGCGCTCACCCGGATGCGGATCCACCCGCTGTCCGAGCTCTCCGTCATCGTCATCGACGAGGACGCGATGGAGGAGCTCCACATCCAGTGGATGGACCTGCCCGGACCCACCGACGTCATGTCCTTCCCGATGGACGAGCTGCGTCCGCCGGCGAAGGACGACGAGGAGCCCCCGCAGGGGCTCCTCGGCGACATCGTGCTCTGCCCCGAGGTCGCCAAGAAGCAGGGCCAGGAAGCCCCGACGCAGCACTCCATGGACGAGGAGCTCCAGCTCCTGACCGTCCACGGGGTGCTGCACCTGCTCGGCTACGACCACGAGGAGCCGGACGAGAAGGCCGAGATGTTCGGCCTCCAGGCGGCCATCGTCGACGGCTGGCGCGCCGAGCGCGGCATCACCGGTCCGTCGCCGGCCCCGACCGTCTCGTGAACGCCCCCCAGCTGATCACCGGAGCGGTGCTGCTGGTCGTGGTCGCCTGGTTCGCGGCGTGCGCGGAGTCCGGGATCGCCCGGATCTCCAGCTTCCGCGCGGAGCAGGCAGTACGGGAAGGACGGCGCGGCAGCGCGAAGCTCGCCCAGGTCGCCGCGGACCCCACCCGCTACCTGAACGTGGCGCTGCTGGTCCGCGTCACCTGCGAGATGGCGGCCGGGGTGCTGGTCACCTACGTCTGCCTCGACGGGTTCGGCGAGACGTGGACGGCGCTGCTCGTGGCCATCGCCGTGATGGTGCTGGTCTCCTTCGTCGCCGTGGGCGTCTCCCCGCGCACGATCGGTCGCCAGCACCCCCTGAACACCGCGACGGCCGCCGCGTACGTCCTCGTACCGCTCGCCCGGGTGATGGGGCCGATCCCGCAGCTGCTGATCCTCATCGGCAACGCGCTCACGCCCGGGAAGGGTTTCCGCAAGGGGCCGTTCGCCTCCGAGGCCGAGCTGCGCGCCATGGTGGACCTGGCGGAGAAGGAATCGCTGATCGAGGACGACGAACGGCGCATGGTGCACCAGGTCTTCGAGCTCGGCGACACGCTGGTGCGCGAGGTGATGGTGCCGCGCACCGACCTGATCTGCATCGAGCGCTACAAGACGGTCCGTCAGGCGACCACGCTCGCCCTGCGGTCCGGTTTCTCGCGCATCCCGGTCACCGGGGAGAACGAGGACGACATCGTCGGGATCGTCTACCTGAAGGACCTGGTCCGCAAGACCCACATCAGTCGGGACGCCGAGGCCGACCTGGTCTCGACGGCGATGCGGCCCGCCGTCTTCGTGCCCGACACCAAGAACGCGGGCGACCTGCTGCGGGAGATGCAGCAGGTGCGCAACCACGTGGCGGTGGTCATCGACGAGTACGGCGGCACGGCCGGCATCGTCACCATCGAGGACATCCTGGAGGAGATCGTCGGCGAGATCACCGACGAGTACGACCGGGAGCTGCCGCCCGTCGAGGAGCTCGGCGAGAACCGCTACCGGGTCACGGCCCGGCTCGACATCACCGACCTGGGCGAGCTGTTCAAGGTCGAGGCCTTCGACGACGAGGACGTGGAGACGGTCGGCGGCCTGCTGGCCAAGGCGCTCGGCCGGGTGCCGATCGCGGGTGCCACGGCCACGGTGGAACTGCCCGACGGGCGACCGCTGCGGCTGACCGCCGAATCCCCGGCGGGACGCCGGAACAAGATCGTGACGGTGCTCGTGGAGCCGGTGGTCCCGGCGGCGGGCGAGGGCGAGGAGGGCGAATGACCCCGGAGCAGCTGCGCGCGTTCTGTCTGGGCTTCAACGCGGCGGTGGAGGAGTTCCCCTTCACGCCGGAGACCTCGGTGTTCAAGGTGCTGGGGAAGATGTTCGCGCTGTCGGCGCTGGACGCCGAGCCGCTGAAGGTCAACCTCAAGTGCGAGCCGGAGCTGGCGGTGCGGCTGCGGGAGGAGCACGAGGCGATCGCGCCGGGCTACCACATGAACAAGCGGCACTGGAACACGGTGACGGTGGGCGGACCGGGCGGGCTGCCGGACGAGATGGTCCGGGAGCTGGTGGAGGACAGCTACGACCTGGTGGTCGCGGGCCTGCCGAAGGCGGAACGGCTGAAGCTCGACCGGGCGTGACGGGTCGAAGGTCCTGCGGGTAAGGGACCTTCGGAACGCGGGAAGCCCTCATCCGCCGCTTGGGTTTGGGGTGCCCCAGGGGGAACGGGGCATGGAGGGGAGGGTGTCCCGGCGGGGTCGTTGCACGGCCCGGCCGGGGCGCTCCATATGCTTTCGCCCATGACCGACAGCACCGGGATCGACCCCGAGGACACCAAGATCATCACGCTCGCGCGCAGTGCGCGGGCCCGCAACGGAGTGCCCGAGGGGGCGGCCGTGCGCGACGAGACCGGCCGCACGTACGTCGCCGGGACGGTGGAGCTCGACTCCCTCAAGCTGAGCGCGCTCCAGACCGCGGTCGCCATGGCCGTCGCGAGCGGGGCGCGGTCGTTGGAGGCCGCGGCCGTCGTCTCCGCCGCCGATGCCCCGGGCGAGGCCGACCGTGCGGCCGTACGCGACCTCGGCGGGCCGGAGACCCCGGTGCTGCTGGCCGGCCCGGACGGCACCCTGAAGTCGACGACCCCGGCCGGCGCGTAGCCTCCGGCCGGCTGCCCCTTGCGGCTGCCGCCACTCGGCACCCCCGTGCCGTCGGGGTCGGGTGTGCGGTGGGGCGCCCCCGCAGGGCGTCGAACGCGACCCCGCTCGTCTTGCCGGTGCCGCACCATGTTCGACGCCCGAGGAGGTGCCCCGCCGCGCGCCCGGCCCCGACGGCCCATCCTGCGGCCCGCTCCGGGCCGGGGTGCCGCTGCGCGGGGCCGGTCCCCTACCCGCCCTTCCACCGTTCCCCGGGGCTCCGCCCCGGACCCCGCGCCTCAAACGCCGGCGAGGCTGGATCTGCCCCCGGCGGGGGTGAGTCTGACTTGCCGGGGGTGGATGCGTCCGCGACTGGACTTGCCCCGCGGGGCATTCGGTCCGCACCTTGCGGACGGCAGCAGCCGAATCCAGCCTCGCCGGCGTTTGAGGCGCCGCCGGAGGCAACCGGCCCCGCCGTCGATCGAGGCGCGGGCGCGGAGCGTCACGGCGGACAGGGCCTGCCGGGCGTGGCCTCAGGCGCCGGACGGGCGGGGGTGTTCAGGGGCCCGGCCCGCCAAGGGCCGAAGGCGGCGGATGGTCATCGACATCAGCGCCGCCACCGCGCACAGCGCCCCCGACGCGTACCAGACCAGGTCGTACGAGCCGAAGGCGTCCCGCGCCAGGCCGCCGAGGAAGGCCACCAGGGCCGCGCCGACCTGGTGGGAGGCCAGGACCCAGCCGAAGACGATCGCGCTGTCCTCCCCGTACTGCTCCCGGCACAGGGCGATGGTCGGCGGAACGGTCGCCACCCAGTCCAGGCCGTAGAAGACGATGAAGAACACCAGCGGCGGCCGTACCTCCGGCGCCAGCAGCATCGGCAGGAAGAGCAGCGAGATGCCGCGCAGGGCGTAGTACACGGCCAGCAGGCGCCGCGCGTCGAAGCGGTCCGTGAACCAGCCGGACGCGATCGTGCCGACCACGTCGAACACCCCGACCACCGCGAGCAGTCCCGCGGCCGCCGTCACCGGCATGCCGTGGTCGTGGGCCGCCGGTACGAAATGGATCCGGACGAGGCCGTTGGTGGAGGCGCCGCAGATCGCGAAGGTGCCCGCCAGCAGCCAGAAGGGCCCGGTCCGGGCCGCCTTGAACAGGACGGTCACGGCCCTGCGAGCAGCCCCCGGGACCGGTGCGGGCTTCGCCGTGTACGTGCCCCCGTACGGGGCGAGGCCCACGTCCGCCGGGTGGTCGCGCAGCAGCAGCCACACGAAGGGGACCACGGCCAGGGCCGCCAGCGCCACCGTGATCGCGGCCGGGCGCCAGCCGTGGTGTTCCACCAGCCAGGACAGCAGCGGCAGGAAGACCAACTGGCCGGAGGCGCCCGCGGCGGTCAGGATGCCCGTGACCAGACCGCGCCGGGCGGTGAACCAGCGGTTGGTCACCGTCGCCGCGAAGGCGAGGGCCATCGAGCCGCTGCCCAGCCCCACCAGCACGCCCCACAACAGCACCAACTGCCAGGCGGCGGTCATCCACACCGTGGCCGCGGAGCCGCAGGCTATGACGGTCAGGGCGACCGCGACGACCTTGCGGATGCCGAAGCGGTCCATCAGGGCGGCGGCGAAGGGCGCGGTGAGCCCGTAGAGCGCGAGGTTCACGGAGACCGCGAAGCCGATCGTGCCGCGCGACCAGTCGAACTCCTCGTGCAGCGGCTCTATGAGGAGGCCGGGCAGGGAGGCGAACGCGGCCGCGCCGATGATCGTCACGAAGGCGACCGCCGCGGCGAACCAGGCGCGGTGGACGCGGCCGGCCCGGCGGGGGGCGACAGGGGCGTCGGTGGAGGTGGGTCCGGGTGTGGGTGCTGTCTGCGTCACGTAGGCAGCTTCCGGGCCGCGGTGCCCTCCGCGACAGTGGCCCGACCGACATGCTTCGCTACGATCGGGCCATGAAGCCGCATCGTGTCGCCGTCCTCGCGCTCGCGGGCCTGCTGCCCTTCGAGCTCGGCATCCCGCACCGGATCTTCGGCTACTCCAGGGACCCGGAGGGGCGCGCCCACTACGAGACCCTCACGTGTGGTCTGCGGCCCGGACCGGTGTCCACCAACGCCGACTTCGCGGTCCACGTCGAGCACGGCCCCGAACTGCTCGCCACGGCCGACACCGTCGTGGTGCCGGCCTCGTACGAACTCGGCCCGGTCCACGAGGAGGGCGTCCTGACCGACGAGCTGGCGGCGGCCCTCGCGCACATCCGCCCCGGCACCCGCCTGGTCTCCATCTGCACCGGCGGCTACGTACTGGCGGCGGCCGGATACCTGGACGGCCACCGGGCCACCACCCACTGGGCGTACGCCGAACACTTTCAGCGGCTCTTCCCGGCCGTACGGGTCGACGCGAACGTGCTGTACACCGACGACGGGGACGTCCTGACCTCCGCCGGCGTCGCCTCCGGCATCGACCTGTGCCTGCACATCGTGCGGCGCGACCACGGCGCGGCCGTCGCCAACGACGTGGCCCGGCGCACGGTCGTGCCGCCGCACCGGGAGGGCGGGCAGGCCCAGTTCATCGAGCGCCCGGTGCCGCAGCCGCAGTTCGCCGGCACCGCGGCGGCCCGGGCGTGGGTGATGGACCGGCTGCACGAGCCGGTCAGCCTCGGTGACCTGGCCCGGCGGGAAGCGGTGTCCGTACGGACCTTCACCCGCCGGTTCCGGGAGGAGGTGGGCGTCAGCCCGGGCGAGTGGATCACCGCGCAGCGGGTCGAGCGGGCCCGGCAGTTGCTGGAGCAGACGGATCTTCCGATCGAGAGGGTGGCGCGGGAGGCGGGCTTCGGGACGGCCCAGTCGCTGCGCAAGCACGTGCAGGCGGCACTCGACGTCAGCCCGACCGCCTACCGGCGCACCTTCCAGGCGGCCTCGGGCGGAGTCGGCGGGCACGCTGCCATCTCCTGATGGGCCATCAGTTGGTGCGGGAGCCGTGCATTGACTTCTCCCGCCCGCCGCTCGTGAATGGCCCCCAGCGGAGCGGAGGGGGCGGGCAGTGCGAACAGGGGCGCGGAACCGAAGATGGTCGGCAGCCGTCGGCATGGCGGTGCTCGCCGCCACGACCGGGGGCGCCCTGGGCGCACCGGCCGCAGCCGAGGGCGAGACCCCGGTGGGCCAGGTGGAGTTCCCCACGCACTGCCTGCCGCCCCAGGAAGCCGGACTCCCGCCCGCCGACGGGCCCACCACCGCCAGGATCACCGTCGACAACCCGGCCCCGCAGGTCGGCGACACCGTCACCGTGACCTACCAGGTGGCCCGTACTCCCGCCGTGAACCCCGCCGGCACCGAACTCCCCGCCGACGCCCTGACCCCGACCGGGCGGGTGCTGCTCTCCGGAGCCCAGAGCGGCGAGGTCACCGTGGTCGGCGCCGCGCGCAACGACCCCGTCCCGGCCGGGGCGGCCCTGCCCGCCGTCACCATGACCGGCACCTACACCGTCACCGCCCCGGGGCAGACGGCCCTCGCCCCGGGCGGCTACACCCTGCACACCGGCCACCCGCTGGGCCTCGACACGGTGTGCACCCCCGCCGCCGGCGAGCCGTCCGGGGTGCCGGTCTCGGCCCGGCTCACCGCGAGCGACCTGCCCACGGCCAACCTGCGCAGCGTCTTCCTCGCCGCTCCCTCCGGGAAACCGGGCGTCGAGGTCAAGGTCACCGCGGCCGGATTCGCCCCGGGCGCGGCCGTGACGGTCGCCGGGCGGGCGGGCGCCGCGGAGACCGCCGACCGGGTCACCGCCACCGCCGACGAGCACGGCGTGGCGGTGGCGCAACTGCCGGTCAAGGACAGGGCCACCACGGCGGTGGTCGCCTACGAGGGCCCGGCCTGGACGGCGAAGAAGGGCTCGGGCCCGGCGGCGTACGCGGTCGTCGACGCGGCGCCGGCCGGTGCGGCGACCGCCACGGCGACCGCCGCGCAGCGGGTCACCGCCACCGTCGAGCCGGGCACGCTGGGCATGACCCAGACCGGCGAGGACGTCACCCTGGGGGCGGTTCCGTACGGCGACGGGGGCGCCGCGCCCGGCCGCATCGGCACGGTCACCGTCACGGACGCGCGGGGCGGGCCGGCCGGATGGTCCCTGATCGGCAAGGTCACCGACTTCACGGGGCCGGGCGGGGTCCGGATCCCGGGTGCGTCGCTGTCCTGGACGCCGGTGTGCGTGGCGGCGCCGGGCAGCGCGAGTGCGTGCGCGGCGGGCAGTGCGGGGGTCGTCGGGCCGGAGGGGGCGGTGCTGGCGTCCACCCCCGACGCGGCGCTGGTCGGCGGGACCTTCACCGTCGACGCGGCGGTCACGCTCCAGGTGCCGAGGTACACCCCGCCGGGCGCGTACACGGCGGTCCTGACGCTGACCCTCTCGTGACGGCCGGGCTGCCGCCGCGCGGGTCGTCCCCCACGGGCGGGGCTTGCGACCCCGGCCGCCGCTCCCGGGGCTCCGCTCCGGACCCCGCGGGGGCTCCGCCCCCGGACCCCCACGCCTCAAACGCCGGCGGGGCTGGATTTGCCCCCGGCGGGGCCTCGAACGCCGGCGGGGCTCGGTTTGCCCCCGGCGGGGCTTCGAGTGCCGGCGAGGCTGAAGTTGCCCCCGGCGGGGCCGAGGTTGCCGTGCCGGCAGGCGAGCCGCGTGTGGCGGACGGCAGCAGCCCGAATCCAGCCCCTCCGGCGTTCGAGGAGCGGGGTCCGGGGCGGAGCCCCGGTTCGGGAAGGGGCGGGGTGGGGGCCGGGCCCCGCGCAGCGGCCCGGCACGCACGCGCCCTGCGGGGGCTGGTGGTCGGCCTGGCCGTGGCCGTGGGGATGGTGCTCGGCGCAGCCGGGGTGGCCGGGGCCGCTGACAACGGGCAGTGGTCCGTGCTGCCGGCGGCCAACGCCGTCGGGCAGCGGCCGTACTTCTACCTCGCGGCCGCCCCCGGCGCGGCCGTCACCGACGCCGTCACCCTCGCCAACCGCACCGACCGCCCCCGCACCTTCCGTCTCTACGCCGCCGACGCCTACAACACCGCCCGCGACGGCGGCTTCGCCCTGCGCGGGCCCGAGGAGCCGCGCCGGGCCACCGCCGCGTGGGCGCGGCTCGACCGGGAGCGGGTGACCGTCCCGGCCCGGAGCGCGGTCAGCGTCGGGTTCACCGTCACCGTGCCCGAGCGGGCCGAGCCCGGCGACCATCCCGGCGCGATCGTCGCCCTGGAGGACCGGCCCGCCCCCGCCACCGCGCAGGGCATCGCCGTGCAGCAGGCCGTCGCCGCCCGGCTGTACCTGCGGGTGACCGGACCGACCGCCCCCGCCCTCGCCGTCGAGGGGGTCCGGGTCGAGAGGAAGGGCGCTCGCGCGGAGGTCTCGTACACGCTCCACAACATCGGCAACGTCACCCTGCGGCCCCGCGCCGATCTCACCGCCACCGGAGTCCTGGGCCGGACCCTGGCCGCCGGCCGCCCGCTCGGCGGGCTCCCCGCGGAACTGCTGCCGGGTCAGGAAGTGCGGCTCGGCGCCCGCTGGGACGGCCCGCCCGCCGTGGAATGGGCCGAGGTGACGATCCGGGTCCGGGCCGAGGGGGCCACCGCCCGGGGCGGCGCGGACTTCGCCGCGTATCCGCCGCTCACGGCCATCGTGGCACTCGTCACCGTGGTCTGGTCGGCGCTGGGAGCCGCATCGGGGAGAATGGCCCGTATGAGCGATCGTTCCCCCGAGTCCACCGGCCCGCACCGTGCGGGCTTCGCCTGCTTCGTCGGCCGCCCCAACGCGGGGAAGTCGACCCTGACCAACGCACTCGTGGGCACCAAGGTCGCGATCACCTCCAACCGGCCGCAGACCACCCGCCACACGGTCCGCGGCATCGTGCACCGCCCCGACGCCCAGCTGGTCCTCGTCGACACGCCCGGCCTGCACAAGCCGCGCACGCTGCTCGGCGAGCGGCTGAACGACGTCGTGCGGACCACCTGGGCCGAGGTCGACGTGATCGGCTTCTGCCTGCCGGCCGACCAGAAGCTCGGCCCCGGCGACAAGTTCATCGCGAAGGAACTCGCGGCGATCAAGAAGACCCCGAAGATCGCCATCGTGACCAAGACGGACCTGGTGGAGTCCAAGGCGCTGGCCGAACAGCTCCTCGCCATCCACCAGCTCGGCGCGGAGCTCGGCATCGAGTGGGCCGAGATCGTGCCCGTCTCGGCCGTCGGCGACACCCAGGTCCAGCTGCTGGCCGACCTGATCGCGCCGCTGCTGCCGGAGAGCCCGCCGCTGTACCCGGAGGGCGACCTCACCGACGAGCCCGAGATGGTCATGGTCGCCGAGCTGATCCGCGAGGCCGCCCTGGAAGGCGTGCGCGACGAGCTGCCGCACTCCATCGCCGTGGTCGTCGAGGAGATGATCCCTCGGGAGAACCGCCCGGCGGACCGCCCGCTGCTGGACATCCACGCGAACGTCTACATCGAGCGGCCCAGCCAGAAGGGCATCATCATCGGCCCGAAGGGCTCCCGCCTGAAGGAGGTCGGGATGAAGTCGCGCAAGCACATCGAGGCGCTGCTCGGGACCCCGGTCTTCCTCGACCTCCACGTGAAGGTCGCCAAGGACTGGCAGCGGGACCCCAAGCAGCTCCGCAAGCTCGGCTTCTAGGAGCGCGAGGACGAGCCCGACGACGAGCCCGAGGACCCCGACCGTCTAGCGGAGGCGGCGGACCTTGAGCACGTTGTCGTAGCCGGGGCCCGGGCGGTCGGCCTCGGCCCCGACCCGGGCGTGCTCCGCGCAGACCAGGACCTCCCAGTGGCCCTCCGTCAGCTCAAGGTCCGCCAGGACCTCCTGCGGGGTGGGGAAGTGCAGCTCCGGGTGCGGGTTCTCGGCCCCGTGCTCCCAGCCGCCGTGGCCGCCGACCAGCAGCACCCCGCCCGGGGCGACGGCCGCCGCGGCGGTGCGCAGGATCCGTTCGCGGGGCATGTCGCCCGGGCTGTGCAGGAAGCAGGCGGAGACGAGGTCGAACTCGCCGGCGGGGAAGGACTCCCCGAGGTCGTGGTGCTCGAAGGCGATCCGGTCGCCGACGCCCGCCTCGGCGGCGTGCTCGGCGGCCCTGCCGAGGGCGACCTGCGAGATGTCGACACCGGTGACCCGCCAGCCCCGCCGGGCCAGCCAGACGGCGTCCGCGCCCTCCCCGCAGCCGAGGTCCAGCGCCCGGCCGGGGGCCAGGTCCTCGGCCTCCCGGAGCAGGAGCGCGTTCGGATTGCCGCTCCAGATGCGGGTGCTCTCGCTGTAGCGGCCGTCCCAGAACTCCGCCTCTCCGGCGGGCTCGCCGGCGGCGGCGTGGGCGTGGGCGTGGGCGTGCTCGTGCTGGTGCATGGGGCCTTCTTCCGGTTCGGGCTCGGTCGTCCGGTCTACGTCCTCCGATGCTCCGCCCGGCGCCCGAGATCCGGCAAACCCTGTTGCCGATCCGGCAAACCCGGCCCCGGGGGTCATGCCTCCGGGGGCTCCGCGATCAGGGCCGTCGCCACCCGGCGGAAGCCGATCCGGCCGTAGATGCGGGCCACGTCCTCGTCGCCCGCCGAGAGGAAGACGGTGCGCGCCCCCCGCTCCAGGGCGCGGGCGACCAGGGCCGCGGTGACCGCGAGGGCCAGGCCCTGGCGGCGGGCCGACGGGAGCGTGCCGACGCCCACCACCTCGGCGACGTCGCCGACGGGGTTGTACTGGCCGGCGCAGAGCACCACGCCGTCGTGGACGGCGGCCGCCAGGGCGGTGGTGCCCGCAGTGATCTTCCCGGCCACCCGGGCCCGTCCCTCTTCGGCCCCCGGCTCGGCCGTCTTCGCCGCCAGCTCCGCCGGACCGGCCTCGCCGACCGCGGTACCGGGGGTCGCGAAGGCCAGGGCGGGGACCGTCACCGCCGCCTTCAGCAGCGGGTCGTCCGCGCCGAGCAGTCGTACGTCGGGATGCGCGGGGAGGGGGGCCGCCCCGGCGTCCAGCACCATCAGCGGGTGGGCGTGCACGTGCAGTCCCGCCGCCTCCACCGGTCCCCGTAGCGAGGGGCTGGTTTCGGCCACCCATTCGAAGGATTCGGGGACCTTCAGCTCCCGCTGCCGGGCCAGGACCCGCTCCACGTCCGCCACGGTCGCGGCGGAGCCGCCGAGCGCGGGCCGCGCGTAGTACTGCCAGCCCGCGCCCTCCTGGACGAACAGGGTCAGCGGGCCGAAGTCCTCGGCCCGGGCACCACCCACCCGGGGGGCCGTGTCGTAGTACCGCTCCAGCGAGTCCAAGATCGTGGTCATCCCGGCATCCAACCAAAGCGGTGTCACGGGGGCACCCCTTTAACAGGCCCCCTCCTTCAGGCTCCTTGTTCCAGGCCCCTTCCGTCAGGCCCCTTCCGTCAGGCCCCTTCCTTCAGGACGCGCGAGATCAGCGTGCGCTGCGCGTCCGAGAGGTGCGGGTCGTGGCAGGACACCGTCCGCCCGTCCACCGTGATCTCGTACGAGAACCCGTCCCGCACCCCCGACGGCGCGTGCTCCGGCACGATCGGCGCCAGCGCCAGGGCGGCCAGGGCCCGCCACTCGTCCTCGTCCGGCCGGCCCGAGGTGTCCACCTCGGCCCGTCGCTCGATGCCCGCGAAGCCGCCCGTCCGCACCACCTGAATCCGCATGGCAGCCGTCCTACCCCACGAGCGGCACGCCCACCACCGACCACGCCTTCTGCAGCGCCCGGTGCTCGGCGCCGCCCTCCCCGTACCGGGCCGCGGCCGCGGCGGTGGACAGCCGGGCGAAGTCCGTGAACTTGGCGTTCGAGGACAGCTGCCCGCCCGTCAGGGTGTCGTACCAGATCTGTCCGGCCCGCTCCCAGGCCTTGCCGCCCAGTTCGGTCGCCGCGACGTAGAAGGCGTGGTTGGGGATGCCGGAGTTGATGTGCACCCCGCCGTTGTCGCGGTTGGTGTTCACGTAGTCGTCCATGGTGGCCGGCTGCGGGTCCTTGCCGAGCTCGTCGTCGTCGTACGCCGTCCCGGGAGCCTTCATGGAGCGCAGGGCGACCCCGGAGACATTGGGGCCCAGCAGCCCGGCGCCGATCAGCCAGTCGGCCTGCTCGGCGGTCTGGTCCAGGGAGTACTGCTTGATCAGGGAGCCGAAGACGTCCGACATCGACTCGTTCAGGGCGCCGGACTGCCCGAGGTACGCCAGGTTCGCCGTGTACTGGGTGACCCCGTGCGTCAGCTCGTGCCCGATGACGTCGATCGACACCGTGAAATCGAGGAAGAGGTCGCCGTCGCCGTCCCCGAAGACCATCTGTCGGCCGTCCCAGAAGGCGTTGTTGTAGTCCTCGCCGTAGTGCACGCTCGCGTCGAGCGGGAGCCCGGAGTCGTCGATCGACCGGCGCCCGAAGCCCTGCCGGAACAGTTCGTACGTGGCTCCGAGCCCCGCGTACGCGCGGTTGACGGTGGCGTCCTTGTCCAACGGGTCGCCCTCGACGCGCACCTTCCTCCCGGGCAGCCGGGTGCGGTGCTGGGCGTCGTAGATCGTCCGGTCCGGTCCGTCGGAGACGGGCGCTTCGAGTACGGGGCCGATCCCGCGGACGGTGGTGACCCGACGCCGGGTGCGCAGCATGGCGTCGTGTTCGAGCGTGTTCTGGGCGAGGTCTGCGCGCCGGGAGTCGGTGGACTCGGCGGCCTTGTCGAGCACGTGGGGCGGCACGACGGTGCAGAAGACGGGGTGGCGGGGGGCATTGGAGGCATTCATGCCCGGAAATGTGGCAGCGGGTCACGGCGGTGTCACTACCCGCGACCATGATTCATTCGCATGTCCGAAAGTCGCGGCGTCGGATTGACGGATCAAACGGACCTTCCCGGAAGGAAAGAGTCTTGGCTCACATTAGGTACAAATCGGACAGGGCGGTCTTGCATACTGAAACAGGTCCTCGCGTTACGGCGCGGCTCGGCTAGGCTCGGCCCATCATGCGTTTCGGGCTGCTTCTCCTTAGCTGCCGCGGCGAGGGTCTGTAGTCGTAGGCCGACCCCCTCCCCGCGGAGTTTGGTGTTGCGGTTTTTACGACCGCCGTCGGCCGTTCCAGCGAACTACACGCGGACACGCGAGGAGCCCAACGCCATGAGCCAGCAGCCTTTTGTCGGTCGCCCCACGCCCATCACCAACGCGACCCACACCCAGAAGTCCTCCGGGATGCCGATCCACAAGTACGGCCAGTACGAGCAGGTGGACATCCCCGACCGCACCTGGCCGGACGCCCGCGTCACCAAGGCTCCCCGCTGGCTCTCCACCGATCTGCGCGACGGCAACCAGTCGCTGATCGACCCGATGACCCCCAGCCGCAAGCGCGAGATGTTCGATCTGCTGGTGCGCATGGGCTACAAGGAGATCGAGGTCGGCTTCCCGTCCTCCGGCGAGACCGACTTCGCCTTCGTGCGCTCCATCATCGAAGAGGGCGCGATCCCGGACGACGTCACCATCTCCGTACTGACCCAGGCCCGCGAGGACCTGATCGAGCGGACCGTCGAGTCGCTGATCGGCGCCAAGCGCGCCACCGTGCACCTGTACAACGCGACCGCCCCGACCTTCCGCCGGGTCGTCTTCCGCGGCTCCAAGGAGCAGATCAAGCAGATCGCCGTCGACGGCACCCGCCTGGTCATGGAGTACGCCGAGAAGCTGCTGGGCCCCGAGACCGTCTTCGGCTACCAGTACAGCCCCGAGATCTTCACCGACACCGAGCTGGACTTCGCCCTGGAGGTCTGCGAGGCGGTCTGTGACGTGTGGCAGCCGTCCGAGGGCCGCGAGATCATCCTGAACCTGCCCGCCACCGTGGAGCGCTCGACGCCGTCCACCCACGCGGACCGCTTCGAGTGGATGGCCCGCAACCTGACCCGCCGCGAGCACGTCTGCATCTCCGTGCACCCGCACAACGACCGCGGCACCGCCGTCGCCGCCGCCGAGCTGGCCCTGATGGCCGGCGCCGACCGCATCGAGGGCTGCCTGTTCGGTCAGGGCGAGCGCACCGGCAACGTCGACCTGATCACGCTGGGCATGAACCTGTTCTCGCAGGGCATCGACCCGCAGATCGACTTCTCCCAGATCGACGAGATCCGCCGCACCAGCGAGTACTGCAACCAGATGGAGGTCCACCCGCGCCACCCCTACGCGGGCGACCTGGTCTACACCGCCTTCTCCGGCTCCCACCAGGACGCCATCAAGAAGGGCTTCGACGCCATGGAGGCCGACGCGGCCGCCCAGGGCCCGGGCGTCACCGTCGATGATCTGGAGTGGGCGGTCCCGTACCTGCCCATCGACCCCAAGGACGTCGGCCGTTCCTACGAGGCCGTCATCCGCGTCAACTCGCAGTCCGGCAAGGGCGGCATCGCCTACGTCCTGAAGAACGACCACAAGCTGGACCTGCCGCGCCGCATGCAGATCGAGTTCTCGCGGATCATCCAGGCCAAGACCGACGCCGAGGGCGGCGAGGTCACGCCGAAGGCGATCTGGGAGATCTTCTCGGACGAGTACCTGCCCAACCCCGAGAACCCGTGGGGCCGCATCCAGCTGCGCTCCGGCTCGACGACCACCGACAAGGACGGCACCGACACGCTGACCATCGAGGCGGTCGTGGACGGGATCGAGACGGTCCTGAACGGCACCGGCAACGGTCCGATCTCGGCCTTCTTCGACGCGCTGGCCGACATCGGCGTCGACGCCCGCCTGCTGGACTACACCGAGCACACCATGAGCGAGGGCGCCTCCGCCGTGGCCGCCTCGTACATCGAGTGCGCGATCGACGGCCGGGTCCTGTGGGGCATCGGCATCGACGCCAACACCACCCGCGCCTCCCTGAAGGCGGTCATCTCCGCCGTCAACCGCGCGGGCCGCTGATCCACCCGCACGTGAACCCCGCTCCTCCCTCGTGGAGGGGCGGGGTTCCGTCGTTCCGGGGGTCGCCGTTCCCGGGGCCGCCGCCTCAGCGGGCCAGGTAGCCGCCGTCCACGGGCAGCACCACGCCCGTCACGAACGAGGCCGCGTCCGAGGCCAGGAAGGCGATGACCCGGGCCACCTCCTCCGGCTCGCCGAGCCGGCCCATCGGATGCGCCGCCGAGATCTCCTCGAGGTACTCGGGACCGCCCGGCTCGTCCTCCAGCGCCAGCACCCGCTCCGTACGGATGGTGCCGGGGGCCACCGCGTTGATCCGGATCCCGCGGTCCGCCCACTCCACCGCGAGGTGCTTGGTCAGCCCCGACGCCACGAACTTCGCCGGCCCGTACGCGGCCTGCCGCGCCTGCCCGGCCACCCCCGAGATCGAGGACACGCAGACCAGCGCCCCGCCGGGCCGCTCCTGCGCGTTCATCGCCTCGATGGCGTACTTGCACGTCAGGAACATGCCGCGGCCGTCGACCGCCATGACGTGGTCCCAGTCCGCGGGGGTGGTCTCCCGTACATCCGAAAGAGGGAGCACCCCGGCGTTCGCCACGGCGACGTCGAGCCTCCCGTAGGCCTCCACGGCGGCGGCGACCATCGCGCGGTTGGCCTCCGGATCGGACACGTCGCCGGTCACCGTCGTGATGGAGTACCCCTCGTCGGCGAGCGACGCGCGCAGGCGCTCGACGCCTGGGCCGTTGATGTCGGCCGCGGTGACCCGGGCTCCCGAGCGGGCCAGCAGCGTGGCGGTGGCCCGGCCGATCCCGCTCGCGGCGCCCGTCACCAGGCAGGACTTCTCGTTCATGGGGCAGACCCTAGGGCCCGGAGGCAGGGGCGCGGATCGGCCAAGTCCGCGCGGCGTCACATGTTGTCCTGTCACACGACTGACGCGGCCTCACCTATGTGGCTAACATCACGCCAACCCGGCGATGTTGCCGGAAGGTTACGGAGGTGCGACGTGCTGCCAGTTCGGGGTGGGGACGGCCGGAAGCTGACGGTCTGGGGCACCCGTACCACCTGGAGCACCGTGGGCGACGGGGAGTTCTTCTGTCCGTCCTGCGGTGGCGACCGCAACTACCGCAGGCGCACGGGGCGCCGCCGGTTCACCGTCCTCGGGGTCCCGCTGCTGCCGCGCGGGCAGGCCGGCCCGATCGTCGAGTGCCAGGGCTGCCGCGAGCGCTTCGACACCGAGGTCCTGGACCACCTGACCACCGCCCGCTTCACGGCGATGCTGCGAGACGCCGTGCACACCGTGAGCCTCGCGGTGCTCGCGGCCGGCGGTACGGCCTCGCGCGGGGCGCTGGAGGCCGCGGCGGGCGCCGTACGGGCCGCCGGGTTCCCCGAGTGCACCGAGGAGCAGTTGGAGGCCCTCGTGGCCGCGCTGACCGCCGACGAGGGTCGGCTCGGGCTGTACGACGTACCGGAGTGCTGCGGGGCCGCCCTCTCGATCGAGCTCCACGAGGCCCTGGAACCGCTGGCGCCGCACCTGGCGGGCCCGGGCCGCGAGTCGATCCTGCTGCAGGGCGCTCGCATCGCGCTCGCGGACGGCCCGTACACCCCGGCCGAGCGCGAGGTGCTCTCCACCGTCGGCGCGGCGCTGCGCATCGACGTGGACGAGGTGGGACGGCTGCTGTCGGCGGTACGCGCTCCGTAGTCGTCCGCATCTGCACGGTGACGCCCGAACCCTTGGGGTTCGGGCGTTTTCGTGTTCCCGGACGGTCACATCCGCTCAGCGGAGCAGATCCGTCCGAAACAGACGTGCCGGGAGGTAACGATCCGGCCTCACAGGGGTGTTTTAGGACCTCGTGAACGTCCTGTGAACGCCGGAATCACGTCATCCACACAGGTTCGGTCCACCAGGTGGACAGCCGGAGCGCGTGGCTCGACTTCGCGAATCCGAACGTCGGTGAAGTCTTTATCCGCAGCTCACACCCCGTGTGCTTCGCGGGTGCAGGCCCGGAGGGGGTGTCTCCGGCTGCTGTTTCGCATAGCCCCGTCGCGCGGGTCCGCACTACTGGAGAAACCTACAGATCCGACGTCACCAGAGGTCAACAATTTGTGTAAGTCGACGATATCTGTGAGGCCTCCCACAGGCGTTCAATTCCGGTCACACGACAAGACGGCGCCGGAAACAAGGCCCGACTTGGATGCGACGCATCAACGTGAACGCACTGAAACCCTGGCGGATCAACGGGATAGCGACCCACTTCGCCCAGGGATAACCAGATCTCCTCTCAATTACCTACCTCTTGAAGGGCAAGGCAGAGATGGCACGTGTCGCCGCCCGGCTTTCCACCAGTGGAGAGCAGAGCACGCACCCGGTCGACGAGGTGCTCCCCCTCCCCAAGCTCGCGCTGTACGGCTTCCAGCACGTACTCGCGTTCTACGCCGGCGCGGTGATCGTCCCGATCATCGTCGGCAGCGCGCTCAAGCTGAGCCCTGAACAGCTCGTCTACTTGATCAACGCAGACCTCTTCACCTGCGGTATCGCCTCGATCATCCAGGCCTTCGGCATCGGCAGGATCGGCGCGCGACTGCCGCTGATCCAGGGCGTGACCTTCACGGCCGTGTCCCCGATGATCGCCATCGGCCTCGGTGCCGGCGGCGGAACCGCGGCCCTCCTGGTCATCTACGGCGCCGTCATCACGGCGGGCATCGCGACCTTCGCGTTCGCCTGGCTGCCGGCAGGTGCCTTCAAGGCCGTCATGCGGCTCTTCCCGCCGGTGGTCACCGGCACGGTCATCACGGTGCTCGGCATCGTGCTGATCCCGGTCGGCCTCAAGGACGCGGCCGGCGGCGTTCCGACGCTCGCCGACGGCGGTGTGCCGACGCAGTTGGCCTACGCCGGCGGCACCATGCTCTTCATCCTGGTCCTGATGAAGTTCGGCGGACCGTTCCTGCGCAGCATCAGCATCCTGCTCGGCCTGGTCGGCGGTACCCTCGCGGCCTTCGCGCTGGGTGACGCCAAGTTCGGCAACGTCGGCCAGTCCGACTGGATCGGCGTCACCACGCCCTTCCACTTCGGCGCCCCGAAGTTCGAGTGGTTCCCGATCTTCCTCATGCTGATCGTCATGCTGATCACCATGGTCGAGACCACCGGTGACACCTACGCCGTCGGCGACATCGTCGGCAAGGAGGTCGACAGCGAGGTCGTGGCCCGCGCCCTGCGTGCCGACGGCGCCGCGACCGCCCTCGGCGGCATCCTGAACTCCTTCCCGTACGTCGCCTTCGCCGAGAACGTCGGCCTGGTGCGGATGACCAAGGTCAAGAGCCGCTTCGTGGTCGTCGCCGCGGGTGTCTTCATGATCATCCTGGGGCTGCTGCCCAAGGCCGCCGCGATCGTCGCCTCCGTCCCGCCGGGCGTCCTCGGCGGCGCGGCCACCGTGATGTTCGGCATGGTCGCCCTGGCCGGTATCCAGACCCTGGCCAAGGTGGACCTCAAGGAGGAGAAGAACGCGCTGATCGTGGGCGTCTCGCTGGCCCTCGCGCTCTTCCCCGCCACCGTCCCGCTCTACTTCGACAAGCACGTGAGCCCCGACGCGTCCTCGCTGCTCAACAGCGGTGTCACCCTCGGTGCCACGGCCGCCATCGTCCTCAACCTGATCTTCAACGGTCTGGCCAAGGACGACGCCCACGACGCCGTCAAGGCCGAGCTCCCCGCCCAGCCGACGGCGGCCCCGGCCGGCGCCGAGAAGGCGGCCGACACCGACGCGGTCGATGTCGACGCGGCCGACGCCGACAAGGCCGACGCCGACAAGGCCGACGCGAAGAAGGCGGACACGGCGGAGACCACCGCCTCCTGATCCTCCCAAGGGGTGCTGACCCCTCGTCCGGAGACGCTCATCCGGACGGGGGGTCAACGCTGTCCCGTACGGGACAATGGGCGCATGAGTCTGTTCCGCGACGACGGCATCGTGCTGCGCACCCAGAAGCTGGGTGAGGCGGACCGCATCATCACGCTCCTCACCCGGGGCCACGGACGGGTGCGGGCCGTCGCGCGCGGCGTCCGGCGCACCAAATCGAAGTTCGGCGCCGGGCTGGAACCTTTCTCCCACGCCGACGTGCAGTTCTTCGCCCGCGGCAGCGAGCTGATCGGCCGCAGCCTGCCGCTCTGCACCCAGACCGAGATCATCGCCCCGTACGGCAACGGCATCGTCACCGACTACGCCCGCTACACCGCCGGCACCGCGATGCTGGAGACCGCCGAACGCTTCACGGAGAACGAGGGCGAGCCCGCCGTACAGCAGTACCTGCTGCTCGTCGGCGCCCTGCGCACCCTCTCCCGCGGCGAACACGAACCGCACCTCATCCTCGACGCCTTCCTGCTGCGCTCCCTCGCCGTCAACGGCTACGCGCCCAGCTTCCAGGACTGCGCGAAGTGCGGGATCCACGGCCCCAACCGGCACTTCTCCGTCGCCGCGGGCGGGGTCATATGCGGGGACTGCCGCGTGCCCGGCAGCGTCGTACCCTCGTCGGAGGCCATCGCCTTGCTCAGCGCCCTGCTGACGGGCGACTGGGGGTACGCCGACGCGTGCGAGGCACGTCACGTGCGGGAGGGCAGCGGGCTGGTCTCGGCCTACCTGCACTGGCATCTGGAGCGCGGGCTACGCTCCCTGCGATACGTCGAGAAATAGGAGCTGGGCACATGGCACGACGCGGACTTCTGGGACGCTCTCGCCGGGAGTACAAGGTTCCCGAGCCGCACCCGTCCGGAGCGGTCCCGCCGAAGATCCCCGGCGAGCTGGTCCCGAACCACGTGGCCATCGTCATGGACGGCAACGGCCGCTGGGCCAAGGAGCGCGGCCTGCCGCGCACGGAGGGCCACAAGGTCGGCGAGGGCGTCGTCCTCGACGTGCTCAAGGGCTGCCTGGAGATGGGCGTCAAGAACCTCTCCCTCTACGCCTTCTCGACGGAGAACTGGAAGCGCTCGCCCGACGAGGTGCGCTTCCTCATGAACTTCAACCGCGACGTCATCCGCCGCCGCCGCGACGAGATGAACGAGCTGGGCATCCGCATCCGCTGGGTCGGCCGCATGCCGAAGATGTGGAAGTCGGTCGTCCAGGAGCTCCAGGTCGCCCAGGAGCAGACCGTCGACAACGACGCGATGACCCTGTACTTCTGCGTCAACTACGGCGGCCGCGCGGAGATCGCGGACGCGGCCCAGGCCATCGCCCGCGACGTCGCCGCCGGCAGGCTGGACCCGTCGAAGGTGAACGAGAAGACCTTCGCGAAGTACATCTACTACCCGGACATGCCGGACGTGGACCTGTTCCTGCGCCCCAGCGGCGAGCAGCGCACCTCCAACTACCTGATCTGGCAGAGCGCGTACGCCGAGATGGTCTACCAGGACGTGCTGTGGCCCGACTTCGACCGCCGTGACCTGTGGCGGGCCTGCCTGGAGTACGCCCAGCGCGACCGTCGCTTCGGCGGCGCGGTCCCCAACCAGGCGGAGCCCGGCTCCACGGCCTGACCTGCCGTGATCCGTGTCCGACGGCGCAGCCCGCCGGACACGGTGATCCCGGTAGGGTCGCCTGTCATGGACATGGAGTACGACGCGGCGGGGCCCGCCGCGCAGACGGTCGAACTGGCCTACCGGATCACCACGAAGGACCTCGCGGAGGCGGTGCGCCTGCGCGACTCGAAGACCGCGGCCGGTCGCCGCAGGCGGTGGCTGTTCCCCGTGACCGGGGTGCTGTCGCTGCTCCTCGCCGCGTTGGCGATCGCGGGGGACGAGTCCGCGGTCAAGGTGACCGGCTTCCTCACCGCCGGCGTCATGATGACGGTGTTCGCGCTGTTCGGCCCGCGCATCCAGGCACGGGCCTTCCGGGGGCTGCTGGAGAAGGCGGGCGACTGCCACACCGTCGTCGACGGCTCGGGGGTCCTCGCGAAGACGGCCACCACCGAGTCGCGCATCTCCTGGGCCGCGCAGCCGAGGTACGCGGAGACGGACGGCGCTTTCGTCATGCTCAGCGACGACAAGGGCGCGGTGGCCATGACGGTCCTGCCCAAGCGCGGCGTCCGGCACCCGGCCGACGTGGACCGGCTGCGGGCACTCCTGGACGCGAACCTGCGGCGGATCTAGGGCCTGTTTTTCGGATCAGGCCGGATCAGCCCGCGGCGGCACAGTCCGCGCAGGTGCCGAAGATCTCCACCGTGTGGGCCACGTTGACGTAGCCGTGCTCGGCGGCGACGGACTCCGCCCACTTCTCCACCGCCGGGCCCTCCACCTCGACGGCCTTGCCGCACTTGCGGCAGACCAGATGGTGGTGGTGGTCCCCGGTGGAGCAGCGGCGGTAGACGGACTCGCCGTCGCTGGTGCGCAGGACGTCGACCTCGCCCGCGTCCGCGAGGGACTGGAGGGTGCGGTACACCGTGGTCAGACCCACGGAATCGCCGCGGTGCTTGAGCATGTCGTGGAGTTCCTGGGCGCTGCGGAACTCGTCCACCTCGTCCAGCGCCGCCGCGACGGCGGCCCGCTGGCGGGTGGATCGTCCTCGTACTGGCGCGTTCATCTCGCCAGGCGCAGTCGCCACCGGTTCCTCCTCGTATAGGCCTGCGGCCATTGTGCCAGGCGGCCGCCGGGCCTAGACCTTCACGTCGTCGCGGGTGCAGACCTCTTCGGCGGCGCGTGCCGCGTTCGCCCGGCGCTTGGCCAGGGGGGCCGACACCGCCGTCATGATCATGAACACGGCGATGGCGAGGAGCACGATCGAGCCGCCGGAGGGGGCGTCGACGTAGTACGTGGTGACCGTGCCGGTCAGCGAGACGAGCACGCCGATGGTCATGGCCACGGCGAGGGTCGCGGTGAACCCGCGGGTGACCCGCTGGGCGGCCGCGACGGGGATCACCATCATGGCGCTGACCAGCAGCAGGCCCACGATGCGCATCGCCACGGTCACCGTGACGGCGGCGGTGACCGCCATCAGCAGGTTCAGCGCGCGCACCGGCAGCCCGGTGACCCGGGCGAACTCCTCGTCCTGGCAGACCGCGAACAGCTGGCGGCGCAGGCCGATCGTGACGGCGACGACGAACACGGCGAGGATCACCACGGCCGTGATGTCCTCGGCCGAGACGGTGGTGATGGAGCCGAAGAGGTAGCTGGTCAGATTGGCGGTGGAGCCGCCCGGCGCCAGATTGATGATCATGACGCCGCCGGCCAGGCCGCCGTAGAAGAGCATGGCGAGCGCGATGTCGCCGCTGGTCTTCCCGCGGGAGCGGATCAGCTCCATGCCGACCGCGCCGAGGACGGCGACGAGGGTGGCCATCCACACCGGGCTGGTGTTGAGCAGGAAGCCGAGGGCGACGCCGGTCATGGCCACGTGCCCGATGCCGTCGCCCATGACGGCCTGGCGGCGCTGGACGAGGTACGTGCCGATCGCGGGCGCCGTGAGGCCTACCAGCACGGCCGCGAGCAGGGCCCGCTGCATGAAGGCGTAGTCGAGGAATTCCATCAGCTCAGCAGTCCCGTCCGCAGGGGCTCGGCGTCGTGCGCCGCGTGGGGGTGTACGTGGTCGTGGCCGGGCAGCGCGTGCTGGCCGACCGCCTCCGGGGGCGGGCCGTCGTGGACGACGCAGCCGTCGCGCAGGACGACGGCGCGGTCGATCAGCGGCTCCAGCGGGCCCAGTTCGTGCAGGACCAGGAGGACGGTGGTGCCGGCGGCGACCTGTTCGCGCACGGCGCCCGCGAGGACCTCCTGGTTGGCGAGGTCCACGCCGGCCATCGGCTCGTCCATGATCAGCAGTTCGGGCTCGACGGCGAGCGCCCGGGCGATGAGCACGCGCTGGTGCTGGCCGCCGGAGAGTGCGTTGACCGAGGCGTCGGCGTACGACTCCATCCCCACGAGGACGAGGGCGCGCTCGACGGCGGCCTTGTCGGCCTTGCGCAGGAGGCCGAAGCGGGAGCGGGCGAGCCGGCCGGCGGAGACGACCTCGCGCACGGTGGCCGGGACCCCGCTGGCCGCGGTGGTGCGCTGCGGGACGTAGCCGATGCGCGACCAGTCGCGGAAGCGCCCGAAGTCGGTGCCGAAGAGGGAGAGGTCCCCGCCGGAGAGCGGGACCTGGCCGACCACGGCGCGGACGGCGGTGGACTTGCCGGAGCCGTTGGCGCCGAGCAGGGCGACGACCTCGCCGGGGTGGACGGTGAGGTCGACGCCGCGCAGCACGGGGCGTGAGCCGAGCGAGGCGGTGGCCCCGCGCAGGGATATGACGGGCTGGTCGTCAGCCGGTCGGGGCGTGGACTCCATGGCTCGCGCCTCCGTTGCTGCTGCTGTCATCACTTGGCTCCGAGGGCCTTCTGGAGGTTCTTCAGGTTGGACCGCATGACCTCGAAGTAGTCAGCGCCCTGGGACTTGTTCGAGATTCCCTCAAGGGGGTCGAGGACGTCCGTCTTGAGACCGGTGTCCGTCGCGAGGCTCTTGGCCGTCTTGTCGCTGGCCAAGGTCTCGAAGAACACCGTGGAGACATTCTCCTGCTTCGCGAGGGCCTGGAGTTCCTTCATGCGGGCCGGGCTGGGCTCGGACTCGGGGTCGACCCCGGAGATGCCCTCCTGGTCCAGGCCGTAGCGCTCGGCGAGGTAGCCGAAGGCGGAGTGGGTGGTGATGAAGGTCTTGGAGGTGGTGTCGTGCAGGCCGTCCTTGAACTCGGTGTCCAGCGCGGCCAGCTTGCCGACGAGTTCGTCGGTGTTCTTCCTGTAGTCGGCGGCGTGGCCGGGGTCGGCCTTCTCCAGGGCCGCGCCGACGCCCTTGGCGACCTCCGCGTACTTGGTGGGGTCGAGCCAGACGTGCGGGTCCTCGCCGGCCTCGCCGTGACCGTGGTCGTGACCGGCTTCGCCCTCGCCCTCGTGGGCGTGGTCGTGGCCGGAGGCGTCGTGGACCTCCAGCTTGGTGAGGGCGCCCGCGTCGACGACGTTCTTCACGCCGGACTGGGCGACGGCCTTGTCGACGGCCGGCTGCAGGGTCTTGAGGTAGAGGACCACGTCGGCCTCGCCGAGCTGCCCGGTCTGCTTCGGCGTGATCTCCAGGTCGTGCGGCTCGACACCCGGCTTGGTCAGGGTGGAGACCTTCACGTGGTCCTTGCCGATCTGCTCGGCGAGGAACTGCATCGGGTAGAACGACGCCATCACATCGAGCTTGCCGTCCTTGCCGCCACCACCGGCGGCGCTCGCACCGGAGCAGGCCGTGAGGGCCGTGGCGCCGAGGGCCACGGAGGCGGCGAGGGCGGCGGTGGGTATGAGGCGTCGTACGTTCATGACATCCATTTTCATCAAAGATGGAAACGATTGTCAAAAACCCTGGTGAGGGGCCCGGGGAGCGGCCGCGGAAGGGGGGTCCCGATTTGAAAGGGGAGGTGCGGGCGCCGGTAACCTAAAGACTTCGCCGTTCGTCCTCGTAATGAAGAGAGCACCGTGGCCGCCGACAAGATCGACACCATCGTCAGCCTGAGCAAGCGCCGTGGCTTCGTTTTCCCCTGCAGTGAGATCTACGGCGGGTCCAAGGCCGCCTGGGATTACGGTCCGCTGGGTGTCGAGCTCAAGGAGAACATCAAGCGCCAGTGGTGGAAGGCGATGGTCACCGGGCGTGAGGACATCGTCGGCATCGACTCCTCCGTGATCCTGGCCCCCGAGGTCTGGGTGGCCTCCGGCCACGTCGCGACCTTCTCGGACCCGCTGACCGAGTGCACCTCCTGCCACAAGCGTCACCGCGCCGACCACCTGGAAGAGGCGTACGAGGCCAAGCACGGCCGCCTGCCCGAGAACGGCCTCGCCGACATCAACTGCCCCAACTGCGGTGTGAAGGGCCAGTTCACCGAGCCGAAGCAGTTCTCCGGCATGCTGGAGACCCACCTCGGCCCGACCCAGGACACCGGCTCCAAGGCGTACCTGCGCCCCGAGACCGCCCAGGGCATCTTCACCAACTTCGCCGTCGTGCAGACCACCTCGCGCAAGAAGCCCCCGTTCGGCATCGCGCAGATGGGCAAGTCCTTCCGCAACGAGATCACCCCCGGCAACTTCATCTTCCGCACGCGCGAGTTCGAGCAGATGGAGATGGAGTTCTTCGTCAAGCCGGGCGAGGACGACCAGTGGCAGGAGTACTGGATGCAGGAGCGGTGGAACTGGTACCGCGGCCTGGGTCTGCGCGAGGAGAACATGCGCTGGTACGACCACCCGAAGGAGAAGCTGTCCCACTACTCGAAGCGCACCGCCGACATCGAGTACCGCTTCAACTTCGGTGGCAGTGAGTTCTCCGAGCTCGAAGGCGTCGCCAACCGCACCGACTTCGACCTCAAGGCGCACTCCGCCGCCTCGGGCCAGAACCTGTCCTACCTGGACCAGGAGTCGGGCGAGCGCTACACCCCGTACGTCATCGAGCCGGCGGCCGGTGTCAACCGCGCCATGCTCGCCTTCATGCTCGACGCGTACATCGAGGACGAGGCCCCCAACGCCAAGGGCGTCATGGAGAAGCGCACCGTGATGCGCTTCGACCCGCGCCTGGCCCCGATCAAGGTCGCCGTCCTGCCGCTGTCCCGCAACGCGCAGCTGTCGCCGAAGGCCAAGGGCCTCGCCGCCGACCTGCGCAAGTTCTGGAACATCGAATTCGACGACGCGGGCGCCATCGGTCGCCGTTACCGTCGCCAGGACGAGATCGGTACGCCGTTCTGCGTCACCGTCGACTTCGACACCCTCGAGGACAACGCGGTGACCGTGCGCGAGCGCGACACCATGAAGCAGGAGCGCGTCTCCCTGGACCAGATCCAGGGCTACCTCGGCAGCCGCCTGCTCGGCTGCTAGGTCCGCCCCGGCAGACAGAAGACCGGTGGCCCGGTGCGCGTAGTGCGCACCGGGCCACCGGTCTTTTCCGTGGTCCCGCTCGGTCAGGCGGTTCCGGCCGCGGCGGCCTCGGCGGCCGCCGCTTCGGCCGCGCGGCGCTCGCCCTCGGCCTGCGAGCGCTTCCCGTACATCGCGGTCCACACGCCGAGCGCGCCCAGCACCCCGTAGATCATGATCGGGCTGACGGTCACCATGGTCTTGGTGTCCAGCGTGTAGGCCAGCGCGATGCGGACGATCGCCTCGGCGACGTACGCCACGCCCCAGACGAGGGTCATCCGGGTCATGGTGGTGCGGAAGCCCTCGTACTGCCACAGGCCGTTCCACCAGGCGGTGCTCTCCGGCGTGCCGTCCGTGGCGAACTTGCGGCCGAAGTAGAACATCAGCGGGCGCCGCGCGAGCAGCGTGGCCAGGCAGAGCAGCCCGAACAGGCCGGTCACGCACGAGTCCTTGATGAGCAGGGCGCGGGCCGAGGGGTCGCCGACGAGCGACACGACGGCCGTGATCACGATGAACACCAGGGTGACGATGGCGAATTCGTCGAGCTTGCGCCGCCAGGCCACGCTGATGGCGCTGTCGAGCACCGGCCAGGCACTGCTGACGAGGAGCGCCGAGAACTCGCTCCAACCGTGGTCGTCGACGAGCGTGTTGTAGGTGATGATCGGCGCGACCACGTTGAGGCCGATGGTCAGGATCCAGCCGATGGCGGTCGCGGCCCCGGACCGGGCGGGAGGCGCCGGTCGGGCGGGAGGTGTGGGTCGTGCTTCTTGGGCTGACATGGTTCCCCCTGGAACGTGCCTGATAGTGCGGTAGGGGGACCGTAAGGACATGGCAATGACATGTACAAGCCGGGCGTCCTAAAATGATCACCAAGCGGACCGGACGGAATGGTTCCGGACGGATCCGGCCAGGTCAGGCGCGCAGGCCCCGGATGATCAGGGCGGTGACCGCCTCGAACTCGGAGAGGATCCCGGGCGAACGCCATTCGGCGGCGTACTGCGGGTCGTGGAAGCGGCCGGTGGCGTCGAACACCGCACGGGCGGTGGCCGGCACGTCATCGGCGGCGATCGTCCCCGTGGCCACGCCCTCGGCGATGATCCGGGCCAACTGGTCGATCAGCTCGGTGAGGTGCGCGTCGACCACGCCGCTGTTCTCGGCGAGCAGCACCGTGTAGGTCGCGAACAACTCGGGATCGTCACCGGCCTTGTGCCGCTTCGCCTCGAAGAGCGCCTCCAGCCACGCCTCCAGCTTGGAGGGCGCGCTCTCGGCGGGCGCCGAGGTGATCTCCTCCAGCACGGCCACGCTCTTCGCGAGCCAGCGGTCCGTGACGGCCTCGCGCAGCGCGGCCTTGGACGGGAAGTGCCGGTACACGCTGCCGTGGCTCACGCCCAGGGCGCGGGCCACGTCCACCACGGTGGCCTTGGTCGGGCCGAAGCGTCGCAGTACGTCCTCGGTGGTCTCGAGGATGCGCTCGGGTGTCAGGGGCTCGGCCGCGGCGGGGGACATGGGTACGACCGTACCGCCCGCTCAGTGCTCGCTGTCCAGGTGGGCCATCTGCGCCGCCGGGTAGCGGTCTCCGGCCGCGGAGCCCTCGGGCACGGCCTCTTCGATGGCGGCCAGGTCCCCGGCGTCGAGGGATATCTCCATGGCACCCAGTGCCTCGGCCAGCCGCTCACGGGTCCGGGCGCCGATCAGCGGCACGATGTCCTCCCCGCGGGAGAGGACCCAGGCGATGGCGGTCTGGGCCACGCTGACGCCCTTGCCCTCGGCGACCTTGCGCAGGGCGTCGACCAGATCGAGGTTCCGGTCGAGGTTCTCGCCCTGGAAGCGGGGGCTCATACCGCGGAAGTCGCCCGGGGAGAGCTCCCGGTCTCGGGTGAAGTGGCCGCTGATCAGGCCGCGGGAGAGCACCCCGTACGCCGTCACGCCCATGCCGAGCTCGCGCGCGGTCGGCAGGATCTCCGCCTCGATGCCGCGGGAGATCAGCGAGTACTCGATCTGGAGATCGGCGATGGGGGCCACGGCGGCAGCCCTGCGCAGGGTGTCGGCGCCGACCTCGGACAGGCCGATGTGGCGCACGTGCCCGGCTTGGACCGCCTCGGCGATGGCCCCCACGGTCTCCTCGATCGGCACGGCCGGATCCACGCGGGCGATCCGGTAGATGTCGATGTGGTCCCGGCCGAGCCGCTGGAGGGAGTAGGCCAGGAAGTTCTTCACGGCCTCGGGCCGGCCGTCGTACCCGGTGAAGCCGCCCTCGACCGTGCGCAGGGCGCCGAACTTGACGCTGGTCAGCGCCTGCTCGCGGGCCGCGGCGGGCGCGGTGCGCAGGGCCTCGTTGATCAGCAGCTCGTTGTGGCCCATCCCGTAGAAGTCGCCGGTGTCGAGCAGCGTGACGCCCGCGTCCAGGGCGGCGTGGATGGTCGCGACGGACTCGGCGCGGTCGGCCGTTCCGTACAGGGCGGACATCCCCATGCAGCCCAGCCCCAGCGGGAAGACGGTGGGGCCGGTGCTGCCGAGGGCGCGGTGGGCGCGGTGGGCACGGCCCCGGTGAGCGCCGTCGCGGTGATCGGTGGTGGTGGTCGCAAGGGTGTTCTCGTTCGTCTCCATGCAACGAGAATGACATGACGAGTGACAGATTTCAATATCTGTCACTCGTCAGTGTCAGGCCAGGACCCGCAGCGCCAGAGCGGCCGCCGCGACCAGCGTGAGCACGGCCGCCGGGGCCAGTTCGTAGTCCTTGACGCGCAGGTGGGCGATGACCGCGCCGATGAAGTAGAGGGTCACGCCGACCGTGGCGGCCACGCCGAGCGGCGTCACCCACAGGCCCGCGACCAGGCCGATCGCCCCGGCGGCCTTGAGGCCGGCCAGTCGCGGCAGCCAGGAGTCCGGGACCCGGACCTTCCGCATGTTCGCGACGATCTGGTCGTTGCGCCGGAGCGTGAACGTGGCGGAGGCGGCGAGGGTGAGGGCGAGCAGGAGGCCGACGGCGGCGTAGGCGATGAACATGGAAATCTCCAACGGTCGATGATTGCTAATCATTGAATAGCATCAACGATATGATCCATGCAATCATTTCTCCGTTGCTACGATGTGATACATGACGGCAGATCAGGACGGATCGCACACCCCGCAGCGGCTCGGCCTGCTGCTCGCCTGGCACGGATCGATCACCCAGACCCGCATGAAGAAGGCGCTCGGCGCGGCGGGGCTCACCCCCCGGCACGCGATGACGCTGATGCACCTGGAGGAGGGCCCCATCAGCCAGCGGGCGCTCGCCGACCGGCTGGAAGTGGACCCGAGCGTGCTCGTCGGGATCCTGAACGACCTGGAGGGCGACGGCCTCGCCGAACGCCGCCGGGACCCGGCCGACCGACGCCGCCACAACGTGGTGATCACCGCGGCCGGCGAAGCCGCCCTCGGCACCACGAACGCCGCCCTCGACGAGGTCGAAGGCGGCATCTTCGGAGCCCTGTCGGTACAGGAGCGCGAGGTCCTGCGCGGCCTCCTCGACCGGGTCAACACCTCGGCCGAGGACTTCGACTGCGGGGAGTAGTCACCCGCGGGGAGCGGGGGACCGACGCCTCACGCGCGCGGGGCGTCCAGCTCCGCCACGGGGCTCGCCGGCTCCTCCAGGGCGCGGGCCGTGCGGTCCGCCGTGCGCAGCGCCCACGCGCCGGTCGACGCCGCGCCCAGCACCAGCACCAGCGCCCCGCACAGCGTGATGATCCACCACGCCGGAACGGCCGCCTCCGTGAAGTCCCGTCCGTCCGCCATCCCGGCGGCCAGCACCGCGCCCACGACGGCGACGCCCAGCGTGCTGCCGGTCTGGCGACTGGTGGAGGCGATGGCGGCCGCGACGCCCGCCTGGGAGCGCGGCATGCCGGAGACGGCCGTATTGGTCACCGGCGCGTTGACCATGCCGAAGCCGATCCCGAACAGCACGTACCCGGTGAACAGCAGCGGGGTGGACGTCTCCCCGCGGAACACGGCGAACAGCAGCCCGCTCGCCCCCATGGCCGACCCGGCGATCAGCAGCGGCAACCGGGGCCCTCGACTGCCCACCAGCCGCCCCGACATCGGCGCGATCACCAGCGTCATGGCGGCCATCGGCAGCATGTAGAGCCCGGCGGTCAGCGCGTCCAGTTTCCGTACGTCCTGGAGGTACAGCGTGTTCAGGAAGAGGAAGCCGGCCATCGAGGCGAAGGCGCTGACCGCGATCACGGTCGCCCCGCTGAACGGCACGCTCCGGAAGAACCGGAAATCGATCAATGGCTCTTCCCGCCGGGGCTCGTAGACCAACAGCCCCACCAGCGCGACGACCGACACCAGGGCGCACCCCACGATCACCGGCGAGGTCCAGCCCGCCGACGGCGCCTCGATGATCCCGTACGTCACACAGCCGAGCAGCACCATGATCAGCACCTGCCCGACCGGGTCGGGGCGCCTCGGCCGGGCCGCCCGGGACTCGGGGATGTGGCGCAGGGTCAGCACGAGCGCCAGGAGACCGATCGGCAGGTTGACCCAGAAGATCGAGCGCCAGCCCACGGAACCCACCAGGAGCCCGCCGATCAGGGGCCCCGCGGCCATGGAGATGCCCGCGACGGCGCCCCACACGCCGATGGCCCGCGCCCGCTGGGCCGGATCGGTGAAGGTGTTGGTGATGATCGACATCGCCACCGGGTTGAGCATCGCGCCGCCGACCGCCTGGACCATCCGGAAGACGATGAGCCATTCGAGCCCGGGCGCGAGGGAACACAGCAGGGAACCTGCGGTGAAGAGCACCAGGCCGGTGACGAACACCTTGCGGCGCCCGATCCGGTCGGCCGTGGAGCCCATGAGCATCAGCAGCGAGGCCAGCACGAGCGTGTAGGCGTCGATGGTCCACTGCATGCCCGCGACCGACGCGTCCAGTTCGGTGCGCATGGTGGGGAGCGCCACGTTCAGGACGGTGTTGTCGAGGCTGACGATCAGCAGGCTCATGCAGCAGATCGCCAGGACGAGCATGCGCTGCCGGGAACTCGTCTCGATCATGCGGCCGATGGTACGTCCGCACCCCCGCGCGCGGCATGCGGGACAATGGGCGGATGACCACGCTCCCCCCGCCTCTCGCGATCGGCCCGCACACCGTGCAGCCCCCGGTGGTGCTCGCCCCCATGGCCGGTATCACCAATGCCCCGTTCCGTACCCTCTGCCGGGAGTTCTCGGGCGGCAAGGGGCTGTTCGTGAGCGAGATGATCACGACCCGCGCCCTGGTCGAGCGCAACGAGAAGACCATGCAGCTGATCCACTTCGACGAGACCGAGAAGCCCCGGTCGATTCAGCTGTACGGGGTCGACCCCGTGACGGTCGGCAAGGCGGTCCGCATGATCGTCGAAGAGGACCGCGCCGACCACATCGACCTCAACTTCGGCTGCCCCGTCCCCAAGGTGACCCGCAAGGGCGGCGGCTCGGCCCTGCCCTACAAGCGCAACCTGCTGCGCGCGATCCTGCGCGAGGCCGTCGCGGGCGCCGGCGACCTGCCGGTGACCATGAAGATGCGCAAGGGCATCACCGACGAGCACCTCACCTACCTCGACGCCGGCCGGATAGCGGTCGAGGAGGGGATCACCGCGATCGCCCTGCACGGGCGCACCACCGCCCAGCACTACGGCGGCACCGCCGACTGGGACGCCATCGCGCGGCTCAAGGAGCACGTGCCGGAGATCCCGGTCCTGGGCAACGGCGACATCTGGTGCGCGGAGGACGCGCTGCGCATGGTCCGCGAGACCGGCTGCGACGGCGTGGTCGTCGGCCGCGGCTGCCTGGGGCGGCCGTGGCTCTTCAACGACCTCGTGGCGGCCTTCGAGGGGCGCCCCGAGGACTTCCACAAGCCGACGCTGCGCGAGGTCGCGGCGACCATGCACCGCCACGCGCAGTTGCTGGGGGAGTGGATCGGGGACGAGACGCGCGGGGTGATCGACTTCCGTAAGCACGTCGCCTGGTACCTCAAGGGCTTCTCGGTGGGCTCCGAGATGCGGGGCAAGCTCGCGGTGACCTCTTCGCTGGCCGAATTGGACGCTCATCTGAGCGAGCTGGACCTGGACCAGGGCTGGCCCGAGAGCGCGGACGGCCCGCGCGGCAGGACGTCCGGAAACAACCGAGTTGTCCTGCCGGAGGGCTGGCTGAAGGACCCGTACGACTGCGCCGGTGTGAGCGAGGACGCCGAACTGGACACCTCCGGAGGCTGACAAATCGCCCTGCGTGGCGCGTGATATACGCCACGCATGGGTAGGGGTTTGCTCAGATGAGCGCATAAGTCACGGGTAAGACTTCCAAAGGGTGGCACTGGGTGCCACCCTTTGTGCGTTCAAGACTTGAACGCAAATGTATCGATGATCGCTCATCCGAGCGTGATCACGGCCCAAACGGCCCTTCCTCCTTCGGCTTGTGAACGCTCTTCGTACTTTCGCATTACCCGTGAGTTACTTTCGATCTGCTGGCGCACGGGTGGTTACGGCCGCATGACGGCCAAGTGGACGTACCCATAAGCCTTCGATCTGGGTATGTTCCTGGCCGTCAGGGCAGCCACCGAGCCTCGAGGAGTCGAGACCCGTGTCGGAAAACAAAGATCAGAAGTTCGTCTACGACTTCACCGAGGGCAACCGCGACCTCAAGGACCTTCTCGGCGGCAAGGGAGCCAACCTCGCCGAGATGACCAACCTTGGCCTCCCGGTCCCTCCCGGCTTCACCATCACCACCGAGGCCTGCAAGGTCTACCTCGAGAGCGGTTCGGCCCCGGCCGTCCTGCGCGACGAGGTCAGCGCCCACCTCGCGGCCCTCGAATCGAAGATGGGCAAGAAGCTCGGCCAGTCGGACGACCCGCTGCTGGTCTCCGTGCGTTCCGGCGCCAAGTTCTCCATGCCCGGCATGATGGACACGGTCCTCAACATCGGCCTCTCCGACGAGTCCGTGACCGGCCTCGCCACCCAGGCCGGCAACGAGCGCTTCGCGTGGGACTCGTACCGCCGCCTGATCCAGATGTTCGGCAAGACCGTCCTCGGCGTCGAGGGCGAGCTCTTCGAGGACGCCCTCGACGAGGCCAAGGCCGCCAAGAAGGTCACCGTCGACACCGACCTCGACGCCGCCGACCTGAAGAAGCTCGTCAAGGTCTTCAAGAAGATCGTGGCGAAGGAAGCCGGCCGCGAGTTCCCGCAGGACGCCCGCGAGCAGCTGGACCTCGCCGTCGAGGCCGTCTTCAACTCGTGGAACACCGACCGCGCCAAGCTCTACCGCCGCCAGGAGCGCATCCCCGGCGACCTGGGCACCGCCGTCAACATCTGCTCCATGGTCTTCGGCAACCTCGGCCCCGACTCCGGCACCGGCGTCGCCTTCACCCGCGACCCGGCCAGCGGCCACGCGGGCGTCTACGGCGACTACCTGCAGAACGCCCAGGGCGAGGACGTCGTCGCCGGCATCCGCAACACCGTGCCGCTCGCGGACCTCGAGGCCATCGACAAGACCTCGTACGACCAGCTCATGACGATCATGACGACGCTGGAGACCCACTACAAGGATCTCTGCGACATCGAGTTCACCATCGAGCGCGGCCAGCTGTGGATGCTCCAGACCCGCGTCGGCAAGCGCACCGCGGGCGCCGCCTTCCGCATCGCCACCCAGCTCGTGGACCAGGGCCTGATCGACGAGGCCGAGGCCCTCCAGCGCGTCACCGGCCACCAGCTCGCGCAGCTGATGTTCCCCCGCTTCGACGAGGGTGCCAAGACGACCCTGCTGGGCCGCGGCATCGCCGCCTCCCCGGGCGCGGCGGTCGGCAAGGCCGTCTTCGACTCGTACACGGCCGTCAAGTGGTCCCGCTCCGGCGAGAAGGTCATCCTGATCCGCCGCGAGACCAACCCCGACGACCTCGACGGCATGATCGCCTCCGAGGGCATCCTGACCTCGCGCGGCGGCAAGACCTCGCACGCCGCCGTCGTCGCCCGCGGCATGGGCAAGACCTGCGTCTGCGGCGCCGAGGACCTCGACGTCGACACCAAGCGCCGTCGCATGACGGTCGGCGACACGGTCATCGAAGAGGGCGACGTCGTCTCCATCGACGGCTCCACCGGCAAGGTCTACCTCGGTGAGGTACCCGTCGTACCCTCCCCGGTCGTCGAGTACTTCGAGGGCCGCATGCACGCCGGCGCCGACGACGCCGACGAGCTCGTCGCCGCCGTGCACCGGATCATGGCGTACGCCGACCGCGTCCGCCGCCTGCGGGTGCGCGCCAACGCCGACAACGCCGAGGACGCGCTGCGCGCCCGACGCTTCGGAGCCCAGGGCATCGGCCTGTGCCGCACCGAGCACATGTTCCTCGGCGAGCGCCGCGAGATGGTCGAGCGCCTGATCCTCGCGGACACCGACTCGGAGCGCGAGCAGGCACTCAGTGCCCTCCTGCCGCTGCAGAAGAAGGACTTCGTCGAGCTCTTCGAGGCGATGGACGGCCTGCCCGTCACCGTCCGCCTGCTCGACCCGCCGCTGCACGAGTTCCTGCCCGACATCACCGAGCTCTCGGTGCGCGTCGCCCTCGCCGAGTCCCGCCAGGACCACAACGAGAACGACCTGCGCCTGCTCCAGGCCGTGCACAAGCTGCACGAGCAGAACCCGATGCTGGGTCTGCGCGGCGTCCGCCTGGGCCTGGTCATCCCCGGCCTGTTCGCCATGCAGGTCCGGGCGATCGCCGAGGCCGCGGCCGAGCGCAAGAACGCCAAGGGCGACCCCCGCGTCGAGATCATGATCCCGCTCGTGGGCACCGTCCAGGAGCTGGAGATCGTCCGCGAGGAGGCCGACCAGGTCATCGCCGAGATCGAGGCCGCCACCGGCACCGAGCTCAAGCTCTCCATCGGCACCATGATCGAGCTGCCGCGCGCCGCCCTGACGGCCGCCCAGATCGCCGAGGCCGCGCAGTTCTTCTCCTTCGGCACGAACGACCTGACCCAGACGGTGTGGGGCTTCTCCCGCGACGACGTCGAGGCCAGCTTCTTCACCGCCTACCTGGAGAAGGGCATCTTCGGGGTCTCGCCCTTCGAGACCATCGACAAGGACGGCGTCGGCTCGCTGGTCCGCCACGCGGTCAAGCAGGGCCGGGCCACCCGCCCCGACCTCAAGCTCGGCGTCTGCGGCGAGCACGGCGGTGACCCCGAGTCCGTCCACTTCTTCCACGAGGTCGGCCTCGACTACGTCTCCTGCTCGCCCTTCCGGATTCCGGTGGCGCGCCTGGAGGCCGGTCGTGCGGCCGCCGAGGCGAAGGGCAGCGACAGCCGCTGACCCCCGGCCCTGAGAAGGGCCCCTCAAGACGGCGCGTCTGCCCCCGGGTTCCCTGACCCCCGAGGGCAGACGCGCCCATTTTTTCTTGTTCAACAAATCTTTACGCCAGCAGGCGGTGGACGGATCCCCACCCGTCCACCGCCGCTGTCATTCTGCCGGGCACGTCGGCGCTTCCCGTGCGACCGACCGCCAGGCCCCGCAAAGCCCCCCACGGCCTTCGCGGAGCGTTTCGGTCGCATCGGAGTGTGCCCGGCGGAGTACAGGATTTCGGTTGTCACGCCTCTGCCGAAAGGGGTTTCAACTGTGGCCGAAAGGGCGTGGTGACCACGTGTGACTGCATGCATACTCATGGGGCGGGGGGATTGCGGTTGCACAGGTGGGGGTTCGGTGCTGCGTATCCATTTCACTGGAGTGGACCTGGCACGCGTACGGATGGCAGGGCGTCCCGATGCGTTGTGGGAAACGATTCTCAGCTTTCATCGGCTAAGAGACCGGCGAGATGTCCGGTTGTTCGGTGAATGGCGGACGGAATCGCGAATCAGGTTGAACAGTGAAACACGCACGCTCGGTATGCTTATACCGAGCAGGGGTTATTTCCCCGATTTCCTGACGCCCGTCGAGGGGCAGTACGGGTGGGACGTGGGCCTCGACGCGCTGCGCGGGATCCGTCCCGAGCGGGTGCGGCGGGAGCTGGAGCTGCTGGGTGGCGGCGTCTCGGGTTCCGGGGCGGGCGCCGGTGTGGCGCTGCCGCCGAGGCTGCGGGAGTTCATGGACGACTCCGCCAAACACCTGCCGAGGCTGCTGGGCGAGCTGCGGGCGTACCACCGGGCGGCCGTGGAGCCGTACTGGACGCACATCCAGGCCCAGATCGAGGCCGAGCGGGCCGCGCGCGGCCGGGCCCTGCTGGACGGGGGCGCGGACGAGCTGCTGGCCTCGCTGCCGCCGATGCTGCGCTGGCGGGCCCCGGTACTGGAGTGCGACTACCCCGTGGACCGGGACGTTCGGCTGCGGGGGCGCGGGCTGCTGCTCCAGCCGTCCTTCTTCTGCCGCCGCACCGCGGTGACCCTGCACGACCCGCAGCTGCCGCCGGTCCTGGTCTACCCGGCCGCCGCGCAGCTGGCCTCGGCGCCGGCGGGGGGTGAGGCGGCGCGGCCGGCGGAGGAGCAGCGCGTACGCACCCTGGGCAAGCTCGTCGGGCACACCCGCTCGGTGGTGCTGCGGGCCATAGGGGACGGCGCGACCACGAGTGAGCTGGCGCGGCGGGCCGGGGTCTCGCTGGCCTCCGCGAGCCAGCACGCGTGCGTGATGCGGGAGGCGGGGCTGGTGACGACGCTGCGCCACGGGAACGCGGTGCTGCATACCGTGACGCCGTTGGGGGCGGCGCTGCTGAAGGGTGGGGCCGTGGCCTCGTGACGCGCCGCGGCCGCACCCCGGCGGGGTTGACCCGTCGGGGTGCGGCCGATGGTGCCGTGCGGCGCCGTTGCGGGGGCTCCGGCCCCGGGCCCCCGCGCCTCAAACGCCGGCGGGGCTGGAGTTGCCCCCGTGGCCGGGGCGGGGGCGGGGCTGGAGTTGCCCCCCCCGGGGCTCAGGTGCGGAACGGGCCCGTCACCTCGTACGTGATGCCTCCCGTCGAGCTGCCCGTCGTGCCGCGCTGGCTGGAGAAGTACAGGCGGGTGCCGTCGGGGGAGAAGGCCGGGCCCGTGATCTCCGAGGAGGACTGGCCGTTGACGCGGAGGAAGACGGCGACCACGTCGTCCGGGGTGATCAGGCAGATCTCCATGTTGCCGCCGTCCTCGGCGACGTACAGGTCGCCGTACGAGGACCCGGTGACGTTGTCCACGCCCGTCAGCGGGGCCGCGCCGCCCGGGACGAGCGAGTCGTCGTAGGCCAGTTCGTAGGTGTTGTTCGCGAGGTTGAGCTGCCAGACCCGGTTGTCGCCCTTCGTGGTGAACCAGACCGTGTCGTTGGCGTAGTGGCAGCCCTCGCCGCCGTTGAACTTCTTCGAGCCCGAGACCTGGGTGCGGGTGGCGGTCGGGGAGCCGTCCGGGTCCGGGACGTTCTGCCAGGTGAAGGAACCCGAGGCGGCGGTTCCGGCGACGAGCACCTGGAGGGTGCCGGAGGAGAGGTTGCCCCAGGTGGTGGGGATGAAGCGGTAGAAGCAGCCGCTGGTCTCGTCCTCGGTCAGGTAGATCACCTGGCGCACCGGGTCGGCGGCCGCCGCCTCGTGCTTGAAGCGGCCCATCGCGGGGCGCTGCACCGCCGCGTTCACGCCGTACGGGTCGGTCTCGTAGACGTAGCCCAGGCTGACCTCCTCACAGGACAGCCAGGTGTTCCACGGGGTCTTCCCGCCCGCGCAGTTCTGCCGGGTGTCGGAGAGGATCCGGTACGAGCCGGTGATCGTGCCCGCGGAGTCGAACTTCACGGCGCTCGCGCCCCCCGACGGGTTGATCTCCGAGTTCGACACGTAGATCCAGCCCGTGCCGTCGGCGAAGCAGGCGCCGCCGTCGGGGGCGCTGTGCCACTTGTAGGAGGTGGGGCCGACGTTCTGGCCGGAGCGGGCGATCACCCGGCTGCTGAATCCGGCGGGCAGCATGATGCCGTTCGCGTCCGCCGCGCCGAGCGCCCCGTAGGGCCCTGCGCCGGGCTGGGCCGGCGCCGCGTAGGCGGCCCCGTGCATCAGCGTGCCGCCGAAGGCGGCAGCCGACGAGCCGATGACGGCGCCGCGCAGGAAGGTACGTCGTTCCACGGTCACTCCTGGGGGAGTCGGGGCCCCGCGCCCGGTCGGAAGCGGGGTCGCACGCGTCGAGGAACCTAGGAGCGCCGCGTTGCCGGGGCTCCAATTCCGCATGACGCGCGAGCGACCGCTTCGCGTTCAATCCGAGGGCACGGTCCGCGGGCCCCCGGCAGCACGGGACTTTCTGCCCTGGGGAGTCCGGGCGTGCGGGAGGATGGTGGTCTCATGGACCACTTCGCCGCAGCCGACGACATCTCGGGCCGCGCCGACCTCGACGTCGTGCTGCGCCGCTTCTACACGGCGGCCTTCGCCGACGCCCGGATCGGGCCCTTCTTCACCGAGATCGCGGGCACGGACCTGGAGGTCCACCTGCCCCGCATCACCGACTTCTGGGAACGCGCGCTGTTCCGCGGCGCCGACTACCGGCGCAACGCCTTCGCCCCGCACGCCGCGCTGAACTCGGTACGGGCGATGACCGCCGCGGACTTCGGCCGCTGGGTGCAGCTGTGGCACGCGACCGTCGACGGCCTGCACCGCGGGCCGAACGCGGAGCGGGCCAAGGCCCAGGGCGAGCGGATCGCGATGACCCTGCACAAGCGGCTCGCGGGCGGCGACGCGTCCATGGTCGGCGGGGACGGCATCGGCTTCGTCCCACTGGCCGCACTGCAGCTGCGCTCGGCGTCCACGGCCTGACCTGCGGTTTCGTACCGCCGGAAAGATTCGTCGAAAAACTTCGCGCGGGAGCGATGAGTTTCCCGCCGGGTCCCGGTCTACCTCTCGAAAGCAGCGAACAGCGAGCAACGGCAACCGCCGGCGCACACCACGCGAGAGAAGAGAGCCCGAGATGTCCCAGCCCCAGATGATCTTCGTCAACCTGCCGGTCAAGGACCTGGACGCCGCCAAGGACTTCTGGGCGAAGCTCGGCTACTCCACCAACCCGCAGTTCACCGACGAGAACGCGGCCTGCCTGGTCATCAGCGACACGATCTTCGCGATGCTGCTGACCGAGGCCCACTTCAAGACCTTCGCGACCAAGCCGATCGCCGACGCCGGCTCCGTCACCGAGGTGATGGTCGCCCTCAGTGCCGAAAGCCGCGAGAAGGTCGACGAGATCGTCGACGCCGCCCTGGCGGCGGGCGGCACCGAACCCCGCCCGGCCATGGACATGGGCTTCATGTACGGCCGCGCCTTCGAGGACCTGGACCACCACGTCTGGGAGCTCGTGTGGATGGACCCGGCCGCCGTCCAGGGCTGAGCCGTACTCCTACGAGGTCGCGGCGGTCCGCACCGGGTAGGTCCGGACCGCCACCTCCTCGTCGTCCAGGCAGCGCCCCGACTCCAGGTCGAAGCGCTGCTTGAGCAGCGGCGAGGCCACGAAGGGCCGCCCCGCCGCGGCTCCCAGCAGGCCCCGCGAGAGCACCTGCGCCCCGGTGAAGGGGTCCCGGTTGGCGATGGCGTACGTACGCCCCGCGCGGTCGACGAACACGGCGGCCTGGCTGCCGTCGGGCAGCAGCGCCGCCACCCCGCGTCCGGGCGTGAGCGAGGACAGCTCGCACACCGTCAGCCAGCCCTCCGCCACCTGCAGTTCCACGGTCATCGGACCCCTCCGATCGTCAGGACGGCCAGGTCGGGCTTGACCTGGTCGCGCTCGGGCACGAACTTCACCGTCGGGTCCGGGGCGCCGGGCGCGTTGACGAAGGACACGAACCGGCGCAGCCGCTCCGGGTCCTGGAGCGTCTCGGCCCACTCGTCCCGGTAGTGGGCGACGTGGTCGGCCATCAGGGCCTCCAGCTCGTCGCACAGCCCCAGCGAGTCGTGCACGATCACGTCCCGCAGGTGCCCCAGGCCCCCCTCCAGCCGCTCCAGCCAGGTGGAGGTCCGCTCCAGCCGGTCCGCGGTGCGGATGTAGAACATCAGGAACCGGTCGATGAGCCGGACCAGTTCGGCGTCCGACAGGTCCTGGGCGAGGAGATCGGCGTGGCGCGGGGTGGCCCCGCCGTTGCCGCCGACGTACAGGTTCCATCCGGCGGCCGTCGCGATGACCCCGAAGTCCTTGCTCTGCGCCTCCGCGCACTCGCGGGCGCAGCCGGAGACCGCCGACTTCAGCTTGTGCGGGGCGCGCAGGCCCCGGTAGCGCAGCTCCAGGTCGATGGCCATCTTCACGCTGTCCTGGACCCCGTAGCGGCACCAGGTCTGCCCCACGCAGGACTTCACCGTGCGCAGGGCCTTCCCGTACGCGTGCCCGGACTCGAAACCGGCGTCGACGAGCCGGGCCCAGATCCGGGGGAGCTGGTCGACGCTCGCGCCGAAGAGGTCGATCCGCTGACCGCCGGTGATCTTCGTGTAGAGGCCGAAGTCGCGGGCCACCTCCCCGATCACGATCAGCTTGTCGGGGGTGATCTCACCGCCCGGGATGCGCGGGACGACCGAGTAGGAGCCATTGCGCTGCATGTTCGCGAGGAAGTGGTCGTTGGTGTCCTGGAGCGCGGCCTGTTCCCCGTCGAGGACGTAGCCGCTCGCGCCGAGGGTGGGGGCGAGCGAGGCGATGACCGAGCCGACGGCGGGCTTGCAGACCTCGCAGCCCTCGCCGCCGCGCGCCTCGGGGCGGCCGTGCCCGTCCAGGATCTCCCGGTACGAGGTCAGGCGGCGGGTGCGGACGATCTCGTAGAGCTCGGCGCGGGTGAAGGGGAAGCAGCCGCACAGCCCCTTGTCGGCGGCGGCCGGCAGCAGCTGCCCGATCACCTTGACGCAGCTGCCGCAGCCGGTGCCCGCCTTGGTGCACTTCTTGACCTCGGGGAGGGTGGCGCAGGCGGTGATGGCCTTCTTGGTGACGTTGTGGCAGGAGCAGATCACCGCGTGGTCGGGGAGCGAGGAGGGACCGAGCGCGACGGGCGCGCCGACCCCGGCGGGCAGCACCAGCTGCTCGGGCGCGACGGGCGGCACGCTCCCGGTGAGCGGCCGCAGCAGTCCGTACGAGTCCGCGTCGCCGACCAGGACCCCGCCGAGCAGGACCCCGTCGGGGGAGACGACGAGCTTCTTGTAGACGCCGGAGCGGGAGTCGGACCAGACGACGTCGAGGCTGTCGGGGGCGCTGCCGTGGGCGTCGCCGAAGGAGGCCACGTCCACGCCGAGCAGCTTGAGCTTGGTGGAGAGGTCGGCGCCCGTGAACTCCTTGTCCCGGCCCAGCAGGTCGTCGGCGGCGGTCTCGGCCATCTCGTAGCCGGGGGCGACCAGGCCGTAGACGCGGCCGTCGACGGCGAGGGCGCACTCGCCGATGGCGTAGACGTACGGGTCGGAGGTGCGGCAGCGGGCGTCGACCGAGATGCCGCCGCGCTCGCCGACGTCCAGGCCCGAGGCGCGGGCCAGTTGGTCGCGGGGGCGGACGCCGGCGGAGAAGACGACGAGTTCGGTGTCGACGGCGGAGCCGTCGGACAGCCGCATCCCGCTGACGCGTCCGTCGTCGCCGGTCAGCACCTCCTGGGTGCCGACGCCGGTGTGGACGGTGAGGCCCATGCCCTCGATGGTGCGCAGCAGGGCCGCGCCGCCGCCCTCGTCGACCTGTACGGGCATCAGGCGCGGGGCGAACTCGACGACGCGGGTGGCGAGTCCGAGCCCCTGGAGGGCGCCGGCGGCCTCCAGCCCGAGCAGCCCGCCGCCGACGACCGCGCCGGCGGTCTTGTCCTTCGCGTACTCCTCGATGGCGAGGAGGTCCTCGATGGTGCGGTAGACGAAGCAGCCGGGCGCGTCCTTGCCGGGGACGGGCGGCACGAAGGGGTAGCTGCCGGTGGCCAGGACCAGGACGTCGTACGGGAACACCTCGCCGGAGCGGGAGGTGACGGTGCGGGCGGCCCGGTCGATGTGCTCGGCGGGGTCGTCGAGGTGGAGGCCTATGCCGTGCTCCGCCATGAAGCCGGGGGGCGTCAGGGACAGGTCCTCGGGGGTGCTGCCGGAGAAGTACGAGGTCAGGTGCACGCGGTCGTAGGCGGGCCGGGGCTCCTCGCAGAGCACGGTGATCCGGTGGGTGGCGTTGACCCCGCGCTCGACGAGCGCTTCGAGGTAGCGCTGGCCGACCATGCCGTGCCCGATGAGCACGATCGTGGGCAAGGGCTCGGTCACGGTCATGTCAGTGGCCTCCGTCGTCGGTGAGCAGGTGGAACAGGTCGTGCGGTGTTTCGTCGCCCTCCCAGGTGCGGGCGAGGGCCCCCACGGTCGAGAGCTCCCCGAGCAGGACCCCGCCGACGAGGCGGTCGCCGCGGACGACGACCTTGCGGTAGGTCCGGCGGGTGGCGTCGGCGAGGCGGACCACGTCGTCGCCGGGGAGGGGGGTCGTCTCGCCGAAGGCGGCGAGGTCGAGGGAGCCGTCGGCCCCGGGGAGGGTGAGGCGGGTGAGGGCGCGGGTGCCGGTGTAGGGGGTGGGGCGGCCGGCGAGGGTGGCGGCCAGGGCGTCGGCCTGCTCCAGGGCGGGGCCGGCCAGGCCGTACACCTGGCCGGCGTGCTCGGCGCAGTCGCCGATGGCGTGGATGTGGGGGTCGCTCGTGCGGAGGTGGTCGTCGACCACGATGCCGGTGCGGGTCTTCAGCCCTGCGGCCTGGGCGAGGCCGGTGCGGGGCCGTACGCCGCAGGCGAGCACGACGATGTCGGCGTCGAGGCGGTACCCGTCGGCGAGCTCGACCCCGGTGACGGTGCGGTGGCGGTGTGCGGCGCCGCTGCTGGGGCTCCGCCCCAGACCCCGCTCCTCAATCGCCGGAGGGGCTGGATTGTGGCTGCTGCCGTCTGTCGGGTGCGGCTGGATTGCGCGAAGCGCAAGACCGTCCCCGCCGGAGGCGAAACCAGTCTCGCCGGGGGCAACATCAGCCCCGCCGGCGTTTGAGGCGCGGGGTCCGGGGCGGAGCCCCGGCAGAGGCGCCGCAGATGTGGTCAGGCCGCGGACCCGGCACTCCGTGTGGATCTCCACGCCGAGGGCGGTCAGGTGGGTGGCCAGCAAGGCGGAGGCGTCCGCGTCCAGTTGGCGTTCCATCAGGCGTTCGCCCTGCTGCGTCAGGACCACCTGCGCGCCCCGCGCGGCCAGCGCACGGGCCGCCGAGACGCCCAGCAGGCCCCCGCCGATCACCACCGCCCGGACCCCGGGGCCCACGGCCGCCGAGAGGGCCAGGCAGTCGTCCATCGTGCGGAAGGCGTGCACCCCGTCCGGGAGTTCCCGGCCCTCCGGCTCGAACAGGCCCCGCAGCGGCGGGAGTACCGCGTTCGAGCCCGTCGCCAGTACCAGCGCGTCGTACGGCAGCGCCGCGCCGTCGTCGCAGTGGACCGTACGGTCGGCGCGGTCGACGCGGACCGCCCGCACCCCGCGCCGCAGCGCCGGTCCTACCGCCGGGAGTGCGGTCACCTCCGGGGCGTACCGGCCCGCGAGGACCTCGGCGAGCAGCACCCGGTTGTACGGGACGTGGCTCTCCTCGCCGAGTACGGTCACCGCCGCGGCGCCGCTCAGCCGCGCGGCGAGTCGCAGGCCCGCGAGGCCGCCGCCGATCACCACCACACGCTGCTCCGATGTCATGGAACGAGCGTGCGGGGCCGCTGTTTCCCCTCGGCATCGCTCCTGTTACCCGGACGGAACGCCGACCTCAGCACGGGGATTAAGGGTCGGTGAGGCCTCCCTCAACGCCGCCTTAAGGATCGACCGCGCCGCCTCCGGGGCCCTTAGCGTGCTGCGCATGCGAGATGCGGCGGTGCGGGTCAGGGGTGGGATCGCGGCCGGGGCGGGGGTGGTGGCCCTGCTCTGGGCGGCGCAGGTGCGGCCCTCGGCCCGCCCCGACGCGCTGTTCGCGACCGCCGCGCACCTGACCGGGCTGCTCGCCGGGTACGGGGTGCTCGTGCTGCTGTTCCTGATGGCGCGGGTGCCCGCCGTCGAGCACGGGGTCGGCGGTGACCGGCTCGCGCGCTGGCACGCCTTCGGCGGCCGGCACGTACTGCTGCTCTGCTTCGGGCACGGGCTGTTCGCCCTGCTCGGATACGCCGTGCACGAGGAAGTCGACGTGGTCTCCGCCGTCCGGGAGCTGCTCGGCTACCGCGCGCTCGCCGCCGCCGCGGCCGGGACCGTCCTCCTGGCCGCGGTCGGCGTGTCCTCCGCCCGGGCGGTACGCCGCCGTGTCTCGCACGAAACCTGGCGCGGGGTCCACCTGTTCGTGTACCTCGCCGCCGCCCTCGCCTTCGCGCACCAGCTCGCCGGGCCCGACCTCGCCCCGGTCGCCTGGTTCTGGGCGCTCGCCCACACCATGGTCGCGGTGCTGCTGGTCTGGTACCGCGCGGTGGTTCCCGTACGGCAGGCCCTGCGGCACGGGCTGCGGGTCGCCGAGGTGAGGGCGGAGGGGCCCGGGGTGGTCTCCGTCGTGATCCGCGGGGAGCACCTGGCGGAACTGCGCGCGGAGCCGGGGCAGTTCCTGCGGTGGCGGTTCCTGGAGCGGCGGCTGTGGCACACGGCCCTGCCGTTCTCGCTGTCCGCGCCGGTGTACGGGGACTCGTTGCGGATCACCGTCAAGGGGCTCGGCGGCCACTCCCGGCGGATCCGCCGGCTGCGCCCGGGGACGCGGGTCCTGGCGACCGGTCCGTTCGGCGCGCTCACCGCGGCCCGGCGGACCAGGCCCAAGGTGCTGCTCATCGCGGGCGGGGTCGGCATCACCCCGATGCGGGCCCTGTTCGAGACCCTGCCCGGCGGCCCCGGGGACATCACCCTGCTCTACCGGGCCGGGGCCGAGGAGCACCTCGTGCTGCGCAGCGAACTGGAGGCCATCGCGGCCGAGCGGCGGGCGGGCCTGCACTACCTGCTCGGGCCGTCGGGCGCCGCCTACGATCCGCTGGCCCCGCAGGCGCTGGCCGAACTGGTGCCGGACCTGGCGGAGCACGACGTGTACCTGTGCGGGCCGCCGGGGATGGCCGAGGCGACCCGGGGCGCGCTGCTGCGGGCCGGGGTGCCGGCCGGACGGATCCATTCCGAGTGCTTCAGCTTCTGAGCCCCTTCCGATCAGAGAGGTGTTCCGTTCCATGCGCCATCCGCTCCACGTCGCCGTGTCCGTGCCGGTGTCCGCGTCGGACACCGTGCCCCTCGCGGGGGCGCCACAGGCCCGGCACCGCAAGCCGCGGCGGCCGGTCGTACCGGTTTCCCTGCGGCCCGGGCAGCGGCTGGCGGTCGGGTTGGGGCTGGCCGGCGTACTGGCCGCGACCGTGCTGACGGCGGTCCTGGACCCGGCGGCGCCGGTGGCCCCGGACCGGGCGGCGGACCCGCGAAGCTCAACCTTTGCGCAACTTTCCGCGGATTGATGGTCACTGCACCGAACAGGTCCATAGGGTCGGGTCGTGCCTGACATATCAACGACCATGATCATCGTGCTGTGCGTGGCCGCCGCGGCGGCCGGCTGGATCGACGCGGTGGTGGGCGGCGGCGGCCTGCTGCTCCTGCCCGCCCTCCTCCTCGGCCTGCCCAACGCCCACCCCGCCACCGTCCTCGGCACCAACAAGGCGGTGGCCATCGTCGGCACCGCGGGCGCCGCGATCACCTATGCGCGCAAGGCCCCGGTGAACGTGAAGCTCGCCGTCCGCATCGGCCTGGCCGCGCTCGCCGGCTCGATGGGCGGCGCCGCGCTCGCCGGAGGGATCAGCAAGGACGCGCTGCGGCCGCTGATCATGGTGGTGCTGGTGGTCGTCGCCGGCTTCGTGCTCTTCCGGCCCGGCTTCGGCGCCGCCCCGGCCACCTCGCCCGTCAGCCGCCGACGGGTCCTGCTGGCCATCGGCCTGGCGGGGCTGGGCATCGGCTTCTACGACGGACTCATCGGCCCGGGTACGGGCACCTTCCTGGTGCTCGCGCTGACCGCGCTGCTCCACCTCGACCTGGTCACCGCCTCCGCGACCGCCAAGATCGTCAACTGCTGCACCAACGCGGGGGCGCTCGCGATGTTCGCCTACCAGGGCATGGTGCTCTGGCAGCTCGCCGCGCTGATGGCCGTGTTCAACCTGGCCGGGGGCATGATCGGCGCGCGCATGGCGCTCAAGAAGGGCAGCGGCTTCGTCCGCGCGGTGCTGCTGACCGTGGTCAGCGCGCTGGTGGTGAAGCTCGGCCTCGAACAGTGGGGTTAGAGGACGCGCCCCGGGTCAGTACGTCCCGGTGAGGTGGGCGAAGACGACCACGTTGCCGCGGTAGCCGGTGCGCGGGGAGAAGCCGCCCCCGCAGGTGATCACCCGGAGCTCGGCGCGCCGCGAAGCCCCGTACACGCGCTTGTCGGGGAAGGCCCCGGCGTCGTAGACCTCGACCGCGTGGACCGTGAACACGGCGGTACGGCCGTCCGCTCGCGGCACCTCGATCGAAGCTCCCCGGTGCAGCGCGCCCAGATGGTAGAAGACGGCCGGCCCGACCGCGTTGTCCACGTGCCCGGCGATGACGGCGGTGCCCGTGGCGCCCGGGGTGGTGCCGTCGCGGTACCAGCCGGCCAGGTCGCGCCGGGCCGGCGGCGGCACCTCCAGACTGCCGTCCGACTCCAGGCCGAGACCGGTCAGCGGCGCGTCGACCCGGATCGAGGGGATCCGGATCCGGGTGGGCGGGGAACCGGGGAGCGGGGCGACGCTGGGCCCGGTGGTTCCGGCCGAGCTCAGGGCATCGGCGGGGGAGGGCAGTGGTGGTCCGATCGGCTCGCGGGAGCCGCTGGAGACGAGCCAGATGCCGATGCAGGCGGCGAGCGCGACGATTCCCCCGTGACGGCGGGCCGGGGAGTGGAGGGCCCGCCTCGGCGGGCGCGCACCCGATCCGGGGCGGATGCCGGCGGCGGGCCGGGGCTTCCGGTCGGGGCCTCGGCCGCCACCGAAATCGCCACCCATGAGAACCCCCTCGGCGTCCGTGGCGGGGTCAATGGCCGTCGCCCGCCCGCGAACGGGGGGACCTCGCGGAGCGGGCGACGGAGGACGGTACCGGTCGGACCGCGGCCGGAGCCGCGGTGGGCGTCCGTCAGCTCCGCGTGCCGCTCGCCCGGCGACGCAGGAGCCAGGTACCGCCGACGGCGGTCGCGGCCAGCACTGCCGCTCCCGCCGCGATCTTGGCGGGGTCGGTGGTGGTGGTCGTGCCACCGCCCACCCCGGTGTGGACGTGGCCCTGGGGGCCCCGTTCCGTGACGGCCAGGTCGCCGGTCGCGAACTTGCCGTCAGCGCAGGTCACCCCGATGCCGTAGCTCCCCGGCCGGATGCCGCGGGCGACCTGGAACTGCCCCACGACCACCTCCTTGTGGGTGGTGGGGACCAGCTTGAACCGGCCGCCGCCCACGGTGGTCGCATCCCCCTCGGCGTGGCTGCCGGGGCCGCACGCGGTGGTGTTCACCGTGACCGTGGCCCCGGGGGCGGCCGACTTGGGCCACACCTCCAGCGGCGCGAAGTCCCCGGGCGCGAAGGCCACCATGCCGATGTCCGCGGCCGCGAACGCACCCGCCACCGGGACGGTGAACGCGGCGGCGGTCAGCGCGGTCGCGGTCAGCGCGTGTGCGGTACGTCGGCGCATGGGGCTCTCCTGGTGACACGGGGTCGTGTCCCAGAGGTAACCCGGCCCTCCCGACGGCCGCCTGCTGATGTCTCGTCAGATATCGCCCGGCGCACCCCGCCGCCCCGCGTTTGCGCACGTCAGCAGGGCCGTGAGGCCATTCGTGCCACCCCACGCCGTCCGGGTGATCGGCCGGCCCGCAGAGCTCCTCCGCCTTGCCGAGGCACGGCCGCATCCGGGGCACCGGCGCGGGCTCCCGCCGGCCCTCGGCGGCGGCGGGGGCGGCGCAGCCGGTGGCGACGGCCGCGCAGAGGCCCAGCAGGGCGATGGGGAGACGGCGGGAGGAAGGTGTCATGGCGGGCCGGCGCCAGACGGCGGGGGTCACGGGCACCGGGAGGTTGTGCAACAGCGGTGCGTACGGTGGAGTGACGCGGAAAAGTCGGGACCTTCGACCCCGGCCCGACGGCACCGTGCCCCACCCCGAGGAGAGCCCCCGTGACATCGCTCCCGTTCTTCGTCTACGGGACCCTGCGGCCGGGGGAGGTCAACCACGACCTGTTCCTCCGCGGACGCACCGCCTCGGAGGAACCGGCGAGCCTCCCCGACACGGCGCTCTACGACGGCCCGGGGTATCCGTACGCGGTCCGGCGGCGCGGGTCGGCCGTCGTGGGGGAGCTGATCACCGCGGCGCCGGGGGTCTACGCGGAACTGCTGGCGGCGCTGGACCACCTGGAGGAGTACCGGGGGCCGGGACTGCCGGGGAACGTGTACGACCGCATCGCCCGCGAGGCCGTGCGGGTCGACGGCACCGCCGTCCTCGCCTGGGTCTACGTGGCGGCCCCACCGGTGGCCCTGCGGCTGGCCCGATCGGGCACGGAAATACCGAGCGGCGACTGGCTCCGCCGCCGCTAGCCCCCGGCGGGCCGGTTCTGTGGCACCCCGGGCCGTCGGGGTCGGGTGTGCGGTGGGGTGCCCCCGCAGGGCGTCGAACGCGACCCCACTGTGCTTGCCGGTGCCGCTGCCCGTTCGACGCCCGAGGAGGTGCCCCCGGCGCGCGCCCGGCCCCGACGGCACCGTCCCCCGGTCCGGGGCGTGGTGCCGCTGCGCGGAGCCGGTCCCCTACCCGCCCTTCCACCGTTCCCTGGGGCTCCGCCCCAGACCCCGCGCCTCAAACGCCGGCGAGGCTGAAAGCGTGCCGCGGACATGGTGCGGGCGGCGGCAGCCAAAACCAGCCCCGCCGGCGATTGAGGCGCGGGCGCGGAGCGCCGTAGGGGCGAGTCAGAGCCCTTCCGCGCCCCGGTTGCGGAGGCGTTGGCCGTATTGCTGGAGGACCCACAGTTCCTCCTGGACCGCCGCCAGTTGTTCCGGCGGTGCCTGCGCGCCCAGGCGGGACAGCGTGCCCTGGACCTCGTGCACCCGCCGGTCCACGGCGCGCAGCCGGACCTGGACCAGCTGGACGCCCGCGTACATCTCGTCCACCGTCTTCGCGTGGATCGCCTCCACCGCCAGCTCGGTGACCAGCGCCCGCACGGTGTCGTTCGGCGCGGCCTCGCGGACCCGGGCCAGGTAGTCCTCGGCGCCGAGCGAGGCGCCGCCCGCGTCCTGGATGGCCTGGCGCACCGAGGCGTACGGCGGCGCGGTGAACTCGTCGATCCCGTAGGCGTCGAAGGCCGGCGAGACCAGCGCCGGGCGCTGCAGCGCCAGCTTCAGCAGCTCGCGCTCGGTGCGGTGCGCCGGGCTGCGCAGGTTGAGGGCCGGGCCGGAGGCGGGTGCGGCGGCGGTTTCGGGGGCGGGGTCCGGGGAGCGGCGCCCGCCGCGGCCCTGCTGCTGCGGCTGGTTCCCGCGCTCCCGCGCCCACCGCGCCAGCTGCGCCACCCGCTTGACCACGAACTGCTCGTCGCGGATGCCCAGCATGCCCGCCAGCTGTACCGCCGACTCGTGCTGGATGGCGATGTTCTTGATGTTGGCGACGACCGGAGCGGCCTCGTCCAGCGCGGCCGCCCGCCCCGCCGGGTTCTCCAGGTTGTGCCGGGACACGATGTGCCGCAGCGCGAACTCGAACAGCGGCGTGCGGGAGTCCACGAGTGAGGCCACGGCCGCGTCGCCTTGGGCGAGGCGCAGGTCGCAGGGGTCCATGCCGCCGGGGGCGATGGTGATCGAGGTCTCGGCGGCGAACTTCTGATCGTCCTCGAAGGCCCGCAGCGCGGCCTTCTGGCCCGCCGCGTCGCCGTCGAAGGTGAAGATCACCTCGGCGGTGGCGTTGTCCATCAGCAGCCGGCGCAGGATCTTGATGTGGTCCCCGCCGAAGGCGGTGCCACAGGTGGCGATCGCGGTGGTGACCCCGGCCAGGTGGCAGGCCATCACGTCCGTGTAGCCCTCGACGACCACCGCCCGCGAGGTCTTCGCGATCTCCTTCTTGGCGAGGTCGATGCCGTAGAGGACCTGGGACTTCTTGTAGATCGAGGTTTCGGGGGTGTTCAGGTACTTCGGGCCGTTGTCGTCCTCGCGCAGCTTGCGCGCGCCGAAGCCGACCACCTCGCCGCTGATGTCGCGGATCGGCCACATCAGCCGGCCGCGGAAGCGGTCGATGGGCTTGCCGCTGCGGCTGTCCTGGGCGAGCCCGGAGGTGATCAGTTCCTTGTCGGTGAAGCCCTTGCCGCGCAGGAAGCGGGTCAGGTGGTCCCAGCCGGCCGGGCTGTAGCCCACGCTGAAGTGCGCGGCCGCGGCCTGGTCGAAGCCGCGCTCCGCCAGGAACTTGCGGCCGATCTCCGCCTCGGGGCCGCCGAGCTGGTCCACGTAGAACTGCGCGGCGGCCTTGTGGGCCTCGACGAGCCGGATGCGTTCGCCGCGGCCGCTGGTGCCGGCGGTGTAGCCGCCCTCCTCGTACCGCAGGGTGATGCCCGCCTGGCCGGCGAGCCGCTCGACCGCCTCCGAGAAGGAGAGGTGGTCGATCTTCATGACGAAGTCGAGGGTGTCCCCGCCGGCCTGGCAGCCGAAGCAGTGGTAGAGGCCCTTGCTGGGGCTGACCTGGAAGGACGGGGACTTCTCGTCGTGGAAGGGGCACAGGCCCTTGAGGTTGCCGCCGCCCGCGTTGCGCAGTTGGAGGTAGTCGGAGACCACGGCGTCGATCGGGACCGCGTCCCGTACCGCCTTCACGTCGTCGTCATTGATCCGTCCTGCCACCCGTGAAGTCTACGGCCGGGCACAGGCAAACCCGTCAGGCCCCCTCGGCCGGGATCAGCGACTCCAGCGGAACGGACGGGTCCGCCAGGGCCTCGCGGTCCACCGGGGCCTTTGACCTGATCAGGGCCTGGATGTGCTCCGTGACGTCCCACACGTTCACGTTCATCCCGGCCAGCACCCGGCCCTCCGAGAGCCAGAACGCGATGAACTCCCGCTTGCCCGCGTCGCCGCGCACCAGCACCTGGTCGTAGCTGCCCGCCGGGGCGTGTCCCGAGTACTCCAGACCCACGTCGTACTGGTCCGAGAAGAAGTACGGCACCCGGTCGTAGGCGACCTCCTGGCCCAGCATCGCCCGCGCGGCCGCCGGGCCGCCGTTGAGGGCGTTGGCCCAGTGCTCCACCCGCAGCCGGGTCCCGAGCACCGGGTGGTGGGCGGCGGCCACGTCGCCGACCGCGAACACGTCCGGGTCCGAGGTGCGCAGCGAGGCGTCCACGGCGATCCCGCCGCCGTGCTCCCGGTCGACCAGGGCCAGCCCGGAGGTCTCGGCGAGCGCGGTGCGAGGCGCCGCCCCGATCGCGGCGAGCACCGCGTGCGCCGGGTGTTCCTCCCCGTCGTCCGTACGGGCCGCCAGCACCATGCCGTCCTGGCCGACGATCTCCGTCAGCTTCGCCCCGAAGTGGAACCGCACCCCGTGCTCGGCGTGCAGGTCCTCGAAGAACCGGCCGATCTCCGGGCCGAGCACCGCGTGCAGCGGGGTGGCCAGCGGCTCGACCACGGTGACCTCGGCGCCGTAGGAGCGGGCCGCGGCGGCCACCTCCAGGCCGATCCAGCCTGCGCCCGCGATCAGCAGGTGGCCGTTGTCCCGGCCGAGCGAGGTGAGCGCCTTGCGCAGCAGGTCGGCGTGGGTGAGCCGGCGCAGGTGGTGGACCCCGGCCAGGCCGGTGCCCGGGATGTCCAGGCGGCGCGGCTCGGAGCCGGTGGCCAGCAGCAGCTTGTCGTAGTGCAGCAGGGTGCCGTCGCCCAGGCGCACGGTCTTCGCATCGCGGTCCAGGTGCACCGCGGGCTGGCCCAGGTGCAGCTCGACGTCTGCGCTCGCGTACCAGGACTGCTCGTGGACGAAGACGCTGTCGCGCTCCTCCTTGCCGAGCAGGTAGCCCTTGGACAGCGGGGGCCGCTCGTAGGGGCGGTCGCGCTCGTCGCCGATCAGGATCACCCGGCCGGTGAACCCCTCCGACCTCAGCGTTTCGGCGGCCTTAGCCCCGGCCAGCCCCGCGCCGACGATGATGAACGTCTGGTGTGCGTCGACCACCTGATGCCTCCTCATAACCTCTCCGCCACATGCGACCACATGCGAGCGTCCCGCACTGAGCCTGCCGCGTGAAGGGGGAGTGGCCCGATCAACTCACCCTTCGGCGCGTCGCGTGCGCCGGGTGAGGCGGGCGTGCAGCGAGCGGGCGGACGCGTCGGTGAGGCAGGCGATCTGGTCGATGACCGCCCGCTTCCTGGCCTTCTCGTCCGGCGCCGCGTCGAAGATCGCCCGGAACTGCGGGTCCAGCCCCTCGGGCGCGCGGGCCTGGAGGGCCTCCGCCAGTTCGGCCAGGACGATGCGCTGGTCGGCGCGGATCCGCTCCTGCTCGTCGCGCTGCATGACGTACAGGTCCGCGACCGCCTTCAGCACCGCGCACTCGTTGCGCGCGGCCCGGGGCACCACCAGTTCCGCGCCGTACCGGGTCAGCCGCCCGCTGCCGTGCGCCTCCCGCGTCGCACCCTCGGCGGCCAGGCAGAAACGGCCGATGAGCTGGCTCGTGGCGTCCTTCAGCCGGGCCTGGGCCACGGCCGAGCCGTCGTAGCCGTGCGGCCACCACTCCTGCTCCATCAGCCGGTCGAGGGCCTCGCGCAGCTCCTCCGGCTCGGTGTCCGCGGGGACGTAGCGGCCGATGGCCACCTGCCAGATCGCGGCGCGCTCCGGCTCGGCGAAGAGCAGGTTGGGGTCGAGGTGGCCGGCGTGGAGACCGTCCTCAAAGTCGTGGACGGAGTACGCGACGTCGTCGGACCAGTCCATCACCTGGGCCTCGAAGCACTTGCGGTCCGCGGGCGCGCCGCGGCGCAGCCACTCGAAGACCGGCAGGTCGTCCTCGTACGCGCCGAACTTCACCGAGTCGGGGTCGGTGGGGTGGCCGCCGCGCGCCCAGGGGTACTTGGTGGCGGCGTCCAGGCAGGCCCGGGTGAGGTTGAGGCCGACGCTGACGGGTGCGCCGGTCCGCGGATCGGGCGCGAACCGCTTGGGCTCCAGGCGCGTCAGCAGCCGCAGCGACTGGGCGTTGCCCTCGAAACCGCCGCAGTCCTTGGCGAATTCGTTCAGCGCCTCCTCGCCGTTGTGGCCGAAGGGCGGGTGCCCCATGTCGTGGGAGAGGCAGGCCGCCTCGACCAGATCGGGATCGCAGCCGAGCGCGGCCCCCAGCTCCCGGCCGACCTGGGCGCACTCCAGGGAGTGCGTCAGCCGGGTCCGCGGGCTCGCGTCCCAGTCGTACGAACGGGTGCCCGGCGTGACCACCTGGGTCTTCCCGGCGAGCCGGCGCAGCGCGGCGGAGTGCAGGACCCGCGCCCGGTCGCGCTGGAAGGCGGTCCGCCCGGGCCGCTTGTCGGGCTCGGTGGCCCAGCGCTCGGTGGCGGAGGCGTCGTAGAGGTCGGTCGGGTCGTCTGCGGGGGCGTGCGCGGTGCCTTCCATGGATCGACGGTAACCGGAACGTCCGACAAACCGGGATCAGGCGGAGACGAGTTCCGGCCGGAGCGGGGTGACGGGCAGGGCGGCCGCCTCGTCGTAGCGGTGCAGCAGCAGCCGCGCGAGGGCCGGGTGGTCGCCCAGGGGCGCGGACGCCGGGCCCGGCGCGGCCGCCGCGCACTGGGTCGCGAACCGGCCGGGAGCGGCGAAGTACGAGGCCACGGCGATGCGGTGGCGGCCGCGGGCGGCCAGGGCCCGGACCGCGTCGGGCACGGTCGGCGCGGCGGCCGAGGCGTAGGCGGGCACCACCGGGACGCCGCCGAGGCGTTCGGAGAGCAGGGCGGCGGTGCGGCGGGTGTCGGCGGCCGAGTCCGGGTCGCGGGACCCGGCCGCGGCGAGTACGACGGCGGCCGCGGGGTCCGGGGTCCAGTCGGCCTCCGTGAGGCGTTCGTACAGGGCCTCGACCAGCAGCGGATGCGGGCCGAGCGGGGCGGCGACGCGGGTGCGCAGGTGCGCGGCCCGGGCGGCGGCCGCGGGCAGGTCGCGCTTCACGTGGTGGCCGCGGCCGAGCAGCAGCGGCACGAGCACCGCCGCCCCGGAGGTCTCGCGGAGGGTGTCGTCGAGCAGCGGCCGGTTCAGCTCGACGTGGCCGAGCCGGACATCGAGGCGGGGCCGGAGCTCGCGGACCCGGTCGAGGAGGGCGAGGGCGGTGTGCAGGGCGCGCGGGTCACGGCTGCCGTGGGCCACGGCGACGAGGGTGGGCTGCTGCATGGGCGGTCTCCGTGGGGACGGGCGCGGGGCGGCCGCAGCCCGTTGAGCTGCGTGCCGAGCTGCGCGGTGATCCGGGTCAGCAGCTCGGCCGTGCTGCCGAAGGGGAGGGGCGGGATGGCGGGAGGGTGCACCGGCTCCGTCATGGATCGATCCTGCGCGCCGCAGGTTGCCGATGCGTTGCGCCGGGGTGACGGGTGTTTTCCGGGTGCTCACAGGGCGGTTGCGCGGCCTGTCGCCCGACCTGTCGGCGGGTCTTCGCGGGGCGGCGCTCCGCTGCGCCCCGCGAAACCGCGCGCTCCCCGGCGGCGTCCTGACCAGCGGAACGACAGCCGAGGAACCGGGGGATGGACGATGCGCGCACCGCGCCTGCCGAAGGTCGAGTGGAGCCGGGCGGCCGCCCCGCTGCGTACCGTACGGGCGCGGCGGCGGGCCGTGCGGGCGGTCATGGCGGGCTGCGTGCTGGCGCTGCTGCCGTCGGCGTGGACGCACGCGGCGGCCTCCGGCCGGCTGGGGACCACCGCGCAGGCTCCGGCCGGCGAGGTGGCAGTGGTGTTCGGGGCGGGGCTGTGGAACGGCAGGCCGACGCCGTACCTGGCCCGCCGGCTCGACGCGGCGGCCGAGCTGTACCGGGCCGGCAAGGTCCGGGTCGTCCTGGTCACCGGGGACAACAGCCGCACCGAGTACGACGAGCCGAGCGCGATGCGCACCTACCTCACCGGGCACGGGGTGCCGGCGGACCGGATCGTGGACGACTTCGCGGGCTTCGACACCTGGGACTCGTGCGTACGGGCCAAGAAGATCTTCGGGGTGGACCGGGCGGTGCTGATCAGCCAGGGCTTCCACATCCGCCGGGCCGTGGCCCTGTGCGAGACCGCGGGCGTGGACTCGTACGGGATCGGGGTGGACGACGAGCACGACTCCACCTGGTACTACGGCGGCACCCGCGAGGTCTTCGCGGCGGGCAAGGCGGTGCTCGACGCGGTCTTCGAGCCGGAGCCGAAGTTCCTGGGGCCGAAGGAGCAGGGGGTGTCGCGGGCCCTGGCCGCTCTGGCACACTGACGAGGACATCGGTTATTCCGATTAGTCATATACCGATCAGTCTGATGTGATCAGAGGTGTGGAACCGTGGCTGTTGTGGATCTGAGCGGCAAGGTCGTCGTCGTCACCGGTGGAGCCCGCGGCCTGGGCGCCGCGGCGGCGCAGGCCGTCGTGGACGGCGGCGGCAAGGTGCTGATCACCGACGTGCTGGAGGCGGAGGGTGCCGAGACGGCCGCCAAGCTCGGTGACGCGGCCCGCTTCGTCCGGCACGACGTGACGAGCGAGGCCGACTGGGCGGCGGCGCTGGAGTACGCGGTCGCCGAGTTCGGCCGGATCGACGGACTGGTCAACAACGCCGGCATCTCCACCGGCTCGTTCCTGGAGCACGAGAGCGTCGAGCACTTCCGCCGGGTGATCGAGATCAACCTGGTCGGAGTGTTCATCGGCATCAAGACCGCCGTCCCGCTGCTGCGCGCGGCCGGCGGCGGCTCCATCGTCAACATTTCGTCCGCCGCCGGCCTGACCGGACTCGCGCTGACCGCCGGCTACGGCGCCTCCAAGTGGGGCGTGCGCGGCCTGTCGAAGATCGGCGCGGTCGAGCTCGCCGAGGCGAAGATCCGCGTCAACTCCGTGCACCCCGGCATGACGCTGACCCCGATGACCGCGCCGATCGGCATCCAGGCCGGCGACGGCAACTACCCCGGCGCCCCGCTGGGCCGGGTCGGAGCCCCGGAGGAGATCGCGGCCGCGGTCGCCTTCCTGCTCTCGGACGCCGCCGCGTACATGACGGGCGCCGAGCTCGCGGTCGACGGCGGCTGGACGGCTGGCCTGACGGTGAAGTACCTGACCGGCCAGTAGCCGGGTCCGGGCCCGCGGCGCGGAGCGGGTCCCCCACCCGCCCTTCCACCGTTCCCCGGGGCCCCGCCCCGGACCCCGCGCGTTCGAGCCCCGGGCCTCACCGCGCGGGTCCGCCCGCGCTGAGCCCCCGCACCCCCGCCCGTAACGCGGTGGCGCGCCCCGCCGTAACACCCCCCGCGCACCCTGGCCGTATGCACAGCAGCCAGGAAGCCACCGCCACGCACTGCCCGTACTGCGCCCTGCAGTGCGGCATGAACCTCCGCCCGGAGCCGGGCGGGGCCGGCGTGACGGTGGAGGAACGGGCGGAGTTCCCCGTCAACCGGGGCGCGCTCTGCGGCAAGGGCCGCACCGCCCCGGCCGTGCTCTCCTCCCGGGTGCGCCTGACCGAGCCGCTCGTCCGCACCCACGCCGGGCGGCTCGAACCGGCCACCTGGGAGGAGGCCCTCGCCGCCGTCGCCGACGGCCTCGCCCGCACGGGCCGCACGTACGGGCCCGACGCCGTCGGGGTCTTCGGCGGCGGCGGGCTCACCAACGAGAAGGCCTACGCGCTCGGCAAGTTCGCCCGCGTCGCCCTGCGCACCTCGCAGATCGACTACAACGGCCGCTTCTGCATGTCCTCGGCCGCCGCCGCCCACCAGCGGGCCTTCGGGCTCGACCGCGGGCTGCCCTTCCCGCTGGAGGACGTCCCGCGCAGCGGCTGCGTGATCCTCGTCGGCTCCAACCTGGCCGAGACCATGCCGCCCGCCCTGCGCTACCTCACCGAGCTCAAGGCCAACGGCGGCACCCTGATCGTCATCGACCCGCGCCGCACGCGCACCGCCGAGCAGGCGGACCTGCACCTGGCCCCCCGCCCCGGCACCGACCTCGCGCTCGCCCTGGGCCTGCTGCACCTGATCGTCGCCGAGGGCCGCACCGACGAGGAGTTCATCGCCGCGCGCACCACCGGCTGGGAGGAGGCCCGGGCCGCCGCGATGGCGCACTGGCCCGAGCTGGTCGAACGCATCACGGGCGTCTCGGTCCCCAAGCTCCGCGAGGCGGTGGAGCTCTTCTGCGCCCCGGAATCCGCCATGGTCCTCACCGCCCGCGGCCCCGAACAGCAGTCCAAGGGAACCGACACCGTCGGCGCCTGGATCAACCTGTGCCTGGCCACCGGCCGGGCCGGCCGCCCCCTGTCCGGCTACGGCTGCCTCACCGGCCAGGGCAACGGCCAGGGCGGCCGCGAGCACGGCCAGAAGGCCGACCAGCTCCCCGGCTACCGCAAGCTCACCGACCCGGCGGCCCGCGAGCACGTCGCCGGGGTCTGGGGCATCGACCCCGCCGACCTCCCCGGCCCGGGGCGCAGCGCGTACGAACTCCTCGACGCCCTCGGCACGGACGTGAAGGCGCTCCTCCTCATGGGCTCCAACCCGGTGGTCTCCGCCCCCCGCGCCGCCCACGTCGAGGACCGCATCCGCTCCCTCGACTTCCTCGCCGTCGCCGACGTGGTCCTCTCCGAGACCGCCGCCCTCGCGGACGTGGTCCTCCCCGTCACCCAGTGGGCGGAGGAGACGGGCACCACCACCAACCTGGAAGGCCGCGTCCTGCTCCGGCGCCGCGCCCTCACCCCGCCGCCCGGGGTCCGCACCGACCTGTACGTCCTGCACGAACTCGCCGCCCGCCTCGGCGTGGAGAAGGGGTTCCCGACCGAGCCCGAGGAGGTCTTCGACGAACTGCGCCGCGCCTCGGCGGGCGGCCCGGCGGACTACTCGGGCATCGACTACGCCCGCATCGAAGCCGAGCAGGGCGTCTTCTGGCCCTGCCCGGAAGGCACTTCGGGCACGCCCCGGCTCTTCCTGGACCGCTTCGCCACCGAGGACGGCCGCGCCCGCTTCACCCCCGTCTCCCACCGCGACGCGGCCGAGGTCCCCGACGCCGAGTACCCCCTCCTGCTCACCACCGGCCGGGTCGTCGCCCAGTACCAGTCGGGTGCCCAGACCCGCCGCGTCGACGAGCTCAACGCGGCCGCCCCCGGCCCGTTCGTGGAACTCCACCCCCGCCTCGCCGCCCGCATCGGCGCCGTCGAGGGCGCCCCGCTGGCGGTCACCTCCCGCCGCGGCCGCGCGGTGGCCCCGGCCAGGATCACCGACGCCATCCGCGCGGACACGGTCTTCATGCCCTTCCACTGGCCGGGCGAGGGCCGCGCCAACAACCTGACCAACCCGGCGCTGGACCCCACCTCCCGGATGCCGGAGTTCAAGGTCTGCGCGGTCCGCGTCGAACCCGCCTGACGGCCCGGGGATCTCTTGCCGCAGTCTTGGTCGCCGCTTTGGCGACCCGTCCGGGACGCCGAACCACCTTTCCCGCCATGCCCCCACGCCCCCTCCCGTACCGCAAGCCGACCCGTGGCCGTGACTACTGGATCCTGGACGACGCCCTGCCCGATCCCGACGCCGTACGGGCCCGCTGCCTGGCGAAGGAGGACTGGGTCCAGGGCGCCCCGCACAAGCCCGAGCCCTGGCCGGGGCTCCGCGCCATGCCCGCGCTGGAGCCGGACGAACCGGCCCGCGTCGAAGGGCTGGTGCGCAAGGCGACCGGCGCCCGGCGGCACCCTGGAGGACCCGCCGAGCCGAGCGCGGCGACCAGCGCGTCGCAGGCCGCCCCCGCCTCCGCCGCCGTGCCCCGCCACCGCCGGGTCACGAACCGCTCGTGGCGACCCGAGGACAGGGCGCGGCGGGCGTTCCGCGACAGGTGCGCCCCGTGCCGGACCGCCAGGGACTGCAGGGCCTCCCGATCGAAGTCCGCCGGCAGCAGCAGCTTCAGGTGGTGTTCGAAGCGGCCGCCGCCCGGGCCCGGTCGGTCCGTGGTCCAGGGGACCGTCTCCACCTTGACGCGGACCGGGTCGAAGCCGGCCGCCCGCAGCCGCGGCACCAGGCCCTCGTGGCCCGTGCGGTCCCGCAGGGTCGGCATCGGCTGCGACACCATCCGGCCCCGGGCCAGCCGATGTGGGTGACCTTCAACTCCCGCGCGTCCGCCCAGGCGTCGAGCCGGGCCAGTGCCGCCGCGTCCGGGCAGCGCACCGTGACGTGGGTTTCGTACGCGTACATGGCGCAAATCCTGTCGGACATGCGTCCGATCCGCATCGGCACGAGGGCCAGGGGGTAACCATCGGTCACGCGCCGGACTCAGAAAGTGCTCGCACGCCCCTCGTGGCCGTGATGTGTCGTACCCCACACTGAGGTGCGGTTCCCCCGTCCTCGGAGCCCTGGAGGTCGCCCCCGTGCAGACCCGGACCCTGACCGTGAACGAGAGCGAGAGCGAGTCCTCGGAGGTCGAAGCCGTGGACGAAGAGCGCGACGCCGACGCCGAGGCGGACGCCGAAGTCGACCCCGGGCCCGAGGTGCTGGAGCTCATCGAGCGACCGGTCCCGGAGCAGCGCAGGCGCGCCAACGCGGAGGGCGGAGGCGGATCGGGGCCTTCCGCCGACCTGTTCCGCCAGTACCTGCGGGAGATAGGCAGGATCCCGCTCCTCACCGCCGCCGAGGAGGTCGACCTCGCACGGCGCGTCGAAGCCGGCCTGTTCGCCGAGGAGAAGCTCGGCAACACCCCCGACCTCGACTCCCAGCTCGCCGTCGACCTCGACAAGCTCGTCGTCATGGGCCGGATGGCCAAGCGCCGCCTCATCGAGTCGAACCTGCGGCTCGTGGTCTCCGTCGCGAAGCGGTACGTGGGCCGCGGGCTCACCATGCTCGACCTCGTGCAGGAGGGGAACCTCGGGCTCATCCGGGCCGTCGAGAAGTTCGACTACGCCCGCGGGTACAAGTTCTCCACGTACGCCACGTGGTGGATCCGGCAGGCGATGTCCAGGGCCCTCGCCGACCAGGCCCGGACCATCCGCGTGCCCGTCCACGTCGTCGAACTCATCAACCGCGTCATCCGCGTGCAGCGCCGCATGCTCCAGGAACGGGGCTACGAGCCCACGGCCGAAGAGGTCGCCGTACACCTGGAGTTGACCCCCGAGCGGGTCATGGAGGTGCTCCGCCTCGCGCAGGAGCCGGTCTCCCTGCACGCGCCCGTCGGTGAGGAGGACGACGTCGCGCTCGGCGACCTCATCGAGGACGGCGACGCCGCCTCGCCCGTGGAATCCGCCGCGTTCTTCCTGCTGCGCGAGCACTTGGAAGCGGTGCTCTCCACGCTGGGCGAGCGGGAGCGCAAGGTGGTCCAGCTCCGCTACGGGCTCGACGACGGCCGCCCGCGCACCCTGGAGGAGATCGGCCGGATCTTCGGCGTGACCCGCGAACGGATCCGCCAGATCGAGTCCAAGACCCTCAACAAGCTGCGCGACCACGCCTTCGCCGACCAGCTCCGCGGCTACCTGGACTGAGGTCGGGCCGGACCCGCGGGTCAGGCGCTGCGGAGCGCCTTGAGCGGGTCCGTACGCGCGGCGCGCAGGGCCGGGTAGAGCCCCGCCAGCAGACCGACGACCGTGCCGATCAGCGGTGCGGGCAGGGTGGCGGCGGGCTGCAGGACGGCGGTCCAGTCCCGGACGGCGGCCACGGACACCACGGTCACCACGCCGAGGCTGGTGCCGATCAGGCCGCCCAGGGTGCCGAGGGCGGTGGACTCGGTGAGGAACTGGGTGGTGATGTGCACGGTGCGCGCGCCGAGCGAGCGGCGCAGGCCGATCTCCTCGGTCCGCTCCAGCACGGCCACCAGGGTGGTGTTCGCGATGCCCACCGCGCCCACCAGCAGACAGATCCCGGCCAGGGCCAGGAACAGGCCGGTCAGGTCGGAGGTCACCTTGTCCTGGAGGCTGTGCGGGTCGGGCGGCTCGACGACGGTGAAGGCGTCCGGTGCGTCGGGCCGCAGGGCGGGCGGGATCTGTGCCGCCACCACCGAGGCGGCGCCGACCCTGGTGGCGACCAGGGCCTGGGCCGCGCGGTCCGGCTCGGTACCGGGGTTTCCGAACCGCTCCAGCGCCGTGCCGGCGGGGATGATCATGCCGAGCAGGGCGCCGGACTGACGGCGCACGTCCGAGTAGATGCCGATCACCGTGTACGGGATGGAGTCGATGAACACGGCGGGCTGGGCGTCCAGGCGGGTCACGCCCAGACGTCTGGCCGCGGCCTGGCTCAACAACACCACCGGCTGGGCCGTCTTCTGGACGAAGGCGTCCATGCCGACGCCGGCCACGAGGGTCGGCTCCATGGCGGCTACGGCGCCCGGACTGGCGGCGAAGAGGGTCAGCCCGGTGCCCAGGTTCTCGCCGCCGGGGCGGGCGGCGACCACCGGGGCCGCGGGGACCGGCCACCAGACGCCGCCCACCCGGACCCCGTCGATCGCGGCGAGCCGGCTGTCGGTGTCCTCGGGGAAGTTGCTCGGCGGGTTGGCACCCGGCGCGACTCCGTCCGTACGGGGCCTGTCGGCGACGTTGACGGTGGTGGCCTTGGTCAGGCTGAACTGTTCGCCGATCTGACCGGACGCGGTCGCGGTGAGTCCGAGGACGGCGACGAACGCGCCGATGCCCAGGACCGTGCCCAACATGGTCAGCATCGACCGCCCTGGGCGTTGCAGGACCCCGGAGAGGGCTTCCAGGAGGAGGTCCCGCAGGCCGAGCCGGGAGGCGGGATCGGACAGTACGCTGCGGGCGCGGGCCATCAGGCGGGCTCCTCGGCGAGCACGCCGTCGCGGATGTCGACCCGGCGTCCGGCCCGGGCCGCGACGGAGGGGTCGTGGGTGATCACCACCAGAGTGAAGCCCTGCGCGTGCAGCTCGTCGAACTGGGTCAGTACCGCCTCCGCGTTGGCCGAGTCCAGGTTGCCGGTGGGCTCGTCGCAGAGCAGCAGGCTGGGGCGGTTGACCAGGGCCCGGGCGATCGCGACGCGCTGACGCTCGCCACCCGACATGGTGCCGGGCATCGCGTCGGTGCGGTGACCGAGTCCGACCTGCCGCAGCGCCGTGAGGGCGGCCGCCCGCCGGGAGCGGGCCGGGGTGCGGTTGTAGATCTGGGCGAGTGCCACGTTCTCCTCGGCGGTGCGGTGCGGAAGGAGGTGGAAGGACTGGAAGACGAAACCGATCCGGCGCCCGCGCAGGGTCGAGCGGTCCCGGTCGTGGAGCGTGCCCGTGTCGATGCCGTCCAGCTCGTAGCGGCCCCGGGTCGGGGTGTCGAGCAGGCCGAGGAGGTAGAGCAGGGTGGACTTCCCGGAGCCGGAAGGCCCGGTCACGGCCAGGTACTCGCCCCGGTGGACGGTCAGGTCGGACGGGTGCAGCGCGACCACCGGCGGCCGGCCGGGGTGGGTGCGGCCCACCCCGGACAGGGCGATCACGGGCGGCTCGGTGACCGGCGGCTCGGTGCCCGCAGGCCCGGTGACCGCCGGATCCGTACCGGTCGGGCCGGTCTCGGGCCGGTCGGCGGAGGGCGGTGTGGCGGCGGGCGGTGTGGCGGTCATCGGCCGACCACCACCTGGTCGCCGGGCCGGAGTTCGGCGCCGGGGGCCGGCGTGACGGCGACCATGCCGTCGGCGGTCACACCGGTGGTCACCGGCACGGTGGTCCGGGCCCCGCCCGCGCTCACCTTGCCGACGGAGGTCCGGCCCGCCGCGTCCGTGGAGATCGCGGCCACGGGGACGGCCGTGACGGGAGTGTCGGACGTGTCCTTGAGGACGGTGAGACGGAGGTTCCTGCCGTTGAGAGCGGCCGGCAGGGGAGCACTCGGCGTGATCGCGACGGGGATGTAACTCGTACCGCCCGGCTGGCCGTTGGGTTGCTGCGCGCCGCCGTTCCCACCCGCGCCCGCCCCGCCGCCACTGCCCTGGGCGCCACCGCCCGTGGCGGCGCCGCCCCCGCCACCCGCCCCGCCGCCACCGCCGGCCGCCGGCGGGGCGGCGCCACCCAGGGTGATGACCCGTCCGGCCGGCGGCGTGGTGGTGGGTGCGCCCACGCTCGCCACCGTGCCGGTCAGTGTGGTGTTGGTGTCTTCGACGAGCACCTCCACGGCCATGCCCGGCTTGATCCCCGACGCCTGGTTCGGTGTCAGCTGCCCGGTGATGTTCAGCCCTCCGCTGGTCAGGGACAGGAGCGTGCCGGACACCGGTTCGCCCACCGAGCCGTTGACCGCCGTGACCGCGGCCGGCAGCACCGGGAGGAACAGGACGTGGGAGGCCGGCACCATCGGCCCGTGCGCCGCCTTGGCCCTGGTGAGCGCGGCCTGGTCGTCGGCCAGTTGCTTCTTCGCCACGTCGATCTGCCGACGGGCGTCGCCGGACGCCGCCGGGCCCGTCCGGACGAGGGCGTCGAGTGCCTGCCGACTGCTGTCCACCGCCTTCTGCGCGGAGTCGACGGCCTGCTGGGTGGCGGCGCCCGTCGTCGGCACCGGATACCCGAGCGCGCGGTAGAACGCGGTGACGGCCTGAGCCGTACCGGGCCCGAAGACGCCCTTCTCGTCGGACCGCGACGAGTGGCCCAGACCGGCCAGCGCGGCCTGGAGTTCCGCGACGTCGGGACCCGTGCTGCCGGGCTTGATGTCCCGGTACGCGGGCACCTGCCCGGGCAGTGCGAACAGGGGCTGCCCGGACACCTCGGCGAGCAACCGGCCCGGCCGGACGGTGTCGCCCGTCTTCACCTCCAGCCGGGAGACGTACAGCTGGGTGACCTCGGCGGAGGCCGCGGAGGGAACCACGTTGTACTGGGCCGGCGGGTACACCACCGCCCGGGCGGCCACGGACCGGTTCAGGACCTTGCTGACCACCGGAGCGGTGAGCAGGCTGTTGGCGGGCGGCGCCGCCTGCGCGGCTCTTTCGGCAGGGGACTTGACCAGCGTGGCGGCTCCCAGGCCGCCGACCGCGACGAGGGCCGCTCCGCCCGCGACGAGGCCCAGCATCCTTCGGCGGCCGGCGGCGCGGGAACGCGGGGCCGGGGACGTGTCGTCGCCGTCGGAGTCGGAGTCGACGGTGGTGTTCCCATGTTTCAACAAGGCTCTCTCCACGTGGAGTTCACTCCACAAGGGTGTCGCCACCCGGCCGTTGGACGGACACGGGCGAGCATGCGGACCGTTACCCCGTCGTGCCGCCGGCGGTGATCTGGGCGGCCTTGCGGACGAGGTCGTCGATCTGCTGCCGGTACGCGGCGAGTTTGGTGGAGTTGGCCTCCACGTACTTCTTGCCGTAGGCGGTCTGTACGGCGACGACGATGCCCACGGTGTTGTTGGCGATCTTGCATTCGACGTCCGCGGTGGCGGTGGCGATCTCCTCGGGGCCGGCCGGACCTCCGGCGTTGCCTCCCTGGGCCGAACCCCACTTCTGGTCGGTCACCGCGGCGATCGGGTCCTTGTAGTCGAACCCCCTGCCCTTCATGCACTCGGACCACTTGGCGTACGCCTCGACGATCCGCGGATCGCCGGCCGGGATCTTCGGCCCGCCGTCGGGGAGCGCCGAGTCGCTGATGACGAGGTCGTCGGCCTTGAGGGTGTCGCGGCCCTTCTGGCCGCATCCGCCGGGCGGTACCGGCTTGCCGTCGAGGGTCGGCACGGGCTGGTGCGTGGTCGGGTCGTTCCCGCTCATCGCGATGTCCTCGGCCGCGGTGGGCGGAGCGCCCCCCGTACCGTTGCCGGCAGCTCCCTGGTCGACCGCGCCCGCGCCGCGGTCGTAACCGAGGGTCTTGGCCTTCTCCACGTCGAAGTAGCCGTACAGCATGCTTCGGGTCAGGCGCTGCTTCGGTGCGTCGTCCAGCCCGAGGGTGACGGTCGGCCGCGCCGTGAGGCCGAATCCGCGCATGCACTCGGCCGTCACCGCGTCCTGGGCCTGCGTCACTTGTCTGATCTGCGCCGTGGTCACCATGTAGGCGTCGGTCGGCAGGGTGATCTGGCCGGGATCGGTGATCGTCGGCGTCGCGCCGAGGCCGGGGACCGCCGTGGTCCCCTGCCCGTCCCCGGTGCCGCACGCGGTCGCGGCCAGGGCGATGACGCCGGTGACGAATAACAGGGAGCGGCGTCCCATGTTCGTTGCCTCTTTCCGGTGCGCGTGACGGGTGTGACGGTCCGGGGGCCGGTGGGTGGGCACCGCAGGAAACGGTGCCCACCCCGTGGCCTCCGGAATCAGCGGCCCGTGATCGAGATCCAGTCGACCCGGACCTTCGGGCTGAATCCGATCGCCTTCCAGGAGCTGTAGTACGTGCGGTACGTCGAACCGTTGGTGCTCTTCCAGATGAAGGAACCGCTGTTGTTGCCGGTGTCCACCTGGTAGACGTCGTAGATCGCCACGTTGACCGAGCCGTTGTTCGCGAAGCAGACCTTCGGCGGGTAGTTCCACAGGGTGAAGAAGTCGCTGCGGGAGTTGCAAGTGGAGGTGTCGACGCGGCTGATGGCGGCGGCCGGGCCGGCGGCCACCACGGTTCCCGCGAGCGCGGCGCTCGTGGCGAGGGCCAGTGCGGCAACGTGCTTGCGTAATGCCATGATGGGGTTTGCTCCTCTGGTCGTGCCACTGAGTGGCTGATGACTGAGCGGTGGTGCGACGGAGCGGTGATACGCGTGGGCCTCGCCCTGCACGGCGGGGCCGACGTGTGCGAAACGCCGAGTGGTTTGCACGGGACAGATCCTTGCCCGGAGGCGCCGGAGTGACCAGGAACTTGGGCCGGAACTTCTGGGAGCGGGCCAGCGTTGGCCCCAAAAGTCTCGTAGTTCGAGATCGAGAGCCGGTTTCATCCGCAACTGTGTCGGTTTCACACATGATTCACATCACACGCATCGTGAGTGACCCGTGAGCTACCTATGGTGAAATCCGACCTAGCCGCATCCGGGGGGATATGGATGGAAGAGCGTCGGAAGTTATTCGGGGGTCTGCTGCGCGGGGCGCGCGAGCGGGTGGGCCTGACCCAGGAAACTCTGGCCGAACGGTCGGGACTCAGCGCGCGGGCGATCGGGAATCTGGAACGCGGACGGGCGAAGCCGCGGGCGGACTCGCTGCGGCGGATCGTGTACGCACTGGGGGGCGCTCAGCGCGAAGGGGCCGCCCTGGTGGCGGCGGCCGGACTGCAGGACGTCGACTCGGCGGAGCAGGCGGATGACCGGGCCGAACGTCACAGGCTGAACGACACCGAGGCACTGGTGCTGTTCGAGCTGCTGGGCGGAGTGGACACCGAGAGCTGGGAGCCGGAAGTACGGGCGGCCCTGTTGCGGGCCTGCTCCGGGTCGCCCGCCGCCATACGGCTGGCCGGGGCGGTGCTGGCGACCGTACCGGAACTGCCCCTGGAGGACCTGGCGCGGAGACTGGACGACCTCCAGCCGGTGTGAGACGGCGGGTGGGGACGGCCGGAACCGTCCCCACCCAACCGGTGCCCGGACAGCGGGCACCGGCGATCCCCTCCGGGTCCCGCGGGACCCGGAGGGCACGGGCCTCAGTCGACCTCGGCCACCGCCTGCGCGAACTGCGCCGCGTACAGCCGTGCGTAGGCGCCGCCAGAGGCCAGCAGCTCCTCGTGCGTGCCCTGCTCCACGATCGAGCCGCTCTCCATCACCAGGATCACGTCCGCGTCGCGGATCGTGGACAGCCGGTGCGCGATGACGAAGGACGTACGGCCGTGCGCGAGCCGGGCCATCGCCTTCTGGATCAGCACCTCGGTACGGGTGTCGACGGAGCTCGTCGCCTCGTCGAGCACCAGGATCACCGGGTCGGACAGGAACGCCCGGGCGATGGTGATGAGCTGCTTCTCGCCCGCGCTGACGCCCGCGCCCTCGTCGTCCAGCACGGTGTCGTAGCCGTCCGGCAGGGTGCGGATGAACCGGTCGGCGTGGGCGGCCCGCGCCGCCTCCTCGACCTCGTCCCGCGTCACCTCGCGCGAGGCGCCGTAGGCGATGTTCTCCGCGATGGTGCCGCCGAACAGCCAGGTGTCCTGGAGCACCATGCCGATGGAGCCGCGCAGTTCCTCGCGGGTCATCTTCGCGATGTCCACGCCGTCCAGGGCGATCTCCCCGCCCGTGACCTCGTAGAACCGCATCAGCAGATTGACGAGCGTGGTCTTGCCGGCGCCCGTCGGGCCGACGATCGCGACCGTGTGACCCGGCTCGACCGTCAGCGACAGGTTCTCGATCAGCGGCTTGTCCGGCTCGTAGCGGAAGGCCACCTTGTCGAGGGTGACCTGCCCGCGCAGCTCCTCCGGCCGCTCCGGAACCTCGGCGTCCGGCTCCTGCTCCTCCGCGTCCAGCAGCTCGTACACCCGCTCCGCCGAGGCGACGCCGGACTGCACGAGGTTCGCCATCGACGCGACCTGCGACAGCGGCATCGAGAACTGCCGCGAGTACTGGATGAAGGCCTGCACGTCACCGATCGACAGGGTGCCCGAGGCCACCCGCAGACCGCCGACGACCGCGACCAGCACGTAGTTGATGTTCGATATGAAGAACATCACCGGCTGCATCAGACCGCTGACCAACTGCGCCTTGAACGAAGCCCGGTACAGGGCCTCGTTCTGCTCGGCGAACAGCGCCGCGGACTCCTTCTGCCGGCCGAAGACCTTCACCAGCGTGTGCCCCGAGTACATCTCCTCGATGTGGGCGTTGAGCGCGCCGGTCGTCTTCCACTGCGCCACGAACTGCGGCTGGGACTTCTTGCCGATCTTCGCCGCGACGAAGACCGAGACCGGCACGGTCACCAGCGCGACCAGCGCCAGCAGCGGCGAGATCCAGAACATCATCACGAGCACGCCGACGATCGTCAGCAGCGAGTTCAGCAGCTGCCCCATCGTCTGCTGGAGCGTCTGCCCGATGTTGTCGATGTCGTTCGTGGCCCGGCTGAGGACCTCGCCGCGCTTCTGCCGGTCGAAGTACGAGAGCGGCAGCCGCGACAGCTTGGCCTGGAGCTCCTCGCGCATCCGGTACACGGTGCCGTTCATGACGTGGTTCGACAGCCGCGTCGCCACCAGCATCAGCAGACCGGCCAGGGTGAAGACCACCAGCGCCCAGATCGCCACGACCCCGACGGCACCGAAGTCGATGCCCTGGCCCGGGGTGAAGTCGGTGCCGGACAGCATGTCCGCCATCCCGCCCTGACCCTTGGCGCGCATCCCGTCCAGCGCCTGCTGCTTGGTGATGCCGGCCGGCAGCTGCCGGCCGACGATCCCCGCGAACACCAGGTCGGTGGCCTCGCCGAGGATCTTCGGGCCGACCACCGCGCAGCCGACGCTGCCGACGACCGCGGCGACCATGCCCCACAGCTTGGCCCGGTCCTGGGCGAGCTGGCCCAGCAGGCGCTTGCCCGATCCCTTGAAGTCCAGGGACCGTTGGGCCGGTCCCATCATCATCCGTCCTCCGGGCCCGCTCATGCGGCCTCCGCCTCCGTCAGCTGGGAGAGCACGATCTCCCGGTAGGTCTCATTGCCGGCCATCAGTTCGTGATGGCGCCCCTCGCCGACGACCTCGCCCTCGTCGAGCACGATGATCCGGTCGGCGTCGCGGATCGTGGAGACCCGCTGGGCGACGATGACCACGGTCGCCTCCTCGGTCTCGCGGCCGAGCGCCGCGCGCAGCGCCGCGTCCGTCGCGTAGTCCAGGGCCGAGAACGAGTCGTCGAAGAGATAGATCTCCGGGCGCTGCACCAGCGTTCGGGCGATGGCCAGACGCTGGCGCTGGCCGCCGGAGACATTGGTTCCGCCCTGGGTGATGGCGGCCTCCAGGCCGCCGTCCAGCTCGGACACGAACTCCTTGGCCTGGGCCACCTCCAGGGCCCGCCACAGCTCCTCGTCGGTCGCGTCCGGGCGCCCGTAGCGCAGGTTGGAGGCGACGGTTCCGGAGAACAGGTACGGCTTCTGCGGGACCATCCCGACCGTCCGGGCGAGCAGCTCCGGGTCGAGCCGGCGCACGTCCTCGCCGTCCACGAGCACCTCGCCGCCGGTCGCGTCGAAGAGCCGCGGGACCAGGCCGAGCAGGGTGGACTTGCCGCTGCCGGTGGAGCCGATCACCGCGGTGGTCTCGCCGGGGCGGGCCACCAGGTTCACCCCGCGCAGCACGGGTGCCTCGGCGCCCGGGTAGCGGAAGTCGGCGCCGCGCAGTTCCAGGCGGCCGCGCGCGAGGAGCTTGGTCACCGGGTCGACCGGCGGGGCCACGCTCGACTCGGTGTCCAGGACCTCCTGGACGCGCTCGGCGCACACCTCGGCGCGCGGCACCATCATGAACATGAAGGTGGCCATCATCACGGCCATGACGATCTGCATCAGGTAGGCGAGGAAGGCCGTCAGCTGGCCGATCTCCATGCCGCCGCTGTCGACGCGCATCGCACCGAACCAGATGACCGCGACGCTGGAGATGTTCACGACCAGGATCACGGTGGGGAACATCAGCGCCAGCAGCTTGCCCGCGGCCAGCGAGACCCCGGTGAGGTCCGCGTTGGCCTCCCGGAAGCGGTCCTTCTCGTAGTCGTCGCGGACGAAGGCGCGGATCACCCGGTTGCCGGTGATCTGCTCGCGCAGCACCCGGTTCACGGTGTCGAGCCGGACCTGCATCGTGCGGAACAGCGGCCGCGTCTTGAAGACGATCGCACCGACCGACAGGCCGAGCACCGGGACCACGGCGAGCAGCACGCCCGACAGCTTCACGTCGAGCGAGAGCGCCATGAAGATGCCGCCGACGCACATGATCGGCGCCGACACCATCAGCGTGAAGGTCATCAGCACCAGCATCTGGATCTGCTGGACGTCGTTCGTCGTACGGGTGATCAGCGACGGGGCGCCGAAGTGGCCGAGTTCCCGTGCGGAGAAGCTCTGTACCCGGTCGAAGACGGAAGCACGGACGTCACGGCCGACGGCGGCCGCGGTACGGGCGCCGTAGTAGACGGCCCCGGCGTTGCAGACGAGCTGGACGAGCGAGACGCCGAGCATCAGCGCACCGAAGCGCAGGATGTAGCCGGTGTCCCCGTGGACGACACCGTTGTCGATGATGTCCGCGTTGAGTGTGGGCAGGTAGAGGCTCGCGCTGGTCTGCAGCAGTTGCAGCAGGACCAGCGCGGCGATCGGTTGCTTGTACGGACGGAGGTGAGTCCGCAGAAGTCGTATGAGCACGCGCAGGCTCCGGTCGGCATGATCGAGGGGGTTCAGTCCATCTTGGGCCAACCGGCCCCCCGAACCCCAGCGGATTTCGCAAAGCCCGGTCAAAAGGCGTAGACCGCGCCGCGCCCGCCGTCCTACGCCCGCGGAGCCCCGGGGCCCCACGGGCGCGGAGCCCCGCGGAGGCTACTGCTGCGGGGCCCCGGGGCCCTGGAACGCGCCCGGATGGATCTGCTCGCGCGTCGCGACGTACTGCTGGCGCACGGCCTGCCCGGCGGGGAGGTCCTCGCCCGGCTCGAAGACCTGTGCCGGCGGGGCGGGCCAGACCGGCGGGGTGTGCGGGGCGAGCGTGCCCTGCGCCACGCCGAGCGCCCACGCCGCCTGCCGCGCCGAGCCCAGCGCCGCGTAGTCGGCCGGGGCCGGCACCACGACCTGGGTCCCGAACAGCCCCGGGGCCGTGGCCTGTACGGCGGGCAGCTCGGCCGCCGCGCCGAGCAGGAACACCCGGCGGATCACGGCCCCGCGCGAACGCAGCACGTCCAGCGCGTCCACCAGCCCGCACAGCATGCCCTCGAAGGCGGCCCGTGCCAGGTGCTCCGGCTTCATGGAGTCCCGGCGCAGCCCTGACAGGGTCCCCGCGGCGTGCGGCAGGTTCGGCGTCCGCTCACCCTCCAGGTAGGGGAGCAGTACGAGTCCGTGCGCGCCCGGCGTCGACTTCAGCGCGAGCTCGCTCAGCCCCTCCAGATCGGTGCCCAGCAACTCGGCGGTGCCGCGCAGGGCCCGTACGGCGTTGGAGGTGTTCACCACGGGAAGGTGCATGCCGGTGGCGTCGGCCAGCGAGGTGATCAGCCCGCCGGGCTCCGACAGTGCCTCGTGGTGCACCGCCATCACCGAACCGGAGGCGCCGAGCGAGACCACGGCGTCGCCGGGGCCCATCCCGAGCCCCATCGCGGCTGCCATCGTCTCGCCGGTGCCGGCGGAGATCAGCAGCCCCTCGGGCGTGGTGCCGGCGGCGTCGGCCGGGCCGAGGACCTCGGGCAGCAGCGCCCGGTGGCCGAGCGCGAGCTCGACGAGGTCGGGCCGCCAGGCTCCGGTGGCGGGGGACCAGTAGCCGGTACCGGAGGCCCCGCCCCGGTCGGTGGTCCGCCGGGCGGGACGGCCCAGCAGCTGCCACACCAGCCAGTCGTGCGGGGACATCAGCACGGCCACCCGACGGGCCGCCTCGGGCTCGTTGCGGGCCAGCCAGGCGAGCTTCGCGAGGGGCTGCGCGGAGTGCGGGACCGAGCCCACCGCCTCGGCCCAGGCCGCCCTGCCCCCGAAGGCCTCGATCAGGTCGGCGGCCGCGACCTGGCCGCGCTTGTCGTTGCCGACCAGGGCGGGACGTACGAGGCCGCCCTGCGCGTCGAGCGGCAGCAGACCGTGCTGCTGCGCGGAGACGCCGATGGCCTGGACCCCTTCGAGGAGCCCGCCGCCGGCGGCCTCGCCGAGGGAGAGCAGCCAGGTCTGGGGATCGGTCTCGTGGGGGTTGGCTCCGTCGGCCTCTCCCGCGGGCTGCGGATGGGGCGCGTAGCCCTGGCGCAGGACGGCACCGGTTTCGGTGTCACAGACGACGATGCGAGTGAAGGTTGAAGAGCTGTCCAACCCGGCGACTATCCCCATGTGGAGAATTCTGCCGCACATACGACCGGTACTGACCTCTCCGGAGTGCACGGAAGTCCCGTGGGGTTCCCGGAACCCCACGGGTCCCGGGAACCTCACGGCTCACGGCATGCGCCTCAGGTGTTGCTGGTGCCCCAGTCGTCGTCGAAGCCGCCGGCCCGGCGGTCCCTCAGCCCCCGCACCCGCCCGGCCAGGGAGTCCGGGACGGCGTCGCCGACCTTCTCGCTCACCGCGGCGAAGGCCTTCCCGGCGTACACGCGCCCGTTGTGCCCCGCGGTCTCGGCGGCGTTGCGCACCGCCGGGTTCTGCGCGAGCTCCCGCGCGGACTTCTTCAGCTGCTCGTACCGCTCGCGCCCGGCCCGGGTTCCGAGCACGTAACCGAGGGCCAGTCCGGCCAGGAAGGTCGCCTTGTATCGCATGCCTGCCACCCTTCGTCGTGTGGTGCCCGGCCCGCTGCCGATACCGATTGGCGGAGCACCCCCCTGCTTGCGCTAATCTATGACTCGCAACGGGCGCTCGCCCCCCGGCAAGGCCGGAGGTGGGCCGTTCGATGCACCGCAGCAATCCCCTGTAGCTCAATTGGCAGAGCAGCCGGCTGTTAACCGGCAGGTTACTGGTTCGAGTCCAGTCGGGGGAGCGCGATCCCCTGTAGCTCAATTGGCAGAGCATTCGGCTGTTAACCGGAGGGTTGCTGGTTCGAGTCCAGCCGGGGGAGCGAGAAAAAGAAGAAGAGGGCCCCGAGCGGGTCCTCTTCTTTTTTGCCCGGTCCTGGAACCGGGCAGCCCTCAGGACGGTCTCTCTGAACAGGCGAAGCCGATCATGCGAGGCAACCGAGGCAGGAGATCGTATGAGCGGCTATGCTGCGGCAGACGGCGCGCACAGATGTACGCGCCACGCCGTGAAGGGGCGGTAGCTCAGCCGGTTAGAGCAGCGGACTCATAATCCGTCGGCCGTGGGTTCGAGTCCCACCCGCCCCACCGCACACCAGGTGTGCAGAAACGATCCGATCAGGGATGTCTCTGGTCACGCGAGTCACCACGGTGATCCTGGCGGCCCCCCGGGGCCGCCTTTCGCGTTCCCGGGGGCGGGGAGGGTTCAGACCCGGACGGTCGTCGGCCGCTCGGCGGCGGCTTCGGTCGGAGCCGGCGAGCCCGGCCGGAAACCGTCTCCCGCCGCGGGGCCGGCGGGGGCGGGAGTACCGCCCGCCCGGAGTTCGGCCAGGCCCGAGCCGATACCGCGCTTCAGCAGCCGGGAGAGGGGGCGTTCGACGATCCGGTGCACCAGGTACGCGGCCACCAGCATGCCGACCGTGACCAGCCCGACCAGGGTCCACTTCGGGACCCGGTCGTGGAGCAGCCGGATGGCCGTCCAGCCGATCGCCTCGTGCAGCAGGTACAGCGGGTACGTCAGGGAACCGGCGACCGTCAGCCAGCGCCAACGGACGCGGGAGAGCCACCCGAGCGACACGGCGGCCATCACCGCGTAGCACAGCAGGATCATCACGTAGGCGGGCCAGACCGGCAGGTGCCGGCCGCCGAGCGCCTCGTCGATCGCGCGCTGGTGGTCGCGGGCGTAGACGAGGGACAGCACGAGGCTGACGCCGACGATGCCCCAGAGCAGCGAGGTCGGCCGGAAGCGGTACATCAGGTAGTAGGCGAGGCCGGCGATGAAGAACGAGGAGATCCAGGGCATCGCGATCACCTGGAGGGGGCCCCACTCCATCGCGACGCTCGCCAGCCCCGCCACCGTCCACAGCATGCAGAAGGCGACCACGCGGCGGTAGGTGAGGCCCCTTCGGACGACGATGCCGAAGAGCAGGTAGAAGCAGAGCTCGTACCAGAGCGTCCAGTACGAGGCGTCCACGTTGGTGATGTGCATCGCACCCTGAAGCATCGTCAGGTTCGCCAGCACCTCGTGCGCGTGCAGCGGCCGGACCACCATCGGCCAGAGCGTCAGCACGGCGGTGGTCGCCAGCACCCCGAACCAGTAGGCCGGGTACAGGCGCACGACCCGGGACGTGAAGAAGTCGCCCAGCCCCCGTCCCCAGGTGCTCATGCCGATCACGAAGCCGCTGATCAGGAAGAACAGGCTGACACCCGTCCACGTGTAGGCCCCGAACTTCGAGGCCAGCGGGAAGACGTGGGCGATCGGGCGCGACCACGCGTTGCCCGCGCCGGAGGCGGCGCCGCCGTACCCGACGTAGTGGTGGAACACCACCATCAGCGCGGCGAGGATGCGCAGCCCGTCCAGCACCACGAGGCGCCCGCCGGCCCGCGGGTTCCGGCCGCGACCGGCAGGGGTGGCCGCGGTGGGTATGCCCCGCGCAGGCTGGTTCATTGGCTCCACGTGACTGTCCCCCAGGGTTCCGATCCACCCCCGGGCCTCTTGGCGGCGGACTGGTTCGGTCTACGCGGCGAACGGGGATGCTCGGGGGAGTCTAGACCAGATGGACCTTGCGCCAGGGGGCGCCGAGGGCGCGCTCGACCGGCCCCCCGGGCGGATCCGGGCTGCGTGGCGATCACCGGGGGATGGGCCGACCATGGGACTGCCGGGAGGCTCGTGCCCGCCGGTGACAGGAGGCCGGCCATGACGCAGTCCCTTCAGGACCTGGCGGCGGACTACCCGCTGCTGGGCGCGTTCTGGACGATGATGATCATCTTTCTCTGGATCCTCTGGTTCGTCCTGCTCTTCCGCGTCTTCGCCGACGTCTTCCGTGACGACGACCTGAGCGGCTGGGGCAAGGCGGGGTGGACCGTCTTCGTGATCATCCTGCCGTTCCTGGGCGTGTTCGTGTACCTGCTCGCCCGGGGGCGCGGAATGGGCGAACGGGACCTGCGGCGGGCTCGGGACCGCGAGGAGGCGTTCCGCTCCCACGTGAGGGAGAGCGCCGGGACCGGCAGCCGGGCGGACGAGCTCGGGCGGCTCGCCGAGCTCAGGAACCGCGGTGACATCACGGCCGCCGAGTTCGAGCAGGCCAAGGCCAAGGTCCTCGCGGCGTAGGCCGGAGACGTCCGCGCCATGGCGCTCGACCTGTTCCTCATCGGCCTCGTCATCACCCTCTACCCGCTGCCGATCCTGGCCTTCGTACTGGTGGTGTCGGCGCCGCGCGGGGTGTGGAAGGGGCTGGTGTTCATCCTGGCCTGGCTCGGCTGCCTGGTCCTCGTGATCGCCATCGTGCTGCTCCTGACCAATGGGGAGCCGCCGCCGCCGAGGTCCCCGCCGTCCACCGCGGTGCTCGCGATCAAGCTGGTCCTCGGCGTGGGACTGATCGTCTACAGCGAGCGCAAGCGGCGGCGGAGGAAGAGCGCGGCCGTGGCGGCCGACGGTGGTGCGGTGCAGGCGAAGCCGGAGGCCCCGAAGAGTGCCATCACCTCCCGCACCGACCAGGCCACCTTCTGGTCCGCGGCCACGCTCGCGGTGCTCCTCCAGCCCTGGGGCATGGTCGGCCTCGCCGCCAGCACCGTGGTGGAGGCGGACCTCTCCCACACCGAGTCCTACCTGGCGCTGATGGGGTTCTGCCTGCTCGCCAGTGCCACCCTGCTGGCCATGGAGCTGTACATGGTGTTCGCGCCGGAACGGGCGCACCAGGCCCTGACGAACCTGTGGGAGTGGCTGAACGCGCACAAGGAACCGGCGATCGTCGTCTCCTGCCTCCTGTTGGGGCTGTGGATCGTGGGCAGGAGCCTCTACCAGCTCACGTCCTGAGGTCGCCGCGCTCAGGAGCAGGTGCCGGCCGGGGCGTCGTGGGTGAGGGCGCGGATCATCCGGGCGCCGCGGTCGTGGTCGGGGTACGTGGCCGGCGGTTCGGCCTTGAAGTCGTTCCACTGGCGGGTGATCTCGGCGGTGGCTCCGGCCGTCGCGCGTCCGAAGTTGCCGCCCGTCTCGGAGCGGGTGCCGGCCTCGGCCGAGCTGTTCGAGTGCGGAGCATTTGGCCCGGTCGGAGCCCTCGTCCCAGGTGCAGGGGGAGGACAGGTCGTTCTGGTCGGCGCGCACCCTGCCGTCGGCGTCCACGAGGCCGTCGGCGGCCCGGACCGCGTTCCGGAAGCGGGCGACGGAGGTGCGGACGCAGGCGAGGAGCTCGGTCGTGGCCTCGTCCCGGGTGCGGGGGTAGGCGGGGTCGTGGCGCGGCGCGAGGTAGTCGGCATTGTCGCCGTGCAGGGGGCCGACGCCGAAGTAGGGCGGGCGGTCGTCGGCGTTGACCGCCCCGGTACGGGCATCGGCCATCGCGGTCGGCGTGACGGGCTCCCAGGGCAGCGCGGCCCGGGTGACGGTCTCGTGGTTGCCGCCGGTGAAGGCGTGGGCGGGGTCGCTCGGCACGGCGCCCGGAGCCGCCGCCAGGAGGGCCCGACGGCCGCGGACGAGGCCCGGGAGCGCCCCCGAGGCCATGGGCGGTCGGCCATGCCTCCATGCTGCGCACCCGGCCCGGCCCGCTCATGCGGGCGCTACGGCTCCGGGGAGCGGGGCTGGGTCGCGGGGATCCGGTGGGTGAAGAACAGGGCGACGATCGCGGCGAAGGCGAGGATGGCGAGCGCCGCGCGCAGACCGTCGAGCCTGGCCTCGGTGTTAGCGTCCAGTGCCGCCTGGGACACCTCCGGGTTCGTTCCGGCCTCGTCGAGGGCGGTCTTGAGTTGGGCGTCGGACAGGAAGGGCGCGCCGCTCTGCAGCTGGGCGGTCGCCTGGTTCGTGACGCTGTCCGGGACCGCCGGGTTCTCGGCGATGTTGGTCAGGAAGGAGGAGGTGAGCGCGGCGATCATGATCGATCCGGCGAGTGCCGTGCCGATCGAGGCGCCGAGGTTCGTGACGGCGTTCTGCACGCCGCCGACCTCCGCGCTCTGCGCCTGCGGGACCGCGGACACGGTGACCGACCCGAGCTGGGAGGCCAGCGCCCCCATGCCGAGCCCGATCAGCAGCAGCGGGATGGTGACGATCTCCGCGCCGGCGTCGAGGTCGAGCGCGGCCATCAGGACCACCGCGCCCGCGAGCAGCGCGGAGATCCCGACCCGCACCACGCGCCGCGGCGAGACGTCGGGGAGGAAACGCGGGATCAGGGTCGCGGCCAGCAGCAGGCTCACCGACAGCGGCAGCAGGCGGGCACCGGTCGACAGCGCCGACAGGCCCAGCGCCACGGACAGGTAGAGCGGGACGACGAAGAACACGCCCATCTGCACGAGGTACTGGAAGAAGAACATCGTCAGGCCGCCGGTGAGCTGCGGGTTGCGCAGCATGTCGGGATCGACGAGGGGATCGCGGCCGCGCCCGACGACCTTGGCCTCCCAGCGGAGGAAGAGCCAGAGCAGCGCCATGCCCGCCAGCATCAGCCACGTCGTCAGGGACACCGCGATCCAGGAGGGCGCGCCGGGCTTCGGCAGGAACCAGCCCCATTCGTCGGACCGGAGCACGCCGTAGACGAACAACCCGAGCCCGGCAGCGGAGAGGACCGCGCCCGGGATGTCGATGCGCCGGCGCTCACCGGGCGGGGCGTCCGCGATGCGGCGCGCGAGGAGCAGGATGGCGAGTACCACCAGGACCTCCCCGGCGAAGACCCACCGCCAGGAGAAGTAGGTCGTCGCGATGCCGCCGATGAGCGGCCCGACGGCGATCGCGATCGCTCCCGCGGCCATGATGAGGCCGTAGGCGGCGGGACGGCGTTCGACGGAGAAGTTGCCGGCGACGAGCGACACGATCGCGGGCAGGATGAGCGAGGCCCCGAGTCCCTCCAGGAGCGCCCAGCCCAGCAGCAGCACGGTGAGGTTCGGCGCCAGCGCGGTGGTGAGGGAGCCCAGCCCGTAGATGCAGCAGCCGATCACGAACGCGCGCCTGCGGCCGATCAGCGCCCCGACCTTGCCGCCGGGGATCATGAACATCGCCATGACGAGGGTGTAGGCGGTGATCGCGCCCTGGATGCCCGTCACGTTCGTGCCGACGTCCTCGGCCACCGTGGCGATGGAGACGTTCATGACGGAGCTGTCGAGGGCCATCAGGAACTGCCCGGACGCGAGCGTCAACAGGACGATGCGCGACTTCGCGGAACTCTCGGCCGTGCCTGCCCGGGATGACATGGATGCATGCTTCCAGCCGTCAAAGGGCCCGCCGGGCCGACCCGCCGCGCGGTGGGCCGGACGGGGGCGGCGGCGCGGCGGCGGGGCGGCGCGGGGGCACCGGGGCGGGCCGGCCGCACCGGTGCCTCTGCGGCCGCCCCGCCCCGCCCGGCGGTCCGGCTAGAAGTTCTCCGTCTCGTCCGCCAGATGGCGCAGTACGTCGTTCAGGTCCTGGCGGCGGGCGAAGGCGGCGCGCTGGCGGTGCGCTCCCGAACCGTCGCGCAGCAGGCCGCCCAGGGTCTTGGCCGCGTGGTCGAGATCGCCCGACTCGGCCAGTTCCGGGGCGACCCGGTCCAGCAGGGCCTCCGCCATGTCCGCCGCGGGGAGTTCCGCCCCCGTGTACGGGTCGAGGCCGAAGCCCTCCAGCCCGTCGTGCGCGGCCCGCCAGCGCGCGAGGCGCAGTACGTCGTCCCGTACGGGTGGATCGGGGCGCTCCTCCGCGATCTCGCGCAGGGCCGTTCCCACCAGGGCGCGGGTCAGCTCGGCCTGGAGCACGGCTCCGTCGATGTCCGGGGACATGTCGGGAGCCCGGAGTTCGAGCGTCGGCCAGCGCCCCGAGGGGCGCAGGTCCCAATAGACCATCTTGGTGTCCAGGGCCGCCCCCGAGCCGAGCAGGGTCTGCACCGAGCGCCGGAAATGGGCCGTGGACGTGAAGTGCGGGGGCGGCCCCGCCGAGGGCCACCCCGACCAGGCCATCGCCCGCCAGCTGGCGTGACCCGTGTCACGTCCGCCCCAGAACGGCGAGTTGGCGGCCAGCGCGATCAACGTCGGCAGCCAGGGTCTGACCCGGTTGGACACCGCGACGGCGGTGTCCTCGTCGAGGCTCCCCACGTGGACGTGGCGGCCGCAGCTGACGAGGGTGTCGGTGAGCGCGCCGAAGCGGCGGTGCTGCTCGCGCTGGCGCGGCTCGTCGTCGGTCAGGTGGAGCGGCCCCTCCACGGCCACGACCGGCGAGGGCGCGGCCAGCAGCCGGCAGCCGTGGGCCCGGGCCGCCCGGCCGAGGGTGCGCCGCAGCGCGGCGAGCTCCGTCCGCAGCGAATCCGCCCCGTGGGCGACCGGCGTGGAGATCTCCACCTGGTAGCGGGTGCCCTCCGGGTGCAGTTCGCCCGGCAGCCCGCCGGCGGTGGCGAGGACGAGCGGGGCGGCCGGGACCACCCGGAAGGTGCGGGCGTCGACGAGGAGGAACTCCTCCTCGACCCCGACGGTGAGGGGGACGGTGGTGCGCACCGTGTTCCGCGCGGTGCCGGTGCTCGTGGTGCTGTTGCCAGGTTCGATCACTGCGCCTCCCTGGACATACGAGTCTTTTCATCATGAGCTGAACCAGAGGCGAGTAGCGCACGGCGATTCGGTCAAATGTCCGGTGATAGTGGCGAGTTACCGGCAGGAATTCGCCTGCGTCGGGATCCCGGAGCCGGGTGGGGCGACTGTTGCCGGTGTGTGAACGCCGCAAAACCCGCTCGGAGCGGCGGCGGGCCGGTGGTTATCATCCGCTGTGCCCGATACGACCACGCCCACTCGCCCGCATTCCCGGCAGCGAATATTCGCCGACCTGACCCCGCTGCGCACCTCCGCGCACTACCGGAGGCTGTGGGTCGGCAGCACCATCTCCTGGCTCGGGCAGGCGATGACCGCCCTCGCGATCTCGCTCCAGGTCTACGACATCACCCGCTCCAGCTTCGCGGTCGGGCTCGTCGGACTCTTCGCGCTCGTCCCGCTCGTCGCCTTCGGTCTCTACGGCGGCGCCATCGCCGACACCCTGGACCGCCGCAAGCTCGGCCTCTACAGCGCCCTCGGCTCCGCCGCGCTGTCCGTCGCGCTCGCCGCGGCCGCGCTGCTCGACTACCACCGGGTGTGGTTCCTGTACGCCGTCGTCGCGCTCCAGGCGGTGGCCGGGGCGCTCGCCGGACCGGCGCGGTCCGCCATGATCCCGAGGCTGCTGCCGGCCGAGCAGCTGCCCGCCGCCAACGCGCTGAACTCCGTGACCATGACCTCCGGGACGATGATCGGCCCGATGCTGGGCGGGCTGATCGTCGGCTGGTGGGGCTACCAGGCCGCCTACCTGATCGACGCCGTCACCTTCACCGCCGCGCTCTATGCGGTGTGGCGGCTGCCCTCGATGAAGCCGGACCGGGCCGAGGGCGAGCGGGGGAGGGCCTCGGTCCTCGACGGACTGCGCTTCCTCGGGACCCGGCCGAACATCCGGATGACCTTCTTCTCCGACATGGCCGCCATGGTGCTGGCGCAGCCGAAGGCACTGTTCCCGGCCGTCGCCGGGCTCTGGTACGGCGGCGACGCGAAGACGGTCGGCCTGCTGGTGGCCGCGCCCGCCGTCGGGGCGCTGCTGGGCGGGCTGTTCTCGGGCTGGCAGGGGCGGATCCGCCGGCACGGGCTGGCGATCCTGCTGTCCGTGGCCGGGTGGGGACTGGCCATCGCCGTCTTCGGGCTCACCCGGAACCTGTGGCTCGGGCTGTTCTTCCTCGCCCTGGCCGGCTGCGCGGACACCATCTCGATGGTGTTCCGGAGCACGATGATGCAGGCCGCCACCCCGGACGAGATGCGGGGGCGCCTCCAGGGCGTGTTCATCGTGGTCGTCGCGGGCGGGCCCCGGCTCGGGGACTTCCTCGCCGGGACCGCCGCCGACCTGACGTCCCCCACCGTGGCGGTCACGGGCGGGGGCCTCGCGTGCGTGCTGGTGCTGGGCCTGCTCGCCCTGCGCTGGCGGGGCTTCGCCCGCTACGACGCCCGCTCCCCCCAGGCCTGAACGCCGGGACCGCCGGGCGGGGGCCGTGCCCCCGTGTCCCGGCGGGCGGGCGTTACGCGTCCACCGCCTCGCGGGTGCGGGCGCCGCCCGCCGTGCCGGTGTTGGTGGTGCCCGACGGCTCGAAGAGGAGGAGTTCGACCTCTTCTTCGGCGACCGGGCAGTGCTCCACCCCGCGCGGGACGACGTGGATCTCGCCGGGTCCGAGGACCACGTCCCCGCCGCGCAGCCGGATCGTCAGCGTGCCGCTGACCACGAGGAACAGCTCGTCGGTGTCCTCGTGGGCGTGCCAGACGAACTCGCCCTGCAACTTGGCGACCTTGACTTCGTAGTCGTTGACGCGTGCGATGCGGTGCGGGGCCCAGTGCTCGGTGAAACCGGCGAGCTTCTCGGCGATGTTGACCTTCGGTGTCGTCATGCGGACAGCGTGCCGGGGCGGGTGCGGGGCGGTCTTGTACGTTCCTGACATGACCCCCTTACGCCCGCACAGCAGCGTTTCCGCCTGGCGGCCGCCGGTGAACGGCATCGCCGAGGTCTTCCACGCACGCTTCACCGAGCACGCGTACCCCGCCCACGTGCACGACACCTGGACGCTGATGATCCTGGACGGCGGGCGCGTCGACTTCGCCCTCGACCGGGAGCGGCACGGCGTCGGGGTCTCGGACCAGGTGATCCTGCTGCCGCCCGGGGTGGTGCACGACGGGCGTACCGTCACCGAGGCCGGTTTCCGCAAGCGGAACCTGTACCTGGACACCTCCGTGCTGCCGGAACGGCTGACCGGGGCCGCCGTCGACGCCCCGCTGCTGTCCGACCCGGCGCTGCGCGAGCGCGTGCACGGGCTGCACCTGGCGCTGGCGGAGCGGGATCCGTTCGAGGCCCAGTCGCGGCTGGCCTTCGTACGGGAGCGGCTGCTCCGGTGGCTGACCGGGCGGGAGGCGCCCGCGGACGGGGACCAGGGGACCGGTCTCGCCGGGCGGCTGCGGGAGCTGCTCGATGCCCGGGTGGTCGAGGGGATCACCCTGGAGCAGGCCTCGGCGGAGCTGGGCAACCCCCATCCCACGCACCTGATCCGGAGCTTCCGCACGGCGTACGGGCTGCCGCCGCACGCGTACCTCATCGGGCGGCGGGTGGCGCTGGCGCGGGGACTGCTGCTGGCGGGGATGGGGCCGGCCGCCGCGGCCGTCGCGGCGGGGTTCCACGACCAGGCGCACCTGACGCGGCACTTCGGGCGGCACGTGGGGGTCGGTCCGGCCCGGTTCGCCCGATCCGGCCGATTGTGAAGGGGAGTTGCCGGGTTCGTTGCCGTCGCGTTGCGAGACCTTCCCATTTCTTTCTGTTCGACATATGACAGTTCGGCAGTTCCGATCCGTGTGTCATCCCGTCGAACCAGGAGGAAGGCCTTCATGCGCCTTCGTACGCTCGCCACCACCGCGGTGGCCGCCGCCGCGCTCTGCGGCACGCTCGCGCCGCCCGCCGCCGCGGCGGCCCGGCCGGCCGGCGGGGGCACCTGCTCCCCGTACCTCTCCGTGGCGGGCTATTCCGACTCGCTGGACAAGACCGCGCTCGACGGGCGGCTGGTCGGCGGCATCTCCGGTCTGGCCGTCGACAAGGACGGCACGGTGGCCGCCATCTCCGACAAGTCGGCGCTGTACTCGCTGAAGGTGGGCCGCGGGGACACCCCGACGGCCACGGCCACCGCGCGGCTGCCGCTGACGGACGGCGCGGGGAAGGTGATCGACTCCGAGGGGATCGTCGTCGACCGGGACGGGTCGTACCTCGTCACGGACGAGACCGCGCCCGCCATCCGGCGCTACGGCCGCGACGGGCGGGTGCTGGGCACGCTGCCGATCCCGGACGACTTCCGCCTCGTGCCCGAGGGTCGGGCCGCCGTCAACACCACCTTCGAGTCGCTCACCCTGCTGCCCGGGGGCCACACGCTGGTCGCGGGCGTCGAAGGCGGGCTGGCCGGGGACGGCAAGGACGCGCGGGGCCGGACCCTCCAGCGGATCCAGACCTGGGAGCGGCGCGGCGGGGAGTTCGTACTGGGCCGCCAGTTCGCCTACCCGGTGGACGCCGGGCACGGGCTCGTCGAGCTCGCGCCGACCCGCGACGGCCGGCTGATCGTGCTGGAGCGCGGCTTCACACGGGAGTTCGCGATCACCGTGCGGCTGTACGTCGCCGATCCGCTGGGCGCGACGGACACCTCGAAGGTGCGGACGCTGACGGAGGGCCCGGGGCTGAGGCTCGCCCGCAAGACCGCGATCGGCGACTTCAATGACTGCCCGCCGCTGGGCGCCCCGTCGAAGCTGCCGCAGAACCACCCGCTCGTGGACAACGTCGAGGGCATGGTCGTCACCGACCACGACGGCGCCGACCGGGTCCGGTTGCTGCTGGCCAGTGACGACAACGAGCTCCCGCAGCAGATCACCCGGCTGTACCGGGTGGACGTGGAACTGCCCGGGCGCGGCCGGTACTAGGCCTGCTCCTCGGGCGTGACGATGCCGCGGACGACCCCCAGGGCCACCAGGTCCTGGGGACGGACACGGAGCTGGTCGGCGGTGGCGGGGGCGGAGGCCGGGGGGCGCTTGAGGATGGCCGCCGCCAGTTCCGGGGCGATCACCGAGAAGTAGCTGTCCGGGGTGACCCAGGTGTTCCCCGGCGCCGCCAGCGCGAGCGCGCCGCCCGAGCCGCCCTCGCCGATGAGCAGGGTCGTCACGGGGACGGTCGCGCCGGCCAGCGCCGCGAAGGTGTCCGCGATGGCCGCGCCGGCGCCCGCGTGTTCGGCGGCCGCGTCGTTGGCCGCGCCGGGGGTGTCCACCAGGGTGAGCACGGGGATGCCGAGCCGGTCCGCGAGGCGGATGACGCGGGAGGCCGTACGGTAGCCGGCCGGGCGGGTCGCGGTGCCGCACTGGGCGGCGTACGCGACGGCCCGCCCCTCGCGCAGCCCGAACCCGCACAGCATGCCGGGGTCGGTGCCGCCGGCGCGGTCCCCGGAGAGCGGCAGGCGCAGCTCGAAGTACGCGTCCAGGTACGCCCCGGCGTGCGGGCGGTCGGGGTGCCGGGCCTGCCGTACGGCTTCCCAGCCGCTGCGCGGGGGTCGGGCCGAGGCCGGCGCGCGAGGGGGTTCGACGGGCCCGGCGGGCCGGGGCGCGGTCAGCACGCGCAGCCAGTCGGCGAGGGCGCCGGACAACTCGGGCGCGGGGACCACGGCGTCCACGTGACCGGCGGCGTACTGCCCCTCGGCGGAGTAGGCCGCCGGATCCGCGTCCGCCGGCCGCACCCGGGAGCCGGCGAAGCCGACCTGGGCCCCGGGGAGCGCGAGGACCACGTCGGCCCCGGCGCCCAGGGTGGCCCAGCCGCCGCCGGTGGTGGGGTCGCGCAGCACGGCGAGCTGGGGGAGCCCGGCCGCCCGGGTCAGCACGCACTGGCGGGCCACGCGCTGGAGCTGGGTCAGCGCGAGCATGCCCTCCTGCATCCGGGAGCCGCCGGTCGCGATGAGGGAGACGAGGGGGAGGCGGTGCTCCCGGGCGTACGTGTAGGCGGCTTCGAGCCGGTCTCCGGTGCGCTCGCCGAGCGACCCGCCGAGGAAGCCGAACTCGAAGGAGATCAGGGCCGCTTCCCGACCGCCGAAACGGGCGGTGCCGACGACGACGGACTCCTCCTCGCCGGTCCGCGCGGCGGCGCGGGCGCGGGAGTCGTCGTAGCCCTCCCAGGCGAGGGGCCCGTCGGGTCCCGACTCCCGCCGGGGTGCGGGGAGTTCGGCGAAGCTGCCGGGGTCGGTCACGGAGGCGATGGCCGCGCGGGCCGAGAGGCGGGTCGTCGTCACGGGGTCACCCTAGGGGGTGTCACGCGGCTCGGCCCGGGAGTTGAGGGGCGCCCAGGGGCCGGAACAGGGGGAGGTCCCGGGGGAAGAGCGCGGCGGCGAACATCAGGCCCCCGAGCGGCATCAGGTCGAGGCTCACGGCCATCGTGACCGTACCCAGCACCACCAGGGCGGGACGCCAGGCGCCGACGCGGCGCCGGACGGCGAGCTGGACCATGAGCCAGACGAGGCCGACGTAGAACGGCATCGGGCCGACGGTGTAGACGGCCGGCAGCACCCCGGGGTGGCTCTGGACCTCGTCGAAGAGCCGGTTCACCTCCCGCCGGTCGGCGGCGCTCAGGCCGACGACGAGGTCGATGACCGCCTGGGCGACGACCGCCAGGGTCCCGGCGAGACCGAACAGGGTCGCGGCCCCGGCGCTCGCCCGGCCCGCCGCGCCGGCGGGCCCGGTCATCCGGCGCAGGGCCGGGAAGACCAGGGCGAACTGCAGGACCCCCGCGAGCAGGGCGATGTGGCCCACGGTCCAGGCGGGGCCGGGCCCGTGGCCGGGGTCACCGAGCCGGATGGCGCCGTAGGACCAGGATGCACAGGGGCGCGGAGACGAAGGCGACCCGGGTCAGGGCGGCCGGCCGGCGGGTTTCGCGGTGGTGCGGGGGGTGAGTGGTCATGTACCGATCATTTCGGTCGGGGGTGCGGGGTCGTATCCGGCATGACCCCGAGATCACCCCGAGCGGCTCCTGACCCCGCTCCGACGGCTCCCGCTGTTCACCCGGGGAACGGCAGCGGGAAGGCGATCTTGAGGGCGTAGGCGGCGACCAGACCGTAGCCGAGGCGGAAGGTCCAGACACGGGCGGCGCCGGAGACGCGGGTCCCCGCGAGGGCGCCGACGGCCACGAGGGTCTGCTGCCAGAGGAGCGAGGCGGCGCCGACCCCGACCAGGAACGCGGCACCGGCCGCGCCGGTGGCGAGGCTCGCGCCCTGCGCGGTGGTGAGGGCGGCGAAGTAGAGGGCCGTGGTGGGGTTCACGGCGGTGAGTCCGACGTACCGGGCGAAGGCCTTGGCCGGCCGGGGCGGGTGTGCGTGTGCGGGCCGGTGTCCGGTGCCGGTTCCGGCCTCGGGGCTCCGCCCCGGACCCCGCTCCTCAAACGCCGGAAGGGCTGGATTCGCCGGAGTGGCCGGAGTCGCCGGGGTTTCCGATTCGGGCGAAGCAGGGGCCCGGATCGCCCGTAGGCCGTGGGCGGCGATGCCGAGGAGGATGAGGGCCGAGGCGAGGCGGACCCAGGCCTCGACCGGGGCTATGTGGGAGGCCACCCAGGGGCCCAGGCCGGTGGCGAGGGCCGCGTAGGCGAGGTCGACGGCCGCGATTCCGGCGGCGGCGGCGATCGCCGTGCGGCGGTGGCGCATCGCCTCCTGCAGCAGCAGCACGCTCATGGCGCCCATCGGCATCGCCACGCCCAGGCCCGCCGCCGCGCCGCCCAGGGCGGGGGAGAGGAGTTCGGTCATGCCGAGAGGTTCGGGGTGCGGGGTCCGAGGACGCGGGCGAATACCGGGCCCGACTGCGAGAATCGCGGTATGGACCGCCTCGACAGGGAAATCCTCGGCATCCTCCAGGAGGATGCGCGGATCTCGTACCGGGACCTCGGCACCCGCGTCGGCCTCAGCGCCAACGCCACCGCCGACCGGGTGCGCCGGATGCGTCGGGACGGGGTGATCCGCGGGTTCACCGTCGTCGTGGACCCGGCCGCCGACACCCGGGGCGGGCTCGTCGTCTTCATCGACCTCACGCTGCGCCAGGACACCACCAACGAGGAGTTCGAGCAGCGGGTCGCCAAACTGCCCGGGATCACGGAGGTGGTGCACGTGACGGGGGAGTACGACTACCTCGTCCGGGCCCGGGCCGCCGATCCGGCGGCGCTGGACGGGTTGTTGCGCCGGCTCAAGCGGGAGGCGGGGGTGGCGCAGTCGAGCACCCGGATCGCCCTGCGGGCTGCCGCCCGCCCGTCGCGGACGTAGCCCTCGGCGGGTTCGCCGGTGCGGCTCACGGATCGTGGCTCCGCCCCGGACCCCGCGCCTCAAACGCCGGCGGGGCTGGATTCGCCCCCGTCCGGCCTCAAACGCCGGTGAGGCTGGTCGCTAGAGCGCCGATTCCCACGTCACCGTCGTGCCGCGGGCGCCGGATTCCGTGCTGCCGTCGTCCGACACGGTGAGCCTGACCCGGTTCGAGGTCGCGTCGATCTCCACGTCGATGGAGGTGACCGCGCTGCGCCGGTGCGCCGCGGCCAGGGCGGTGCGGAGGGCGGCGAGCAGGTCGGCCGCCACCGGGTCCGGGAGCAGTGCGTCCACCGCGCCCGCGAAGTGCACCGACGGCTGGAAGCCGAGCAGGACCGCCGCCCCGCCCGTCTCGCGCAGGACGCGGCCCCGGAAGGTCGTCGGGGCGTCGGTCGGCGGCTGTTGGAGGGCGAAGATGGCGGTGCGGACCTCCTGGATCGTGGAGTCCAGTTCGTCGACGGCCCGGCTCAGCTCCTCGCCGACCGTGTCCCCGCTCGGCGCGTTCGAGGAGCGCCGCCGGGTGGACTCCAGCATCATCTCCGTCGCGAACAGCCGCTGGACCACCAGGTCGTGCAGGTCCCGCGCGATCCGGTCGCGGTCCTCGTAGACCGCCAGCTGCTCACGGTCGTGCTGGGCGTCCGCCAGTACGAGGGCCAGCGCGGCCTGGGAGGCGAACTGCGAGGCCAGCAGCCGGTCCACGGCGTCGTACGGGGGGCCGCCGCGGGCGCGCGGCAGGGCGAGGGTGCCGATCAGCTGGCCGCCGCTCTGGAGGGGCAGCATCATGCTGGGGCCGAACCGTTCCCGCACGTGCGTGGTCATCCGGGGGTCGGTCGCCGAGTCGTCTATGAAGACCGGCTCGCCGCCCAGGAGTTGCGTCAGGACCGGGCTGCCGGGGGCGATCGCCGTGCCGACCAGGTCCCCGGGGTCCCCGTGCGTGGAGGCGGCCACGATCTCCATGCCGCCCTCGGGGGTGGGCTGGAGCACCACTCCGGCCGCGGCGTCGGCGAGCAGCCGGGCCCGTTCGGCCACGCACATCAGGGCGTCCGCCGCGGGGCGGCCGGCCAGCAGGGTGGTGGTCACCGCGGCGGCGCCCTCGATCCAGCGCTCGCGGCGGCGCGCGGTCTCGTACAGCCGGGCGTTGCCGATCGCTATCCCCGCCTGCGAGGCCAGGACGCGCAGCAGGGCGATGTCCTCGTCGGTGAACGCGCCGCCGCCGCGCTTCTCGGTCAGGTAGAGGTTGCCGAAGACCTCCGTGTGCACGCGGATGGGGACGCCCAGGAAGTTGCGCATCGGGGGGTGGCCCGGCGGGAAGCCGGCCGCGCGGGGGTCTCCGGTGAGGTCGTCCAGCAGGAGCGGGCGCGGGTCCGTGACGAGTGCGCCGAGCACCCCGGAGCGGCCGTCCGGCAGGTGCGGGATCGCGGCCCGCTGGGCCTCCGTCATCCCGGCCGTGAAGAGGGCGGTCAGCCGGACGCGCTCGGGGTCGACCACCCCGAGCGCCGCGTACCGCGCGGAGCACAGCTCGGCCGCCGAGTCCACGATGTGCTGGAGGGTGGTGCGCAGCTCCAGCTCGGAGCCGACGCTGAGCACCGCCTCCAGCAGCACCGGGAGGCTCGCCGCGTCCTCCTCGGGCTCCGGTCCGGTGTTCGTCATCCTGCCAGCGGGTTGAGGACCATGGGGGCGATCTTCCCTTCGAGCATCGCGCCGAGACCGAGCACGGCGCACACGTCCGGCCGTTCCGCGATGGCCACGGGCATTCCGGTGGCGTCCCGCAGCATCTGGTCCAGCCCGGGCAGCAGGGCGCTGCCACCCACCATCATGATCCCCCGGTCCGTCAGGTCGGCGACCAGGTCGGGCGGGCACTCCCGGAGCACCTTGCCGATGCCGTCGAGCACGGCGGTCAGCGGGGTGCGGATGACCTCGCGTACGGTCGCCGTGTCCACGTGGACGGAGCGGGCCAGTCCGGTGGCCACGTCGCGGCCGTGGATCAGGGTGGAGGCCGGTCCGTCGCCGGTGATCCCGGCGCCGTGCAGGGCCAGCTGGAGCGGCCGGACGGCCTGGCTGGGCAGCATCAGCTCGTGAGCGTGGCGCAGGTGCTGGACGACGGCGTGGTCGATGGCCTCGCCGCCGACGGGGACCCGTACGGCGGTGACGATGGAGCCGAGGGAGAGGACGGCCACCTGGGTGGCCGCGGCCCCGCACACCATGATCATCGTCGCGGTCGGCTGCTCCACGGGCAGTCCGCAGCCGACGGCCGCCGCGATCAGGGTGTCGACGAGTTCGACACGCCGGGCACCGAGCCCGACGAGGGTCTCCACGGCGGCCCGCTGGGCCAGCGGGTCCGCGTCGTGCGGGGTGCAGGCGGCGGCCCGCAGCCGCGGCTTGCGGCGCAGGGCGCGGCGCAGTTTCTCGCCGAGCAGGTGGCGCAGCATGCGCTGGGCCATCTCGATGTCGACGACGGTGCCGCCGGAGACGGGGCGCACGACCCGGATGTAGTCGGGCGTGCGGCCGGTCATCCGCTCGGCGAAGGTCCCCACGGCGATGAGTGCGCCGGTCCGCGTGTTCACGGCGGCGCAGCTGGGCTCGTCGACCACGAGGCCGGCGCCCTTGACGTACACGCGGGTCCTGGCCGCCCCCAGGTCGACGGCGACGTGGCAGCGGCGCAACTGCTCAAGACTGACGGTCACGGCAGATCCTCCCGAGAGCGCTGACGCAAGAAGACCGACGGAACCGCCGGTCGCTTTCATATCATCTCGGGCATTTCGGACTTACCGCTTGTTGAGCTGCTCCGGCCGGGGGGTGCGTCGCGGCTGCAAGGGGGTGGATTTCTGTACCGACAGGCAGCACCATGCCCGCACCGCACGCGCTACTCACGCGTAACAAGGTAAAGGGGACTCGATGCTGACGACCCGCCAGTGGCTGCCGGCGCTCCTGACGCTCTGCTTCGCCCTGCTCGCGCCCCCGGCGGCCCATGCCGTCGGCGGGGCCGCGGACGGGAGCCCCGGCCGGGAGTCATCGCACCGTCCGGTGGTCTTCGTGCACGGCTACAACGCGGACCCGGGCGTCTGGGGATCCCTCCGCGAGGACCTGCGCGCCGCCGGGTACGCCGACTCGGAGCTCTTCTCCTTCGGCTACGACACCCACCAGTCGGTCAACGAGGTCCTCTCCGGCCGGCTCGCCGCCTACGTCGAGGACGTCCGCGGGCGGACCGGCGCCGACAAGGTCGACGTCGTCGCGCACTCCTTCGGCTCGCTGGTGAGCCGCTGGTACGTGAAGTTCGGCGGCGGCGGGGCCACCGTGGACCACTGGGTCTCCCTGGCCGGCCCCAACCACGGCACCTCCACCGCGTGGGCCTGCGCCCTGTGGGACCAGGCCTGCCGGGACATGACCCCCGGGTCGTACGTGGTGAAGAACCTGGGCAGCGGGGACGAGACCCCGGGCGCCGTGAAGTACGCGACCTTCTGGTCGGACTGCGACGAGGTCGTCAACCCGGACTCCAGCGTCCCGCTCTCGGGGGCCCTCAACACGCCCGTCGGCTGCCTCAAGCACAACGACCTGCTCGGCGACGACGCCACCTCGGCGGGCGTACGGGCATTCCTCGCCTCCTGACCGGCTAGTCGCCGGGGGTCGAGACGCGCTGGAGCAGGCCGTAGGTGAACTCCGCCACGCACGGCCCGCCCGGCGCGTCGAAGGCCAGCCGCCAACGCGTCGGCGCTGTGCCCTCCATCGGTCGGACCGGTGCGAAGGCCCGCGCCACCTCGTCGACCGTCGCCGACCAAGGCAACAGGTCCGCCGCCGACTCCAGTACGGGCCCGTGGGCGCCGGGGGCCCGTACCAGCCACTCGTTCCACACCGCCCCGTCCGGCGCGGCCAGCACCTCGAAGCGCAGATCGGGCCAGAGCGGCACCGGCCACAGCAGGGCCTCGCACTCCAGGTCGCCGATCGTGCGACGTTCGGCGGACTCGGGCGGGCCCAGCACCGAGCGGTACCGGGCCAGGGCGCCGCGGGAGCGGGGCGAGCGGACCATCGCCTGCCAGTGCTTGTTGGCCTCGCGCTGGTCGGCGAGGGAGGCGCCGAGTCGGCGGCGGGCCTCGTCCGCGAGGTCCGGCTGGAAGTCGGCCATCCGCCGCAGAAGCACCAACTGGAAGGCCGTGGCCCCGAAAAAGGTCATGGAGGAAACGATTCCACACAGGATCCTTACGTTCTCGGGATCTTTATGTTGCCGGGGAGCACGTAGCCTGCGGGCGCCATGAACTTCTGCCACGCCTGCCAAAGACACCTCAATGGCGCACTGGCGTGCGCCGGATGCGGGACCCCGGCCGAATACCTGACGGCCGCCCCGCCCGCCGGAGGCCCAGGGGCGCCCGGTCGCGCGGCGCCGCCGGTACCCGAGGCGCCGACCGCGCTGGCCGACGTGTTCGCGGACGAGCTCGTCACGCTGTCCGTCCCGAACGAACGCAGGGCCGGTGCGCGCCGCCGCGCCGAGCGACGCCGGCGCAGCCGCATGACGTTGACGGTCACCCTCGGGGTGCTGCTCGCCACCGCGGCCTCGCTGCTGGTGGTCCGGATGACGGCGGACGGGCGCACCGACCGCGCCTCCGAGGTGGTGCTCACCGACGACGGGCCGCAGCAGCCCGCCCCGCTGCCGGACCTGCCGACCTCGGGCGCGCCCTCGGCGCCGGGCGGGAAGGCGACCGCGAAGGTCGCCGCCGGGCCCGCGAAGAAGGCCGCGCCCGTGAGCCTCACGCCGGGGCCGACGGCCTCCGTCCCCGAACCGACGCCGTCCGAGACGCCCTCGGTCGCCCCCAGCCCGTCCAAGTCCGGAAAGGGAGGGAAGGGCAAGCCCTCGCCGAGCCGGAGCGCCTCCGGCAGCCCCACCTCGACGCTGACCGGGGGGCCGCTCCCCAGCCCGTCGCCGTCGCCGACGAAGACGAAGTGCAGTTCGTGGTGGAACCCCCTCTGCTGGTGACCCCGGGCGCCCCGCCCGTCAGTCCAGCATCCGCTTGAGCAGGTCCCGCAGGACCGCCCGCTCCGCCGGCGACAGCCCGGCCAGCGGCTCGCGCGCGAAGTCCAGCGACTCGCGCAGCCGCTCCGCGGTCTGCCGGCCCTCCTCCGTGGGGGCCGCCAGCTTCACCCGGCGGTCGGCGGGATCCGGGTGCCGCTCGACCAGGCCGCGCGTCTCCAGCCGGTCCACGATCCCGGTCACGTTCGACGGCTCGCAGCGCAGCTTCTGCGCGATGCGGCGCATGGGCAGGGGCTCCAGGGAGAGCATGTTGAGCACCCTGGCCTGCGCGCCGGTCAGCTGATGGCTGGCGGCCGCGTGCTCGTACTCCATGTGGTACCTGGCCACGACGTCGCCGATGAGCTCGACGACCTCGACGGTCACTGGGTCTGTGCGACGACTGGGCATGGATCCAGAGTACCGACTTACTTGACAACGTGAAATATCCAGGCGCATGGTTGTTTCACCTAGTGAAGCAATTCCGTTCTTACCAGGAGCGCCGCATGTCTGAGATCCCCGCCGTGAGCCGCGAGTGGCACCTCGTCCGTCGCCCGCAGGGCTGGCCCGTCGCCGAGGACTTCGCCCTGCGCGAGGTGCCCGTGTCGGCCGAGCCCGCCGCCGGCCGGATCCTCGTGCGGAACCTCCACATGTCCGTCGACCCGTACATGCGGGGCCGGATGAACGACACGAAGTCCTACATCCCGCCCTTCCAGCTCGACGAGCCGATGCAGGGCGGCGCGGTCGGCGAGGTCGTCGCCTCCGCCGCCGAGGGCTTCGCGGTCGGCGACCACGTCCTGCACCACCTGGGCTGGCGCGAGTACGCGGAGCTCGACGCGAAGTTCGCCACCAAGGTCGACGCCTCGCTCGCCCCGCTCTCCGCCTACCTCGGCGTGCTCGGCATGCCGGGCCTGACCGCCTACGCGGGCCTCTTCGAGGTCGCCTCCTTCAAGGAGGGGGACTCCGTCTTCGTCTCCGGCGCGGCCGGTGCCGTCGGCAGCCTCGTGGGCCAGTTCGCCAAGATCAAGGGCGCCTCCCGGGTGATCGGCTCCGCCGGCTCGGACGAGAAGGTGACGCTCCTCACGGAGAAGTACGGTTTCGACGCCGCCTTCAATTACAAGAACGGTCCCGTCGCCGAGCAGCTCCCCGCGGCCGCCCCCGACGGCATCGACGTCTACTTCGACAACGTCGGCGGCGACCACCTGGAGGCCGCGATCTCCTCGATGAACGTGCACGGCCGGGCGACCCTGTGCGGCGCCATCTCCGGCTACAACGACACCGAGGCCGCTCCCGGCCCGCGCAACCTGATGCAGGTCATCGGCAAGCGCCTGCGCCTCCAGGGCATCCTCGTGGGCGACCACGCCGGGATCCAGCAGCAGTTCGTCCAGGACGTCGCCGGATGGCTGCGTTCCGGTGAGCTCCGGTACGACGAGACGGTCGTCGAGGGCGTCGAGAACGCGACCTCCGCCTTCCTCGGCATGCTCCGCGGCGAGAACACCGGAAAGATGATCGTTTCTTTCACCGGTTAGTCTCTCTGTACACCGTTGTGACCGTGGGCGCGAGTCGCGACGATTACCAGGAGGATCTTCTTACATGTCCATCCAGCAGTCCGACGTCGCGTACACCGCTGTCGCCACCGCCGAGAACGGCCGTGACGGCCGCGTCGCCACCAACGACGGCCAGCTCGACGTCGTCGTGAACCCGCCGAAGGAGCTCGGCGGCAGCGGCGCCGGCACCAACCCGGAGCAGCTGTTCGCCGCCGGCTACAGCGCCTGCTTCCAGGGCGCCCTGGGTGTCGTCGCGAAGAACGTGAACGCCGACATCTCCGGCTCCACGGTCACCGCCGAGGTCGGCATCGGCAAGAACGACGAGGGCTTCGGTCTGATCGTCAAGATCTCCGCCGTGATCCCGAACGTGGACGCCGCCACCGCCAAGGAGCTCATCGAGAAGGCCCACGAGGTGTGCCCCTACTCGAAGGCCACCCGCGGCAACATCACCGTCGAGCTCGCCGTCTGATCCGGCACCGCTCGCCGAAGGCCGCACCCCATGGGGTGCGGCCTTCGCCGTTTCCCGGGCCCCATAAACTGCCGCCATGCGTGATCTTGCGGAGGGGTTCCGGTACCTGCTGGCCGGACAGGGATGGGTACTGCGCCACGGACGGTGGCTGGGGTTCGGGCTGCTGCCCGGGCTGGTCTCGCTGGTCCTGTACGCGGGCGCGCTCATCGGGCTCGGCTACGGCGCGGACGACTTCACCGCCTGGGTCACCCCCTTCGCCGACGACTGGAGCTCGCCCTGGCTCGCCCTGTTCCGGGGCTTCCTGACCTTCCTGGTCTTCGGACTCGGGCTCTTCCTCGCCGTCATCACCTTCACCGCCGTGACCCTGCTGATCGGCCAGCCCTTCTACGAGTCCCTCTCCGAGCAGGTCGACCGCAGCGAGGGCGGCGACGCCCCCGAGTCCGGACTGCCGCTCTGGCTGGAGCTGTGGGTCTCGGCCAGGGACAGCCTGAAGGTGCTCGCCCGGGTCGTCCTGTACGGACTGGTCCTCTTCGCCCTCGGCTTCATCCCGGTGATCGGGCAGACCGTGGTCCCGGCGCTCGGCTTCTGCGTCTCCGGCTACTTCCTGACCCAGGAGCTCACCGCCGTCGCCCTCCAGCGCCGCAAGGTCGAGCTGTCCGAGCGGCTGGTCCTGCTGCGCTCGCGCCGGATGCTGGTCCTGGGCTTCGGGGTGCCGCTGGTGCTGGCGTTCCTGGTGCCGCTGGTCGCCGTCTTCCTGATGCCGGGCGCGGTGGCGGGGGCCACGCTGATGGTGCGGCACCTGACGCAGGCCGACGAGGAGCCCGCCGGGGCCGCCCCGGCCCCCGAGGACACCCCCACCGGCTTCGGCCCGCCGCCGCCCGCGTACTCGTAACCGCCGGACCTGGGGCCTGTCTTTCGGATCAGGCCCTACGCCCGCGGCTGCACCCACAGGGCCTCGCCGACCGCGCACAGCTCGCCCGCGGCCGTGGCCAGCGCCGTGCCCACCGAGTACTTGCGGCCCGAGCTCCCGAGCAGCCAGGCGTACGAGACCAGCCCCTCGCCCACCGGCACCGGCCGCAGCAGCCGGGCGGTCAGCGCGGCCGTGACCGCACCGGCCGGGCGCCCGTCGAGCAGCCGGCCGGCCGCGTTCCCCGGGCAGTCCAGCGCGCCCCACACCAGCTCGGCCGGCAGCAACCCGTCCGCGCCCGCCAGCTCCCGGCCCGGGGTCCAGGCGGTGGCGACCATCCCGCCACCCGGCACCGCCCCGCAGTGCAGGCGCAGCCCCGTGGCGGGCGTGCGGTCCAGGCCGCAGCCGAAGCAGTCGACCTGCCCGTCCGGCGGGGCCGCCCGGTACGCCTCGGCCGCCGCAGAGGCCCGCTCCCAGGAGGGCGCCGCCGGGGCGTCCGCGCCCTCGAACGCGGCCGGGGTCGCCGCGGCCAGCAGCAGCCCCTCCGCATCGATCAGCTCGCAGCCGCCGTCCGGGCGCGCGGCCGACCGCACGGGCGCTTCCGTCGGCACGGGCCGCCGGAAGTCCACCCGTACGGTGCCCGCCGCGGCGCGCCCGGCCAGCAGCCCCGCCACGTAGCCGCCGTAGGCCACCCCCGGATAGCCGTGGAGGTGTTCCGGAACCGTGATCGTCTCGAAGGCGAAGGTACTCATACCGATCAGCTCATCACATCGATCGTCACCACGGACGGGGTACGGTCGTCCGCCTCGGCCAGCAGCTCACCGCCGGGCCCCCACACCGCCGCGCCCCCGCAGCCCGTCCACGGCCCCGCGGGTCCCACGTGGTTGGCCAGGACCACGTACAGGCCGTGCTCCTTCGCGATCCCCGGGTAGACCGTGGCGCGCTCCCCGATCCCGCCGCCCGTTCCGTACAGGGAGCTCGCGAGGTGCACCCGGCAGCCGTCGGCCGCGGCCCGGCCGGGCAGTTCGGGGAAGTGGTTGTCGAAGCAGACCCCCAGGGAGAAGCGGATCCCGCCGAGCTCGAAGCGGCCGTCGGCCCCGCCCGGCACGAAGACGTCCCGCTCCTGCTCGTAGAGGTGCCGCTTCGCGTACGTGGTCACGTGCGCGCCGTCCGCGTCGTGCACCAGCGTCGCGATGGCGGGCCGCGGGCCGCCGGTGGGCAGGGCGACGTTGACCGCGGTGGCGATCCCGGCGGAGCGCAACGGGTCCAGCCGGGGATCGTCGACGCCCGTCCACAGCCCCGGATCGGCGGCCAGCGCCGCCAACTCGTAGCCGGTCAGCGTGAACTCGGGGAAGACGACCAGCTCGGCGCCCTGCTCCCGGGCCAGGGCGGCGAGCGCGGCGGCCCGTGCGGCGTTGGCGGGGACATCGGCGGGTACGCAGGTCAGCTGCGCTGCGGCGATCTTCACCGGGCTCAGGATGCCAGGACGGCGGCGGTCTCCTTCAGCAGGGCCAGGAAGGCCGAGGCGGCCGGGGAGGGGGCGGTCCCGAGCGGGGTCGCGGCGTAGACCCGGCGGCGCGGGGTGTCCTCCGGAGGCAGCGGGACGAGCACGAGGTCGGACCGTGCGGAGGAGGCGGCGAGCGCCGGCACCAGGGTGACGCCGAGCCCGGCGGCCACGAAGCCCTGCTTGGCGATCCAGTCGGCGGCGAACAGGCCCTCGCGCGGGCGGAACCCCCGGGCCAGGGCGGAGCCCAGCAGGGTGTCCTCGGGGCGGGCGCCGCCCGTGATCCACACCTCGTCGGCGAGTTCGGCCAGCCGCAGGTCGGCGCGGCCCGCGAACCGGTGCCCGAGCGGCAGGGCCACGTACATCCGCTCGTCGAGCAGGTGGTGCGGGGTGCAGCCGCGCGGCGGCTCCCCGGAGGTGGCGGCCACCACCGCGAGGTCGAGGTCCCCGGAGGCCAGGAGCGCCAGGTGCCCGGCCGACAGGCCCTCGGTGCGGGTGACCTCGACCGCGGGGTGGCGGGTCCGGAACACGGCCAGGGTGCGCGGCAGCAGCGCGGCGTCGGCGGTGGCGAAGGAGCCGATCCGCAGCCGGCCGGCGCCGAGCGTGCGCAGGGCGTCGAGTTCGGCGCGGGCGGCGCGCAGCCGCTCGCCGACCGCCTCGGCGTGCGGGAGCAGGATCCGGCCCGCCTCGGTGAGCCGGACCCCGCGGGGGAGGCGGTCGAAGAGCGCGGTGCCCCACTCGTCCTCCAGGGTCTGGATCTGCCGGGAGACCGCGGACTGGGTGTAGCCGAGGGAGCGGGCGGCCGCGGTGAAGGAGGCCAGGCGGGCGACGCGCAGGAAGACCTCGTACAGGCCGGGCGAGGCGTGCGGGGCAGCCGATGTGGGCGAGGCATGCGGAATGGGCATGGTGACCATGCTAGACATTCGCTTGTCGCATGAATGGAGTGGATCTAGCGTCGGGGGCATGGACGCAACGGACGCAGCACAGAAGATCGCCTTCCTCGGCCTCGGCAACATGGGTGCCCCGATGGCCCGTCACCTGCTCGCCGGGGGCCACGCGCTGACGGTGTGGAACCGCACGCCGGGCAGGACCGAGGCGCTGGAGGCCGCAGGCGCCGCCGTCGCCGGCACGCCGGCCGAGGCGGTCCACGGCGCGGACCTCGTCATCACGATGCTGGCCGACCCGGACGCCCTGCGGGCCGTCTCCGAGAGCGTGCTGCCGGCCCTGCGATCCGGAGTCCACTGGATCGACACCTCGACGGTCGGGCCCGAGGCGGTGCGCGAACTCGCGGAGCGGCTGCCGGCGGGCGTGACCCTGACCGACGCGCCCGTGATGGGGAGCGTGGACCGGGCGGCCGCGGGGGAGTTGTGGGTGTTGGCCGGGGGGCCGCTGCCCGCCCCCGTCCGTGCGGTGCTGGACGCGCTGGGCGAGGTCACCGAGTGCGGCCCGGTCGGCGCGGGCGCCGCGCTGAAGCTGGTGCTGATCAACGCGGTGGTCGGCGGGGTCGGCCTGGTGGCCGAGGCGCTGACGCTGGGCCGCGCACTGGGCCTGCCCGAGGCCCTGGTCCGCACGGAGCTCGCCCGAGGGCCGCTGGCGGGCGCGGTGGCGCGCGCGTACGCGGACGCCTCCCGCTTCCCGGTGGCCCTGGCCGCCAAGGACGTGGCCCTGGCCACCGGTCACACCCCGCTCCCGATCCTGGAGGCGGTGCGCGCCACGCTCACGGCCCGCCCGGACCTCGCCGACCAGGACCTCTCGCGGATCAGGCCGGGCGCCGCGGTCCAGGGCGCCCCGGTCGAGGGGGGGCGCGGGGGGGGGGGGGCCGGCGGGGGGGGGGGCGCCGGGGGGGGGGGGGGGGTGGCGGCGGGGGCGGGGGCGGGGGGGGGGGGGGGGGGGGGGGCGCGGGG
>NZ_JBIARJ010000005.1:12017-123147 GCF_042889825.1 Streptomyces sp. NPDC002467 | reverse complement strand
CCCCGGCCGCCGCCCAACCCCCCCGGCCCGCCCCGCGGGGGCGGGCGGGGGTTGTCCCCCCCCAGGCCCTAGGGTGCGGGCGCGGGCTCGGCGGTGGGCGCCGGGCCGCCCGGGAGGCCGCCGCGGGTGCGGACGAGGGCGAGTTCCGTGAGGTTGAGGACGGTGACCAGCACGGTCAGGAGCGTCAGGGCGCCCAGCGAGGGCAGCAGCGCGGCCGGCGGCAGCAGGGCCAGGGTGACCGCGGCGGCCACGAGCCGGGTCACCGACCAGGACCGGAACAGGTGCCAGCGCGTGTACCCGAAGGTCGCGAGGTAGAGGGCGCAGCCCCCGTACAGGAGGGCGGCCACACCGAGCGGGAGTCGCTGCCCGGGGTGGGCGACGGCTTCCGCCATGCCGACGGCCACCGCGATGACCGAGGCGATCAGCGAGAGGTGCCCGTAGGAGAGGACCTGCCGGGCCACGTCCGCCCGTACGGCCGCGGTCTCCAGCCCGTGCCGGACCGCACTCGCCGCCAGGTGGAAGTAGACCCACCACAGGCTGCACACCAGCGTGAAGGCCACGGCGACGGCCGCCAGAGAGCCGGCGCCGAGCTCGGGGGCGGAGGCCACCGGGGCGCCGACCGCGACGATCGACTCGCCCAGCGCGATCATCACGAACAGGCCGAACCGCTCGGCGAGGTGCCCCGATTCGAAGTCCAGGCGCATCATGTTGCGGCGCGTCAGCCGGGGCGCGGCCAGGTCCACGGCGGCCGCCAGCGCCCACAGCCCGATCCGGGCCCCACCGTCGAGGACACCGCCGGCCAGCAGCAGCGGGCCGCTGATCAGCACCGACAGGACGGCCGGGGTGGGTGTCGGGCGCCGCCCGGGGACGTGTGCCAGCGCCGCGAGCAGCAGGCGGGCGCAGAAGTAGGCCCCGGCGAACAGCAGCCCGCGGTCCCCGAAGGCCTCCGGCAGGGCCAGGGCCATCATCAGGCCGCACAGCCCGGCCGCGAAGAGCGCGATCCGGTTCAGCGGCCGCTCCGCGTCATGGGTGTTGGAGTACACGGTGTTGCCGACCCACACCCAGTAGATCGGGATGAACGCGATCACGGCCCGCCCGGTGCCGCTCCAGCCGTGGTCGTGGTGGAGCAGCGCCGACACCTGCGTCACGGCGAACACCAGCACCAGGTCGAAGAACAGCTCCGACCACGCGACCTTCTTCTCGGTCTCCATCCCCAACTCCCCCCGGTAGCCCGTCGGGAGAAGGATGCACGACCGGCCCGGCGGCTATGCGGCGGGGCCCCGCAACAGCGTGAGGAAGGAGCGGAACGCGGCCGGCATGTCCACCGACTCCGGGGCGAGCAGCCACTGGTACTGGAGCCCGTCCATGACGGCCGTCAGCAGCGGGGCCGCCTCTTCCGGGGTGAGGCCCGACGGCAGGCGGTCTCCGAACTCGCTGCGCAGCAGCGAGGCCATCTCGCGGCGGACCTGCTCGTAGCGCTCGGTGAAGAACGCGCGGGCCGGATGCTCCTCGGTGACGCTCTCGCCGAGCAGCGCCGAGAAGGTCTGCACGACGCCCGGCCGCATGGCGTTGTACTCCACCAGCGAATCCAGCAGGTCCAGGCGCCAGCTGTCGGCCGAGACGCGCGAGCCGCCGCCCGTGTCCCACCGGTCGCGCTCCTCCAGCACCGCGACCAGCAGGGCCTCCTTCGTCGGGAAGTAGTGCAGCAGCCCCTGCTGGGTCAGGCCCACCCGCTCGGCGACGGTGGCCAGGGCCGCGCCCCGGTAGCCGCGCTCCGCGATCACTTCGAGGGCCGCGAGGACGATCTCCTCGCGGCGCTCCTCGCTCCTGGCTCGGACCATCCCCGCACCCCTTCCCTTCGCAGCCTCCAGAGGACCGTACGGCATCCCTACATCACGAACACATCACGAACCCTACCGTTCAACAGGGAACGGGTCCACGATGGGGGCACCGCACAGCACCCGCACCGCAATCGACGAGGAGGCACGGCCGTGACCGATGCCGATCAGGCCCGCGAGCAGATCCGTGAAGACGCCGTGGAAGCGGCCCTGGACAAGCTGGATCTCGACACCAAGGCCCGCCTGCTGTCCGGACAGGACATGTGGACCCTCCCCGAGATCCCCGAGATCGGGCTGAAGTCCCTGGTCATGTCAGACGGCCCCATCGGGGTCCGCGGCGTGCGCTGGACCGCCGACGACCCGTCCATCGCGCTGCCCTCGCCCACCGCGCTCGCCGCCGCCTGGGATCCGGCGCTCGCCCGTCGCGCCGGCCGCCTCCTCGCGCAGGAGGCCCGCCGCAAGGGCGTCCACGTCCTCCTCGCCCCCACCGTCAACCTGCACCGCTCCCCGCTCGGCGGCCGGCACTTCGAGTGCTACTCCGAGGACCCCTACCTCACAGGAGCCATCGGCAGCGGCTACGTGGGCGGCGTCCAGGACGGCGGCGTCGGCACCACCGTCAAGCACTTCGTCGGCAACGACGCCGAGACCGAGCGGTTCACCGTCGACAGCGTCATCGCCCCGCGCCCGCTGCGCGAGCTCTACCTGGCGCCCTTCGAGGCCATCGTCGAGGGCGCCCACCCCTGGGGCATCATGACCGCCTACAACCGGGTCAACGGCATCACGATGACCGAGCACCAGTACCTCGTCAACGACGTCCTGCGCGCCGAATGGGGCTTCGACGGCTACAACGTGTCCGACTGGATGGCCGCCCGCTCCACCGCCGGGGACATCCTCGGCGGCATGGACGTGGCCATGCCCGGCCCGCAGACCGTCTACGGCCCCGCCCTCGCCGAAGCCGTCCGCGTCGGGGAGGTCCCCGAGTCCGCCGTCGACGCCGCCGTCCGCAACGTGCTGCGGCTCGCCGCCCGCGTCGGCGCCCTGGAGGGCGTCCCCGCCGCCGTCGAGCAGCTCCCCGCCCCCATCGACGGGCAGGCCCTGGCCCGGGAGCTCGCCGCCCGCGGCTTCGTCCTCGTACGCAACGAGAACGGCGCCCTCCCGCTCGACGGCGCCTCCGGCGGCACCGTGGCCCTCATCGGCGCCGCGGCCCGCGACGCCCGCGTCCTCGGCGGCGGCAGCGCCACCGTCTTCCCCGAGCGGATCGTCTCCCCGCTCGACGGGCTCGCCGCCGCCCTGCCCGAGGGCGCGCTCACCTACACCGTCGGCGCCGACCCCTCCGACGAACTGACCCCCGCCGACAAGGGCTTCGAGCTCCGCGCGATCTGCCGCGACGCCTCCGGGGCGGTCGTCGGCGAGGGCACCCTGCCGACCGGCCAGGTCCAGTGGATCGGCGACGACCTGCCCGCCGGCGCGAGCTACGCCAACATGGCGAGCATCGAGGTCACCGGCACCTTCCTGCCGCGCGAGAGCGGCGAGCACGCCTTCGGCACCCGCGGCCTCGGCGCCTTCGCCCTCGCCGTCGACGGCGAGCGGCGCTGGGAGGGCGTCCAGCAGATGGGCAACGAGGCCGACCCCTTCGAGGCCTTCTTCGGCGCCCCGAGCGAGCGGACCCGCCTCACCCTCACCGAGGGCGTCCCCGTCGAGGTGTCGCTGACCTACCAGGTCCCCGACACCAGCGGGCTCCCGATGCGGGCCATCATGTTCTCCCTGCTCCACCTCGGCCCGCGGCGCGAGGCCGACGAACTGATCGCCGAGGCCGTGGAGGCCGCCCGCGCCGCCGACACCGCCGTCGTCGTGGTCGCCACCACCGAGCGCGTGGAGTCCGAGGGCTTCGACCGCGCCGACCTCGCGCTCCCGGGCCGCCAGGACGACCTGGTGCGCGCCGTCGCCGCCGTCAACCCGAACACCGTGGTCGTCGTCAACGCCGGCTCCCCGGTCGAGCTCCCGTGGCGCGAGGACGTCGCCGCGGTGCTCCTGACCTGGTTCCCCGGACAGGAGGGCGGGGCCGCGCTGGCCGACGTGCTCCTCGGCGACCGCGAGCCGGGCGGGCGCCTGCCCACCACCTGGCCCGCCCGCTTCGCCGACGCGCCCGTCACCGAGGTCGTCCCCACCGAGGGACGCCTGGAGTACACCGAGGGCCTGTTCATCGGCTACCGGGCCTACGAGGCGCGGTCCATCGAGCCCGCCTTCCCCTTCGGGCACGGCCTCGGCTACACCGACTGGGCGTACGAGTCGCTGGAGGTCACCCCCGACACCGTCCGGGTCCGCCTCACCAACACCGGCACCCGCCCGGGCCGCGAGGTCGTCCAAGTCTACCTGGCCCCCCTCGCGGACTCCGTCGAGCGCCCGGCGAGCTGGCTGGCCGCCTTCGCCGGCGTCGAGGCGGGCCCCGGCGAGAGCGTCGAGACCGAGATCGCCCTGCCCGCCCGGGCCTTCGAGATCTGGGACGAGGAGGCCCGCGGCTGGCAGCGGATCGGCGGCACCTACGAGGTCCGCGCGAGCCACTCGCACGGCGACACGCGACTGAGCGCGACGCTCGACCTCGCGTGACACGCCGTATGGCCGGAAATCACCCCTGTTGGGGTCGATAGAAGCCGGACCGGGAGGGGGTCCCCCAGCGGTAGCCGGGGGAGGGTCCTGACCCCCGCCCGGTCCTTCGTCCACTTCTTCGTTCACATGAGCGTCAACGCGGCGGTTCCGCGGCCGTCACCTGTCGGTGCGCCAGTTCCGCGAGCCGCGCCTGCCCGTCCTTGCCCGGATGGAACCAGTCCCAGCGGCTCAACTGCTGCGCCGAGAAAGGGTACTGGAACACCGCGCCGCCGTCGTAGCGGCACAGCGCGTCCTTCGCGCAGACCTCGCGCAGCACCTCGTTGTACTCCACCACCCGCGCCCGTACCTGCTCGCGCCGGGCCGTCGCGTCCGAGCCCGCCGACAGGGGGTCGGCGAGCATCGACTGACAGATGCCCAGCTTCCAGATCTGCCGGACCATCGGGCTGTCCTTGCCCTGTTCCCACAGCCGCTGGAGGTCCGGCACGCTGGAGACGTACACCTGCGAGGTGGGCGACGCGGCCCGCAGTCCGGCCAGGGCCTGCTCGAAACCGGCCCGGAACTCCGCCACCGGAGTCATCGACGAAGCCGTGGGCCGGCAGGCGTCGTTCGAGCCCACCATGACCGTGACCAGGTCGGGCTTGTGCCCGGCCGCCTCGGCCAGCTGCCCCGTCAGATCCGCCATGCGCGAGCCGGTCACCGCGTAGTTCCAGCTGCGCCCGGGGGCCTCGACGTCCCCGATCAGGCGCGTGGCCAGGGAGCGCACCGCGGGGTCGTTGCCCGTGGCCCAGGAGACCTCCGGGCAGTCCGCCAGCACCGAACAGGCGTCGAAACCACGGGTGATCGAGTCGCCCACCGCCGCGATGGAGGCGGGCGCCGTGTTCCAGCGCGGCCCGGCATGGGCCTCCGGCCGGCCCCCGCCACCGCCCGACCCGCCCGGGCCGCACCCCGTCATCGGGCCGGCCAGCAGCACGGCCGCAGCGCCCGCGCCCGCGAATGCGCGGCGCGCGCGGCGGCGTGCGGGGGTGGTGCGCATGGGAAGGTCCCCTCCTCGTCGTCCCCGTGTCGTCCGGGGGTCCTGCTGAGTGAAAGCTCCGTGTTCGCGGGCTTCGGAGCGACCGTACGTCACACCACGACCCCTGGCGCACGGTAGCTTTTTCCCGTGGCGTTTCGGCCGCAAGTCCCGTAGCGCAATGTCAAATAATTTCCGTTACATTACATCACGTCACATACTGTCCGTTTTCTGGAGTTTATTCCCGACCTCGTCCCACACTGGAGGTCCCGGTGACGACACGTGGAGTTCTGTACGTGCATTCCGCACCGCGTGCGCTCTGCCCGCACGTGGAATGGGCTGTTGCGGGAGTGCTCGGGGTGCGGGTGAACCTCGACTGGATCCGTCAGCCCGCCTCCCCCGGCACCTGGAGAGCCGAGTTCTCCTGGCAGGCCGAAGCGGGCACCGCCTCGAAGCTCGCCTCCGCACTGCGCGGCTGGCACCTGCTGCGGTTCGAGGTGACCTCGGAGCCCTGTCCGACCGCCGAGGGCGAGCGCTACAGCTCCACCCCGGAGCTGGGCATCTTCCACGCCGTCACCGGCATGCACGGCGACATCCTCATCCCGGAGGACCGGCTGCGCGCCGCCCTGGCCCGGTCGGCGCGCGGTGAGACCGACCTGGAGGCGGAGATCGCCAAACTGCTCGGCAAGCCCTGGGACGACGAACTGGAACCCTTCCGCTACGCGGGCGAGGGAGCCCCGGTCCGCTGGCTACACCAGGTGGTCTGACGTCGTAGGACGTGAAAAAGGGGCCCCGCCCGGCAGTCGCCGGGCGGGGCCCCTTTTTCACGTCCTACGGGATCACACGCTGCGGAAGGCGAGCGTCACGTTGTGACCGCCGAAGCCGAACGAGTTGTTGATCGCGGAGATCGGGCCGTCGGCCGGCAGCTTGCGCGGCTCGCCGCGCACGATGTCCGCGTCGATCTCGTCGTCCAGGTCGTCGCAGTTGATCGTCGGCGGGGCCAGCCGGTGGTACAGGGCCAGCACGGTCGCGACGGTCTCGATACCACCGGCGCCACCGAGCAGGTGACCGGTCATCGACTTGGTCGCGGAGATCGCGATGTGGTCGAGGTCGTCGCCCAGAACCTTGCGCAGGGCCTTCAGCTCGGCCGTGTCACCCTGCGGGGTGGACGTGGCGTGCGCGTTGAGGTGGACCAGCTCGGCCGGGTCGAGGCCCGTGTTGTCGAGCAGGTTCTGCACGGCGGCCGCGACACCGCGGCCCGTCGGCTCCGGCTGCGCGATGTGGTGGCTGTCGGCGGACAGGCCCTGGCCCAGCACCTCGCAGTAGACACGGGCGCCACGCGCGGCGGCGTGCTCCGCGGACTCCAGGATCACCACGCCCGCGCCCTCGCCCAGCACGAAGCCGTCACGGGCCTTGTCGTACGGGCGGGAAGCCGTGGTCGGGCTCTCGTTGTTCTTGGACATCGCCATCATGTTGGCGAACGCGGCGATCGGCAGCGGGTGGATCGCCGCCTCGGTGCCGCCCGCGACGACCACGTCGGCGCGGCCGGTACGGATCATCTCGACGGCGTAGCCGATGGCCTCGGCGCCGGACGCGCAGGCGCTGACCGGAGTGTGCACGCCCGCACGGGCGTTGACCTCCAGGCCGACGTTGGCCGAGGGGCCGTTCGGCATGAGCATCGGGACGGTGTGCGGGGAGACCCGGCGCACACCCTTTTCCTTCAGTACGTCGTACTGGTCGAGCAGGGTCGTCACGCCGCCGATACCGGAGGCGATGACGGTGCCCAGGCGCTCGGGGACGATGGACTCGTCCTCGCCGGCCGGGGCGGTGTAACCCGCGTCGGCCCAGGCCTCACGGGCCGCGATGACGGCGAACTGCGCCGAGCGGTCCAGCTTGCGGGCCAGGGGGCGGGGCAGGACCTCGCTCGGGTCCACGGCGACCGGGGCGGCGATGCGGACCGGGAGTTCGGCGAAGCGTTCGCCCTCCAGGGGCTTCACGCCGGAACGGCCGGCAAGCAGACCTTCCCAGGTCGAAGCGCTGTCGCCACCCAGCGGAGTGGTTGCGCCGATACCGGTGACGACCACGGTGCGATTGGTCGGGCTCACAGGAATTCTTTCTCCACGTCTCAGGGGGTGCTGAATTGTCACGGCGCCACCGCCGGGTGGCGACAAACGCTCGTCAGGCTCAGGCCTGGTGCTTCAGGATGTAGTCGGCGGCGTCGCCGACCGTCTTGAGGTTCTTGACGTCCTCGTCCGGGATCTTGACGTCGAAGCGCTCTTCGGCGGCGACGACGACCTCGACCATGGACAGCGAGTCGACGTCCAGGTCGTCGGTGAAGGACTTGTCGATCTCGACGTCCTCGACCGGGATGCCCGCGATCTCGTTGACGATCTCCGCGAGACCCTCGACGATCTCTGCCTGCGTGGCGGCCATGTGGCGCTCCTTCTATAGCTACTGAGGTGGAACAGGGCTGGAAACGGATCCCGGCCCTAGGGGAGGGTAACGACCGTCGCGGCGTAGACGAGTCCCGCCCCGAAGCCGATGACGAGCGCGGTGTCGCCGCTCTTCGCCGCTCCGGTCGCCAGGAGCCGCTCCATTGCGAGCGGGATCGAGGCGGCCGAGGTGTTGCCGGTGGTCTCCACGTCACGGGCGACCGTCACGTGCTCCGGCAGCTTCAGAGTCTTCACCATCGAGTCGATGATCCGCATGTTTGCCTGGTGCGGGATGAAGACGTCCAGGTCGTCCGCGGTGATCCCGGCCGCGTCGAGCGCCTGCTGGGCCACCTTGGCCATCTCGAAGACGGCCCAGCGGAAGACCGCCTGACCCTCCTGCGTGATGGCCGGGAACTTCTCGCCGCCGTCCTTGCCGAGGTATTCGTCCCACGGCACGGTCTGCTTGATGGTCTCGGACTTGTCGCCCTCCGAACCCCACACCGTGGGGCCGATGGCCGGCTCGTTCGAGGGGCCGACGACCACGGCGCCGGCCCCGTCACCGAACAGGAAGGCCGTCGCGCGGTCCTCCAGGTCGGTCAGGTCCGAGAGCCGCTCCACGCCGATGACAAGTACGTACTCTGCCGAGCCCTCGACGACCATGCCCTTGGCCAGGGTCAGGCCGTAGCCGAACCCGGCGCAGCCGGCGGAGATGTCGAAGGCGGCCGGCTTGACGGCGCCGACCCGGTGCGCGATCTCGGTCGCGACGGCCGGGGTCTGCTTGAAGTGCGAGACCGTGGAGACGATCACCGCGCCGATCTGCTCGGGCGAGACACCGGCGTCGGCCAGCGCCTTGCCGGAGGCCTCCACCGACATCGCGGCGACGGTCTCCTCGGGCGAGGCCCAGTGGCGCGTCGCGATGCCGGACCGGGAACGGATCCACTCGTCGGACGAGTCGATCGTCTCGAGGATGACCTCGTTGGGCACCACACGGGCCGGGCGGTAACCGCCGACGCCGAGGATGCGGGCGTACGGGGAGCCCTTGGCCGGCTTGATCTTGGACATGCTGTGTGGGCTCCTTCGCTCAGGCCGACTGCTCGGCGACGAGCGCCGCGGCCTTGTCGAGATCGTCCGGCGTCTTCAGGGCCACGCTCGGAACGCCCTTCAGCGCGCGCTTGGCCAGGCCCGTCAGGGTGCCGCCGGGGCAGAGCTCGATGATTCCGGTGACGCCCAGCTCGCCGAACGTCTCCATGCACAGGTCCCAGCGGACCGGGTTCGCGACCTGGCCGACCAGGCGGGCGACGACATCGGCGCCCGAGGTGACGACCGCGCCGTCCTTGTTGGAGACGTACTTCAGCTCCGGGTCCGCCGGGGAGAGGGCCTTGGCGGCCTCCTCCAGCGTGGCGACCGCCGGGGCCATGTGGTGCGTGTGGAAGGCGCCCGCGACCTTGAGGGCGACGACCTTCATGGAGCCTTCGGGCTTGTCGGCCTCCAGGGCAGCGATCTGCTCCATGGTGCCGGCGGCCACGATCTGGCCCGCTCCGTTGATGTTGGCCGGGGTCAGCCCCAGCTTCTCCAGGTGGGCGACGACCACGTCGCGGTCGCCGCCGAGAACGGCGGCCATGCCGGTCTCGGTGACCGCGGCGGCCTCGGCCATGCCCAGACCGCGCGTCCGTACGAAGGACAGCGCGTCGGCCTCGGACAGCACGCCCGCGACCGCGGCGGCGGTGATCTCGCCGACGCTGTGACCGGAGACGGCACCGAAAGCGGTGGTCGAACCCAGGGCGGACGCGGACAGCAGACCCGCGGCGACCAGCAGCGGCTGCGCCACCGCCGTGTCGCGGATTTCGTCGGCGTCAGCCTTCGTGCCGTAGTGGGCGAGGTCCAGCCCGATGGCGTCCGACCACGCGGCAACGCGGTCGGCGGCACCGGGAAGGTCCAGCCAGGGAGTCAGGAAGCCGGGCGTCTGAGCGCCTTGGCCGGGAGCGACGAGTACGAGCACCCTCACACTCTCTCTTGTGGATGGTCCCTGCCGCCCGTGGGGACAGGGACCAAGAACGGTCGGGGTAATTGTTGATGTCCGACAAAAGTCTAGGACTGGGGATCCCCGTCGGCCAGGCGCCCCAGAATCAGGGCGATCCGCAACGTGAACGCCGAGCGGACATCCGACGGCGACCAGCCGGTGACGTCGGTCACACGTCGGAGCCGGTAGCGCACCGTGTTCGGGTGCACGAACAGCATGCGGGCGGCCCCTTCGAGGCTGCTCGCCTGCTCCAGGTAGACGCTCAGCGTCTCCAGCAGCGCCGACCCCGCCTCCTCCAGCGGTCTGTAGATCTCCTCCACCAGCTGCTCTCGGGCAGCGGGATCCGAGGCGATCGCCCGCTCCGGCAGGAGATCGTCCGCCAGGACCGGGCGCGGGGCGTCCTGCCAGGCCGTGCAGGCCTTCAGTCCGGCCGCCGCGGCCTGCGCCGACTTCGTCGCGTTCAGCAGGTCCGGCACCACCGGACCGGCCACGACCGGACCGGCCGCGAACGGGCCGATCAGGGACTTCGCGACCTGGAGCGGGTTGTCGCTGCCGCCCGCGATGACGACCAGGCGGTCGCCCAGCACACCCGTGAGGACCTGGAGCTTGTGGTGGCGGGCAGCGCGCCGGATCGCCTCGACCGTCAGCTCGCTGTCCCCCTCCGGGGCGGTGCCGAGCACCACGCACACGTGCTCCGGCGAGTTCCAGCCGAGCGCCGCGGCACGCGACAGCGCGCCCTCGTCGGCCTCGCCGGACAGCACCGCGTTGACGACGAGGGACTCCAGCCGGGCGTCCCACGCGCCGCGCGCCTCGGCGGCCTGCGCGTACACCTGGGCCGTCGCGAAGGCGATCTCCCGGGCGTACACCAGCAGCGCCTCGCGCAGGATCGACTCGTCGCCCGGGGCCGCCACCTCCTCGATCGCGGTCTCCATGACCTCGATCGTGGTGCGGACCATCTCCACCGTCTGGCGCAGCGTGATCGCCCGGGTCAGCTCGCGCGGAGCCGTCCCGAAGACGTCGGTCGAGATCGCCTGCGGGGTCTCGGGGTGCCGGAACCACTCCGTGAACGCGGCGATGCCGGCCTGCGCGACCAGGCCGATCCAGGACCGGTTCTCCGGGGGCATCGCCCGGTACCACGGCAGGGTCTCGTCCATGCGCGCGATCGCGTTCGCGGCGAGCCGGCCGGATGACTTCTCCAGCCGGCGCAGTGTCGCGGCGTGCGGATGGGCGGGAGCCACGGGGTGCGCGGCCTGTGTCGCGGGGGAATGCTCACGTTCGGGTTGGGGCACGGGACAAGACTGCCTTATCGACCGGGCTGTGCGGAGTCCGGTCCCGTGCACGGCGCCGCCCCGCCGCTACGGTGGCCCTCATGATTGATGTGCGCCGCGGTACGGACCGGTACGAGGGCGGGGACCCGGACGCCGGGATCACCAGCCGCCACGCCTTCTCCTTCGGGTCCTTCTACGACCCGGACAACCTGCGCTTCGGACCCGTCCTGGCCTGCAACGAGGAGACCCTCGCCCCCGGCGCCGGATTCGACGAGCACCCGCACAGCCACACCGAGATCGTCACCTGGGTCGTCGAGGGCGAGCTCACCCACCAGGACAGCACCGGAGAGCGGGGCGTGGTCCGCCCGGGGGACGTCCAGCGGCTCAGCGCCGGCTCCGGGGCGCGGCACGTCGAGCGCAACGACGGCGCGCAGCGACTGCGCTTCGTGCAGATCTGGCTCGCGCCCCTCACCGCGGGCGGGGAGCCCTCGTACGAGGTGGTCGCGGACGTCGACGACGCCACGCCGTACGGGATCCCCGAGGCCGGCGCCGTCCTGCACGTCCGGCGGCCCGGCGCGGGCGAGCGGTTGCCCGTACCGGAGGCGGAGCGGGTCTACCTGCACGTGGTGCGCGGGGACCTGCGGCTGGACGGGGCCGAGCTCGGCCCCGGGGACTCGGTGCGGATCACCGGCGAGAAGGGCCTGGAGGTCACCGCGGGTTCCCCGGGCGAACTGCTGATCTTCGAACTGCCCGCGTAGGTCTTCTACCGGGAGCGCAGCTCTGCCAGGACCGCGTCGGTGAACGGGGTCCAGGCCGCGACGGCCCACGGGCCGAAGGCGCGGTCCGTGAGCGCCACGCACGCGGCGCGGGCGTCCGGGTCCACCCACAGGAAGGTGCCCGACTGTCCGAAGTGGCCGAAAGCGCGCGGCGAGGAGGAAGCGCCCGTCCAGTGCGGGGACTTGCCGTCGCGGATCTCCACGCCGAGTCCCCAGTCGTTGGGGGACTGGTGCCCGTAACCCGGCAGGACGCCCTTGAGGCCGGGGTGGACGACGGAGGTGGCCTCGGCGACCGTCCGGACGTCGAGCAGCCGGGGCGCCTGCAGCTCGGCGGCGAACCGCAGCAGGTCGGAGACGGTGGAGACGCCGTCCTTGGCGGGGGAGCCCTCCAGGCTGCTGGAGGTCATGCCGAGCGGCTCGAAGACCGCCTGGTGGAGGTATTCGGCGAAGGGGATCCCGGTGGCCTTGGCGATGTGGTCGCCGAGCACCTCGAAACCGGCGTTCGAGTACAGCCGGCGGTCCCCGGGCGGGGCTGTCACCCGGTGCTCGTCGAAGGCCAGACCGCTGGTGTGGGCGAGGAGGTGACGGACCGTCGACCCCTCGGGCCCGGCCGGCTCGTCCAGCTCGACGGCCCCCTCCTCGTACGCGACGAGGGCGGCGTACGCGGCGAGCGGCTTGGTCACCGAGGCCAGCGCGAAACGGTGGTCGACGGGCCCGTGGGAACCGGCCAGGGTCCCGTCGGCGCGCACGACGGCCGCGGCGGCGGTCCCCACCGGCCAGGTCTCGATGATCCGCAGGCTTTCCATGCTGTTGACGCCCTCCACGCTCTCCATGCCGCCGAGCCTACTTGCTTGGAGTGCACTCAAGGGTTTTAGCGTATGGGCCATGAGCCAGAGCCTGACGCAGACGCGGTACACGATCAGCGAGGTCGAGGCCCGCACCGGTCTGACCCAGCACACCCTGCGCTGGTACGAGCGGATCGGGCTGATGCCGCACGTGGACCGCTCCCACTCGGGGCAGCGCCGCTTCAGCGACCAGGACCTGAACTGGCTGTCCTTCGTCGGCAAGCTGCGCGCCACCGGGATGTCGGTGGCGGACATGGTCCGCTACGCGGAACTGGTCCGCGAGGGCGACCACACGTTCGACGAGCGCCGCGCGCTGCTGGAACGGACGCGGAGCGAGGTGCGGGCGCGGCTCACGGAGCTGACCGACGCGCTCGCCGTACTGGACTACAAGATCGGCATTTACTCGGGGAAGGCACGATCATGACGGAGCAGAACAACACGACGCATCGGCTGGACCGGGTCGAACTCGGCAAGGGCGGACCGCTCGTCGGCGTCCAGGGCCTCGGCTGCATGGGCATGAGCGAGCACTACGGGGCCGTCGACGAGGCCGCGGCCCGCGAGACGCTGGAAGCGGCGCTGGCCGCCGGGGTGACCCTCTTCGACACGGCGGACGTATACGGGCAGGGGAAGAACGAGGAGTTCCTCGCCCCGTTCGTGGCCGCGCACCGCGACGAGATCACCCTCGCGACGAAGTTCGGCATCGAGCGCAACGAGGACCCGACCTACCGGGGCATCCGCAACGAGCGCTCCTACATCCGCCGGGCCGTCGAGGGCAGCCTGCGCCGACTCGGCGTGGACGTCATCGACCTCTACTACATGCACCGGCGCGACCCGGCCGTCCCGCTGTCCGAGTCGGTGGGGGAGATGGCGGAGCTGGTGGCCGAGGGCAAGGTCCGCCGGCTCGGGCTGAGCGAGGTCACGGGCGCGGAGCTGCGCGAGGCCCACGCCGTCCACCCGATCTCGGCCCTCCAGTCGGAGTGGTCGCTCTTCAGCCGGGACGTGGAGCGCAGCGCGGTCGGCGCGGCGGCGGAGCTGGGCGTGGCCTTCGTGCCGTACTCGCCGCTGGGGCGGGGCTTCCTGGCGGGGGCGTTCGCGGACGCCGCGGCGGAGTTGTCGGAGGGCGACTTCCGGCTCCGCCAGCCGCGGTTCAGCGGGGACAACGCGAAGGCCAATGCCGCGCTGCTGGCCCCGATCCGGGAGGTGGCGGCCGGGCGCGGTGCCACCCCGGCGCAGATCGCCCTGGCGTGGGTGCAGCAGCGGGCGCAGGTGCACGGCCTGACGGTGATCCCGATCCCGGGCACCCGCAAGCCGGGTCGCCTCCGCGAGAACACCGCCGCGGCGGGGATCACCCTCACGGCGGCGGAACTGTCCCTCCTGGAACCGATCGCCGCCGCCGTCGCGGGCGACCGCTACCCGGACATGTCGTTCACGTCGGTCGTCCGCGAGTCCTGACCTCGGACCTCCGCGCCTCGGGCGCCGGCGAGGCCGTCGTTTCAGCCCGTCCGGCGTTTGAGGACCGGGGTCCGGGGCGGGAGCCCCGGGGAACGGTGGAAGGGCGGGTAGGGGACCGGCCCCGCGCAGCGGCTCCGCGCCCGGCCCGCTCGTCACGCCACGCCCGACCGGCAGGCCCGCCCGGCACGCCCGCCCGGCAGGCCCCGGCCTAAAAAGACTCCGCGGAGAAACGATCCCGCAGCGCCGCGTACTCCGCGTCCGTCAGGAGCCCCGCACTGTGCAGCTCGCTCAGGTGGTGGAGCCGCTCGCCGGTGCCCCGCGCGCGGGGCACCGAGGACACCGCGGCCCGCCCCCGCACCGCGGCCAGCACCCCCGCCGCGAACGGCAGCGACTCGTGCACCGCCCCGTACCCCATGCCGAACACGGCCGCCGCCAGGTCGTGGTCCGGCCGCGGATCCCCGACGGCGTCCCGCAACAGCAGCCGCAGGTGTCCGCCGGGCCCCTCGGGGGAGTGCCATTCCACCCCCGCGAGCGCGGACAACGCGTAACGCTGGTCGCAGGCCTTCCACTTGGTGCTCGTGGCGCCCGTACGCGACCAGTGGAAGGTGATCGCGGACCCGTCGAAGTCCACCCGGGCGTCGTACGCCTTCAGCAGCGCGGGCCGGGGCACGCCGACCAGGAAGCGCTCGGCCGGCTCGGCCGCGTCCGGAACCAGCCGGGCCAGCAGGGCGTCGGCGAAGGCGGCGGCCTGCGGGGCCCGTTCGCCGGGCAGGACCAGCCGGTACGGGTCGCAGACCTCCCGCAGCTGCCCCGCGGCGGCCTCCAGCAGCGGATCCGCGCCAAGCCGCGGGACGGCGCGCAGCACCACCGTGTCCCGCTTCCCGGGGGTCAAGGTCACCCCGGACACCGCTTCCAGAGGGATCCGGCGCGGGCCGAGGGCGTGAAAGAGCCTTGGCGTTCGCATCCCCCGTGCGAAGCGGATGAGCACCGAGTCCGAGTCGAACTCCCAGACGGCATGGTTTCCGGCCAGTACGTCACCCATGAGCCACATCGTAAAGGGAGGCACCCCCGTGCGTCCCCCTCGTTGCGGGGCCCGTTTTCAGGCCCGGCGGCGAGGGGGACGCCCGCGTCAGTCCTGCTCCGTTCCGGAGACTCCGCGTCCGCATGCGTCCGCACCGGCCGCGCAGACGATGGAACGGAACGCGCCGGTTCCGACCTCGGCGAAGTTGCGCAGCGAGTCCGTGCCTGGCGTGAAATAGCCGGTGTGGCTCTTGGCCCCGGCCGAGGAGAGCAGTCGTGCGCCGAAGTCCGGGGAGACCGGGTCGGCGCCGTGGCCCAGCCCGCCGACCTCCAGGTGCGGTACGTCGGCGATCCAGTCGCCCTGGTCGCGGGTGGCCCAGACCCGGGCCGAGGTGTGCAGTCCGGCGACGTTCTGCGTGCGCATGCCGGGGCTGCCCGCCACCACGATGTCCGTGACCCGCGCGGGGAGTTCGTGCGCGGCGACCCCGCACACCACCGATCCGTAGCTGTGGCAGAACAGGGCCACGCTCGAATTCCCGGGCAGGGCCCCGGTCAGTGCCTTGAGGCGGACGGCGCCGTCGAAGGCCATGTGGCCGGTGGCCGCGTCCATGCCGACCCCGGTGGGGGCGGTGTAGCCGGCCCAGGCGATGACCGCGGTCCGGCTGTCGGGCCGGGCCGTGCGCTCGGCCTCGTACAGGGATTCGGCCATGCCGACGGGGGCCGTGAAGTGGCGCTGGGTGCGCTCGAAGGTGAGCGCGTCGGTGTCGACGCCGGGGACGATCACCGAGACCCGGCGCGCCTGGTCGAGGTCGCCGAAGACCTCGGCGACCAGGCCGTTGCCGGTCGGGTCGAAGGCGAGGATCTGCCGGCCGGGTTCGGCGAGCGACTCGAAGCGGTGGGAGCGGCGGACCGCCGTGGCACGGTCGGCGGGGGTCAGGGCGACGTCGCGGCTGCGCGCCTCCTCCATCTGGATGGCCTGGAGCAGGCCGAGGAGGTTGGCCCGGTAGCGGGTCGTGGCCGGGGTCCCGTCGAGGTTGCCGACGACGAGGGGGTAGCTCTCGGCGAGGTCGGACCGCTGGGCGGAGTCGAGGCCGGCGAAGAAGCGGGCCACGGTGGAGGCGTCCGCGTCCGCGGGCGGCACCGGGCGGCCGTCGATCCGTGCGCTCTTCCAGGCGGCCAGCGAGGCCGCCCGCAGCGGGGTCCCGCCCTCGGGGCGGTGCACGGCGGTCCAACCGGTGGTCGCGAGCAGGACGAAGACCACCGCGAGCGCGAGCAGGGCACGCAGGGCGGCAGGGCGCGGGTCGGCGCCAAGGGCGGTGGGGTGGGCGAGGCCGGGCACGTTCACTACGACCAGCGTATGAGACGTCTTCCCGCCAGGACGCTCCGGGTGACGCGCCTCACGGCCGTCCGGGTAGGCCGGGCCGACCCCCGTACGCCCGACCGGGGAGCGTGGCCCCGTCGACCGTCCTGCCAGGTCCGGCGCGGGTCGCGCGGCCGGCGGGGCGCGTCGCGCCGTACCGGCGAACGCCGGGAAGGATCAAGGGTTTTGGTGACGCGACTCACGGCCGGTCGGGCGTGGCGGGCCGGGCCGCGAGCCGCGAGGCGTGCGGGCGGGTCAGGCCGGTGTGCGCCAAGGGGCCGACAGGGCCGGGCCGATCTGGTCGAGGTAGCTCTCGGTCATCCGGCGGATCGCGGCCACGCTCGTGTCCTCGCCCTGCCCCCAGAGCCGTCCTGTGACCCGCATCACTCCGGTGAAGGCGGCTACGGCCACTCGCGGCCGCGGATCGGCGTCGACGTCGAGGCCCTCGCGCTCCGCTATCAGCCGGGCGATCCGCTCCTCCAGCTCCGTCGAGCGCCGCAGGTGCACCGCGAGCAGCGCCGGGGTCGACTCGATCATCCGGTAGGTGCGCATGTAGAGGTCGACCGGGACCACCTCCGAGATGGCCTCGTCGAGGGTGTCCCACGCGTCGAGCACCGCCGCCCGCATCGCCTCGAAGGGACCCTCCCCGGCCGGCCGGGACCGCAGCGCCGCGACGAAGTGCGACTCGACGAGGTCCTGGACGGCGAAGGCCACCTCCTCCTTGTTCGCGAAGTAGCGGAAGAAGGTGCGCTGGGACACGTCCACGGCGTCGGTGATCTCGTCGACGGTCGTCCGCTCGTACCCCCGGGCGAGGAAGAGCAGCAGGGCGGCGCGCAGCAGAGCGTCCCTGGTACGCCGCTTCTTGCGCTCGCGCAGTCCGCCGGCGGCTCCGGCGTCCGAGTCGGTCATCACCGCAAGGAGTCCTCTCTGACGCTGAGTGAGGGGTCAGGCTACCTGTGACAGACCTGACAGTTACTGTCGCGTTAACCCGTCTGTGAAGTGTCAGTCGCTGTCACTAACCTGTCGGCATGACTAGTCAGATCACCCTGGCCAAGGAATCGGAGCCCGCCGCGGCCCGTCCCGGGCTGCGCGGCCACCCCTGGCTGACCCTCTTCGCCGTGGCGATCGGCGTCATGATGGTCACCCTCGACGGCACGATCGTCGCCGTCGCCAACCCCGCGATCCAGCAGGACCTCAGCGCCACGCTCGCCGAGGTCCAGTGGATCACCAACGGCTACCTGCTGGCCCTCGCGGTCTCCCTGATCACCGCGGGCAAGCTCGGCGACCGCTTCGGCCACCGCCAGACCTTCCTCATGGGCATCGCGGGCTTCGCGCTCTCCTCCGCCGCGATCGGCCTGTCCTCCGGCGTCGAGCTCGTCATCGGCTTCCGCGTCGCCCAGGGCCTGTTCGGCGCGCTGCTGATGCCCGCCGCGCTCGGTCTGCTGCGCGCCACCTTCCCCGCCGAGAAGCTCAACATGGCCATCGGCATCTGGGGCATGGTCATCGGCGCCTCGACCGCGGCCGGCCCCATCGTCGGCGGCCTGCTCGTCGAGCACGTCAGCTGGCAGTCGGTGTTCTTCATCAACGTGCCCGTCGGGATCGTCGCGCTGCTCTTCGGCCTGTTCATCCTGGTCGACCACCGGGCGGAGAACGCCCCGCGCTCCTTCGACCTCCTCGGCATCCTGCTGCTGTCGGCGGCGATGTTCTCCCTCATCTGGGCCCTGATCAAGGCCGCGGAATGGGGCTGGGGCGACTCCCGGACGCTCCTCTTCCTCGCCGGCTCCGTGCTCGGCTTCTTCCTCTTCACCTTCTGGGAGACCAGGGTCGCCGAGCCGCTGATCCCGCTGGGCATGTTCCGCTCGCTGCCGCTGTCCGCGGGCACCGTGCTGATGGTCCTGATGGCCTTCGCCTTCATGGGCGGCCTGTTCTTCGTCACCTTCTACCTGCAGAACGTCCACGGGATGAGCCCCGTCGACAGCGGCATGCACCTGCTCCCGCTGACCGGCATGATGATCATCGGTTCGCCGCTGGCCGGCGCCGCCATCACCAAGGTCGGCCCGCGCATCCCGCTCGTCGCCGGCATGGCCGCCACCGCGGCCGCCTGCTTCGGGATGGCGCAGCTCACCCCGGGCACCGGCACCCTCACCATGTCGCTCTGGTTCGCCCTGCTCGGCCTCGGCCTCGCGCCCGTCATGGTCGGCGCCACCGAGGTCATCGTCGGCAACGCCCCGCTGGAGCTGTCCGGCGTGGCCGGGGGGCTCCAGCAGGCCGCCATGCAGGTCGGCGGCAGCCTCGGCACCGCCGTCCTCGGAGCGGTCATGGCGAGCACGGTCGGCAACTCGTTCGGGGACAACTGGCGGGCCGCCGAACTGCCCCCGCTCACCCCGGAGCAGGCCGAGCTCGCCGAGAAGGGGGTCCAGGTGGGCATCGCCCCGGTGCCCCCGGGCGTCCCGGCCGAGATCGCGCAGAAGATCACCGACGTCGCCCACGAGACGTTCGTGGACGGCATGGGCACCGCCTTCACCGTCGCCGGTGTCGTCGCGGTCCTCGCCGCCGTCGTCGCCTGCTTCACCAAGCGCGGCGCGAACGCCGCCCAGGGAGCGGGCGCGGCCCACATCTGAGCCGCCGCCCGCGTGTCGCCCCGGCGTCCTCCCGGGCGTCCTCCTGGGCGCCGGAGGCGTCAACTCCGTACGCACGACAGCCCCGCCGGACGGTTCCGGCGGGGCTGTCGCCTATCCGGGTGGAGCTGCCGGCAGCCCCTTCCGTCCGCCCGTCCTTGCAGGTCAGCGTGGTGTCGGCGAAGCCCCGGAAACGGTCCGGGTACCGCCCGTCATCAAGGAGTTGACCCGTCATGCGTACGTGGAACACTGCTTTCGCCGTCCTCGCCCTGACCCTGACCGCCCTGATCCCGAGCACAGCCGGCCCCGCACACGCGGCCGGCCCGCCGACGCTGAACGGCTGCGCCACCGGGCAGCTGTGCCTGTGGGGCAAGGCGGAGTTCAAGGGCAAGCGGCAGACCTACGAGCTGAGCGGCATCGACATCGAGAGCTGCACCGCGCTGCCCGCCGGGACCAGCGCACAGTCCCTCGCCAACCGGACCGGCCGCCCCGTCACCACCTACCAGTCCGCCGAGTGCGGGGAGACCGGCGAGTTCCAGACCTACTCCGGCGACGGGGTCTGGCTGCCCCAGTCGCCCTACCAGGTACGTGCGTTCAAGGTGTGGGAGCACTAGGCGCCGGCTCGCGCGGCGCCGGGGCACCCGGCTGGTCGGCCTCCCCGCCGCCCAGCCGGGCGACCTCGGCGCGCAGCGCCCGTACCTCGGCCTGGAGCTCCTGGAGGGCGACCAGCTGGAGCCGCTCCACCTGGTCGTCCCGCTCGAACCGGGCGATGAACCAGGCCGCGATGTTCGCGGTGACCACACCGAGCAGGGCGATCCCCGACAGCATCAGCCCGACGGCCAGCACCCGGCCCATGCCGGTGGTGGGGGAGTGGTCCCCGTACCCGACGGTCGTCATGGTGGTGAAGGACCACCACACCGCGTCGCCCAGGTTCTTGATGTTCCCGTCGGGCGCGTCCCGCTCCACGCTCAGCACCGCGAGGGAGCCGAACATCAGCAGCCCCACCACGGCCCCGGCCACGTACGTCGTCAGCCGGATCTGCGGGGCCATCCGGGCCCGCCGCCCCACCAGCATCAGGGTGGCGACCAGCCGGAGCAGCCGGAGAGGCTGGACCAGCGGCAGCACCACCGCCGCCAGGTCCAGCCAGTGGGTCCGGACGAACCGCTTCCGGGCCGGGGCGAGGGTCAGGCGCACCAGGTAGTCGAGGGCGAAGGCCCCCCACACCACCCACTCCGCGTGGGTGCAGGCCCGATGCACCGCCGGATCCGCGTCCGGCGCCACGATGGGCACGGCGTAGGCGACGGCGAAGGCCAGGGCGAGGACCAGCAGCGGGGTCTGGGTCCAGCGCTCCCAGCGCGCCTGACGTGAGGGTTCCTTCATGCGCAGCATCGTAAGGACATGCGAAGGGGGTGCCGGGACAAGTGTCCCGGCACCCCCTCGCAAGGGTGAAACTACGCGTCGCCGCCGGCCGCGCCAGGGTCCGCCGCCGTCACGTCCAGCAGCTGGTAACGGTCGACCGCCTGCTTCAGCACCGAGCGGTCGATCTTCCCCTCACGGGCGAGCTCGGTGAGCGTGGCCAGGACCACCGACTGCGCGTCGATGTGGAAGAAGCGCCGCGCCGCACCGCGCGTGTCCGCGAAGCCGAAGCCGTCCGCGCCCAGCGAGGTGTACGTGCCGGGCACCCACCGCGAGATCTGGTCCGGGACCGAGCGCATCCAGTCGGAGACCGCCACGAACGGACCCTCCGCACCCGACAGCTTCCGCGTCACGTACGGGACGCGCTGCTCCTCCTCCGGGTGGAGCAGGTTGTGCTCCTCCACCTCGACGGCCTCGCGGCGCAGCTCGTTCCAGGAGGTCGCCGACCAGACGTCCGCCCGGACGTTCCAGTCCTCGGCGAGCAGCCGCTGGGCCTCCAGGGCCCACGGCACGGCCACGCCCGAGGCCATGATCTGCGCCCCGATCGCGCCCGCCGTGCCCGTGGACACCTTGTGGATGCCCTTGAGGATGCCGTCCACGTCGACGTCCGCCGGCTCCGCCGGGTGCTGGATCGGCTCGTTGTAGACGGTCAGGTAGTAGAAGACGTCCTCGGCCTCGGGCCCGTACATGCGCCGCAGACCGTCCTGCACGATGTGCGCGATCTCGTAGCCGTAGGCCGGGTCGTAGGCGACGCAGCCCGGGTTCGTCGAGGCCAGCAGCTGGGAGTGACCGTCCGCGTGCTGGAGCCCCTCACCCGTCAGGGTGGTCCGGCCCGCGGTCGCGCCCAGCACGAAACCGCGCGCCAGCTGGTCGGCCATCTGCCAGAACTGGTCACCCGTGCGCTGGAAACCGAACATCGAGTAGAAGACGTAGACCGGGATCAGCGGCTCGCCGTGCGTCGCGTACGCCGAACCCGCGGCGATCAGCGAGGCCGTGCAGCCCGCCTCCGAGATGCCGTCGTGCAGCATCTGGCCGGTCGGCGACTCCTTGTACGCGAGCAGCAGGTCGCGGTCGACCGCCTCGTACTGCTGGCCCAGCGGGTTGTAGATCTTGGCGCTCGGGAAGAACGCGTCCATGCCGAAGGTGCGGTACTCGTCCGGCGCGATCAGCACGAACCGCTTGCCGATCTCCTTGTCCCGCATCAGGTCCTTCAGGATGCGGACGAAGGCCATCGTGGTGGCGATCGACTGCTGGCCCGAGCCCTTCTTGGCGGCCGCGTACGTCTTGTCGTCCGGCAGCTGGAGCGGCTTGGCGCGCACCACGCGGGTCGGCACGTAACCGCCGTGGGCGTTGCGCTGGTCGTGCATGTACTGGATCTCGGGCGAGTCGCGGCCCGGGTGGTAGTACGGCGGCGCGCCGCTCTCCAGCTGCTGGTCCGTGATCGGGATGCGCAGGCGGTCGCGGAAGCGCTTGAGGTCGTCGACCGTCAGCTTCTTCATCTGGTGCGTCGCGTTGCGGCCCTCGAAGTTCGGGCCGAGCGTCCAGCCCTTGACCGTCTGCGCCAGGATCACCGTCGGCTGGCCCTTGTGGGCCTTGGCCGCCGCGTAGGCCGCGTAGACCTTCTTGTGGTCGTGGCCGCCGCGTCCCAGGTGCTGGATCTGGTAGTCGGTCATGTTCTCGACCATCGCGCGCAGCCGCTGGTCACCACCGAAGAAGTGCTCGCGGATGTACGCACCCGATTCGGTGGCGTACGTCTGGAACTGCCCGTCCGGGGTGGAGTTCATCTTGTTGACCAGGATGCCGTCGCGGTCCTGGGCCAGCAGCGGGTCCCAGGAGCGGTCCCAGATCAGCTTGATGACGTTCCAGCCGGCGCCGCGGAACTGCGACTCCAACTCCTGGATGATCTTCCCGTTGCCGCGGACCGGGCCGTCGAGGCGCTGCAGGTTGCAGTTGACGACGAAGGTCAGGTTGTCCAGGCCCTCGCGGGCGGCGATCGACAGCTGGCCGAGCGACTCCGGCTCGTCCATCTCGCCGTCGCCGAGATACGCCCAAACGTGGGACTTGGAGGTGTCCGCGATCCCGCGCGCCTCCATGTACCGGTTCATCCGGGCCTGGTAGATCGCACCGAGCGGGCCGAGGCCCATCGAGACGGTCGGGAACTCCCAGAAGTCCGGCATCAGCCGCGGGTGCGGGTAACTCGAAAGGCCGTAGGGGGCCTTCGACTTCTCCTGCCGGAACGCGTCGAGCTGTTGCTCGGTGAGCCGGTCCAGGAGGTAGGCGCGGGCGTAGATGCCGGGGGAGGCGTGGCCCTGGAAGAAGATCTGGTCGCCGCCGTCGCCCTCGTCCTTGCCCCGGAAGAAGTGGTTGAAGCCCACGTCGTAGAGGGAGGCGGAGGAGGCGAACGTGGCGATGTGGCCGCCGACGCCGATGCCCGGACGCTGCGCGCGGGAGACCATGACGGCCGCGTTCCAGCGAGTGGCGTTCAGGACCTTGCGCTCGATCTCCTCGTTGCCGGGGAAGAACGGCTCGTCCTTGGTGGCGATCGTGTTGACGTAGTCCGTGCTGCGCATCTCGGGCACGGCCACGCGCTTCTCGCGGGCCCGCTCGATCAGGCGCAGCATGAGGTAGCGGGCGCGTTCGCGACCCCGCTCGTCGACCGCTGCGTCCAGGGAGTCGAGCCACTCCTGCGTCTCCTCCGGATCGAAGTCCGGGACCTGACTCGGGAGGCCGCCAATGATGATCGGATTGCGATCGGATGCGGAAGCCACGCTGTTCCTTCGCTGTCGGGGGAGTCGTGCTGAGGCCGTAACCGGTGTTCACCGCCTCCCATGGTCTTACTCTCGACCGAGATCGTCATCTGTACCACCGGGTAACCCCTGGCGTCGGCAGGAAACGTAGGGGTGGGCGACGCTGGGATCGGCGGCGGAACCGGCCAAATCGCAACCCTACGCCCAAACCGGGCGGCACCTTCGCAAGGCCGTTCGTCCCTCAAACAGGTAGGAAAGTCCTCATGCAATGCCGAATGAGCTGGAATGGTGTGGGATGAATCACCAGAGGCCCATGCGGGAAGGCTGAAAGTTGCGGCGAGACGGCCGCAATCGTCACCGTTTCGACGGTCTCGGCGGCCGGGTACTTGCGCGATCCGCCGCTCCCGTGTGGACTACGCCCAATGCTGCGCGTACGCGCGCCGCCGAAGACATTCACCGAACATGAGCAGGAGGCACCCCGTGAGCGCGACCGCGGACCACGCGGAGAACCTGGCCGCCCGGCTGGGTTTCCAGTCCGAACAGGTGGTCCAGGAGATCGGCTACGACGAGGACGTCGATCAGGATTTCCGTGAAACCGTCGAGGCACTCGTCAATGAGCTTGCCGACGAGGACTACGACGACGTCGCCGACGCCGTGCTGCTGTGGTTCCGCGACGAGGACGGCGATCTGACGGACGCCCTGGTCGACGCGACCGAGCTGGTCGAGGACGGCGCACTGATCCTGCTGCTGACGCCCAAGACGGGCCGCGACGGCTACGTCGAGGCCAGCGACATCAGCGAGGCAGCCGAGACCGCCGGTCTTTCGCTGGCCAAGGGCCTGCCCGTCGGCAAGGAGTGGACCTCCACCAAGCTGGCGACGCCCAAGACCGCGGCGAAGACCAAGCGCTGAGACGCACCCGTAGCCGAGCGGAGACGCAGCCACACCCCGCCGACCAGGTGACCCCCGGTCGGCGGGGTGTGTGCGTTCCCGGCTCCGGGAGCCCCAGGCCCTAGGCTTTGACTCACCCGAACAGCCCAATGCAGGGATGCGGGAACGAAGGGATGCGAGAGATGGCGATCGAGGTCGGCGACAAGGCCCCGGACTTCGAGCTCAAGGACAACCACGGCGCGACGGTGCGGCTCTCCGACTTCCGGGGAGAGAAGGCCGTGGTGCTGCTCTTCTACCCGTTCGCCTTCACCGGCGTCTGCACGGGCGAGCTGTGCGAGCTGCGCGACCAGCTGCCCCGCTTCCAGAACGACGACGTGCAGCTCCTCGCGGTCTCCAACGACTCCGTGCCCACCCTTCGGGTCTTCGGCGAGCAGGAGGGCCTCGACTACCCGCTGCTGTCGGACTTCTGGCCGCACGGCGAGACCTCCCGCGCCTACGGAGTCTTCGACGAGGAGAAGGGCTGCGCGGTCCGCGGCACCTTCATCATCGACAAGGACGGCGTAGTGCGCTGGACCGTGGTCAACGGGCTGCCCGACGCCCGTGACCTGAACGAGTACATCAAGGCGCTCGACAGCCTCTAAAAACCCCCTGTGGGTCGGGAACCCGTCACTAGGATCGAAACGTTGATCCGATTGCAACCGCACGACGGGGCACCGCCCCACACAGAACCCAATGGAGGACCAGTGGGAGTCAGCCTCAGCAAGGGCGGCAACGTCTCGCTGACCAAGGCCGCGCCTAACCTGACGGCGGTCATCGTCGGTCTGGGCTGGGACGCTCGCACCACCACCGGCGTCGACTTCGACCTCGACGCCAGCGCGATCCTGACCAACGACCAGGGCAAGGTCGCCAGCGACGCGAACTTCGTCTTCTTCAACAACCTGAAGAGCCCCGACGGCTCGGTCGAGCACACCGGTGACAACACCACCGGTGAGGGCGAGGGCGACGACGAGGCGATCAAGGTGAACCTCGCCGGCGTCCCGGGCGACGTCGCGAAGATCGTCTTCCCCGTCTCGATCTACGAGGCCGAGGCCCGCCAGCAGAGCTTCGGTCAGGTCCGCAACGCGTACATCCGCGTCGTGAACCAGGCCGACAACTCCGAGCTCGCCCGCTACGACCTCTCCGAGGACGCCTCGACCGAGACCGCCATGGTCTTCGGCGAGCTCTACCGCAACGGTGCGGAGTGGAAGTTCCGCGCCATCGGCCAGGGCTACGCCTCGGGCCTGCGCGGCATCGCGCAGGACTTCGGCGTCAACGTCTGACCCCGAGAGCAGTCCAACCGTCCGGCGCCGTGCACTGTGTGTACGGCGCCGGACCGGCTTTGCCGCCACCGGGCCGCCGGCCACCGGGCACCAGGCCGTCGACCGCCGCGGCAGCAGCACGGCACCACCGCAGCACGGCGCCACTGCCAACACCGCACCACACGGCACCACCGCCAACACGGCACCACCGCACAGCCGCCACCGCACCGCCGTCACACCGTCGTCCGGGGAGGACCACAACATGGGCGTCACACTCGCCAAGGGGGGCAATGTCTCCCTCTCCAAGGCCGCACCGAACCTCACCCGGGTTCTGATCGGCCTCGGTTGGGACGCGCGCTCCACCACGGGAGCCGACTTCGACCTCGACGCCAGCGCGCTGCTGTGCAACAGCGGCCGCGTGCTCGGGGACGACTACTTCGTCTTCTACAACAACCTCAGGAGCCCCGACGGCTCCGTCGAACACACCGGGGACAACCTCACCGGCGAGGGTGAAGGCGACGACGAGTCGATCATCATCGACCTCACCAAGGTGCCGGAGATGGTGGACAAGATCGTCTTCCCGGTGTCCATCCACGAAGCGGACGTCCGCCGACAGAGCTTCGGCCAGGTCAGCAATGCCTTCATCCGCGTGGTGAACCAGGCGGACGGCCAGGAGTTGGCCCGCTACGACCTCTCCGAGGACGCCTCCAGCGAGACCGCGATGATCTTCGGCGAGGTCTACCGCTACGGGGGCGAATGGAAGTTCCGGGCGGTAGGGCAGGGGTACGCGTCGGGCCTCCGGGGCATCGCTCTAGACTTCGGGGTCAACGTTTCGTAAAGCCGTACAAGACGATGGGGTGCCAGTGGTTCTGAAAACCTTCGGCTGGTCGTTCGCAGTCACTGCGCTCGGTCTGGCCGCAGCGGTGTTCTACGGGGGGTGGACCGCTTTCGGCATCGTGGCGATCCTGACGATCCTCGAGATCTCGCTGTCCTTCGACAACGCGGTGGTCAACGCCGGAATCCTGAAGAAGATGAATGCCTTCTGGCAGAAGATCTTCCTGACGGTCGGTGTGCTCATCGCGGTCTTCGGTATGCGACTGGTGTTCCCCGTCGTCATCGTTGCCATCAGCGCAAAGATCGGCCCCATCGAGGCCGTCCAGCTGGCGCTGAACGACAAGGAGCAATACCAGCAGCTCGTCACGGACGCTCACCCGTCCATCGCCGCCTTCGGTGGCATGTTCCTGCTGATGATCTTCCTCGACTTCATCTTCGAGGACCGTGACATCAAGTGGCTCGCGTGGCTGGAGCGCCCGCTCGCCAAGCTCGGCAAGATCGACATGCTGTCCGCGTGCGTCGCGCTGATCGTCCTGGTCGTCGCCTCGATGACCGTCGCCACCCAGGCCCACCAGCACGGCGGCGTCCACGTGGACAAGGCGCAGACCGTCCTGATCTCCGGTGTCCTCGGCCTGATCACCTACATGATCGTCGGCGGCCTCTCCGGCTACTTCGAGAACCGGCTCGAGGAAGAGGAGGAGGCCGAGCACGAGGCCGAGGAGGAGGCGAAGAAGAGCGGCAAGCCCGTCTCGGCCGTCGCCATGGCCGGCAAGGCCGCCTTCTTCATGTTCCTGTACCTCGAAGTCCTCGACGCCTCCTTCTCCTTCGACGGGGTCATCGGCGCCTTCGCCATCACCAACGACATCGTGCTCATGGCCCTCGGCCTCGGCATCGGTGCCATGTACGTCCGCTCGCTGACGGTCTACCTGGTCCGCCAGGGCACCCTCGACGAGTACGTCTACCTGGAGCACGGCGCGCACTACGCCATCGGCGCGCTCGCGGTGCTCCTGCTCGTCACCATCCAGTACGAGATCAACGAGGTCATCACCGGTCTCATCGGCGTCGTGCTGATCGCCTGGTCCTTCTGGTCCTCCGTGCGACGCAACAAGAAGCTGGAACTGGAACCGGAGGGTGCAGCCGCGGAGGCATGACCGCCGCGTTAATGCGGAACGCTCCAATTGCGGGGCGGCCGGGCGGGTCCACGGACCCGGCGGGCCGCCCCGCTTCCGTACGTATCAGGGGGGTAGGGATGGGATTCTTCGACGGCATCCTGGGCAGCAGGTCCGGCCAGTTCCAGTCGGGCAACGCCTCGTCGAACGCGATCGAGCTCACGCGGCGACATCCGACGGTGTCGCTCACCAAACAGGGGGCGGTCCACGGCAATCTCCGCGTCAACCTGTCCTGGCGGATGCGCACCTCGGACATCGGCGGCCGCTCGGGCCAGAGCGGGCAGCTCTTCCGGCACCCGTTCAAGCTTTTCAAGCCCGACATGGTGCAGGCGCACACCCAGGGCATGGTCAACGTCGACCTGGACCTCGGCTGCCTCTACGAGCTCACCGACGGCAGCCGGGGCGCCGTGCAGCCGCTGGGCAACCTCCTCGGCGACATCAACGACCCGCCGTACGTGAAACTCAGCGGCGACGACCGCTTCGGATCGGCCTCGGGCGAGACCCTCTACGTCAATCTCGACCACGCCGACGAGATCAAGCGGCTGCTGTTCTTCGTCTACATCTACGACCAGACCCCGGCGTTCGACCGGACGCACGCCCTGGTCACCCTCTTCCCGAGCGCCGGACCGCGCATCGAGATCGCGCTGGAGGAACGCCACCCGGAGGCCCGCTCCTGCGCGGTGGTGTCCTTCGAGAAGGTCAAGGGCGAGCTGATCGTGCGGCGCGAGGTGAAGTTCGTCTACGGCTTCCAGGCCGAGCTGGACCGGCTCTACGGCTGGGGGCTCCAGTGGGGACGCGGCTACAAGAGCGCCAAGAGCTGACGCCGGGGCTCCGGGGTCCGACAAGGGCCCCGGTGCCCCACGGCGGGCGGCCCGGCGGGTCAGCGCCGGATGAACTGCGGGCCCTGCACCGGCAGCCGGAACGTCGGGTCCCCGCCCGGACCGGGCACCGGGGCCGGGGACACCGGCTGCGGGTACCCGTAGGCGGGCTGGACGGCCGGCGGGGCCTGCGTGGGCGGCGCGGGCGGGGCCATCGCGGCGGTCTGGTCGGAGGCGGGCCCCGTCGCGGGCTGCGCCTCGGCATCGGGGGCGTTCTCGTCGACCGAGATCCCGTGGTCGGTCGCGAGGCCCACGAGCCCGTTGGAGTAGCCCTCGCCCAGCGCGCGGAACTTCCACCCGTCGCCCCGCCGGTACAGCTCCCCGCACATCAGGGCCGTCTCGGCGCCGGTCTCGGGCCGTACGTCGAAGTAGGCCAGAGGATCGGAGCTGCCGCCCGGGGAGGCGTCGTAGAGCAGGATCCGCAGGTCGCGCACCCGGTGGAACGGCACGTCCTCGGCGGAGGCCACCACCAGGATCCGGTCCACGCCCGGGGTCACCGAGCGCAGGTCCGCCTGGACCGCGTCGGTGATCGCGTCGCCGAGCTGCTTCTTGCCGAGCCGCCAGACGGCGCCGGAGGGGTGCCGGGGCTGGTTGTAGAAGACGAAGTCCTCGTCCGAACGCACCCGGCCGTCGGGGCCCACGAGCAGCGCGGAGGCGTCCACGTCCGGAACCTCCGGGCCGCCGGTCCAGCGCAGCACCGCCCGGACCGCCACCGCGGTCACCGGGATGTTCGAGCCCTTCTGCATCGAGTGCGTCATGCCCGTCATCCTGCCTTCCCGGGGTGGAGCGCGACAATGCGGCCCCCCGTAAGGCCTTGTCTCAATCGAAAGACGTGGGCATGGTGCAAGAGGGTTACCTGAATTTCATGTGCTTGGGGAATTTTTGACTCGTGTTCGTACGTACTATTACCGGCCACGCCAGTTGGGCCGCCGAGGCAGTACGGGGGAAGCACATGCGTCACTTTGGGCACATATCGCCCAGCGTCCGTAAGGACCTCTTCCACCAGGAGCCCGCGGAGTTCACCAAGGCCTCGCCCGCCCGGATCCTCGCGGCGGCGCTCGGCGCCACCCTGTACAGCCCGGCGACCCGCCCCGCCCTCGCCGCGGACATCCGCAAGCAGGCCGGCCGCGGGGTCGTCTCCATGGTCCTCTGCCTGGAGGATTCCATCAGCGACGCCGACGTCCTCGGCGCCGAGGAGAACCTCGTCCGGCAGTTCGCCGCACTCGACGCCGACGGCCCGGACGGCGCGGAGCACCCGCTGCTCTTCGTCCGCGTCCGCACCCCCGAGCAGATACCCGACCTCGTGCGCCGCCTGGGGGCCACGGTGCGGCACCTGGCCGGATTCGTGCTGCCCAAGTTCACCGAGAGCAGCGGCTCCGCCTTCCTCGACGCCGTCGCCGAGGCGGAGGCCGCGAGCGGACAGCCCCGGCTGTACGCGATGCCCGTCCTGGAGACCCCCGACCTCCTCCACCTCGAAACCCGCATCGAGGCACTCGCCGGCATCTCCCGCACCGTCAACGCCCACCGCGAGCGCGTCCTCGCCCTGCGGCTCGGCGTCACCGACTTCTGCTCCGCCTACGGCCTGCGCCGCACCCCCGACATGACCGCCTACGACGTCCAGATCGTGGCCGGCGTCATCGCGGACGTGGTGAACGTACTGAGCCGGGCCGACGGCACCGGCTTCACCGTCACCGGCCCGGTCTGGGAGTACTTCCGCAGCCAGCAGCGCCTCTTCAAGCCCCAGCTGCGCCGCAGCCCCTTCCTGGAGGAGGGCGTCGAGGAACTGCGCACCGCGCTCATCGAGCACGACCTGGACGGGCTGCTGCGCGAGATCGAACTCGACCGGGCCAACGGACTGCTCGGCAAGACCTGCATCCACCCCGCCCACGTCACGCCCGTGCACGCGCTGTCCGTGGTCTCCCACGAGGAGTTCAGCGACGCCCAGGACATCCTGCGCCCCGAGCGCGGCGGCGGCGGCGTGATGCGTTCCGCCTACACGAACAAGATGAACGAGGTGAAGCCCCACCGGGCCTGGGCCGAGCGCACCATGCTGCGCGCCGAGGTCTTCGGTGTGGCGAAGGAGGAGGTCGGCTTCGTCGACCTCCTCACGGCCGGGCTCCAGGTGTGAGCGGGCCGGTGGCCGGGCTGACGACTAGGAAAGGCAAGAAGATAGACAGCGTGTGGTCGGGAACGTGGGTCGCGGACCGTCTGGGCGTACGCCTGGAGGACGCCGAGGCGGCCGTCGGCGAGGCGGTCGCCGCCGAGGAGGTCGCGGGCCCGCGGCTCGGTGAACTCCTCGGGCTCGCCCTGCGGCGCAACCCCAAGCGCGCGCACCTGCTGGTCTCGCAGGTGCTGGGCAAGCACGTCCCGCAGTCCCCGAAGACGGTGTACGACGCCGGGTACGGCCTCGGCCGTCGGGTACGGGCGCTGCTCGGCGAGGAGGCGGCAGCCTCCGCGGTGGTCCTCGGCTACGCGGAGACCGCCACCGGGCTCGGCCACTGCGTGGCCGACGGCCTGGGCCCGGCCCCCTACCTGCACTCCACCCGCCGTCCCGTCCCGGGCGTGGAGCCGGCGGGCGGCTTCGAGGAGTCCCACTCGCACGCCACCTCGCACCTGCTGCTGCCGGAGGACGCCGGGCTGCTCGCGGGCTCCGGGGCGCTGGTCCTGGTGGACGACGAGTTCTCCACCGGCAACACGGTCCTGAACACCATCCGCGACCTGCACGCCCGCCACCCGCGCACCCACTACGTGGTCGTGGCCCTGGTCGACATGCGCTCCCCGGCCGACCGCGACCGCCTCGCGGCCTTCGCCGCCGAGCTCGGCGCCCGCGTGGACCTCATATCCCTCGCCTCGGGCACGGTCACCCTCCCGGAGGGGGTCCTGGCCAAGGGCCAGGCACTGGTGGAGGAGTGGGAGGCATCCCAGCCCCTCGGGCGTTCGAGGAGCGGGGTCCGGGGCGGAGCCCCGACGGACGACCCGGCGGACGACCCGCACCCGGTCACCCGCGTCTCCCTCGACTGGCCCAAGGGCGTCCCGGACGGCGGCCGCCACGGCTTCACCGCGACCCACCGCGCGGAGCTGGAGGCCGCCCTCCCCGACCTCACCGCCCAGCTCACCGCCGCGCTCGGCGAAGCGCCCGGCCGCGTCCTCGTACTCGGCAACGAAGAGCTGATGTACGCGCCCCTGCGCCTCGCCAAGGCCCTGGAAGAGGCCGGCGCGGCCACAGAGGTCCGCTTCTCGACCACCACCCGCTCGCCCGTGCTCGCCGTCGACGACCCCGGCTACGCCATCCGCACCCGGCTCGTCTTCCCGGCCCACGACACCCCCGCCGACGGCCCCGGCGACCGGTACGCCTACAACGTCGCCGGAGCCGGCTTCGACGCGGTCGTCGCCGTCGTCGACTCGGCCGGCGACACCCCCGAACTCCGGACCGGGCTCCTCGACGCCCTCGCCCCGCACACGGGCCGCGTCGTCCTGGCCGTCGTCCCCTCCTACGCGCCCGACCGCGTACCCGACCGGCAGGAGCCGATCATGCCCGAGCCCCTGCGCGGCCCCGCCTTCTCCTCGTACGCGCCCGAGGACGTCGGCTGGCTGCTCCAGGACTTCTCCGACGTCGAGCTGGAGGCCCCGACCGAGGAGCGCGAGGAGGCCATCCAGGCGGGCGGCGCGCACTACGCCGAGTCCCTGCCCGTCGAATACCAGCCGTCCCCGCAGTACCAGGAGCTCTACCGGAGCGCCCTCAAGGCCTCCGCCGCCCGCATGGCCAAGGCCGTCGGCACGGTCACCGAGACCGTCCTCGCCGAGCGCACCCCGTCCCCCGTCCTGGTCTCCCTGGCCCGCGCCGGCACCCCCGTCGGCGTGCTGATGCGCCGCTGGGCCCGGGCGCGCCACGGCCTGGACCTGCCGCACTACGCCGTCTCCATCGTCCGCGGCCGCGGCATCGACGCCAACGCGCTGCGCTGGCTGGCCGCACACCACGACCCGGCCGACGTCGTCTTCGTGGACGGCTGGACGGGCAAGGGCGCCATCACCCGCGAGCTGCGCGCCGCCCTCGCCGAGTTCGAGGGCTTCAACCCGGAGATCGTCGTCCTGGCCGACCCGGGCTCCTGCGTGGAGACGTACGGCACCCGGGAGGACTTCCTGATCCCCTCCGCCTGTCTCAATTCCACGGTCTCCGGTCTGATCTCGCGTACGGTGCTGAGGTCCGACCTGGTCGGTCCCGCAGACTTCCACGGCGCCAAGTACTACCGCGAGCTCGCCGGGGCGGACGTCTCCGTCGACTTCGTCGACACCGTCGCCGCCCACTTCGACGAGGTCGCCGACGCCGTCGACGACGAGGTCAAGGAGCTGCCGGCGGCCGACCGCACCCCGACCTGGGAGGGCTGGGCGGCGGTCGAGCGGATCAGCGAGGAGTACGGCATCCACGACGTGAACCTCGTCAAGCCGGGCGTCGGCGAGACCACCCGCGTGCTCCTGCGCCGGGTTCCGTGGAAGATCCTGGCGCAGCGCGGCGCCGGGGCCGACCTGGACCACGTACGGCTGCTCGCCGAGCAGCGCGGGGTCCCGGTGGAAGAGGTGGACGGGCTCCCCTACACGTGTGTGGGACTCATCCACCCCCGATTCACGCGCGGCGCCACGGGCGCCGACGGAAAGGCTGTGGCCTCGAAGTGACTGTCCTCGTAGCCAGTGATCTCGACCGTACGCTCATCTACTCGACGGCCGCCCTGGCCCTGAGCATGCCCGACCCGGTGGCCCCGCGGCTGCTGTGCGTCGAGGTGCACGAGAGCAAGCCGCTGTCCTACATGACGGAGACGGCGGCCGAGCTGCTGGCGGAACTCAAGGAGGACCCGTCGGTCGTCTTCGTCCCCACCACGACCCGCACGCGCAAGCAGTACCAGCGCATCAGCTTCCCCGGCCGCCCCGCCCCGTACGCGATCTGCGCGAACGGCGGCCAGTTGCTGGTCGACGGGGCGCCCGACCGGGACTGGCGGCGGGCGGTCGCGAAGCGGCTCGCGCAGGAGTGCGCGTCGCTGGAGGAGGTCCACGGCCACCTGCTGGCCGCGGCCGACCCGGCGTGGCTGCGCAAGGCGCGGGTGGCGGAGGACCTGTTCGCGTACCTGGTCGTCGAGCGGGCCCTGGTGCCCGACGAGTGGCTGAAGGCGCTGACGGAGTGGGCCGAGGCCCGCGGCTGGACGATCTCGCTCCAGGGCCGGAAGATCTACGCCGTCCCGCGCCCGCTGACCAAGAGCGCGGCCATGCGCGAGGTGGCCCGCCGCACCGGCGCCACGACCACCCTCGCCGCCGGTGACTCGCTGCTGGACGCGGACCTGCTGCTCGCGGCGGACCGGGCCTGGCGACCGGGGCACGGAGAGCTGGCGGACGCGGACTGGACGGCGCCGAACGTGACGGCCCTGACGACGCTCGGTGTCGAGGCGGGCGAGGAAATCGTCCGCGAATTCGGCCGGACGGTTGCGACACTGACCGCATGACCAAGGGCAATACGACCAAGATCACGGACGAGCTCTACCGGTACGTGCTCGACCACAACCCCCCGCTGGACGCGGTCCAGCGGGGGCTGGTGGCGACGACGTACGCCAAGTTCCCCGATGTCGCCGGGATGCAGTCCGCGGAGGAGCAGGGGCCGCTGCTGGCTTTCCTCGTCCGGCTGACGGGAGCCCGTCACATCGTGGAGATCGGCACCTTCACCGGTTTCTCCAGCCTCTCCATGGCGCAGGCCCTCCCCGCGGACGGCCGGCTCATCGCCTGCGACGTCTCCGAGGAGTGGACGGCGTACGGCCGCGAGGCCTGGGAGCAGGCGGGCGTCGCTGACCGCATCGACCTGCGGATCGCGCCGGCGCTGGACACCCTGCGGGCCATGCCGGCCGAACCGCACATCGACATGGCCTACATCGACGCCGACAAGCAGAGCCAGATCGCTTACTGGGAGGAACTCGTACCCAGGCTGCGCACCGGCGGCCTGATCGTCACGGACAACACCCTGTTCCACGGCACGGTCGTCGACGAGTCGGCCGACAGCGAGGCGGCGGTGGGTGTCCGCGCCTTCAACGACCACGTCTCGGCGGACACCCGCATGGAGTCGGTCCTGCTGGCGATCTCGGACGGCCTGACGCTCTCGCGCAAGCGCTGACCCGGGGTGGGGGTGCGGCCGCTCAGCCGCAGCCACCCCCGCCACAGCAGCCGCCGCCCCCGCCCCCGCCGCGCATGGCGGGAGCGGGGGCGCTGCTGGTTCCGCCGACGGCGACGGCCGACAGCAGCTTGACGGTGTCGGCGTGCCCTGCGGGGCAGTCGGCGGGGGCGGACGACTCGGCCATGGGCCGGCTGACCTCAAAGGTGTCGTCACAGGTGCGGCAGCGGAACTCGTATCGAGGCATGCGGACAGACTAGGTGCTGTGCGCCCCCGCGTCCGGCTCAGGAACGGGCCTGCGCGACGCGCTCCTCCCGGGCGGCCTGCTCGGGGTGTCGGGCCCGCCAATACGGATTGTCGTGCGGCAGGGCGCTGCCCACCCGCCCGTACATCCCGAACCACATCAGCATCACGCCGACGACGAAGCTGAACAACACGTTCTGGATCTCGAAGGCGAGGAAGTTGAATCCGGTGTCCAGCAGGGCCAGATTGACGAAGCCGCTCAGGATGAACGCCACGCCGAGCACGATGTTCAGCGTGGACGCGAAGGTTCCGCCGATCACCATCCCGACGAAGAGCAGCGCACCGATGCAGATCGACAGGACGCTCAGCGCGCCGTTGGTGTTCAGGGCGAGCACCGTGTCGCCGCCGGTGTCGAAGAACCCGATCTCGTCGATGAGCCCCAGGATCCCGAAGACGACCAGCAGCAGCCCGGTCAGACCGGCGCCGACCCGGTAGACCTGGCTGAGCTTGTGGTCGGCGGGCAGGTGATCGTCGAGCTTGGCGTTCACGGGGTGCAGGGCGCGCTGCACCCAGTGGTGGGAGACCGGCGGCGTGCCGGCCGCGTAGGGCTCGTGGGGTACGTACGGCGCGTAGTTCTCGTGGGGTTCCGTGCACCCGTAGAGCGCGTGCGCCTCGTACCCCTCGCCGGCCTTCGCGTCGGGCACGGGCACGGGCGCCCGCCGCTCCCGCCGCGACGCACGAGACCGATGGGACGAGTGGAAAGCGTGGGCAGCCATACCGCCCTCCTCTACTCCGTTCCCGGCAACCCGGGCACCTCCAGCATCCGTCGCCGGGCACCCGGGGACAAATCCGAGAAACGGAGATGCATCGGGTGACGTCCTACCGGGCGGAGGCGCGCCCGTCCCGGATGTCCGACACCACCCGGCCCACCGCGAGCCGGACCCCCTCCATCTCCTGAAGGAAGTGCCAGTAGTCGGGATGCCTCCCCTCCAGCCCGGCCAGCGCCCGCTCCACCCGGGCCACCGACTGGTCCAGCGGCCCCGCGTGCCGCGGATCGGGCACGCTGCGACCCGCCATCGCCAGGCGCTGGGCATCGCGGATCGCGAACCGGGTCCGGTCCACCTCCGCCTGCGGATCCCGCGCCACCGCCTCCAGCCGTGTCAGCCGGTCCTGCGCGGCCGACACCGCCTCGTCCGTCGCGTCCAGGGAGGTACGGACCGCCTCGATCAGCGCCGACACATCGGCCCAGCGCTGCTCGTCCCGCGCCCGGCCGGCCTCGAACAACCGGTCCTCCGCCTCCGCGACGTCCCGTACCGCCTGGTCCGGCACGTGCTGGAGGTCCTGCCAACACGCGGCCGAGAACCTCCGCCGCAGCTCGCTCAACACCGGATCCACCCGGTCCGCCCGGTTGCGCAACGCCTGGGCGCGCGTACGCAGGCTCACCAACCGCCGGTCGATCTCCGCGGCCCGCTCCGGGAGCCGCGCGGCCTCGGCCCGTACGGCCTCCGCGTCCCGCAGGATCCGGTCCGCGCGCTGCACCGTCTCCTGCACCCCGTGCAGGGCCGCGCCCTGGTTCAGCTTGGTCAGCTCCGGCCCCAGCGCGGCGAGCCGCGCCGCCAGGTCATCAGCCCTCATCCCCTTGGCGCGTACGGAGTCCAGCGCGTCACTCGCCGCCAGCAGCGCCGCCTTCGCCCGCTCCCGGGCCGGCGCGACCCGCGCCAGCTGCGTCTCCGCCTTGTCCAGCAGCGGCTGCAACCCCTGCGCGAACCGGTCCAGCTCCCCCTTGACCCGCACCAACTCGTCCCGGGCCCGCGTCAGCTGCTCCCGGGCCCGCGCGGCGACCGAGGCCTCCAGCTCGGCCCGGTCCAGGTCGTGCGCGTCGACCGCCTCGATGTACACGCGGCTGACCTGGTCGATGCGCTGCCCGAGCGCCGCGAACCCCTCGCTCGCCTGCCGCGCGGCGGGCGACCCGTCCGCCGCCGCGATCGTCTCGATGGAGATCCGAAGATCCCGCTGCGCGGTGTCCAGCTCGTAGAACGCCGCGGCGGCGGCATCCTTCGCCGCCTGCGCGTCCGCCCGCCGACTCTCGTCCCGCCCGCCGAACCACCGCCGGGATGCCGTCGTCACAATCCCTCTCCCGTACGCGTCCGCGCCAGCCCTGCCCCGCTCCATTCTCCCCCACGGGAACGGGTTTGCGTGGGGGGTGTGCCCGGCATGTAGGCTGTCCACTCATCCACGGGTGCGTAGCTCAGGGGTAGAGCGCTGCTCTTACAAAGCAGATGTCGGCGGTTCGAAACCGTCCGCGCCCACCGCGTTGACCTCGGAAGAGGTGAAGGAAAGCCCAGGTCAGAACCCTCTGAGCCTGGGCTTTCTCATCTTTGCGTGCAGCTTGCCTACGCGCCAGTGCAGTCTCGCTACGCTCTCATGCAGGGTCACTACGGCACTCCGCCCCCTAAAATCCCCCCAAGGGAACACGGTGTCGTTGCAGGTCAGGGGCCAAATGCGGCGACCCCCCTCCATGCGTCGGAGGGGGGTCGCCTTGCCGCTGGATGCCTGACGTCGCCCAACCACGCTGATGGTGGGACCCGCGCCGCTACACCCTACGGCCGCCTATGTCGTCGACTCGGTCGACGTTGGTACCGAAAAGCGGGATGTATCCCGCAGACAAAACGATCTTCAGGTCTGAGTGTCTAGTAGGTGCAACCCGCTACACCCCCCTGGATCGCCGAAGCCCGCGTCAGACTGGGCAACCGCATCCGCGATGCCCGTCTCGATGCGGAGCTGACGCAGGACAAGCTTGCCGAGTTGGCCGGGATCGACCGGACAACCCTGCAGAAGACCGAGGCCGGCAAGACGGACCCGAAGTTCTCACAACTGCTCCGCCTTGCGCGAGCCCTTCGCCTCCCGGCGAAGGACCTCATGCCGTAGTCCTGGTGTCCGCATGCCCAGTTTCGGTCAGACGAACGGTTTCCAGTCTGCCTGGCATATGCACCCGTCCGGAAGTGTGTAAACAGATATATGCAGACGGTCACTTCGCACCCTGTGTGAAAAGTTAACCAACGGTCATGCTCTACCGTCGACTTGGGTGCTGGCAAGTCGAACGCATGCGCGAACATTTGTGGCAGCGAACGGCTGCGCGAAGCCACCCGGGCGTGTCTGGTTCCCGCCTCTCCGCTGCCGCCGCGGCGGAGAGGCGGGGGCCTAGGTGCCGCCGTGGCCGGTGCAGGCCCGCGGGAACCAGCGGACCGTGGCGCCTGCTCGGCCGGCGCGACGCTCGCCAAGGTCGACCGCGGTCTCGTTGTCGAGGTGGATCCCGCAGAACACGCATGCGCTGCCGCGGACCTGCTGCTCGGACAGCTCTGACAGGGGCGGCAGTTCATCGAGCGCGTCCATGATCCCTCGCGATTCGTCGGCGGTCGGTGGCGGTGTACAGAGATGATGTCCATGCACGCAGACCGGCAGATAGGCCATGGCGTGGCCACGCGTGGCCACGTGGCGGCCATGGCCCGAGGTGACCGCGATGAGCCCCCAGACTGAATCCATGAGCCACCGCAACGACGCGTTGAGAGCCGCCCGGCTGCGGGTCGGCTGGCGCACGATGGACGCCGCGGCGGCAGCCCTGCAGGCCCACGGGCAGCAGCTCCTCGACGACCCGCACTACACAGTGTCCGCGCGAACATGGCGCCGCTGGGAAGGCCACGCCGACGACCGGCGTTGGCCCCCGGAGGAGACGGCCATCGTGCTGCACGACGCGCTCGGCAGGTGGCCCGAAGACCTGGGATTCCCGGCGCCCGCCGGCTGGATCCGCCCCGAGGCACACCAAGAGGATGACGTGAAGCGACGCGCTTTCGTGTCCGTGACCGCCGCCGCGCTGATGCCCGGCCCCACGGCCACCCAGCACGTAGACCCGGCCCTCATCGACTACTTCCAGCAGCAGCTCGAGGGCCACTACCGGGCCGACATGCTGCTCGGCCCCCACGACCTGATCGGCACAGTGAGTGCCCAGTACCAGCTCATCGACAAGCTGGTGCGGTCCGCGGCCGGGGAGACCCGCCGCAGCCTGCTCCGGGTCGGTGCCGCCTACGCGGCGCTCGTCGGCTGGCTGTACCAGGACGCCGGCGACCTCGGTGCCGCGGCGTTCTGGCGGGGCATAACGCAGGAGATCGCCGCCCGGTCGCGGGACCCGCACCTGATCGGCTACAGCCTCGTCAACCTGGCCCAGGTGCGGACCGACCTGGGCGACGGGCACGGCGTCATCGACCTGTGCGAGGCCGCCCTCGACGACGAGCGGATCTTCCCCAAGGTGCAGATCATGGCGATGCAGCAGCAGGCCCACGGGGCGAGCCTGACCGGCGACCGCACGGCCGTCGACCGGCTCATCGACACCGCCGACGGACTGCTCGCCCGAGTCGACGACGACCTCCCCTGGGGCAATGCCTGCCGCCGCACGCCCGGCTACCTCGAGGTACAGCGAGCCACCTGCTACGGCCGGCTCGGCCTCGGCCGGGAAGCCGACGCCCTGTGGCGGCAGGTGCTGGCCGCAGTGCCGTCCACCGCCCGCCGAGACCGCGGCGTGTACCTCGCCCGGCACGCGTCCGCCGCCGCAGCTGCGCGGGAACCGGACCACGCCGTCGAGATCGCCAGAGAGGCGGCGACGATCGCCGTGGAGACCCGTTCCGCGCGGATGGTCCGCGAACTCCTCACCCTGGAGCGGGCCATGAGGCCATGGCACGATGCCCCGGTAGGCCGGGACCTCGCGGAGATCCTGGCGCCTGTGACTGAGGGGAGCTGACATGGGTGCGCTGAAGCCGATGACGCACGAGGAGATCGCGGAGGGTCTGGCCAAGCTGCCGGGCTGGACGCAGGAGGGTGATGCGATCACCCGCACGTACCCGATCCGCTATCACGCGGCGGTCGCGGCGATCGTGACGATCGCGGACCGATCCCGTCGGATCCAGCACCACGCGGACCTGGACCTGCGGATCGACCACCTGCGGGCGTCCATCACCACACACGACGCCGGCCACCGGCTGACTGCGGCCGACTTCGATCTGGCCCACCGCATCGATGAGATCGTGGCCGCGCATCAGGCCCTTCCTCTGGACTGACCGTCGGGCCTCCCCGATACCCTGTTCGACATGTCCGCCACCCGTCCCGCCCGCTCTGCGGCCGAGGTCAACGCCGAGATCCGGGCGCTGGTCGCCGCGGGTGGGGCGGGTACGGACCGGTACCGGGAGCTGCTCGTCGAGTGGGGCGAGGCGATGCGCGCCGGGGTCGAGCCGGCGGCATAGGATCCGCCGGTGGCAATCGAACTGAACGACGACCTTCTGGCCCTGCGGCAGGCTGCGGATGATGCGCACGCCGAGGTGCGCCGGCTGCAGGAGGAGTACGGGAAGCCGACTCAAGAGGGCGGCTGGACCGAGGAGCAGCACACCGCCTGGAATGTGGCGGTGGAAGCCTGGCGGGACCGGGCCGCCGAAGTCCAGGACGCCATCGCCGACCACGCGAAGGCGACGGGGCAGGACCGCGGGAAGCTCGAGGCTGCGGTGAACGCAGCGGTCCGGCATCCGAAGCCGGCCGACGGGTCCTGACGCACCTCCGCCCCGCCGGGCGCTGTCCCCGCATGGGGTCCGGTGGGGCGGGATCGTGCAGCTGCAGCCCGCAGCGCCCCCGCAAGCTAGGGAACTGCTCGCGGATGATGTGTCCACGCTAGACCCAGGCGCTGACAAAGGGCATGCGCCGATCGGCGTAGAATCGAACTTGTGTCCGATCTGCCGCCCGACCTGCCCCGCCTCCGCACCCTGGAGACATGGCTCCAGCTGAGCCTCGACCGGGTCCGGCAGCAGATCGCCGACGCGGAGAAGCGCCACGCCGAGGTGGCCGCCCGCCTGCCGCCCGCGCCACCGCCGGACTGGGAGCTGGAGCTCGACCTCAGCAAGCATCCGTCGATGGTCCACGTCGGCGGCTGCACCATGGGCGGCAAGGGCTTCCGATCCCGCCCGGTCAGTCGCACGGACGCGCTGCGGCTCCTCTGCGTCGACCGGCTCGAGGCCTGCCCGTACTGCCGACCGGACGCCGAGCTCGGGGTGCTGGACTGACCGGACCGGCGCAGGCTGGAGGCATGACCGAGCCGCGTGTCGTCGTCTACCCGCCCGACGAGGACGGAACCCGCAGGGTGCGCGTGGACGGGGTGATCCTCGGACGAGCGTTCGGCATGGCCGATGTGATCGAGTTCCTGCGCCGCGCGGGCCTCGACGACGAGGCGGAATGGCCGCCGATCGAGTGGCGCGGCGGCGGGCCCGAGGTCTGGACGGCAGCCGACCAGCCGTGACGCGCGCACGGCCCCGCCGTTACCCGAGCGTGGACTTCGACGACCTGATGGCCCAGCCCGGCGACCGGCTCCCGCTCCTCACCCGCGGCGAGGCCGGCGCGCTCATCGCCCTCCTCGGACAGCTCGCCGACGGCGCGGACGAGAGCCTCCGGCTGGCCGCGGGCGAGATTCAGGCCCGGATCGGGATGCGGCTGCCCGCCGAGTAGACGCGGACACGAAGAAGCCCGCCCCCGCTGGATGCAGGAGCGGGCGTCGGGATCAGGATGGGTGATGGCTTGCCAGATGAGCCGTCGCAGCTGCCGCGGCTTCATCGCTCGTGCGCGCGGACCCCCACTTGGCGCACCGCACCGGTGTGGAGCCGACGACTCGATCAGTGCGGCAGTGCCAATCCCACGGCGTCGGGCTGCCCGGCACGGAGCTCCGGCGGACGGTGTAGTTCTTGGGACTCACTTCAGACCTCCGGTTGGTTGGTAGCGCATAACGTTCCCTTAAGCGCCAGGATTTGAGGGCTCCAGCGGACCGCCGGCGACCCCTCGCTCGCGTCGCCGACGTGTCACGTACCGGTGCAGGTCTCCGAGGATCACGTCGGTCAGCGTCCGCCCCTCGGCGGCAGCCTCTTCCTTGGCCGCGTCCCATAGGTCCTGCGGCACACGGATGTTCTTGAGTGGCGTCTTGCCGGTGGCGGGCCGGGCCATATCTCCCCCTTGAAGGTGTGGGTACAGAAACTAGCATCCGCCTGCATGGAGACCTTGACAAGAGTGCATTGCGAGCGCATTCTGTAGGTACAGAAACAACCCGCGAACAGGGAGATTCAAGTGAACGACTTCATGGTCGGTCAGCGAGTCCGCCTCACCGCCGACTTCCTTCCGGCCTGGCCGCAGGCCTACTCCGCACCCGCCGGCACCCTCGGCACGGTCGTCAGCCTCCCGAAGCAGCCGCTCCACGGACACGGCGTGCTTCTCGACGAAGACCCCACCGGCCTCCCCGTAGCCGTCGACTCGCGCGAACTCGAAGCCATCTAGCCTCGACCCTCAAGGAGCCTGACATGCGACCGACACCCACCACTGCTGGCGACTGGCACTGCGCGCTCATCGACCACCTCACCCACGAGCTCGTGGTGCACACCCGGATGCAGCCGATGCAGGTCGTGGTGGTGGCGTGTGCCGCAAGTGACGGGCGGGCATCACTGTCCGTCCGACCGGATGGCACCCCCGAAGCCGAGGCTCGGTGGCGGCCTCACGTGTCGATGCGCCTGTTCTTTGCCGACCGGTCGGTGGGCTGCCGTACCTGCCAGATGCCTGTGGCCCGTTAGGAGACCCAATGCCCTCCGCTCCTCACCTGCCCACCCCGCACGCCGGGGTGGGCATTGCCCTGCCAGGCTCGGACCTGTTCGAGACGGTCCGCCGCAAGCTCATCGACGACCTCGGCCCCGCCCGGTAGGGCGGGGCTTTGCTGTCGGCCTAGGTGCGGGGCTTGTGCGGCAGCAGCGGGTTGTTGCGGCGCTTGTCGGCCGGCCGGACATAGGCCAACACCTGGGTGGAGTTCTTGCTCCACCGGCCGTGCTCGGCGATGAAGGGGACAGGGACTCCCCGTTCGGCCGCGTCGGTCGGACCGCCTGCGCGCAGGCCGTGGGCCGTGGTCCGCTCGGCGTCCGTCAGGTTGGCGGCCTTGGCTAGCTTCTTGACGATCTCGCCCACGGCGGCAGCCGACATCCCCTTACCCACGGCTCCACGCGCATGGATGCAGCGGAGGAGGGGGCCGTCCACAACTCCGAACTCACGAAGGCCCTCGAGGTACAAGGCGACGATGCGGCCGGCGTCGATGTCGGGGGCGAGAGCGCGGGGGACGTCGACGTCTTCGCCCTTGGCATTGGTGTCAGTCTTGGACATGGGGATGAAGACGGTCACCCAGTCCTCGGAGATCGCCAGCTGGCTGATCTGGATGGCAGCCAGCTCGGAGCGTCGGCCCATCAGTCCGTAGCCGAGCACGAGGATCGCCGCGTCCCGCCGTCCGCTGAGCGAGTTCGGGTCGCACTGCGCGAGGAGGAGGCGGAGTACGTCGAGCGTGACGGCCTTCGCGCGGCGCGGTCGCCAGCCGGCCTTCGCGCGGTCCTGGCGGTGGACCTTGATTAGCTCGCGGGCGGCCCGGGTCGGTGGCTGCCCCTCGAAGCCAGCGCGGAAGTGGGCGGTGCGGATGGCGGAGAGCGCCTGATCGAGGCTGTTGGGCGAGTAGGGCTTGCCGGTCGTGGTCGATGTGGATCGCATGAGGTGGCCGATGAACTCGGCGACGGTCTGTCCGGTCATGGGGAGCGCGGTGCGCTGCTCGCGCTCGCACCATGTGATGGCCATCCGCCACCACCGCTTGTAGGCGCGGTCGGTGTTGTCGGCGATGGAGCGCTTGAGGTCGGCGATGGTCTCGCCTGAGAGGTGTTCGTCGTTGGTGCGCGGTGCAGGCAGTTCAGTGACGATCTCGGCTTGATGTACCGGTTCGAGTTCGCTCCCCACGTTCACCCTCCTTTGAGGCGGTATGTGACTAGAACTAGCGTACCGGTTAAGGCCCTTGATACGTGGGGGTTATCGCGGCCTCGGCTCCCCAGTGGTCGCGATTCCGCAACACGGCCCCCGCCTCCAATGTCGGGGCGCTACCGTCTCGACCTCACCAACCTCTGGGGTCACCATGCGCATCCGAACTCTCCCTGCCGCTCTGCTCCTTCTTGCCGCAGTCTCCGCCTGCAGCGGCGGAAAGCCCGCCGCGGCGCCCCCGCCTCCTGCCAGCCAGACAGCCCCCAAGCCTGTGCCGTCGGCAGCGTCTCCGGCGCTCGCGTTGGGCGCCGCAGCCGAGACGGTCGGCGCCGGTGGCACGGGACGGCTGGAGCTGACCCCGACATCCGTGACCTACCTGCCGGCCGGGACCACCTTCGACAAGCCCACGCAGGGGCAGTTCGCCTTCATCACCATCAAGGCCAGGCCGACAACGGCAGTGGCTGCAGCTCAGGCAGCGCCGATCACCGGGGGCGGCTGGAGCTGGATCGCCCCCGACGGGCAGGCGATCGAGCAGGGAAACGGCCAGGCATTCAATGTCGTCGCCGAGTCCTTCAACGCCGGCGGAGCTGTCCAGCCAGGCAGCTGGGTCTGGGACTCTGCGGTCTTTGACCTGACCAAGGCGCAGGCTGGAGGGACACTCGTCTACACCGACGGCGAGGGAACGACCATCCGGTGGAAGATCCCCGCTGAGGACGCGGGTGCCGAGGTCGCTCAGGTCAAGAAAGAGCTCGCCCCCTGAGACGGCGAAACGCCCCACCGCCGTAGCGGTGGGGCTGCTCGCACTCCAGTTCTCTCACACGTCGTGGTCGATGAACTCGCGAGCCTTGGGAGGAACCGGGGGTGCGGCCGGCGGCTCCATGCCGAGAGACCGGATGTGGACGCTCAGCCCGCGGACTCTGTCGATGAGGTAGCCGACGGCGACGAGGGCGCCCTCGACGCGCTTCTCGGCAAGGTTGGCTTGCTCGCGCAGGGCGTTGATCTCGCCGCCCTGCCGCAGCAGTTCCTTGTCCATCCGGTCGGTGACGGCGGCGAAGTCGTCCCGCGATTCCTGCCTCTTCGAGCGCCGCGCTGCTCGCCCGGCGAACGCGCTGGCTACGGCAGCTGCGCCGGTGAGTCCGACCTGAGCCCACGTCTCAGCATTCATAGGGTGGCTCCGCTTTCTTGGTGCGGGACGGCTCGGGCCACCCGGCAACCACGAGGACCGGGGCGGTAATCACCGCCCACACGGCTGCCGCTACCCAGCCGCGGGGGTAGCCCCCCGAGAGCCAGGCAGCGAGGTACGACACCATCCACGGCACCACCACGAGTGGCAGTACGAGGAAGGCGGCAGCGTCACGGCCCGGCGGAGCCCACGCACATACGAGCGCCACAACGCCCGCAACGATCCAGCACCAACCCCAGTAGTCCAGGGGTCGGATGCTCAGTACAAGCTGCAGCCCGCGCTGGTCTGGCTGGGGAGTCGTCAGCTGCCCATATCCGTAGAGGAGCCAGACGAGCCCATAGCTGGAGAGGATTGCGCCGCGGCGGCCCAGCTGACGCCTGAGCCGCCGGACCGCACGGCACTTCACCTACACGCTCCGGACCGGCGCCACGGCTGTGGCCGGGGCGGGCGCGGTGATCTGCGTTCGGTCCCACATGGCGACGACGGCGGCTGCTGCGGCGAGGACGACGGCCTGCTGCTCGGCGGACCAGTCGAGGCCGAAGCCGACGGCGAGCGCGAGGGCGGCCTGGGCGAAGCCGACGACCGCGGCACCGATCGCGTCACCCGCGATGATGGCGAGGATCAAGCCGACGAGGGCCGCGGCGACCGCGTTGATGACGGCCTGCTGCTCGGCGGAGACGTGAACGCCGAACGCGGCGAGGAGCTTCACGCCGATGGCGACGAGGCCGAGCCAGAGCGCCGGCTCGCGGTGGAAGATCTTCATGGGTCAGACCGCCTTCGGGGTGGCTGCGGGGGCTACGGTCACGGTCACCTTGAGGGTGCCGTCGGCGAGGGCCTGCCCGATCTCGGCCGGGGTCATCTTGCACTTCGCCGGCAGCGCGGCGAGGACCGCGTCGTAGGCCGCGAACTTCGAGTGGAGCGCAGGCACGACGTTGGCCAGCGGGTGGCCGCCGCCGGGCACCTCAGGGGTCGGGGACATGCTCTGGTTGAGCCAGTACAGGACGGAGTGTGCGACGTCGTCCGGGGTGAAGCCGGCCATGGGGTCCTCCTCGATGGGGGCGGTTGGTGTGGTGGTTGCGGCACCGGCGGCCAGGAGCGCCGTGCGGTCGATCGCGCCGGGGTCCCAGTGGTCGTTTCCGGGCACGTTGGAGTGGCCGTAGTGGCCGCCGCGTGTGAGCCAGGTGTTCAGCGGGCGCGGCGAGTCGTCGCTGTACGACTGGGCGAGGCGCCCGGCAGGCCACTCGTCGGGGATGCCCCAGGAGCGGATCGCGCGGAGCAGGGCCTGGAAGTTCTTGCCCGGCTTCCAGTAACCGGTGAACGCGGTGCCCGCCTTGGCCATGACCTCGACCTGGATGCAGACGCGGCCTGTCCGGTTGGTGCGGACGCTCCCCGCGTTGACGAGGGCCTTGGCCGACTGGTTGAGGGGCCCGAACTGGCCGAGCATGTCGGTCTTCGGGTCGTACAGGATGTGGGGCTCGTAGTTCTCCGACATCAGGTAGTCGGCGGTCCCGTAGAAGGCGTCCGCGCTGCCGGAGCTGCCCTCGGTCGTGTGCCAGACCACGCGCGGCGGATTGCCCGGGGTGTCCATGGCGCCGGCGCCCGCGATGTTGCCGTCCCCGAGCCGGATGGCTTCGGGGATCCAGATCTCGCCCATCGGCGATACCTCCTGGGCATGCGAAAGCCTCGGTCGAGCCGGGGCTGGGTTGGTCAGGTGAGGGCGACGTCGGCGGCGTCGAAGTGGGTGGAGAAGTTGCTGTAGTGGCGGAGTACGACCTGGTGGCCGGCAGCCGTATACGGCTGGGCCAGGTCGACCGCGGTGCGGGGACCGCCGATGTAGTCGCCGGCGTTGTGTGGCCAGCCGGGAATGTCGGGGTCGCTGGTGATGGCGTACACCACCCACTGGGTGCCCTCAGCCGTCGTGCGGGCCAGGGCCATCAGCCACAGCTCGCCGTACACGGTGTCCTGCCCTGACTGGGGCGGGGATGCTGCGCCGGCACGGCCGGTGCGGTACTCCTCCTCGGCGTAGGCGTCGAGCGCCGCGGTGAACGCGGGCCCGGTCAGGTTGCCGAGGGTGTTGACGAAGCGCACGAGGCCCCCTAGCGAACGGCACGGATGAGGCGGACCTGGGCGGCCACGCTGTTGCCGCCGCCGGTGCGCTGGGCTTCGACGGTGAGGGTGTACTCGGCGCCTGCGGCCACGCCGTGTACGTCCGTGTAGTCGAACGGATCGCCGGCCGCGGTGGTTGGGCCCCACTGCACGCCGTTGATCAGGACTCTCACGTTTCCGGTGGTGCCGGAGCCGGCCGTCGTTGTGAGTGCCAGCCGCAGGGAGGAGCCCCAAGCCACGTTGGAGCAGGATGCGATCGTGACGTAGCCCGCCGAGGTCGTCTGCGGCCACACCGCGGGATCCGCCGGCAGTGGCGGCAGGAGACCGTCCGCGGCCGACAAGTCCGGCTGCTGGGCGCGCAGCTCGTCGAGGTCCCGCCGCAGCAGGGCCAGCCGCCGGCCGAAGTCGCTGAGGTCTGGGGGCAGCTGCTCGAGGCGCCGGTTCATGCATCCTCCAGCAGCGTCGGGGTCAGCCGGTTCGAGGCCACGTCCAGGGACCATGCGTAGGCGCGGGCGATTGTCTGGATGCCGGCCGGATGCCGCGGGGAGGAGGTGACATCCAGGCGGATGCTGTCGCCGAGGACCCAGTCGACGCCGAGCCGCGGTGCCTGCGAGGCGACCGCCTCAAGAGCCCAGGCTCGGGAGCCGGTCCCCATCAGAGCCAGGGCCTCGGCCGCGTGCCGGTCGAGCTGGGACGTGTCCGTGATCCCGGACGCTGGAGTAAAGCGTTCCTCCCACAGCGCCCACGAGTTCGCGAGGAGGTCGTCGGCGGTGTGGACGCTGCTCGAGGCGCGGGCATCGCTGGAGCGTTCGCCGCGGGCGATGACTCGGGTTGCGCCGGAGCCCTTCTCGTATGACTCAGTGAGGCTGTATCGAGTCATACAGCCCGGCAGGTCGAACACCGCGGCTGGGAGGTCGCTGATCGTGCCGATCGTCGGGGCGATCCGCAGGACCAGCTGGAACTTCGTCTGGGCGGCGTCGCCCCAGATGGTGTCGATGACCCACTCGGGGCCGCCCTCCATCTGGGATACCTCCTGCACCCCGGACAGGATCGTGCGGTCCTCGTCGTCGGCCATCGTGTAGTCGATGAGGACGCCCGTGTCGGTCGTGTCGAGGATCAGCGGCGGGCCGTCCGTCAAAGCAGGGGTGGCAAGGGCTGCCATGACCGCGGTCTGGTCAACGCCGGTCGCCGTGTAGCTGCCGGGGTAGCGCCGATCCAGGTACACCTCGGCGGTCGCCGCGGTCAGGCTGACCTCGGGACCGGCTCCTCCGGACCGGACCAGGGTGATGCCCGACCACAGCGGGATGCCCGTCGCCGCGTCGACCGCGACCAACAGCGTGCGGCCCGGGTCCGTGGCCTCGGGCCAGCCGGCCGCAGCCCCCTCCACGACGAGGCTCCCCTGCACAGACGTCGACGCACCCAACTTTCGCGACAGGGCGCCCGCCTTGAACGACCGCAGCTCTTCGCCGATCCGCCCGGTCCGCAGGTCGCAGCCGTACCAGGCCAGCTCGACCGCGGCCATCAGGCCGACTCGTACTGAATCGACCAGTACAAGCGGGAGTTCGACGACGCCGCAGCAGGGGAGGTGTTGCTGACCTGGCCAGCGCTCGACGAGTTCGTGCTTGTTTTGACAACGAACACCATGGTTGTGCCACCCGAGTCGATCTGTCCCGCGCCCAGGTAGTCGTTAGCGAAGGCGACCGCGTAGTCCGCGACCCCGAACGTCACGATGCCGGCCGAAGCCGCGGCGACCGGCAGCGACATCGACCAGACGCCCGTCCCGCCGTTCGACGTCGACCCCAGGATGAGCGTGCCCAAGTAGTGGATCTGCTTGCCGACGCGCGTCCAGCGGGTCGTCAACGATCCGTTGCCGAGCGTCGGGTTGGTGGTGCTCGCGGTCCACGACGGGGTGTATGCGACGTAGTCGCCCTGCGCCGCCCACACCGACCCGGTCCAGTACTCGGGCACACCGCGAACGGTGTTGAAGCGGGCCTGCCCCGTGTACACGCCGGCGATGGCGATGTCCGTGGCCGAGGTCACGGGCAGGATGCCGCCCGGGGCAACCGTGACCTGCCGGATCGTGGACGAGATCGTCGACGACGACGCGCCGCCGCCGCCGGTGTTGGGGACGTTGATCGTGGCCAGCGGAATGTAGATGATCGTGCCGCCCGGAACCGGGATCGCCGGCGAGCCAGACGGCGTGCCCGTCAAGAGCACGGTGTCGGCCTTGTATAGGCCGGACGAGTCGACGGAGTTGTCCCAGATCCGGACGTAGACCAAGTCGACGCGAGCAAAAGTGGCGTTGGCGGCGGCGATCGTTCCCGGGCTGGTCGCAGCCAGTTGGAATCGGTACGAGCGCCCGGACCGAGTCGCGACACCGACGCCCGCGGTGACGTTTACCGTCGTCCCGCTGCGGCTCACCGCCAGGCCGATGTCGCCGGCGCGGATACCCGCACGCATGCCGCCGGCCGTGCCGTCGGCCATGAACATCATCGTGTCCATCTTGCCGAGTTCGGTCTCGTCGTAGTTGAGGGTCGGGAGCCAGAGCGGATCGGTGGCAACCACGGTGGGCTCCTTACATCCAGGCTGACCGGACACTGCCGGTCAGCAGAGCGGCGGGATCGGACGAGTCGGCGTACCAGCCGACCTCGACCGCGGTACCGGGTGGGATCTCCGGCCACTGCCCGGACAGATACAGGCGCCGGGACGTCGTGCCGTTCAGGACGGCCGAGTGCAGGTCCGTGTCGATGACCAGCTCGTCGCCGACCTCGAGGGTGCTGCCGTACAGCAGCGCGCGGACCGTTCCGTCCGGGTACTGCACGGTGATCGTCGGATTGGTCACCGGTCCCTCGACCGTGAACGTCGGCCGGGTCGCGATGTTGCCCTCGTTGACGAGGGTGATACTGCCCGCGACAACCGTCGTCGAGATCGACAGCGGAACCGTGAGTGGAACTGTCAGGCCGCCGGTAGTCGACGGTAGAGCTGTCGACTGAGACTGCAGGGTGGTGCTGTACCGGCGGGGGTCAGCGGCCGTGACCATGGCGCTGTACGTTGCGCTGTACGGATTCACCAGCTCGACCAGGACTTCGCCGCTGCGGCGTACTGTCACCTGTTTCGGGACGGTCTCCTCGACGACGAGGACCGTGTCGGTGAGGGCGACCGCGGTGTAGAGCTGCTCGATCGCCGCGTCCCTGGCTGCTGTCGTGGGGGCGGCGATGAGCCCCTCGATGGATATCGGTCTGGCGTCCAGGTAGGCGGGGGACGCCCAGGCGCCGTGGTCAGCTTGGCGGGGGTGGAGCTCTGCCCGAACTCCGGGAGAGCTCCACCCCTTGACCTTGGTGGGGAGCCAGGTCACTCCGGCGTCGTCAACGACGCTCAATGGGAGCGAGCCCAGCTTGATGGGGGTGCCGCCGAGCTGCACCGCCATGAGGCACCTCCTACGTGGTGAAGCTCATTCGCCGCTGCATCTCTGCCATCTGCTGCTCGGCCGTCAGCTGCGAACCGACGAGCGTCCAGTTGTAGGAGCGCTGATCGGGTGCCGACCTTCCACTGCTGGCAGCGGCGGTCAGCCGGTCCAGCTGGCCGGTCGTCAGGACGGGCTCCGGCCGGCCCGTCCCGTTGTAGGCAAGGTTCATGCCGGGCTGCAGGTAACCCCCCGAGTCGAAAGTCCCGAGGGCCGGCGCGAAGCCGTATCGGTCCTGGAAGAGGCTGTTGTTGTAGCCGCGCGCGCGGCTTCCGGTGATGACGCCTTCGCCGCCGCGGGACTCGACGTTCATTCCGGCGAGGGTGCCAGCAGTGTGCCCGACACCGTTGTTCGTGATGCCGATCATGAATGGGCTGCGAAGGTTCCGTTTCCATCCGGCCGGGGCCGTGTCTCCCTGGAAGGAGAACGTCGACCACAGTCGGCCCTTCGGGGACTGGCCCAGGATGACCTTCTGGATCCCGGACATGAAGCCGCTGCAGTCCCATGAGGGGTCACCGGCGCCGCCCCACTGGTAGGGCAGGCCTGCCTGCGACCGGGCGAAGGCCATTGCCGCGGCTACTGACCCAGACGCCGACCCGCCACCGATGAGGCCTTCAGCGGCGGCAATGACCTTTTCCTTCAGCTTCTTCAGCATCGTGATCGGGAACTGACTCAACGCCTGTGCCCATTGCGAGCCGGTCAGGTTGGATCCGATCTGGTCACGGATGAATTTCGTCGCGACGTCCCAGGCCTTGCTCGGGCTGGTCATGAACTCGATGCCGTCCATGAGGGCGCCGCCGATCTGCCGGGCCTTGCCCGACAGCCAGTCAACGACTCCCCCGTCGGCGAACCGAGGGATGCCGACGGCGCCGCCCTTGGCGAACGCGGACCCACCGCGCGCGGCCTGGGCCCGCAGCGCCTCCACCGCCGCATGGCCTCCGGCGCCCTGAACCTCGGCCGCCGTCCATACGTGCTCGCCGTTGGAAAGCAGCGCGGGGATGGAGTCCGAGGTGGCGGTACCGGCGCCGAAGACGGAGCCGCCTGTGGCGAAGGTGACCACGTCGAGTTTGCCCGCACCGGTGAAGTCCGCGATGGCGTTCCACACCTTGCGGATTCCGTTGTTGTAGACGGTATCGATGACGAATTGGACGGGCCGGCGGGTGATGTCCCTCAGGCCGTCCCAGATCCGACCGATGCCGCTGACGGCCGTGTCAAAGCTCGAGCGGACTGTGTCGACGCCCCGCGAGAGGCTGTCGAATGTGGGCTTGATCCAGTTCTGCCAAACCCACTGAACCGCGGTGCCGATGCCGTCCCAAGCGGGTTTGATCGCATTGCGCCACAGCCACATCGCCGCATCACCAACCATGCGACCACCTGCGACGATGGCGTCGAAGGCCGGCTTGAGGGCGTTATCCCACAACCATTCCGCGCCGGCGGCGATCAACCTGAAGGTGGGGCCGATCGCCTCCCTCCACAGCCATACGGCAGCATCGCCGATGCCCCGGAAGGCAGGAGCGAAGACGTTCTCCCACAGCCACATCGCAATCGCGGCCAAGGCCTTGAACGCCAGGTACAGCGGCGCGAAGACCAGCGTGAGTAGAACGGTGAGAAGGATGCGCCCTGCCTGCCAGATCCCTTCGAAGGCGGGCCGGATCGCGCTTTCCCACAGCCACATCGCCACAGACCCGAGGAACTGAAGCCCGGTCCAGATCGCGGCGAGGATGGGCTGCAGGATGGACCACACGTACTTGGCGCCGGCCTGGATGGCTTCCCAGGCGGCATTCACGGTATCCCTGAACCATCCCCAATGCTCGTAGGCGTAGACGACGGCCGCGACCAGCGCAACGATGGCGAAGATGATCAGAGTGATCGGGTTCGCGTTCATCACGAGGTTGAACGCGATCACCGCCAGCGTCCACAGCTTCGTGGCCACCCAAGCCGCATACATCAGCTGGATCAGCCACGGCATCGTCTCGGCGATGGAGCCGATCGCACTGAAGACAGCCCCAAGGGCCTGCAGCACCGGCCCGGACAGCGGGGAGGCCGCCCGCGCGACCTCGAAGAACGCGGAGCCGATGTCACCCAGCGCCCGCGCCAGGATCGGCGCCTGGGACGAGGAGTAGGACAGGAACCGCTCGAACTTGTCCGACCCCTTGAGGCCCGTGGCCCACTTGGCCCAGCGGCCCGTGATCTCCTGCATCCGCCCCGAGATGGAGTCCATGTGGGGCAGGAACGCGTCCACGATGCCCGCGATGGTCTTGAAGACGTTGCCGAGGGCGACGCCCATCCCGATCGTGGCCGGCCCCACAGACTTGGCCAGGTCGGTCCGGAAGGACTGCCACCAGGGGGACTTGAACCCGGCGGACACCCGGTCCTGGAGTTCTCCGATGGCCTTGGCCGCGTTCAGGACGAACGGCGTCAGGCCGGGCAGGCTGTTCTTGACTCCCTCGAGAGCGCGGGTGAACAGCGGCATCACGGCAGGCTGCAACGACTCCGACCAGCCCTTGAACGCGGTACGCAGGGACTGGAATGCGTCGAAGGTTCCGCGAGCGCTGGGGGTCAGCTTGTCCAGGGCCGCCTGATAGTTGGCCTGCGCGAGGGCAGCCTGATCCACGCCTCCGGCCGCCGTGGCGGACGCAGAGGCAATCTGGCGCTGAGCGGATGCGATCGAGTCGGCCGCCTGCGCCGAGACGCGGGCGACGTTCTCCTGGGCCTTGGCGACGGCTGCCTGGGCATCCGCGACGCCGCGGGTCCTGTCGGCGACCGTCTGCTGAGACTGGGCCAAGCGGTCCTGCGCCTGCTTGACGACCTGCGTTCCCTCGATGCCGGTCTTGCCGGCCTGCGCCTGCTCTTCAGCCAGGCGTTTTGTCTCGATGGTCTGCTGCTTGAGACGCTGGGTGGCCTGCGCGACCGCGAGGGCGGCGCGCTCCTTCTCCAGGGCGGTCGCCTTCGGATCCCCCTCCGCTTGGCTGCGGCGCTGCTGCGCCTCGGCCAGGGACAGTTCCGCATCCTTGACCGAGAGCTGGGCGTCCGCGTACCGAGTGGAGAGGTCTTCGAGCTGCTGCGCGGCCTCTTTCCTCGCCTGGGTCAGGTCTTCCTGAGCTCTGGCCGAGGCCTTCTGGGCGTCGGCGAGCTGCCGTTCGGCGTCGCCGACACCGCGTGCGGCCTGCCGAACCTGGTCATGCGCCGAAGCGATCTGCGCGGCGGCATTGCGCTGGGCCGAGGCGAGGGACTGCTGTGCGCCTGCCATCTGCAGGGCGCGGGATGCCGCCTGCGCTCCTGCCTGTGCGCCGCGGGCCGAGGCTGCGGTCGAGGCGTCCTGGGCCGCCTTCTGCGCTTGCAGGGCGCCCGCGATGTTGACGAAGGCCGGGGCGGCGACCGCCGCCAGGGCGCCGACTCCGACGGATGCGGCCACGGCGGCCGACCCGATTGCCCCGATACCGGCGGCGAGAACCGGAATGGCCGGCAGTACTGCGAGTCCGCCGATGGCCACGGTCAGCTGGAGAACGGCCGAGAGCGCGCCGGCCGTGTCGACATCGATGCGTGCCCGCTTGCCGTCGACCGCGTCGATCTCGGCGTGGACGAGAGCAAGCTGGGCGCGCGCCGCTGCGGTGTCGGCGCGCACCTGGACGTTCGGGTGTTCGGCGCCCAGTCGCCGTAGTTCGGCTTCGATCAGTCGGACTTCAGCGCGGGCTGCTCCGGCGTCGATGTCGATGCCGATCCGCTTGTTGGCGAGGGTTTCCATGCGGACGCGGAGGGCCTGCAGATCCGAGTCGGCTTCCGAGGTGTCCGCGTCGATACGGATCTTCGGAAGGCTCCGAAAGGCAGCTTCCAGCCTGGTCTTGAGGCTGCGGGAGAATGCGCCGCCGGTCTCATCGCCCTGCCTGGTTGCCGACGGCCGGGCGGCGCGGGCCCCTCCCTCGATCGCGTCGCGGATCGCCGGGGCGATGCGGGTCTCCAGCCGACGGCCGATGATCCGCCCCATGTCGTCGCCGACCTGCTCCGCGGCAGGTACGAGACCTGAGTGCAGGCGTGCGTAGATTCCCTGGGTGTTGGGGATGACGTCGACTTCGACCGAGCCCACGCTGATCGCCACAGGAGCCTCCTCCCGCGCGTCAGGCCGCGCCTCCGTTGATCAGTTCAAACAGTCGGCCGGCACCGGCCTCGGTGAGAACCGGCTTGGGGCGCCGGGTCATGACCCCGGGCCGGGCGATCGGTTCAGGCGGAGGCGGCCTCTTGCTCTTGCTGTCGGTGTTCGCGCAGATCAGCACGTACTCGACGCGGCGCAGGGCATCGATCGCCGAGGCCAGGAGCAGCTCGACCTGGGACCAGCGCGCCTTCTCCGGCTCCCCGGAATCCGCCTGCTTGGCGAGCTCCTCGTCAGGCAGGGCTGCACGGAGCGCCGTCATGGTGGCGGACTCCGGTGGAAGCCCTTGGATGAGGACGCGCAGCCGCCTCGAGGTCAGTTCCCCGCGGTGGTAGGCCGCGAGCTGGTCGCCGTCGCGGGGGTAGTAGTGGGCAAGGTCGGCTTCTAGCGCTTCTGCGTGCGCCTCTGCGACCGATTGGGTCCACTGGACTTTCCCACCGGCTCACCGGCGGCCTCACCGGCGTCGTTGACGAACTCGCCGACCTCGTCATTGGACGGGTCGAGGTCGAGGTAGAGGTCGTAGGAGTCCGGGCTGAGGATCCGGTCCATGAACGCGTCGATATCTCCGCTGCGGAGCATGCGCATGGTGCTCTGCTTCCATGCACCGGAGGGCACGACCTCCAGCGTCTTGCCGCACAGCTCGGCGGTGACGTAGTGGCCGGAGGCCTCGATCTCCTGGGCCTCGGCGGGGGTGACTTCGGGGTCGGTTTCGGTCATGGCGCGGTCCTTTCACAGGGGGCGCGGTCGGGGGTTCATGAAGCGGACAGGCCGGGACCGCGCCAGGTATCGGCCTGTCCGCCGCTAGGGGGTCAGGACCCGGTGTAGGCGGGCGTGACGGGAACGATGTCGGCGTGGTAGACCGTGTTCCCGGCGGCGTCGGGGTAGGCGGTGATGGTCCACTCGAAGCCGGCCATCTGGTCCTGCTTGTGGGTGACGTCGCTGCGGTCGCTGATCTCGCCCTGGGGGACGTAGAAGCCGCGGGCCGTGTCACCGTCGAAGATCGCGAACCAGAATGCACGCCGGTCCGGAGTAGGTGATGCGGTCTCCGCGAACGAGGTCAGGCTGCCGACGGGCGTGAGGTTGGCGATCGGGATCCGGTACTGCAGCGACTGGACGGTGGTCCGGCTGGTCTCCCACGCCGTGAGCTTGAACGTCCTCAGCGACTTGGTGATCTGGGTACGGATCGGGGAGGTCAGACCCCACGGAGTGAACTCCTGGCTGTCCTCGTCGAATCCCTGCACGAGGCCGTCGTCGGAGATGCAGCCCAGAGGCTTCCACGCCGCGGCGGGCTGGGTCAGCGGGGTTGCAGGAGCGGCAGTGCCGACGTCCGCGACCCAGCCGCCGCCGTTGGCGCCGATCTGAGTGAGGTCCGCGGCGCGGGTGATGTTGACCATGAAGGGTCTCCTACATGCGAAGACCCCGCCTGCGGACGGGGTCGGGACAGGGGCCGGCGCGGTCCCGTCAACCGGTCAGGAGGCCGGGTGACTGTACAGCTCGTAGGTCGCGCCGATGCGGCGCAGCCCGACGTTCTCGTAAGGGCGGGGGCCGGGCGCTGAGACGGTTCTGACGCGCCCCACAACGGCGCCACCAGTGGTGGAGCCGGGCAGCTGGGTGAGGAGCAAGCCGCGGATCTGCAAGGCCAGCGCGATGGCGCTTCCCCGAGTCGCGGCGTACACGTCGATGTCGACGAGGGCCCGGTCGAGCCGGAACCCGTCGTCATCTCCGGCTGGTATGCGCTCGACCTGCACGGTCGGCAGTTCGTCGAGGAGGTTGTTGTCGAGCTCGTCCCGGACGACGATTCCGCTGCCGAGTTGCGCCTGGAGCCACTGGATGAGGAGGAGTTCGACGTCGACCGATCCGACGGCAGCCATCAGCCGCCCCCTGCCTGTGCCGCCCGGAGTAGCACGTGGTGGGCGTAGACGTGCTCGGTGCCGTACTCAACCCAGCGGGCCCAGTAGGAGGTGTTTCTGACGACGCCGACGGGCCGCTTCTTCTGTGACCGCCCCACCGCCTTGCGTTCCACCTTGACGGTCCACGAAGCCTTGTACTCGCCGGGGTGCGGGTCGCCGTTCTCGCCGACCGGCGAGGTGGCGACTGCGACATCCCTGATGAGTTCCGCGCGGCGCAGCATCTCCGCAGTGATCATCGGCGAGTTGAGAAGCTGGCCCACGCCTCGGGTGGACATTTTGAACTTGGCGGCCATAGCCTCGCCTCCTCACTCAGGGGGTTGCATGGACGTCAAGGGCGTGCTCGGGCAGATCAGTTTCGACGGCGAGTGGATCACCATCACGAAGACGCCCATCGGCCCGAAGCCAGCGCCCATCAGGATCCGGGCCACAGATGTCATGGCCAGTCGGTACAAGGCTGGCAGCCGCCTCTTTCACGGCTATGTGCAGTTCGTGCTGCCCGGCAGCGGTCCGGCCCCAGAGCAGGCGGCTGGGTCGGGCAGTGGCGGCCGGCCGCCCTACGAGGATCCGTACAGCCTGTCCATTCCACGGAAGAGTAACGATGCCGCGGTGAAGCTGATCGCGGCCGTTGAGCAGGCCCGCCCTAGCCTGTGACTCGGTCCGCGGCGAACTGGACGAGGCCAGCCAGGCCCGTGAAGGGGCTTCGGCCCCAGTTGCCGGGCTCGCCGGTGATCTCGCAGACCTCACCGCGTATCCGGACCTGATCCGTGGTCTTCCAGTCCGATCCGGACGGGGCGTAGATGGTATAGCCGACGATGACCGTGTCTCTGGCCTGCTGCTGGTCGCCGCCCACCTGGGGAGTCTCCGCCCTGGGTGCGACCACGCAGCCCTTGACCGGCGTCTCCGTCAGCACCCCCGGGATCGGCTGCCCGCGCGAATCACGGCCGGGTGAGGCACCGCGGCGAAGGCGGACCACGGTCTCCCCGTAGGGGTACGGGGCGGGCACTACACCCACCCCCAGCCGGGCTCGTAGGTCAGCCCCGGCCCGTAGCTGTCGTCGACAGGCCACGTCGGCGACGGGTCGGCCGTCTCCGGCGTCGGGTCGACCGTGAACGCGCCGCCACGTCCGGCCAGCGACTTCAGGGCCGCCTTGTCGGCCTTGGTCAGGTACAGGCCGCCGCTGCCCGTCGGGCGCTGGACCGACATCGGGCCGATGGTCTCGTAGGACACCTGCTGAGGGTTGACGTAGGCGCGGCCAGCCACGGACAGGACGACCGCGGTGGCCTCGTCAGGCAGCGGCTTGACCACCGATTGGCCGAGCGCGACAGCCTGCTCGATCAGCAAGTCGGCCCGGTCGCCGTCGATCTCAGGCAGGCCCAGGTACAGCCCCAGCTGTTCGGCCGTCGGAGGAACGAAGGTCATCACGCCCCCTTAGGCCAGTGCCTCCACGGCGTCGCACCAAGTGGTGAGGTCCGTCGCCGGTTCGAGTTCCGCAGACCGCGCCTTGGACCTCTTCGACACCAGGCCGTACTCGGTCCGGGAGGTAAGGAGCTTGCGGATGGCCATCTCGTAGCCGTCCACGTCGTGCAGGTCGATGAACACCCCGGCCTCGCCGAGGCTCTCGCACAGCCCCGGGGTGGGGTGGGCTATCACGGGGATGCCCGAGGCCATGGCTTCGACTCCGGCGCGCCCCCATGATTCGTAGGACGACGGCATCAGCAGGATCTTCGTCCGGCCGTACACCGCGTCCCTCATCTCGTGGCCGCACATGTGGTCGATGACCTCGACGTTCGGCAGGTCGGGAACAATCTGCTCGCCGTAGGCGCCGACGACCGCGAGGAACTGGACGTCGGGCATGCGGCGGGCGAGCTTCTCGAAGAGCCGGCCGCCCTTCTCCTCGTTCAGGTTGACCAGGGTCACCTTCCTGCCGGGCTTCGTCCTGTACTCGTCGGCGAAGACCGGCGGGCGGACGATGACGTCTCGTCCGGGCCGGACCGCCTTGGGGTACTCAGCGAAGAAGAGCTCCGCTTCGCGCTTCATCCAGTGCGAGTTGTAGACGGCGAGCTCCGCGCCCTGCGCCATCTCGCGGAAGGACTGGAGGTGGGTGTTGTGGCAGATGACGGCCAGCGGCTTGCCGTAGCCGCGGGCCAGGGCGCCGGCGCTCGGCACGTTCTCCAGGTGCGAGACCACAACGTCGCACTGGCGGATCGCTGATCCCGCGTCGAGGCGGGACTGCAGCGGAACCACCTTGACGCCGTCCAGCTCGTAGTCGGCGCTGTCCGCGGTGTACCGGGACAGCCAGACCGATACGTCGTGCCCTCGCTCGACGAGGGCCCGCAGCATGGAATGGGCCATCCACTCGGCTCCGGCATTGTGGCGCGGCGGGTAGCCGTGCAGCCGGGCGACGATCCGCATCGGCGCCCGGCCACCCTCCACGCCCGGCATCAGGACGAGCCGCCCGCGGCCAGGTACTTCACGAAGGCCTCGACATCGCCGAGGACGAAGCCGTAGTAGGCCTCCGCGAGCAGCAGCACGAGGTTCTCCTGGAACGCGGAGTGGACGCCGCCGTCCTCGTCGATGTACGTCGCCTCGCGGCTGATCTTGACGGTGATGTCCATGCCGACGCCGTATGCGGCCTGGGACCAGTCGCCGCCGATGCCTCGCAGGCCGGTGTCGACGGTGCTCGACTGGCGGCGCAGCTTGCCGGAGACGGCCCGGGAGTAGGCGACGGGTTCGCCGACGAGGGTGCCCGCGAGCGCGGCGCCGGTCCCGGGGACGGTGGTGTCGACGAAGATGGGGCGGCCGGTGGTGTCGGTCGCGCCGAGCAGGGACGGCTTCATCCGGTGGTCCAGGACCGAGCCGGTGTAGTCCCAGTCGTCGTCGATGACCTCCTTCATGCCGTTGACGATGTCCTTGTAGATACCGCCCGTGGCCTGGGAGGCCGTGCCGATGGTGACCGACTTGGTGGTCGCGGCCAGGTAGTCGGCGAAGGGGCCGGTGGCGCCCTTCATGGTCTTGCCGTGGACGGTCGCGCGGTCGAAGGCGCGGGCGAACGCGGTCGGCAGGTCCTGCTGGAGCTGGGTCCACAGGCCGGCCGCGTTGCTGTCCGCGACCTCCATCGCGACGGGGATGAGGACGGCGATCTTCTTGCCGGTCATCTGCTTGATGCTGACTCCGCCGGACGACAGCGGCTTGCGGCCGGCCTGCTCGACCCAGTCGGCCGTGGGCACGTCCAGCGGCACCGGAACCGCGGTGTTGGCCGTCATGGCGAGCGGGACGCGCTTGGCCAGCGACATGACCGCGGACTGTTCGACGGACTTCGCGAAGATCGGTCCGACGAGGGTCTTCGGCAGGAAGGTGCTGTCGACGTCCGACAGCTTGATCGGATTGGTGTGTGCCATCTTGGGCTACCTCTCTCAGCGGCCCTTGAGGGCCCTTTGCATGAACCCGGCGAACTCGTCGCCGGGGCTGGTGGGGGTACGTGCGCCGTTGCCTGAGGAGCCCTGGGTACGGTCGGGAGCGGGACGGCGGGGGCCGCTGTCGTCGGGCAGGGCCCAGTGCGGCTTGCGCTTCAGCAGCTCGCTGAGGTCGGCCCGGATCTGGTCGGTGTCGATGACGCCGTCCGCATCCACGTAGGCGGTGAGGTCAAGCGCCCCGACCGCGTCCTCGGGATCCGCGAACTGCTTGGCTGCCAGCGCCTCCACCTTCGAGGCCACCGCAGCGCGCACCGCCTTCTCAGCGCGCTCGCGCTGTGCGGTGAGCTGCTCGCCGAGCCGTTCAGCCTCCGTCTTCTGCGCGTCCTCGAGCTCTTTCGCCTTCGCGGCGAGGGGCTCCAGCTCGCGCAGCCGCTTACGCAGGTTCTCCGCCTCGGAGTTCTTCTTCCGCAGCGCGGCCTCGGCCCGCTTACGGTCGAAGGGCTCCTCTTCGGAGGTGTCCGCCTCCGGGGCGGCTTCGGTCTCCTGCTGCTGCTCTTCGACCTGCTCGGTCTGGGTCTCTTCAGGCATGGTGAAACGGCCCTCCAGGGGCTGAGAAAGGCCACCTCCAGGGCAGCCAGGGATTACAGGACGGGCAGGTGCCCGTTGTCGGCGAGAGCGCGCCGGAACCGGCGCAGCTGATCACCTGGATATGGCGCGGCGTAGTCGCGGTAGATCCGCTCCCACTCGCGCGCGTGGTCGGACAGCTCGAACCGCTGCCCCTTGAACACCGGAACCACGCCGCAATGACAGCCGTCGTGGGACCGGAAGCCGGCGGTGTCCTGCTTGTAGACAGCCCCGCGGGATGCGAGCAGCTTGCAGAACGCGCAGGCGCCCAGAGCCGCCGAACGAGCCCAGGCGGTGGCCTGCCGGTCCTGGCGGACCGCCTCCTGCACGGTGCCGCGACCCTGGTCGGTCACCAGCTTCTGCGCGACCGCCTCGGCCTTCTTCTCCGCTTGGTCGAGCCGCACTTCGAGCGGTTCCCTCTGGGCCGGGGTCGTAGCCGGATCCTCGGGATCACGTTCCCAGACGTCTTTGGTCGCCCAGCGCAGACTGGAGTCGACCTGCGCATCCGGCGGGGGGTCCAGGAGCGGAACGGTGAACCTTCCGGTCACGCGGGCCGCGACCCGTTCTGCGTCGTAGTAGTCCGCGGCCAGGCTCGCCGACGCCGCGCCGTACTGGCCGACAAGGATGCGCACTGCGGCCATCCAGTCGGGAACCGACTGGTCCAGCCGGGACGGGATGATCAGCCGCCGCAGTCCACGCATGTCCCGAACCAGCAATCGGGTCACCCCGACCTGCGCGGCCCTCAGCCGGCGTACCCCGTCGGCGTCATCCGAGACCGCTGTCGCCACCGGACACCTCCGAGGCGGTCGGTACCGGAGTTTCGTTGCCCAGTTGCGTCAGCCGGTTGAGCAGCTCGCTCACCGCGGCACTACCGGCGGCCCGACGCCGCTCCACCGTTACCCGGCGTCGCTGGTCCTCGGACAGGCCGGCCATCTCGAGGGCGACGTCGGAGTCGGGCGGCAGGATGCCCGCCTGGACCATCTTCACCGCGGCATCAGTCTGGGCGGCGAGGGTGGGCGTTGCCGGATTGCGCCAGACCGTCTCGATGCGCCGGGACTTCTCCGGCGGCTCTCCGTCACGGAACCACAGCGCCAGCCGCATCATGTCCCGGTACGTCGCGGAGAAGCGCCGGATCCGCCGCTCGGCCTTCTTGACCAGCATGGCCTCGCTTGAGCGGATCGCGTCCGCGCTTGCCGGGTTGTCACTGGTGTAGCCGAGCATGTGCGGCGGCAGCCCGAGCTGGGTCGCCATGATCCGCGCGTACAGGTCGATGATCTTCGTCTGTCCGGATGGATCGTGGGCCGTGAACGCGCCGACCGTCGGCACGTTGCCGTCCTCGTCCCGCTCCAAGGCCAGCACGCGGCCGATGTACGTCTCCCAGGCGCTCTTCGCGTTGCCTTCTGCGTCCTGGAACGCGGACTCCGACGCACCGAGGATGTAGCGCTGGGGCGCCCCGAAGAACTCCGCGGCGACCTCGATGCCCATCAGACGCCGGCAAGCCGCGTCGGTGATGGACATGACCTCGGGGGTGATCTCAGACTTGCCCACCCGGTCCGCGGTCCGCTGTCGGTTCGCCATCCGCAGCACCGGCACCATGCCGAGGTTGTGGATGTCCCGGTCGAGAACCTCCCAGTCGCCATTTCCCTGAACCGCGTAGACGGTCTGATCCGGGAGGTAGAGCGTGACCAGCCGGTCGTCGGGGGCGAGTCCGTACTCGGGCGATCCTTGGCACTCGCGCAGCGCGTACAGCGGGATCCTGACACGCGCGTCCCAGTGCAGGGTCATGTCGAGCGGGGACTCGAAGCTGATGATCGGAGGCAGATCCTCGTCATCACCGGAGCCGACCGTCACGTACTCGCGTCCGTAGGTCAGGGCGTCAAGGTGGGCGAGGGACGCCTCGTCGAAGATGTCGTTAGCCTCGGCGATCTCCGCCAGGTCAAAAGCATCTGAGCCGTCCGCCCAGCGGAACGCCTCCAGGTCCAGGCGCTGCTCAAGGGCCTCCACTCCGATCCTCGGCCAGCCGATCACCGTGTGCAGGTTCTTCAGCTGCGGCGGGATCGAAATCCCGAGGTCCCGGATGACCTGCTCCCCATTGAAGTAGGCGTCCAGCAAGTCGAGCTGGTACCTCTGGGCTCCCAGATCGGCTCGCAGAAGGTTCAGGATGCCCTTCTCGTCCTCCGACAGGGCCAGCAGTGGAAGGTCGGGGGTCGTCACCGCAGCACCACCACCCGTCCCTTACCGCGCGCCGTCGAGCGCTTCGTCCAAGCAGCCGAGTTCATGACCATCCGGCGGAGCATCCGCGCGCCGATCGCGCACACCGCGAGGTCGACCTTGCGCGCCGACTCCCGATGCTCCTTGCCGACCGTGTAGCCCCAGGCGTTCGTCCTGCGACGTGCGTTCGCGATGTGCTGGCGCAGCACCTTGTGCCCGTCATGGGTCAGCTGACGCTCCAGGACGTCGCGGTAGAAGCGGTCCACGGCCTCCGTGAAGGTCTGCTGGCGCCGCCGGTCGCGCATGTCCCACATGACGGCGTGCTGGCCGTGCCCGGAGGCGACCGCCTTCAGCTTGAGCCGCTTCCCGTACCGCTGGGCCCAGGCGTCGATGAAACCGTCCCAGTACCTCTCGCCGTCCGCCTCATCGAAGCCCGAGCCCGGGTCGGCGAAGAACGCGAGCGGCTTGTAGGTCGCAAAGGTCAGGTCCACAACGCCATCGACCTCCTCGCGCGGCACCCGCCACGGAACCCCGTCCGGCCAGTTCGCTGGCCGCTGCCAGACGCCCAGGGTGTGCAGGTGGCCGTCGGACAGGCGGCAAGCGACGAGGCCGGTCGCGTCGTCCGACTTGGAACCGTCGAAGAACATGACGATCTCGTCTCCGGCCTGCAGCTCAATGCCCTCGTGGGGGCAGGCGTTCCACTCGTAGGGCGCCAGGTAGGCGTCCTCGGAGGCCGTGATCTGGTTGAACCAGAACCGGCGACTGCGGGACGGCGGGTTGCGGACGTCAAGGATCGACGCCTTCAGCCGCTCGATGTCCAGCCAGGTCGAATCCCCACGGACCGCTCGGAGAGTGGGCTCGATCCACTCCTCGGACAGCTTCGCCTCGGCCGGCGCCTCGAGGCTGTCGTAGAAAAGGCCGACGTCGGCAGCCCGGCCCGCTTCGGCGGACTCGAAAGCCTCGCGGGTCCGTTCGGCCACCGAGTCCTCGCCGGGTTCGTAGGCGTTGGTGTTCGCGAGCGTCCGGGACTGCCCGTCCGCCGACTTGGTGGCGTTGCGTTCGATCACGGCCGCCATCTCGTGGCCCTGGTTGGACTCCAGCCAGTGGTGGGTCTCTCCCAGGTTGACCGCGGTTGGCCGCCCGCCCTCCAATGCCCGCGGCGAGGAGGTGACCGCCTCAATGCGGGCCCGTCCCTTGTCGGCGTAGATGATCTCCTTGCCGAGGTCGATGCGGTACTCCTCGATCGCCCGCTTCGTCAGGATCGACGGGAAGAGCGTCATGGTGTTGCGCGTCTGGTCCTGCGACACCGCGGCGATCTGCACCCACGCCGCGGGGTGTTGACGTCCGAGCGGTTGCCCCGGTGGAACACCCCATTCGTTGCCCTCGTCGGCGACCTGCCCGAACCTGCACGGGCCGACGAACTCGAACGCCGACCACGTTGCGATCAGCGGGTCCTTACCCCAGCCCTTCAGCCGTTGGATCACGCCGTCCCGCCACAGGAACCGGTTCGTCGCCGGGTCCATCGCGTACCACCACAGGGTCAGCCGGGCCTGCTCGGCGGTGTACCGCCACGGGGCACCGACGTAGTGCTGCAGGTAGGTGGCCGTCCAAGCCAGGGCCTGCCAGCCAAGTGTGTACTCGGGGAGCAGGAACTTGCCGTCAGGGCCACGCTTCCAGGTGGGGCCGATCGTGAAGGGCTCGACGACCTCGGGGACGTTCTCGTCAACCACCGATCGAGGATCGGTAGTCGGCGATGGCCGTCACGCTGGCCGGCACTGCGGCAACCGTCTTCCTGCGCTCCAGCTCGATCCTGGCACGGCGCCGGTCTCCCTCGGTCGTCAATAGTGACGACATCACGGAGTTGAGGGCGGCCACGTACTGGCCGTTCGGCGGGCGGTCGGACTGCAGCCCGCGGGACATGAGCTCCGCTGCGTATCGGGCCATTGCCCAATCCGACGGCTGATAGAAGGCGGCCTGTCCCGACTCGCGCAGGGACAGGTACCAGTCCGTGGCGATCGGATGCCACATGGCGTCTGGCTTGGGCAGGTCGGGAAGGTCGGCCGGCGGACCGGACGGAGCCTTCACGATGGAGTCCTTCTCCTCCTTGGAGCGGTGCCCCATGCGCTCCTCGGAGCGCTTACCTATGGGTCCACGTGCACCCATGTCGACCTCCAGGGTCTCGGTGCGAGAGGCCCGCCTCCAGGGCAGGCCAGCAGGGCAAATGAGCTGGTCAAGCGGCCGTCCCGGGGGCCCTAGGAAACCCGGGCGGAAAGTCAGGTGCTATACGGCCCCGATCCGGAAAAGATCACCTAGGGGGGCATACCCCCGGGTAAGGATCATGAAATTATGTCCGAATTTAGGGTGATTTAGAAGATCGTTAAGGGGTGTTCCTATGTCCTATTTCAACCCCGTTTGGAACAGCCCTAGTTGATCTCCATTGGATCTTCGAGTGATCCATTAGGTGATCACTAAGCCTCGCTGACGATCTACCTCGACAGAGATCATCCGCTTGCTGGTCTACTCCACTGGCCTCACCGGCTCCGCCTACCAGGGTTGGCCCTGCTGCCTGTCCCGACCCCCGTGTTCCGGATGTGGAGGAGCTGGCAGTAGCCCTTGGCCCTGGCCCCGAGGTACTGGTGGAGCTGCCGCGTGCACCTGGTCCAGTCTCCTGGCGTACCCCATCGGATCTTGGCTGCGCCCTGGCCTGTGCTCCAGTACCTGCGCAGCGTCTCGGCGTTACCTCGTGGGTTGGGCTTGCGTGCCACGTGGATCACTCCTCGGGCTCGTCGTCGATGCGTGTGATGGTCGCGCCTGCGTGTGCTGGCAGTACAAGACATGGCCCTTGCGGGTCGGCCAGTACAGCCCAGTCGCCTTGGATGGTGAGGGTGAGGTCGGGGTCCTCGACGAGGATGTCCTCGCCCTGCTGCCCCTTGGGGTGGGTGATCAGGTAGCGGGCCACGGTCTCACCTCAGGCCAGGGTGCTGTTCGGGCGGGCGGGTTCGACCGGGCCGGGGGTTCTCACGCTGGGCGGCGTTGCCCTCGGCACTGGACTTCTGGTCGTGGCATGGGCCGCACACGCCTTGCAGGCCAGCCTGGCTGTGGTCGTCGACCTTGGCCAGGATGTGGTCGCAGAACCTGGACGGCCTGACGTTGCAGATCTTGCAGATCGGATCCCGTGCCAGGATCTGAGCCCGGATCTTTGACCAGCCGGACGGCAGCCGGGCCTTGCGGTCCGAGCCCTTCCAGTTGCCGCTCATGCGGTCATTGCTGGCCCATGCCGGCCATGAGGATCGCCCTGGTCAGTTCGAAGGCGCGCTGTTCAGAGAAGCCCGCGCTTCGGTATGCCTCGTACAGTTCGTGGAGTTGAGCCGCAGCAGCGGCGAGCTGAGTGATCGGGTCTTCCGGTTCGGCCATGGCGCTGGCTCCTCGGTCTATTCGGCGAGTGCCCGCCGTATGCCCTCTTCGAGGGTGACGGTGGGCGTGTAGAAGTCGAGCATCCGGCTGGGGTCGCACACGCGATGATGAACGCCCTGCGGTGCGGTCGGCAGGTGCTTGAGGTCAGGTCGGTAGCCGTATTCGGCGGTGACCAGCTGGGCGAGCTCGTCGAACGAGGTTGCCTTGCCAGTACCCAGGTTGATCGGCCCGCGGACGTCTTGATCGACGGCTGCGAGGGTGGCGCCGACGAGGTCGTCGATGTGAATCCAGTCGCGGGTGCTGCTCCCGTCGCCCCATATTTCAAAGGGGTCCTGCTGCTCTTTGGCCCGCCGGATGAAGGCGGGGAAGGGGTAGCTGTCGTCCTGGTCGCTGCCGTAGCCAGAGAAGGGGCGGAGGACGGTCATGCGGGTGCCGGCCGCTTCGGCGTACTGGGACAGTTGCTCGCCAGTCAGCTTGGCGAGACCGTAGGTGGCGTCGGGCCGGCCGGGCCGCTCGTAGTCGATGTCGGCCTCGACGAGGCGCCGCATGGGGCCGGGCTGCTGCAGCGCGACCGGGTAGGCGGCAGAGCTGGAGAAGTACACCGCCCGCGGAGTCTTGCTGCGGGCGAGCCAGCGCATGTACCAGGCATCCAGAGCGAGGTTGGTGCCGACGCCGAGGGGTGAGCCGTCGATGCTGGCCCGTCCCCCGACAATGGCCGCGCAGTGGATGGCGAGGTCGAAGCGGACGTCGCTGGTGCGGAAGTGGTCGAGTGCGTCGCGCCGAATCACGGCCGGTGTGGCGGTCAGGTCGATCGCGGAGACCATCCAACCGCGGTCGTACATGGCCTGGTGCAGGTGACGGCCGACGAAGCCAGCCGCCCCCGTGAGGAGTACGCGCATCAGGCCGCCTTCACCGCACGGAACACGGGCCAGGGCAAGTCGGTATCGACTCGCTTGAGGCCGAGCCGGCGGCAGATGTCGTCCTGCCGGGTGCGGCTCCAGGTGGTGACGCTGATCCAGCCGCCGCCCTCGTGGGGGTCGTCGCTGGTCGGCCAGTCGAGGACGAGAAGCCCGTTGACGCGGACCGCGGCCCGGAGCCCGGCGACGATTCGCTCGGCGGACTCGTAGGTGTGGTGGATCAGTACGGCGAGGGAGACGACCGCGTCGGCCTTCTTGCCCAGCTGACGGGCCAGGTCGGTCCCGTCCGTGAGCACGGCCGGCATGTCTGGGGTGTTCTCGTGGAGCCGGTCGAGCATGGACTGGGAGCCGTCTGCGCCGGTGACGTCGTAGCCGAGGGCGGCCAGGGGTACGGCGACGCGGCCGTCTCCGCAGCCGAAGTCGACGACGCGGCTACCGGCGGGGAGGACCGTGGCGAGGAGCTCGGCCTGGACCTGTCCGGACTCGCGATAGGCGTCCTCGCTAATGCCGCGGGCCGGGTGGATCGCAGCAGGGTCGGCCATGTTCCAGGCCTCGATGACGGTGTCGATGCTCATGTGGTCTCCTCGATGCCCATGACGTGTCGCGCCGGATAGTCGGCGTACTGGACGAGGGCCTGGAGCTTGGCGAGGTCGGCTTCGAGTCCGCCGTTGTCGCGGTAGTCGTAGTAGGTGGTGGCGTCGGCGGTGGAGACCTCGCTGCTGTTGCACTCGATGTAGCCGGCGTCGATGTCGGCTTTCCCGTTGGCCGGGTGCATGTGCTCGAGGATCACGTCGCCGAGGTAGGTGATGCGGCCCATGCCGCGACCCCAGTCCATCCAGACGAGGTCGAGGCACAGGTGGATGAGGGCCGGTGGCGCCATGTAGCCGAGGGTGGTGACGATGTCGCTGGTCATCGCTACGGCGGTGGCCATGATCTCGCCCTGCAGCAGGTCGTTGCCGTAGACGATGCCAGGGCCGCCGGACATACAGATCCGGAAGCGCTCGTCCCAGCCGGGCGTCCGCGGCCGGTGGTCATCACCCATGAAGGCGAGGAACCGGTAGCGGGGGGCCTCTTCGACGGCGGCGGCGTTGAGAGTGCCGCACATCCGCAGGCGAGGCCCGATCCGCCAGCGGATGTGCGGGTCGTTGATGGTCTCCATGTGCTCGCGGTAGCCGGGCAGCATGGGGTCGTCGTCATCGACGGCGAACAGCAGGTCGGCGGTTGCGCCGGTCTGTCGCCAGCAGTCGAGGATGGCGGGGACGCTGTCGGGCCGGCCACGCGTGGGCACGATCATCAGGAGGTCGTCCACGGGCACCTCCTGTGATCTGTCGTGCGAGTAGCCGAGTGCCGACCGCGCGTGCTCAGACCGCGTACCAGCCCCAAGCCGTCCCGTTGTAGAGGGCCTGAACCCGCAGCGTCTGCCCGGTGGTGACGGTCGCCGTGGTGGCCCCGGTGCCGCTGGTCGTGTAGATGAGCTGGCTGCTCGTCGTGGCCACGGTTAGGTTCGACCCGCCGACGTTCTTGAAGACGTACTCGACGGGGTTGAAGTCGGCAGCCGGCAGGGTGCCGGTGAACGCGCCGCCCGCAGTGGTGTCGCAGACGAGGGTGCGGTCGATCGGGCTGCACGTGAACGCGCCGGTCTTCCGCTTGATCGCCCTGGGCACTTGGCCGTTGACGATCTCGATGCCCGTCGGGGCGGAGACGCTGACACCGCTCTCGGTGAAGAGGCCCGTAAGCCGGATCTGCCCCAGTGCGGAGTTCATGGCCGCAGTCGAGTTGCCCGAGACGTTGGGCGTGGACGACTCGGTGGAGACGTTGGCGTAGATCGCGGGGCCGACGCCTTCCGATCCGACGCCGACGACGTAGATCTCATTGATGCAGGCTTCGATGCTCGCCGAGATGACGTCCATGGCGTGGACGGAACCGACGCTGCCTGCGTAGGAGCCGACGGGGCACAAGCCCGCCCAGGAGTAGAGGGCCATGTAGCGCTCGACCACGGCGTGTTCGGTGAGGAAGAGCGCGTAGGTGTAGCCACCCCCGCAGCCGACGTTCCGCGCGACCACGTGGTCGTTGTTGCCGGGGGCTGGCAGGAGGAATCCGACCGACAGGCCGGTCCCGAAGGTGCCCGGTGAGGTGTAGTCGGTGCTGGGTGACGCGACGGTCCCAGCGGTGCCGTAGCCCACGTTCTCCACGTGGGCGTTGGCGCAGCCCCAGAGGTTCGCGGCTCCGTAGGTGAGGCCGTAGGCGCTGTGGGCCGTGAGAATGGCGAGGTTCTTGATCACGGCCTGCATGTTGCTGAAGGCCGCGGCAACGCCGTAGCCGGAGCCTTCGTTCGGCCCGGAGATGACGCCTGGGTTCCCATCGTTGTTGATCGACGTGATCTGGGCACTCGTCGAGGCGTACACGCCGAGGGAGATCAGGCAGGAGCCCGCGTACTGCGGGACGGCCTGCTCCCAGTGCCGAACCGCTGCCGCACCGTCGCCCTCGCCGCGGAACTCCAGGATCTTCTTGACCCCGGACGTCGAGACAGGTCCGAAGGTGATCTGCCCGTTGCCGCTCTTCGCCGCCGACAGCGGGCCCGCAACGATGTACGGCCGAGGGGGGAAGTACACCTGGGCGTATGTCTTGCCCGTGGCCAGGTAGGCCTCGGCAGCGTCCACGGCAGCCTGGATGGCTGCGGTGTCGTCGGTGCCCCAGATGACCACAGCGTTGGTGACGGTCGTTGCCGCTGGGGCGGCGAGCGTGACCTGGGTGGCGCTGATGCGAGCGCTGATCGTGGTCACCAGGGTCGTGACGCCTGTGATGGCGGCGCCCTTGACCGAGACGGCTTTGCCGACGTCGCTGGGCTGGAAGTTGGCGGTCGCGCTGGTCAGCGTCGTCGAGGCGGCTGTCATCGCCCCGTCGTTGACGACCTGGCCGTTGCCCAATGCCCCGTAGGCGGAGGCGGTCACGTCGAACACCCACGGATCGGCCGCGCCGCCGCCGACCCAGGTGCCGGGGGTGCCGCCTGCGGTGCACAGCCAGAATGCGCCCGCCGAGTCCTGCACGGTGTCGCCGGCAGCCCACGTGCCGCTGGTGGGCGCACCCGTGCTGGCACGGCGCCCACAGAAGCGGATGTTGGCCAGGGCGTTCTTCGCGCCGATCGCAGCGACGCCGGTGGTGGCGTCGATGTCGTGGACGGTGTCGAAGGGGGAGGTGCCGAACTGGGTGCGGCCGATCATGTGGGGGCCGGCGGCTTCCCAGCGCATCAGGTTGGACTGGGCGCCCGTGAAGTCGGCGTTCTGCCAGTGGGAGACGAAGACGTCGAGCCCGCCGATCTCGAAGTCGAGGCCGCCGCCGGTGACGCGCAGCCGGTAGGCGCCGGTGTCGTCTGCCCGCGTGACAGTCAAGTTGGCACCGTCGACGGTGAGGTCGCCGGTCATGGTGCCGCCGGCCTTCGCCAGCAGGGCGGCGAGGGAGGCGGCCAGGCCGGAAATCTGGGACTGGGACAGGCTCACCGGGTCCGAGCCGGCCGCAGCGTGCGAGGCAGCGTGCGCGGTAGGAGTGCGGGCGTCCGAGAGCCGCGCGTCGGTGGTGACGACCAGGGCCGCGGTATTGGCGATGCCGTGCACGGCCGTCGTGTCGGCCTCGTGTGAGGCCAGGGCCGCTGCTGCCGCGGCGCGGTCGCCGTGCGGGTCGGTTGCCGCAGCGTGAACTACCACGGCCGCAGCTGCGGTGCCCTCCGGGTCGGCGTCAACGTCGTCGGCGTCCAGGACTACGGCGCCGATCTTGCCGTTGACCGAGGAGACGGCACCGCTGCCGCCGCCGTTGCCGGGCCCGCCGTTGGGTGCCGGAATGGGGGTGAGGTCGGCGATGTCCACAGTCCCGGTGCCGGTGATGTTGGCGTAGAACTGGACGCGCTTTCCGCCTGTGGGCTGCAGGTCGACAAACCAGCGCCAGCCCGTCGGCTGGATCCCGGACGCATCGCAGGGCAGCAGGACAACAGAGAAGGTGCCGTCGCTGGCCAGGTCGACGCTGCCGCCGCCGGGGTAGACCGCGTTCCGCCCTGCGTCGATGAGGTACGCGGACGGCTTGAGGGCGATCTTGCCCCTGTAGGCGGTGCCGGCAACGGCGGACGGGATGGTGCCGACGAGCGTGACGGTGGGCGTGCCCGGAGGGAACGACATCGGGCACCTCCTCGTCGGTCAGGCTGCCTTGGGGTTCCTCTGAGGCATCGGCCGGTACGTCTTGGCACGCTCAGCGATCTCGGGAAGCGCGTACATCGTCTTGTGCTCGCGCCCGTTGCCCGCGTACTCGCCGGGCCGACCCTGGAACCGGCGGATCTTGCCGCGGCGTGCCCACTGGCGGATGACCGTCCCGGGGACCCCGGTTGCTTCCGTGGCTTCGTTCTCGAAGACGAGGTCGTCGGGGTACAGCTCGTGCAGTTCCATGCCACCCCCAGAAACGCGAAAAGCCCCCGGCGAGGCTGGGGGCTTGAGGATGCGGACACACGAGTATCTCGCTGAGGGCACTGTGACATATGCCGGATCTTGTCGTCAAGGAAGGCTTGTTCGAGCCACAATGAGCCATGGATGACTTGGTGCAGTTCCTCCGCGCCCGCCTCGATGAAGACCGGGAGCGAGCCCGGTTGATCGCGGGGGCGCTGGCCGGTAACGCCAGCTCGTTGGAAATCCGGCCGGAGCAGGCAGCGGCCCACGCGCAGGAGATGGTGACCGCAGCCGAGGCCATGATCCGACTGTTCGAGGAGACCATCTACTCGCACCTGCGGGTGGATGGCCGGGCTGGGCGCCGTGCGGATCTGCAGATGCGGTTGATGGCTTCCTCGTACACGGCCCACCCGGACTACCGCAATGACTGGGCGCCCGATCCGGTGTAACCCGCCCCAACCAGCAACACCGAGACCCCCGCGCGCGGCATGATGCCCGCATGGGGGTCTCTTTCGGTATCGCGGCCGATACGGCGCAGGAGTGCGCGGAGGGTCTGGCCTTGCTCGGGCTGCTCCAGCAGCACGGCGTCAAGGTGACCGTCACGCTCGAGCCGGCCCAGGTTGGCGGTTCCCGCTGGATCGCTCGGGCGGTACCCACGACGAAGGCCCCCGCGGTCGGCGAGGGCCTGGTCGAGCAGTAGGTCAGTTCAGTTCGTGGTCGCAGTCGGAGCACTCGCACTCGTCGTCGTGCGGGCAGTCGCATCCGCAGGCGTGGGCCCTCCAGCAGCTGCACTGGCACATGCCCTCGCCGCAGGGCCAGTCCTCGCCCATCTCTTCGGGTTCGGTGGTCGGGTCGGTGGTGGTCTGCTGGGTCATGCGCGTCTCCTTGGTTTGGGTTGAGTGTGGCAGTGGGGTCTGTCAGACGGGCCGGAGTTCGTGACCATGGCAGAGGACGGGCGCGATCCAGATGCTGATCTGGTCGACCGTCCAGCGGCCTTCGGTGAGCGGTCCGGGTGGGACCTCGTCGACTATCCGACCGACCCTCCCGACTGCCCGCGAGTCGTCCTCGCAGCTCACGATCAGCACTCTCTGCCCTGCCTGGAACATCGTCTTCTCCTTCGGTTGTGGGGGCTTGTCGGGCGGCAGGTCAGGCGAGTCGCGCGGCGGCCTGCAGCATCCGGATCGGCGCTGCGGGCCCGCTCTGCCGGGAGTTCCAGTGCGGGATGCTGACGACGGTCCGGTCCTCGGCCCGGATGGCTTGCAGGAGCAGCGTCCGCGCCTCCCCTTCCTGCCGGTCGTTGCCGGCTTCGAGGTGGATGGCGTGCAGCGGGCAGATGGCGCCAGTGCTGTCGACGGCGGCGTGTCGGCTCCAGCGTGCGGTGGTGAGTCGGCGGGCGGCCCGCTCGAGGAGTCGAGCGATTGGCTGGTCGTCGGCGACGAGGATCGGCGGGCCGATCTCGACGTCGGGGATAGGGGTGCTGGCGGTGTTCACGTCGAATGCGAGGCCAGCGCCACCGAGTCGCTCATCCATGGTCAGCCCGGCCAGGGCGAGCTTCTCGTCGAGGGTCAGCGGCCGTGCCGCCGCCCTGGTGGGGGCGGCGGCCGTGCGGGTGGCGGTCATCGCAGGCGGGCCTTTCCGTCGCCCTTGCACTCGGGGCACTTTGCGAACCCGCGCTCACCGCCGAAGGCCCAGTAGTTGCCGCCCTGACCGTTGCACTGCCAGCACAGGCCGCGGCGGATGCAGGCCTCACGGGCGAGCCGGGAGTTCTGCTTGATCCACTGCTCGTCGGTCATCTCAGCCATCACCACCACCCCTTGCGGGCGCCGGACTTCTTGTCGGCCTTGGTCCGTTCTTCGGCCTCGTCGGCGAGGTACTCCATCTGCTTGATGTCGTCGCGGTGGATGGCGCCTCGGTACTGCTCGCCGCGGCGGATCCCGTAGAGGCCTTCGTCGCGGCAGTCGGGTTCCGGGCTGGCGAGGTCGCGGAGTCCGTGGGGCTGGGTCTCGAAGGCCTGGCCGTAGGTCATCAGCAGGGACTTGCCTTCGCTGTTGAACAGTCCTCCGCCGGTCGCGGTGCGGAGGCTGCAGGTGTGGGCTTCGAACTGTCCGGCGATGCGGGTCTCGTGTTCGTTGACGACCCAGACCTTGCGGCCCTTCTTGAACCAGCGGTCGAAGTCGGCGATGTCGCCACGGCGTCGGGTGTCCCACGAGCGTCCGGAGCAGGTCCAGTTGCCATACTTGCTGTTGCTCATGACGGTTCTCCTTCGGTGGGTGGGGTGGTGGGCTAGCCGAGGGCGAGCTTGTAGGCGCGGACGAGTTCGGCGACTTCGGCGTGGGGCCAGCGTTTGATGAGGGCGGCTGCAGCGGCGTCGCCTTGGGCCTTGCGGCCAGCGAGGTAGTGCGGTTCGACGTTGGCCTGGTAGTCGGCGACGAGCTTGGCGAAGCGGATGGGGTCGAACGCGGTCACGGTTCTCCTTCGTGGTTGGTTTGTGCCGGTATGGGGGCCGGAAACGGTCAGGGTTTGCGGTGGTTTGTCCCTCGGAAGGGCGGCGGAAGGCCTACCGCCCGTTCCTGGGGTTTTCCGGGGTGTTTCCGCCCTCATTCCGGGGGGCGTTCCGGGCAAAACGGCACTGATTCCGGGGTCAGGACCCGCTCAGGAACTCCTGAGCACCCTCGATGTCGGCCCGCTTGTAGCCGTTGGCCCACCGGTCGCCGATTTTGACCTTGTCCGTACCACCGGCCCCCGCGCCGCGAAGGAGGGCACTGAGCTTCTCCGGGGTCATGCCGTCGCCGATCCTTTCCGCCATCTCGGCGAGAGTCGCCGCATCCCGTCCGAGCTGGTCCATCGCGGCCAGAGCCCCGCGGACAGCGTCGAGCTGGAGTCGCTGCTCGCCCGTTAGCTGAGCGACAGACCGACCGGGCACCCCGTCGTTCTTCGGGCCGCCGGCTGCCGACGACAGGCCTGTCGCCTTGAGCAGGTGCTGCTCGATCGGGTCTTCCCACTGACCGGTCAGACGGCCCGCCGCCTGTCGGAATCCGGCGGCACGCCCGAGGAGCATGGTGATCTCGCCGCGCTCGTCCTCGTCGAGGTCATAGGAGCGAGCCAGGTCAGTGATGCCTGCGAACGGGTTGACCAGCCACCCAAGGCCGGGCCGGGGAGGGTCGAACTTGCTGGCGTCCCGCCCCGCGCTGGCCTGGCCTGCTCCGAGGATCGCGTTGGACTGGGTTGCGTTCTCGACGAGCATGGCCCACTTGCCGCCGCAGTTCATGCTGAGCGCCTGCGGAACGACGTCTACCTCGGGGTACTGGGTGATGAGGACCCCGAGTTCCCCTGCGGCAGCCGCCACGGCGGAGTACTCGATGAGCGCCTCGAGGATCTCGTCTCGGAGCGGCTTGCCAGGCCGGGTGAACGTGGCGAGTTCATCGATGATGAGGAGCTCCATGCCTCCGAGCCTGGCGCGAAGGTCGGGGATCAGCTTGGACTTACCCAGCTTGCCGAGCTCGCGCTCCCGCCGGTTCTTGTCCGCGATGAGCGCCTGGATGAGGGCCAGGAGCCGCTCGGGGTTGGGCTTGAAGTAGGTCGCGGCCACGCCTGACTTGGCGTAGGCGTCCCACTCGCCGTTCTCCTTGCCGGCGACGATCCGGAAGTTGACCAGGGGGTCCATCGCTGTCCCAACGGACAGGTTCGATGCTCCGACGCCCTTACCTGAGCGGGTCCGGCCTGCAATGACGAAGTTCTGGTTGGTGATCGGCAGCCTGATGGTATTGCCGCGCTTGCCGTAGGCGACGGGCACTCCGTCCCGCCAGGAGTCGATGGGTGTGTGCTGCTCAAGCAGCGGCGAGGGGCGCGGCTTCTCGAAGGGGTCGGTGCTGGCGGTCCAGAGGGTGGCGCGTCCCGCGTTGCCCGGCACCTTGTCGACGTCGACCATGGTCAGGTCCCGCCCCAGGGCGGCAGCGAGGCCTTCGGTCTTCTTGCGGAGTTCGGTGACGGTGCCGGTGCCGCCGAGGTCGAAGGTGACCGTGCGGGTGCCATCGTCGCGGCTCAGGGCGCCGACGATGGTGACGTTGGGGTAGCCAAGCTGCGCGAGGATGCGGCGGAGCTCGGGTTCGTCGGCGCCGCTCTGCTGCGAGGCGCCGATGTCGCCGACGGCTGAGGCCTGGACAGGCAGCGTGACCGCAAGCTGCTGCGGCTCGCCCTTGATGCCGTTGCAGAGTCCGACGACGTAGACGCCAAGGGCGGCGGCCAAGTCGACCATCAGGCCGCCCGTGAGAGTACCGACGACGAGGCCGGTTCCGCCGGCTAGAGTCCAAGCGCCAGTCAGACCGAGGTGAGTGAGCCGGTGCTGGCGGTACTCGGCGCGCAGGTCCTTCTTCAGCTGCTTCAGTTCACCCTTCTTGTCGGCGGGGGCTTCGCGGAGTTCCTGCCGCACCGTCTCGATCATGTGCGGGAAGTCGTCGGTGTACCGGTCGACCCAGTGCCGGCCAAGGTTCCGGTAGCCGCGGCCGACCGTCGGCAGGTACAGGCGGTGCCCCGTCGCGTGGTTCACCGCAGCCCCCAGCCGGGACGGCTGCGCGGCCTTCTCTACGGCCGTGGACTTCTCGACGACCACACCCTCGAGAGGGGCCGGCGGCTCGGTCGGTACGGGCGGTACGACGGTCAGGTGCGGGTGCGCGGATGCGGTCGACACGGTCGGTCTCCTCTCGGGTTCAGTGGTGGTGGCCGTTGACCGTGGCGGTCACGGAGCGGCGGGCGGTCTCGGCTGCGACGGCGCCGACGACGGGGTGGAAGGGGACGCTGTCACCCTTCCTCCGGACGGGCGGGACAGGGCGCTTGCGAGGCGCCTTGGAGGCCCCTTCCGTGGAGGGGGGGATTTGGGTGACACGCTGGGGCTTTACAGGCTCGACGGGGGCTGTCTGCGGGGGCTGGTGGAGTACCTCGAGGAGACGTCCGCGGATGCTGACCGGGGAGCCGTTCGCCGTATCGAGTGCATCGGCGTAGGCCTTCCGGGAGGCGTGCCGCTTGGCATGGAGAGCGGGCATCAGACCGTGCTCCCGGGTGCCGTGCTGGATCTCCCAGGCGGTCGTGAACGCGTCCTCGAAAACGAGCTCCCCGAACGGTGCTGCGGACACGAGGCGCTCCGCCAACTGCACGACGCTCTTGTGGTGGCGGCGCCGGTTCTTCTCGTGCTTGGCGCGGGCCTTCGCCTGAGCGTCGGGCTTCGGCTTGGCCGCGTGTCGGCCGGCCATCACCATGTGGAACAAGGCGACGGGGACGACGGAGGAGGCGGCGAGGATGGCGCCAAGCCACCAGGCGGTCTCCATGCCGTGCGCGAAGTTGATGGATGCCGCGGCGGTGGTGAACGACCAGATCGCGGTCCGGTACGGCCAGATCGCTCGGCCAGCCTTCATTGCCTTGACCTCGCCAGCGGTGGCGGCCCACGCTCCGGCCTCGAGCATGAACGCCAGCAGGGCAGCCAGGCCTGTGAACACCCCGGCGCCCATGAGGGCGTCGAGCTGGAAGTAGAACGCCGGGACCATGCCGGCGACCATCACGGTGAGCGCGGCAGCCAGGTCGGTGTTCACGGCGACCCAGTCGACGCGCGCCTTCCATGCGGCCTTCCGCTCCCGCTTCTTGCGGCGCTTCTCGGCCTCGTGGTGGGCTCGCTCTTCGCGGGCCCGCCTGCTGCGGGCTTCCTCCGCCTTCAGTCGCCGGTCGAGGGCAGCCTCGTTGTCCATGCGGCGTTCAGCGGACTCGGCTGCCCTGTCCGCCCGCATCTCCTCGCGCCAGCTGCTGCTCACGGTCGTGATCCCTTCGTGTGGTGTGGGGGTTAGGCGGCGGTGTCGTAACGGGTGGGCCGCGGGATGCGGCGGGGGGTAAGGCGGTGGCCGTCGGCACCAGCGCTGAGCGCGATGGCCACTACGAGGGCGACCCCCATGACCACGCAGTTCCGGGTCGACCATTCGGCGCCGAGGACGGTCATCACTCCGATGAAGGCAAGGAGGCCGCGGGCGATACCCATCGCGGCGGTCAGGGAGTTCATGACCACCGCCAGGGCTCACCGAGGCGGGCGGCCAGCAGGGCGGAGTCGGCGATCTGCCGGGCCATGGCGGCCCAGTTCCGGTCCCAGATCTTGAGGGAGCCGGCGGCCTGGTGGAGGGCCTGGCCGATGCGCTGGGCCTGCTGGGGGTGGATGTCGAAGGGGTCGCCGGGTCGGCTGCCGAGGATCGGTTCGAGGGTGGGCCAGTCGGTGTTGCGGCTCTTCCGCAGCTTGTCGCCGAGCCGGCTGAGGCTGGTGGCCGAGTAGCCGTATCGGGTGCCGCCGTGCGAGATGGAGTAGCCCATGGCAAAGCTGCCCTTCATGCGGGGTGGATGGTGGGGTGGTGCTGGCCGGATCTCCAGGCCTCAGGTGCGGGACCTGAGGCGAGGGCTACAGGTCAGCGCGTCTCTCGGATCCCGAACGTGCGCTTGATGTGGTCGAACGTTGCGAGGCGCGGCTCCCCGCGCGTTTCGTAGTAGACCTTGTAGGACGGGTCTTCGTTGCGGGTCCACTTGCGGCCCGTGCCGTCGACGATCTCCTGCGGTTCCTTGTCACTCACGGTGTCCCTCCCTGGGCCGGGGCTGTCCCGGGCTCCCCTCACCGCCCGCACCTGTCGGGCGGATCGGGCAACCGGTCAGTCGCGAAGGAGGAGGTCGACGTGCTCGTGGTTCGGGTCGGCGCAGTCGACGCCGTCGTCGCACAGTTCGACGTACCGGCCGAGGAGGATGGAGGACACGGCGTTGGCTGCGGCCAACCCGGCCCGTCCGTGGCGGGCACCGGCCTTGGCCAGTACTCCCGAGGCATTGTTGAGACGGCCGGACACCTTCTTGCCAAGCTTGGACATGGGGACTCCTAGCGGATCGCGTTGGCGAGGGCGGGCCACAGTCGGTCGTCGCGGCCCCAGGCCATGTCGATCAGGTGCAGCGTGACGCCGTGCTGGCGGAGTTCCCGGAGTGCGTGCCGGCCGACGCCGTGCCACTCGCGGGCCTTCCAGTCGCGGCGGACCCGGTAGCCGAGGGTGGTGAACGGGTGTCCGTCCTCTTCGGTGAGCACCAGCTGCGGGGTACGGCTGCCACGGATGACGGTGAATCCCATCCGTTCCAGGCCGAGGAGGCGTCCGAGGAGGGGGCTTCGGTCGTGGACGATGCCCTCGACCCACGCCCGCTGCCGGGTGCCGCCGTGGTCGTAGCCGGGCTGCGAGCAGGTGGTGACGAACCCGGCCCGGTTCGCGGCGGCCAGGACGGGAACGAGGTGGCGGACGTCAGCCTCTTCCTCGTAGCCGAAGTCGGCACCGTAGCCGGGCCACGCCGGCCCACGGCCCTCGAGCCATAAGGCCATGTTCTGGCCGAGGTCGGCGATGCTGCGGGAGTCCCGCCACACGCTGCCCATCAGGCGGCCTGGCTGCTGCGGAGGGCGTCGAGCTGGGCGACGAGGGACGGGAAGCCCGGGTACGTGGCGTCGATGCCGGCGGCCTCGGCCCGGATCTCGACCATGCGGCCGGCGTTCCGGTCGAGCTTGGCCTGGAGGTAGTCGGCGATGACCGCGGCGTGCCGGGAGGTGATGGCGTCCTCGACGGTCGTCGAGCGGCGGCGGGCGTCGAGGCTGCTGACGTTGGACATGGCGGTGGTTCCTTCCGATGGTCAGGCGGGCTGGTGGGTGGTGGACTGGCGGGTCGCGGCGTAGCGCTCGAGGTCGAGCAGCAGCCGCGTGATGCCACTGGCGGTCATGGAGGCCTCAAGCGCCTCGTCGTCCAGGCGGGCGTTCTCGACCCCGCTGGCGAGCAGCTGGTCGACGCTGGCGTGCAGGGTGTTGATCTCGGCGGACAGGCGGGTGCCGATGGCCTGCCAGTCAGCGGTTTCGGGCATGGCTGTGCTCCTCGGTTGGTCGTGCCGGGAGAGGTGGGGTCTAGCGGTGGGTGTGGAGGGGGGCGCCGATGGCGGAGCCGAGCTGGTCACGCTGGGCGCCGGCGGACTCGGCGCGCTGGGCCTGGGCGGCCTGGTACTCGGCGAGGCACTGCTGCTGCGTGGTCTGAGGCTGCGACTGGGCCGGCTGCGGTGCGCTCACGACGCCACCGCCGGACGGGCGGCACGGACGTAGGAGGCGGCGCGGCGGGTGTCCTCGTCGAGGGCCTCGATCCGGCGGACGCGGGCCAGGGCCTCATCCATCGACGGATCCGAGTCAACGGCGACGAGACGCCGGACCGGGGTGGGCGCGCCCTGTTCGTACAGGGAAGCGCTGGTCAGGATAGTGTTGTGCAACATGCGGATCCTCCTGGGCACAGGTAGGGGTTCGCAAGGCCCTGACCAGGTGTGCAAGACCTGGTCAGGGCCGTTTGCGTTGGGCACATTCAGAGGCTATCCCATTCAGGGGTCGCTTGTATAGGATAGGCGGGAGACATCTTGGAGCGAGAGGAGAGGCCCATGGCGCCAGCCACCTACATGGACGTAGCAGACGCGATCCGACGCGACGTCGAGGCGGGTCGCTGGCCCATCGGCGATCCCATCCCCGGCATCGACAGACTCAAAGACGAGTACGGCGTGTCACGCCAGACCGCCAACAAGGCCATCCAGCACCTGGTCGCCGCAGGCCTGCTCTACTCGGAAGGCCGGCGCGGCACCTTCATTCGTCCGCGCCTCGGGCCACCTGCCGTAGTCCGAGATCGCATCGCGTACCGAGACGAGATCGGCTACTTCTTCGACCGCAACGCCCAGGACTGGCGCGGTATCGGCGCTGGCTCCCAGGCGGTGGGAGTGCCTCCCGACGAGATCGCCGACGCCCTCGGTGTGCCGCGCGGTGAACACGTCATGATCCGCGACCGTGCAGTCGGACCGCCGGACGCCGACTTCCCGCACCAGCTGGCTACCTCGTACCTGCCGATGTCCCTTGTGGGCGAGTTGCCGATCCTCGGCGCTGCTGGCACCGGACCGGGCGGCATCTACGACCGGATCGAGGAGTACTTCGGTGCGCCGATCGAGTGGCGCGAGTCGATAAGGGCAAGGCCCGCAAACGACGAGGAGCAGCTACGGCTGAAGATCAGCTCCAGTATCTGGGTGCTCGTCGTAACCCGGGAGTCCAGAGTCGGAGATCGCGTGGTCGAGGTGAACCACACACGGATGGCCGCGGACATGTTCGCCGTGTCCTACCACGTCGAGCGCGACGAGTCGGCAGCCTGGCCGCGTCCGGCCTGACCCCAGACGCACGACAGCCCCCGGCCTCGGGTTGAGGCCGGGGGCGCTGTCATGTCACGGGCTGGGCGTGGACTGGAGCATTTTGTTCCGGTCGAAGTTCCCATCCTTGTCAGTCCACCCGAGGTCGTCCATCGACTTGCTCATGATGAGGAGCGTGTAGTCCTCCTCCTTGAGCGGCTCGCACGGCTTGGGCTTCGTTTTGTCGTCCAGGTGGCGGGCCTTGAGGGCCTTGACACACTGCTGGACGGACTCGTCGTAGGTGGGTTGGCTGCTGCAGCTGGCAAGGAGGAGCGCGGCGCCAGCGATGGCCACGGTCAGGGCGTTGCGGTTCATGGGTCGGCAGCTTGGCCCGACAGGGTGTTGCTGTGCGACGGGTGTTGCCGGGTTGTGACCTCAGGCCGCGGACCGCTCCGCCATGGGCAGCCGCAGCACTTCCGCGTGCCCGTACTGCTGCTCGCAGCCGGGGCACCGCGCCCCCGGGGTGTCGAGGGTGACCTTGAGGACGGTGCCGCAGCCGCACTGGACGGGGATCCGCCTGGCCGGCTTCTCGCCACCGATGATGGCGTCGCATTCGGCCTTCAGTCGGCGTATGTCCTGGGCGAGTTCGAACACGGCAGGGTGTGCGTCGCAGAACCACGGCACCTGAGCCCGGAGGAAGGCGACGGCTCCATCGACGGTCTGCTGTACGTCGCCGCGGAACGGGGCCTGCTCCCATCCGAGAGTCTCGCGAGCGTCGCGTTCCCAGGTGGTGACGACGCCCTCGATGCCGCCGCGGGCCCGGAGGTCCAGCACTCGTTCGTTGACCGGCAACGGGGCGGTACGACTACCGGACCGACCACTCTCCCCGCGGCGGCCGGGGGCGAGGTGCTGCTCTAGCGCGCGGTACAGGGACGGCAGTGCGGCCAGGCCTTCGTCAAGGCGTGCCTCGCAGCCAGCGTGGACGCGGACGGTGGACGGCTTCCGGCAGATCTCGCAGGCGCTGATAACGTCGTTCACGGCTGGCTCCTTGTGCGGGTGACGCGGGCGGGTCTCAGGCGGTGGGTTCGAGGGCGCTGATCGTCGGGCAGGGTGCGGGCCGGTCTGCGGGCTCTCCGAGGTAGGCGGAGCACTCGGCGCAGACGACACGGCCCGCGCGTTCGACGGGCCGGTGCAGCTTGCGGATCCGGTCGCGGGTGTCGTCGAGGAGGGTCTGGATGCGGACCGCTCGCCGCTGGTCGGCGTCGAGTTCGCCGGCTACCGCGTCGAGGACGGCGTCGGCAACAGCCCGGCGGGCGGAGAGCGGGAGCCAGTAGCCAGCCTGGTTGATGGCGGGGCCGACGGCGTTGAAGGCGAGCGCTCGGCGGCGGGCTTCGGGCTGGTCGGGGGTCACGGCTGGCTCCCGAGGATTGCCCGGGCCACGGCGAGGGCGGCGCCCATGACGTCACAGGCGTAGTCGTCGCAGGCGGGCCGGTCGTGGTCGTGGGCCATCTCCGGGTAGGCGGCGGCGAGGCGGGTCGCAGCGGCAAGGAGTTCGGCGAGCGCGGCCCCGACGCCGGGGTGGACGGTGATCGCGTACTCGGCGTCCTCGAACGACATGACGTCGACGTTGCAGTCGGCAGCCTCGCGATTGCGTTGGGCGAGTTCGGTTTCGTCGCAGGTCTTGGTGTGGGTGAAGACCCAGCCGCTGGCCTCCCAGCAGGACAAGCAACGGCAGCCGTCTTCCATGTGGGTGTGGGCCATGGAGTCCCAGGGGCCGGGGCTGGCGTCCTTGACGCGGGACTTGAGCTTCTCGGCTGCGGCGTGGAGTTCGTCGATGGGGGTCACAGGTACTCCTTGGCGGGCTTGATCGTGTGGATGTTGCGGTAGGCGTCCGGTTCGTCGTCGTGCACGTTGGCGTAGGGGTTGCCGCGGCGGTCGGGTGGCGGGTCGGCGGTGTCGGGCTCGGCGTCCCAGCCGTCCCGCCACAGCTCGAGGTCGGCAGTCACGGCTGGGCTCGGCGGGTGCGCCCGCTGTACCAGGGCAGGGCGAGTCCGTCGTTCTCGGCGCGGGGCACGAGGTGCAGGTGGAGGTGGAACACGGACTGCGTCGCGGGCCGGCCCTTGCTGGTGATCAGGTTCATGGGGCCGCTATCTCGTGCAAGTTCGGCGGCGTAGTGCATGGTGACGGCCGAGGTGTAGGCGCTGGTGGTGAAGTCATCGACGTGCCGTTTGGGGATGACCAGCAGGTGGCCCTCGACGACGGGGTTGAGGGGGACGATGGCGATCGCCTGGGGCCAGTCGCGGATGATCGTGGCGGGCGCACGGCCGGCGACGATCTCGCAGAAGGGGCAGTCGGTCATCTGGGTCTCCGTGATGTCAGGTTGGGGGGAAAGGCTCTGTGCGCCTCTGTGAGGCTGCATGGCGGGCTCCGGCGCCGCGAGGGGCACCGGACCCCTGAGAGCTCCTCAGGCGGCGTTCTGTGGCGCCTGGCGGGCCTTGTAGCGGCTGCGGTGCTCCCGCTCCCCGGCCCGACACGCCTCGCAGGGGTCCTCGCCCCGGCGGCGATGCGCCTCGTACCCGGCGTGGTCGCCGTGCCGCCGGCGCTGGCCATCGAGCAACCCGGCCTGGCAGGCGAGGAAGACGGCGTGCGGGGCATTGTTGGCGCCGAGCTTGGTCAGGACACGCTGCATGTGCGCCTTCGCCGTGTTCTCCGAGACCGCCGGCTGGACTCGCCGCGCAGCCTCGCCGTAGCTGAATCCCTGGCTCGTCAGCTGCAGGATCTCGAGCTCTCGCGGGCCGAGTGGCTGGCCGTACCGCGGGACGCTCACGACTCGCCGCCTTCAGGCTTGCCCCAGTGGGCGCAGCCGTCCTTGTGCTTGCCGTCGTGGCCGAGCTCCCGCTCGCAGCGGTTGCAGACCCTGCCGTCGGACATCCGGATGACGGCCGGGCAGATCGTTGCGGCATCCCGGAGGTGGCGGCGCGGGAGGTTGGGTTGAGCGGCCATCGGGGTCTCCGTTCGTGAGAGGGTCGGGGTGGCCCGCCCCCGCTGCCTGGGGGCGGGCCGTTTGCGTCACGGGGTGGGGTCGGTGGGGGCCATGACCCAGGTCGGCAGGTCGTCGTCGCCGATCTGACCGATGCAGGCGAGGGTGATGCCGTGGGCCTGGAGCCAGAGTTCGAGCCGGGGCCAGACGGCGGGGTGGACTAGCAGTTGCCGCACTTCGCCGGCTTCAGGCAGGTCGGTCATGGGGTTCCTCCGGTGTTGTCGGGCGGGTGTCGTCTCGGGCAGGTCAGGCGGCGTCGTCGACCGGCCGGCCGGAGCGGCAGGCCCACGGGGAGCAGCCGTCGGGGTCGCCGTCTTCGGCGCGCTGGAGTTGGGCGGCGTACACCTGGTCGGTGACGGTGGTGGGCTTCCATTCGCGGGGCTGTCGAACATCGATGGGTGCTTCGTCGAGGGGGAGGCAGCTGGCGTGGAGGTAGCGCTGCTGGGTCATGCCGGCCCCGTGGCGGTATGCCTTGTCGAAGGCGACGACCTCGGCCCAGGCCTGCGGGTCGGTGTCGCGGAGCCGGCGCCATTCCGCGTTCGACTTGAACGGGCAGCCAAGGCACGAGGACTTGGTGACGTTGCCCCAGCCGCGGGCTTCGAGGTACTCGATGCACTGGGCGCGGGACATGTCGAGTTCGAGGAGCGGGTAGCGGCTGCGGCTGTACTTGGTGTCGCCGCGGTTAGAGACTCGGCCGATCTCGTCGGTGGAGAAGCCGATCCACTGCTCTGCCCAGGCGCCGGCGGGGGGAGGTCCGACGCGGCTTATGGTGCCGAGTCCTTCGCAGACCGAGCAGTCGCCGATGACGGTTTCGCCGCGCTTGGCCCGCCAGGGGGCAACGCGCTTGCCTTCTCCGTTGCAGTACCGGCACAGGATTTCGTTGCCGATGGGGGCGCCGAGGAGGAGGCGGACCTGCTCGAGGATGGGCCGAAGCTTGTACTGCTGGGTGCACTTGCGGTTGAGCATGCCGTAGTCACGCTTGGTCTCGGTGTGGGAGGCGGTGGCGACAAGCCCCGTGGAGTTGCACGGATCGTGCGGCCCCGGCACTTGGCGCAGGCCTGCTCGGCGCAATGCGGCTGCCACCTTCGACGCGGCTACGTACTCGTCCTCGAGATCTCCCTCTTCGATCTCGATGTCCGAGGGCGGTGCCCACTGGGCTGCCCTGGCATCCACCTCGCTGAGCGTGGCCCCCAGGGGGATGAGGTGGATGAGGTCGAACAGTCCGTCCATGTCGCTGAGGTCGGCCGTCTCGACGGCGAACAGGCTCATTTCGCCTGCGCCCTCAGCGCTGTCGGCCTTGACCTGCCGCAGTTTTCGCCATCCGCACGACTTGACCGGGCACAGTCCCCACCGGTCGACGACCTTGACCTCATACGGCTGGCTGGCCGTGTACGCGGGGATGGCCCGCATCTTGTCGGGGTTGAGGATGTCGTCCTGGATGACGCCGTTGCTGACGCGGTAGAGCGGGATGCCGAGGGGCTGGAAGATCTCACGTTCGACGCGGTCGAGGGTGGCGTAGACGCCGGCCGGTTCCCACCCGGTGTCACTGAAGATCGCGGCGTGAGGCTTCTCGAGCTTGCCTTCGGCGATGAGGAGGGCTTCGGTGATGGACTGGACTCCGGCGCCGAAGCTCATCGCCTTGATCGTCGGCTGGTCGCTCATCGGCTTGCCTTTCGTGCGGGTCGTGTGGGGATGGGTCCGTGCCATTCGGTGCCGTCGAGTGCCTGCTCGAGGACGGTCCGGTGGCGGGCGGCGGCTGGGTCGTGGCGGGCCCTGTAGCGGGCCGTGGACGGTCGGGGGCCGCCGAAGGTGCCGTCGGGCCACTCCTCGGCGAGGACCCGCTCGAGGGCGCTCATGCGGCCAACTCCTCGGTGAAGCAGCCGCAGCCGCCTTCATCGAAGATGTCGAGCTGGTCGGGCTGCCGCTCTATGCGGGTTCGGAGCGCGGCCAGCGTGAGCGGCTTCGTGGTGCCGTCGGTGCGGTCGCGGAGGATGCTGACGTCCTTGCCAAGCAGGGCCCGCATCTTCACCTCGGCGGCCTCGGCGCGGGCGTACCGCTCCGGGAAGACCTCAAGGAGGCGCGCCCACTGGGCTTGGCCGCCCTTGACGCAGGCTCCCCCGCAGTTGTTGTGCGACCAGCCGAGCCGGTACAGGCGCGGCATCGGCAGGCCGGCGGCGCGGGCCTCGTTCAGCAGCTCGGTTTTGTCCCGGTAGGGCGGTGCCGTGAGCGGCGCCTGGACTGTCCAGGGCGCCCAGCCCTTCACGATGCCCGGGAGGCGGTGGGTCTCGGTCCAGTCGATGCCGACGTACAGCACCGTGTCCGCCGGGTGGGTGTTGGCGGCAAGCCAGTCGCGGCATGGAACTTGCTTCAGGGCGTGGGAGCACTGGGCGATGCGGGTGTTGCCGAGCCACCGCTTGTCTTCGAAGACCTGCCAGGGGTCGCGGCCGTCAGCAACGCGGGTGATCGGTACTCCGAGCTGTGCACTGGCCGCGTCGTTGAACGTGTAGAGGTCTTCGTCTTCGATGAGGGTGTCGGCGAAGAGCAGGGTTGTGCTGGCCGTGCCGTGTTCGGCGATGACGTGGCGGGCGGTGGCCCAGCTGGTGATGCCGCCGGACCACATGACGACGTGCTGGGTGTTGGTCATGCGGCCGTTCCCTTCGCTTCGGTGTACCGCTGGGCGTGGACGTTGGATTCGGTGCCGTCCTGGTTCCGGCAGGGGTAGGTCGGGAGGACTTGGCAGGTGCTGCAGACGGCTGTCTGGATGGCGTGGGCGTCGATCCGTGCGGGGCAGGGCTGGGGCTTGGTGATGCGGCCGGAGATGGTTGTGCAGCGGGCTCCTTCGGCCGCCCCGCAGTGGGGGCAGCGGACCGTGCGGGCGGGGTGCGGGGCGGGACGGCCGGCACGCAGGGCGGCGGGCATCGGGGCAGAACGGGGACGGTCGATCACTGGTCCTCCTGCGAGGCGAGGCCGAGGATGCGGGCCGTGGTGCAGGGCCAGGCGACGGAGCGATCCGGGCTGGGCAGCGGGTCCGGTGCGTCGGGGGCCTCCGGGACGGGTCCGGTTGCGCACCGGGTGCAGATCCGGCGCCCACCCCATGAGGTCTGCTGGTGACCGAAGTCGTCCTCGCTGTGGCCGAGGTCGTCCCGGAGGCAGCGGCGGCAGGGACGCTTGCCAGCAGCAAGGGCTTCGGACCGGGTGGTTTCGGTGATCTGCCAGCCTCGGCCGTGGGTGCAGTAGCCCCAGCAGTCGCAGTCGTAGTCGTGGATGTTCTGGCCCATTTCGAAGGCCGGGCAGTTGCTGGTGCGGTGATAGCGGTGGCCTCCCGCTGAGGCGTACACGGTTGTCACTGGTCTGCCTCCGGGGCTCCGCTGGCGAGGGCCAGGGTGGGGTGCAGGACCTGCAGGGCGGCGATGAGTGCCATCGGGTCGGGTGCGCCGAGTTCCGCAGCGTCGTTGCCGGCGTCGTCGAGCCAGTTGGCGAAGGCGTGGACGACGCTCACCGGCATGGGCACGGTGTCGGTGCTGGCTGCGATGGCGGCGTCTCGGAGGGTGTCGGCGGCGGCTCGGAAGTCGGCGACGGGGGTGGGGATGGTCACGGGTTCACCTCTAGGCATTCGGTGTCGGGTGGACGCCAGCCGGCGTCCAGGAGGCGGGCGACGATGCGACGGGCGGTCTCTTCGGGGGTGCCGTCTCCGAAGCCGGGGAAGGCCTCCGGGTTCGCGGCTCGCCCTTTCTGGACGGCGAGGGCGGCGTGGACGTGTGCGGTGATCCACTGCTCGGCGATGGCGATGCCGTTCTGGCCGTGCTCGTAGCTGATGCGGGCCAGGTCGCATTCGACGGCGGCCATGCGGGGGTCGTCGGCTTTCACGCGGCACCTCGCCGGCGTCGGCTCGGGCCTTCCATCGGGACGATGTGGGTGATCTCGCGGAGCCTGTCCGCGATCCGCTCGCCGAGCTTGTCGGTGAGGTCGGGGCCTTGCTTGACGCCGTTCCTGTCGATGACGGAAAGGGCGGGCAGGTTGCTGGTGATCAGCGTTGGCAGGGACTCGTTGTAGCGCTCGTTCAGGAGCCGGTACGTCGCCTCTTCGGTGAACTCGCTGATCTTTTCGGTGCCGAGGTCGTCGATGAGGAGCAGCGGGATCTTCTTCAGCCGCTTCACCTCGTACTCGGTGCCGCGTTCACTGCCGCCGGGCCGCATGAGGGCATACATGTCTGGGGCGGTGATCGCGATGACCTCGTAGCGCTCGGGCCCTGCCTCCGCGATTCGGCGGAGGGCCCCGTAGGACTGGTGGGTCTTGCCGGTGCCGAACGATCCGGTCAGCAGGACGAAGCCAGCGGAGCGGGGATCGACCGCGACCCGGTCAGCCCAGGCCATGAGGTCGGGGTGGGTGCAGCTGGCGTTCTGGTAGCGGTACGGGGTGGCCGACTCCCAGCGGGCCAGCGCCCAGTTGGCACGGCGCTTGCGGTGGTACTCAGGGTGGCCGGGCTCATCCTCGGCGGGGGTGTCATCGATCGGGCCGGGCTCGATGTGGTCGAGGCCGCGGGCTGCGAGTGCGCGTTGGAGGCGGGCGGTGAGGTTGCCGCTGAACACGGGACTGGGTTCGGGCATGGTCAGAATCCGTTCGCGTAGTTGGCGTTCGGGTTGAGCCGGAAGGGCTGGTGCTTTTGGCCGTCGACAACCCGGAGGTTGGGCTGGCCGGCAGGAGCCTCGGGGTACTCGTCGTGGTAGCGCTCGTTGCGGAGCCAGTTCGCGGCGTAGGCGATGAACTTGGGGTTGGGCTCGTCGGCCACAGATCGTGCGTAGCCCTGGGCGGCGGCAACGATGACGGCCGGGTCCTCGCCGCGGCGCATGGCCGCGATCCACTCGTCCTTGGCTTTGCCGCGGTCGAGCTTCTTCGGGTAGTTGGTCCAGAAGGCGCCGAAGGCTTCGAGGTTCTCCGCGACGGGGGAGGAGGAAGCCTCCTCCTCTTCTTGAGGAGAGTGAGGGGCTGAGGGGAAGGGGGTAGCCCCGGCATCTTCAGAAGGAGCCCCGGCATCTTCTGAAGATGCCCCTGCTTCCCCTTGAGGGGTGGAAGGGGTAGCCCCTGCTTCCCCTAGGAGTAGTCCCCGCTTCTCCTTATCCTCGGAAGGGGTAGCCCCGGCATCCCCTTCGAAAGGGGGCACACGGAACGTCATCCGCCGGCCCGGCACCGCGTACAACAGGCGCCCGTCCTTGCCCTTGCCGATCGGGATTCGGAACTCCCAACCCCTGGAGGCCAGCCGCTTGAGGGCGTCACGGACGACGACGCTGTCCTTGGCTCCGGTCCAGCGCGCGAGCTCGTCCAGCCCGACGTAGCTCTCGCGAGTCTTGTCGTTGGCGTCGTCTGTGATCTCGAGGGCCACGGCCCGCTGCAGGCCGATGATGTCCGGCCCGAGCGCGTTCCGCAGCTGGCGGCGGAGCTCGTAACCCATGGCGTCTTCTCTCTGGCTGGTGCGGGTAAAGGGGTGGCTAGGCCGCGGCGGGGGTGGGTGCGAGGTGCTCGGCGAGCTGCTGGCCGATCCATCGCGTGTAGGCCGGGGGGACGGCTTGGTTCATGCCGTCCTTGGTCATCCAGTCGAGGCCGCCCATGGCGTCGGAGGCTGCGGCGCGGGAGCAGTTGCCGCCGCCGGTGACCTGCACGAAGTCCCGCCACTGGTCGAGCCGGCCGTAGTGGGCCTTCCGCTTGTCGAGCGTGTAGTGCAGCGGGTGGCGCTTCGGGCAGGGCCGCGGGACGGTCAGCGGGATGTTGGACTCGAAGAGGCGGTGTCGGCTGACGCGGAGGCCGTCGAACATCGTTCCGCAGAGGATCAGCGGGGTTTGGAGCGGCGCCCCTTCGACGTTCTCGATGACGTAGGGCAGTCCGGAGGCCTCGACGAGGGCGCGGGTTTCGGGGATGAAGTCCTCGTACTCGCGGCCGGTTCGGTGGGCGAGGTCGGAGTGTGCCCAGCAGGGCGGGGAGCCGGCGACCGCGTCGAAGTTCTGTGCCAACCAGTCGGAGTCGAGATCACGCAGGTCGGCCTGGATGAACGGGAACGGGTACCGCGGCTGCGGCTCCCGGTCGACACCGACGACGTCGAAGCCGGCCAGGTAGTAGCCCATCGAGGAACCGCCCTGCTTGCAGCAGAGGTCGATGACCGTCAGGCCGTTTGGGACGCGGCGGGGAAGCTCGGACATCAGGCGGCCTTTCGCATGTCGTCGCGGGTGGCCGCCGAGGTGCGTTCGCGGTATGCCTTGCGGGCCGCGCGGTCGCAGGGGCGGCAGTAGGGCTTGCCGTCCTTTCGGTAGCCAAGGCAGTCCGGGTAGGCGTGGCCGCGGCGGCACGTCGTCTTCCCCGGCTTGGGCGGCTGGGGGTTCCGGCGCCGAAGCTCCTGCTGGTAGTGCCGGTGACACAGGCCGAGCGCCTTGATCTGCCCTTCGCAGTCCTCGACCTTGCAGACCCTGGGCGTCTTCAAGCCGACCTGCTCCTTCCACCGGGACGCCTGCCGGTGGTGTGTTCCGACGAGGCGGGCTGCGTCCTGCTCGCTGCGTCCGGCGGCGGTCAGCAGGAGCGCGGCGGCGCGCTGCTCCTCGCGGGTCAGGGCGGGCAGAGGGCGGTCGTCCTGGACGACCCGCTGGACGGCGATCCAGTCGACGTCGTTGCTGTACGTCTCGACGGGCAGCGAGATGCGAGTCGGGGTGTCGAAGGTGCGGCTGGCCTTGATGGATCCGGTCACTGGTCTTCCTCCGTCCGGCGGGTCTGGTGGGGGATGAAGCAGAGTTCGGCGGTGATGCGGTCGTCGCTGTACGGGTCGCCGGGCGCCTGCTCGACGCCGGTGTTCCGAAGGGCCCGCTGGGCGGCGAGGTCCGCGAGGAGCTGGGCTCGGCGGTTCGTTGCCGGCGGGGCGGTGTCGTCGTCGAGGGCGAAGCGGTGCAGGACCCAGGCGCCGGTGAGGGACACGGCGACGATGGCCAGGTCGATGAGGGTGTCCATCACGCAGCCTGCTTCCGGCCTGCGAGCCGCTCGGCCTGGCGCTTGGCGGCTATCTCCTCGCCGCGGCCGGTGAGCCGCCAGACGTGGATGCGGTGGCCGTGGGTGGACTTCTGGGTCGACGGCACCATCTCGCCCGTGGCCTCGATGACTCCGCCGGCCCGCAGTCCGTTGATGGCGGCGCCGAGGAACCCGTGACCCATCTCCGGGAGCAGCTGGCGCAGGTCGTTGCACGAGAAGGTCGGGGTGATCGCGCCGTAGTGAAGGACGGCCTGCATGACGAGGAACTCGTCCCAGCTGGACTGCTGGCGGATCGTGGCGAGAAGGACGTCCTTCTCGGCGGTGGCGAGGCGTTCGGCGACGGTGAGGCGACGGGTCATGGCGTGGTCCTCTCGCGTGTGCTCTGCTTGGGGTGGGGTGCCGCAGGTTCGGGCCGCGGCACCCCGAGTGCTGCTACTGCTCGGCGGGCTCGGGGTTGGCGTTGAGCCAGGCGAGGAGCGGTGCGGCGATGTCGCGGGCCCCGTTGGGCCGGTCGATGACCTTGCGGTTCAGCTCGGGGCAGCGGGACTTGAGGACTTCGAGCCGGTTGTCGATGTCCATCGAGACGGCTACGTCGAACTCGTACTCGATGCCCTTGCGCTGCTCGGGCCGGGTGCCGACGCGCTTCGGCTCCTTCTTGCCGCGCTCGTTCTCCTCCAGGACCCACTCGGTGTAGGAGCGCATCGAGGCGACGACGTGGCCGGGGTAGGCGAGGATCGCGGCCACCATGTCGTTCTGGATGGGCGTGCCGTCCTTCCAGCCAGCGAACTGGTTGTTGCCGTACTTGCCCTTGGCCCTCTCGACCTGGTCGAGGGTGCCGTCGGTGCCCGTCCAGAAGTGGCTGAGGCTGTCGACGAAGACCGTGGGGTATCCGGCCTGACCAGCAGCCAAAAGGGCGCGGCCGAGGTCTCGGGGGTCGTAGCGGTCCATGGCGAGCGTGTCGAACTGGATGCCGCCGACTCCGGCGTAGAGGCTGGCAGCCCCCTTCTCGGTGTCAATGACGGCGAAGCGGCGTCCCTCTGAGAGGCCCTGGGCGATGCTGAGACCAGTCCAGGTCTTGCCGGAGCCGGACATCCCTTGGATCGAGAGCCGGGCCTTTCGGCCGGCTTTGCTGGCAGGGCGGAAGGCGAACTGGCCTGAGGCGTCGTCAGAGCTGCCGCGGCGAGCGGTTTGGACGGGCGGGGGAAGCTGGGACACGGGGGCTCCTAGGCGTACTGGCGCTCGATGTACGGCGGCAGGGAGAGGACGGTGGAGGTCTCGACGTAGGCGGGCCAGTGGCCGGTCTCGCGGCCGTAGAGGTAGTGGCCGACCGCGAGCTGAGTGAGGTAGCCGCCCACGTGTCGGGCCACGGGGTCGAGCTCCGCGACGGTGACCAGGTACGGCGGCTGCTTCTCCTGGAACAGGAACTTGAAGGCGGCGCCCTCGGGGAGCAGGCCGAGCTCGACGGCTCCGCGCCGGTAGATGTGCTCCTGGATGTGGTAGCCGAGCTCATGGACGGCCTTGCTGAGGTAGTCGGGGTGCACGGACCGGGTGGTCTTGTAGTCGCCGATCAGGTCGGAGCGGAGCCAGTCGAACCGGCTGCGCCACCAGAGCGGACCGTCGGGCCAGAAGATCGACTGCTCGGCCACGCCGCTGCCGGGGGTGAGGATCTCCGAGGCCTCCGCGTGATTGGCGATCACGTCGGCCATGTCGCAGATCCGCTGGTACGCCTCCGGCTTCAGCGGGACCCCGCCGGCTTCCCGTATGGCAGCGACACGGGCCTTGATCTCGTTGGTGTCCCATCGGTCCTCGTCGACCACGACCAGCTCGGGGCCGTCGCCCAGGACCACGGTGTGGGCCGCGGTGCCGAACTCGAACTCGGGCTTGTAGGGTTGCGGGTTGTCGAGCTGGTACTTGAACCGGGCCGGGCAGTCCACGAGCAACTTGGCGCCGGAGGCGGACAGACTGCCGCCGGGGATCGGATCCTGGTGATACAGCTCGGCGTCGATGTCGTAGAGTCCGGGCTCTACTTCGGCTGGCTCGTCGGTGGTACCGGTCACGCCGCGGCCTCCCTGGTGACGGGAAAGTTCAGCCGGGCGAAGGCGCCCCAGCGGGCAGCGGCCGCGGCGTCATAGGCTCGGGCGGCTTCCTCCTCGGAGTCGTAACGCCCCAGGCTCTTGCAGTGCTGGTCGACGGTGATCTTCGCCTGCCACTTACTGCGGGACCGATCCCAGGTCACGCCCTTGAAGCGGGAGGTGGCCGTCGAACCGTCGGACCGACGCGGCTTCCACGTGTTGGCGCTGTTCTGGCTGCACGTCGCGACGCGCAGGTTCGAGCGTCGGTTGTCCAGTCCATCGCCGTTGACGTGGTCGGTCTCGAGGCCTGCAGGTGTGCCCGCAATCAGACGGTGCATATAGACGGCACTTCGGCCGGCCATGGCGTAGGCGTAGAGCTTTCCGTTATGCCCCTTGAGGGGGCGCCACGTGTACTGCGAGACGAGCGGTAGATCCGCCACGTCTATGAGGGCGGAGTGGCCGCCCTTGACGTCAACTCGCCGGATGCTGCCGTCCTTCGGGTCGACGTGGTCTTCGCAGATCCACAGGTCACCGACGCGAACGAAGGGGCCGTTCTCGTCGCCGCACTGGGCGCAGGTACGGGGGCTCATGCGGCCACCTCGAAGACCTCGAAGACATCGAAGGCGAGACCGTCCTGCTCGTCTTCCAGCGAGGCCGCGCTGTGGCAGCGGGTGCACAGCTGGGCGGAGTAGAACTCGTGGAACCCGGCAGGGATCCACTGGAACTCGAAGAGCGGACGGGTCTGCTGGCAGCTCTGGCAGCGCCCCTCGGTCGGCGTGGCGGCCATCAGCTGGCCACCTTCGGTGCGGTCCGGCTGAAGGAGCAGGGCCCGCAGTCGGGGTGTCCGCAGTCGAGGCCGAAGGAGTGCTCGACGGCCTGGTTCCATGCGTAGCCGCGGTGGAGGACGACGGCGTACATGACGGGCGCGAACTCGCTGCTGTCGCGGAGCCGGAGTTCGGCGAACGTGGCGTTCAGCTCGGCGGCCAGTTCCAGGGCCTCGGACAGGGTCTGTTTCGGGTGGACGTCGTCCAGGCCGAGGACCCATACGGCCCATTCCTGGTCCTCGTAGCCGACGCGCTGGCGGTCGGGTCCGAACAGGTGGATGGTCACTTGGGGCTCCAAGAGGGTGTGCTGGGCCAGGGCCCTGGCGGTGCAGGGCCCTGAGGTGGGTTGGTGTCCCGGGGCCGCGGTCCGTTGGATGCGCGGTCCCGGGCGGTTCTAGGCGGTCCGGATGCGGGCCGCGCAGAAGCTGGCGCCGACTCCGCCAGCGAGGTCGAGCCACATGAACTCGCCGCAGGTGGCGTTTCGGTCGGTGCGGAACAGACAGTCAGCGAGTTCCGGACGGCCGAGGTCGGTGAGGACCGGTGCCAGGTATGGAATGGCGTGCTCTTCGACCCGGCGGGCAAGCTCGTGCCGGTCGTCCGCATTTACGGTCAGCGGCGGTACGGGGTACGTGTCGCCGAGCTTCCCGAACTCGAGCTGGTAGGTAGTCATCGGAGGTACCCCCATCGGTCGGCTTCGTGGAGTGTGATCACTCGGATCGGCTGGGTGTCGGTGGTGGATGGGTCGCGGGTGAGGGAGGAGACGGCCTGCTGGTTCTGTCGCGTGGCCTCGGCCGCCCGGGACAGCTCGTCCCGCAAGCGGTTGACCTTCGCGTTGGCGTTGTCCCACCCGGCGGTGGCGATGGTCAGGCGGTACTGCAGGTCCGCGGCCAGGGCTCGGGCTTTCTCCAGCTGGTGTTCCAGGGTGGCCACGCGGTCGACGGCACGGTGCTGGCCACGCGGCCGGCCTATGTGGAGGAGGCTCACCGTGGGACCGCCCGCTCGTCGAAGCTCAGGCTGTCGAGGAGCCCGTTCAGCTGCCGGGTCCGCTCGGTCAGCTGCTCATCGCGGTCCCGCGTCTGCCCCTCGGCGATCCGCAGCTTGGCGTCGAGGTCGGCGACAAGCCCCAGCAGGAACGCGACGTCGTCGTGGGCGCGGCCGATGAACATCGCGTCGTTGAACGCCTGCGCCCTGTCGTCGCCGTCGGGGATGCCGCCGATCTGCCGGCCGGACGAGTCGTCGAGGACACGCATGTCGGCGGCCAGGTGGTAGATGGCGCCGTCGTAGTAGGTGCCCCACGTCCCCTTGGTGGCGGCCTGGAGTCGGCCGGTGATCTCGGCGAGTCGGTCAGTGGCCATCGTGGCTCCCTCGGTAGTTGCGGCGGCCCCACCACATGGCGGTGGCGAATACGGCGCCCGCGGGGGCATCCAGGACAGCGATCCGGCGGAAGGTCACGGCCGGCCTCCGATGCGGGCGGCGAACGCGGTGTCGGTCTCGACGAGGCCGGCAGCCACGGACTCCGCGAAGGGGTTTGCCCGCGGCACCGTCTTCCGCCGGATCGGGATCAGCGGACCGTGGTGGTGGTAGACGTCCGGCAGCGGCAGAGCCATCAGGCTCGGGACGTCCGAGCGGAGCATCGGCTCCGCGGCCGGCGACCACTCGCCCGTCCACGACCAGACCACGCCGAGCACGTCGGCGAAGTCACCGTCGAGGTCGAACTCGATGCCGTCGTGCACGTAGGCGGTCATGCCACACGCTCCAGCTGTACGGGCTGCTCCATGCTCTGGGCGTGGTCGAGCAGGGCGGCGGCCATGACGCGGAGGGCTTCCGGGCTGGACCCGTCCGTGTGGAGCGTGACGGGGCCGAGACGCAGCCACGAGTACTGGCCCGCCCGTTCGGCCTGGATCTCGGTGGGGTCGTCCGTCAGGTGCACCGCGAGGGTGCCGACAGTCGTGCTCACGACTGGCCTCCGTCGATGAGTCGGGCGGACACGCCCTTGCGCAGGTCGGGAAAGGGGCGGGTGGCAGCGCCGGGGTCGGCGTCGTGCAGCAGGTGCCCGTACTCGCCGAGCAGGCCACGACGGATCCGGGCCTCCTGCTGGGCCGCCTCACGCTTCAGGCGGAGGAACTGCAGGTCGGCGTCCAGGCGGGCAATGTCGGACGTCGGCGCGGTCATCGGGCACCTCCGTTCAGGAGGCGGTACAGGGCGGACACGGCGTCGAACACGCCCTCGTTGTACGGACTGCGCGCCGCCGTAGCGTCCTGCGTCTCGTACTCGGCGTTCGCGGCGGCGATGGCCTCGGCCAGCACCTCGGCGCGGTAGGCGTCGAGCAGCTGCGCAGCGCCTTCCTCGGCCACCATGTCCTGGCTGACGGCCAGGCGGAACAGCTTGTCGCGGGCGCTCATCGGACGACCTCCGTCGGCTGCGGGTACGTCGCCAGCACCTTCGCCGCGGCGTGCATCGTCGAGATCGACCGCTCACGGGCCTCGACCGACTCCGGCAGCAGGTACATCCAGCGGGCCTTCCGCAGCTCCGTGGCCGCGGCCTGGATCCGCTCGGGGTAGTGGGACTCGATCAGGTCCACGACCGGATCGGGCATGATGTTGGACATCGGGGTTCCTCTTCTCTCCGCAATTGCGTGCGGGGGAGGCTGGGACTTCGGGAGGCCCTGGCCGGCCGGGGACCTGGCAGTAACCGGTGCGGTCGGGGCCGCATAGCCGACTAGGCGGCGATGGGGACGATCTGGGTGCGGGCGTTCTCCATCCGGATGTCCTCCGGGGTGAACGTGATCCGCCCGTTGTCCTGGTGGTGGTAGACCTTGCGCTTGTAGCAGGCCTCCTTCAGGAGACGGACGCTGCGGTAGGGCAGCAGCTGCTTCTCGATGACCTCCTCCACCTCCCAGCGGACGAGGTCCAACTCCTCTTCGGCCTTGCGCTTCTCCGCGCGCCGAGCGGCTGCGGCGTAGGCCCGAGCCTTGGGGCCCTTGAGCGTGGGCGCCTTGGGGGCGTCGACGGTCACGTCTTCTCCTCGTGGGTTATGGCCTGCAGGGCCACGTGTAGGGCGATGGCGACCTTCCGGACCTGCTCGTCGTCCGACTCGTGGATGTGCCCCCTCTCCAGCCGGGAGAGGTAGCCCCTGTTCAAGCCGGTCATTTCTTGGAGCATCCGCAGCCCGATGTTCTTGGCTCTGCGGATCTCCCGGATTGCTTGCCCGTTCGGCCTCACAACCAAAATCTAGTCGCAGTCTGACTACGAACGCAAGCAGTTCGCCTACGTGGATTGACTAATTTCTGGTTGCGGCACCGCATGCCAGGGCGCACAGGTATGCGCCGGTCGCGTGCGCCGTGCAACCTTCTTGGCGCGGATTGACTACCAAAGCGCTGGTCAAAGGCTGAGAAGTATGCTTCTTGGTTGCAGAGACCTAGGGCATGATGAGGAGCCATGGACAGGGACTGGGTACGACTCGGTGAGGCACTCAAGGCCGCACGCCTGGCGCTCCGGCCCAAGCCGACGCAAGAGGATGTCGCACAGAGCCTCGGCGTCAGCCGCGCCACTGTGCAGAACATCGAGCAGGGCAAGCCGCTCACGCGGGTCAACGCGACTATCCGCGCCTACGCGCAGCTGGTCGGCTGGACCTCAGACTCACCGGAGCAGGTGCTTGCCGGTGGGGCCCCGGTCAAGGCGGGTGTGGCGCCCGCCGAGCCGGCAGGGCGGCCTGAAGCTGAAGGCCTGCCTCTGACGGTGCAGGAGGAACTCGAACGAGAGGGTGCCGTCGTGGATACTGCCGTCGTTCAGCTCCCCGATGGGACGAGCGTGACCGTCATTGTGAAGGGCGCATCGAAGACGCCGACGCCCGAGGAGCGGCAGCGCAACCTGGAAGCTTGGCGCCGCGTGCAGCCGATGCTGCGCGAGCTGAGCTACCCGACCGACCGCGACAGCGCGTAGGCGCATCTGATCATTTCTGTCACTCCGAACCCTCCACATATCACTCACATGTGTGGTTGCATGACAGAACGCTGATGGTGGGGCCCCAATCGTGAACGGGCGGGGTGCCAATGTGTGTTCATGTTCTGTGCGGTAGTGCTCTTCCCGACAACTCAGTCGTGTGGGTCGACTCGACTGGTGAGCACAACCTCGTGTATGTCGACCCCAGCCTGTGCGGCGCCGATGGCCAGCTGACTGAAGCCGGCCGCGCCTGCATCAACGAGCACCTGGCCCAGGCGCCTGGCATGCCGTCACTCGAATCGGCCGTCTCCTGCTCCTAGGCCGTCCTGCAGCCTCGGGCTGGATCACCATGGGCCTGACCAAGGAAGGGAGCTGCCATGGCCTGGGCCGAGAAGGTCTACAAGGTACGGAACGGCAAGCAGACGACGAAGTTCACGTGGCGGGCGCGCTGGACGAAGCCCGACGGGAAGCCGGGCAGTTGGCCCGGCTTCCCGACGAAGAAGACGGCCGAGGAGTACGGGGAGAAGCAGGAGGCGGCCATCAGGGCCGGCCGGTACATCGACCCGGCGCTGCAGCAGACGAAGTTCGGGGTGTTCGCTCGGCGGTGGATGAAGGCGAAGCCGAAGCGGGGTGCGACAGTGGCCAAGCGGTGGAACCTGCTGGAGCAGCACATCTTCCCCAAGTGGGAGCACATCCCCCTGATCGACATCACCTGGTTCGACGTGGACGACTGGCAGCTTGCGTTGCCTTGCCAGTCTGTCACCGCCGGCCATGCCGTCAGCCTCATGTCGTCGATCATGACTGGGGCGGTTGACGCCAGACACCTTGAGGTGAACCCCCTCTTCGGTCGGCGCCGGACGCTGCCCACCGGATCGACGACGGCGAAGCCGAAGAAGTCGGACGAGGAGAAGTGGGCCCCGCCCGAGGTCGTCCTCCAGATGGCGCGTCGCCTCGGGCCGGCTGTCGGCCTGCATGTGCTGACTACCGCGTTCACGGGGCTTGGCTGGGGCGAGAGTGCCGCGCTGCACCGCGACAATGTTCTGCGTACTCGGCGTCAGGCGCACGACGGAGGATGGTTCGAGTGCCCGATCATCCGAGTTGACGAGGAGGTCGGGGAACTGGCCGAGTACGAGGGCCGCGACGAGGACGGCAAGAAGACCGGGCTCGTCTTGCGCCTGGAAGCCCCGAAGAACGGTAACCGCGCTCGAGACATCGACATCCCGCCGTTCCTGGCGACGCTGCTGGAGCAGCACATGAAGGTCTGGCCGCACCCGTACATCTTCTGCACCCCGTCGGGCGTGTTCTGGCGCCGCAGCAACTTCACGCGGGCCCAGATCCGGCCGGCTGCGGATGGGCGGAAGGCGCTCGAGGTGACACGGGGGAGGGCCGAGCGGGAGGCCTGGGAGCCCATCATGCCGGGCTTGACCATGCGGGACCTGCGGCATACCCACGACACGTACCAGGATCAGCTCGGGGTGAAGGCGTCTCTCGCCTACGACCAGGCGGGGCACCTGCGGCCGGGGATCAAGCGGATCTACCAGCACCCGACGCCGGACATGCGGCTGGAACGGCTGAAGGGCCTGCAGGGTATCTACGCGCGCGCTATGGGTAACCTGAAGTGGACGGAGATCTGGCCCGAGGCTCCGAAGCTAGGAGCGGGGAAGCGGCCCCTAAATTCCCCCCAAACGATCTTCGAAGAGGGGGAGGCGGCGGCTTAGCCGCAGGTCGCAAGATCCGTGAGGCTCCAGAACGCCGGGATTAATCCGGCTCTTACAAAGCAGATGTCGGCGGTTCGAAACCGTCCGCGCCCACCAGTGCAAAGGCCCCCCCGCCGATCTTGGCGGGGGGCCTTCGGCATCTCCATCCGACATCAACGGGCACAGCCGGTCGGACTCCTGCCGGATGGGCGCTCGTACCTCACGGGTAACGTGCCAGGACGCCGATGCGGGCCGTCTCGCGGGTCAGGGGGACCAGGAGTGACTCGACACGTCAGTTTGACCCGTCTGCCCGTGAACTTTGCGCGGCCTGTCGGGCTGGTCACCTACATCATCGGACACAGCCAGCTGTTGCTCAGAGGGCATCAGGACGACGAGCAGGGCCTCTCCACAACACTGGAAATCCTCTTCAAGAACGTCAGCGCCCTGTCCGTCCGGGCGCACTACCCCTCGTTGACCATCCGCCATGCGTCCGGCGAGGAAGAGACGGAACTGCGCGAAGCGGTTCCAGGTCCTTGGTACGACGCGCAGGCCTTCGTCCTCGGTGAGCGCTTGCTGGGCGGGTTCGTGGTCGCCGGCGCCGTGTACTGGGGCGAGTCCTCCGCTCAGGAGACGTACAGCAGCTTCCTCGTTCCCGAGTACGAACTGCCCCGGCTCGATCTGGGCCCGTCACATCCATCTGAACGCCGGACGATCCATACGCCCTACCGGCAACGCCGGTAGGGGACGTGCCGCCGCGGATCCGTCCGGCGCCTGCATGGTGGGGGGGGCGTGGGGAGCGGCGGACCTCACCGATCCGCTCGTCGACTGCGGGAGGCTTGCATCAGTGGCCGCCCGCGGGCGGCGGACAATGGCGGCATGACGCTCACGATTTGGGTCGACGACTGGCAGATGCGGTGCTGCGGGAAGGCGTCGCGCCGGGGGACGTCGTTTCGTGGGCGCTGCTGGAGGTCGATCCGGAGGACTACGCCGCCCTCGTCGGTGGCGAACGTGCGGCCGCGATCGACTTCCGCGAGGAGCACCACGGCCAGGGGGAGGGGCGCGTACCCACCTCGGTGAGGGTGGTGTCGATCGTCGAGGTGCACTGCCGTTTCGGGGTGCTCCCGGGTGCGACGGACAAGGTGAACCTGCCGGTTCCGGGCACCACCGTGATGGTTTCGGTCGAGAAGGCGGACGGGTGGGCGAAGGCCCGGCCGGACGTGAGCTTCGCGGGCTACCTGGTGACCGCTGGGCGTGTCACCGACCTGCCGGAAGGCGGGGCTGCTCGCGGTCGATGAGGCATCGGCCGTGGTCGCCGGATACGAAGGCCCCCCGCCGGTCGTGGCGGGGGGCCTTTCGCGTCAGGCGTTGGGGCGCTTGCCGTGGTTGGCCTTCTTCTTCTTGCGGGCGCGCTTCTTGTTACCTCGCTTGGCCATACGGGACATCTCCCTGCATTCGGGGATCTTTCATGGCCCCGTCAGTCTAGGTTCCGGGGCGCTTGAACTCCACAGGGCCTGCGTTCATCTGGATGGTTCCGTCCGGGTGGAGGACCGGGCGGCGCTCGGTCATGCGGCCGCTGTACGCCTCGATGTGGCGGATGGCCGCGCCGTCCGGGGCCGTGAAGTCGACGAGGGCCATGGCCACCCAGTAGCGGGTCTTGGTGTTCTCGTAGAGGGGGACCGTCACCATGGAGCCGCGGCCGTCGGTGACGACCACGTGGGCGCCGAAGCTGCGGAACGAGCCGAAGCCGTTGCTGAGGGCCGAGTACGCGCAGAGCAGGACGTACCCCTGTTGCTCCGGGCGGGTGATGCGGACGGTTTCGCGGCCGGGTTTGCGGGCGTCGCCGTCCAGCTTGATGAACGGCGGCTCGTGGAGTGAGCCCAGGTTCCTGTAGTAGACGGCCTTGGATTCCTTCGCGGAGGTCGGGCCGGTCTTGACCAGGGTGCCGGGTTCCTCCGTGCCGCGCCGGGCCTCGGAGGCGGGCACGAACAGGGCGTAGAGGTCCAGGTCGGCCCCGCGTGCGCGGCGCTGCTCGCTGCCGCCGTCCCACTCCAGGGTGGCCGTGACCACCAGCTCGCGGTCCTGCTTGTCCAGGTCGATCGAGGCCGCGCCGCCTTTGGCCAGGCTGATCTTGCCCAGGGGGCGGGGCCTGGGCGCGGACGGGGTCGGGGTCGGGGTTGCGGGCGGGGTCGGGGTCGGGGTCGCGGGTGGGGTCGCCACCGTCACGCCGAAGTCCGTCGCCAGGCCCGCCAGGCCGTCCGCGTAGCCCTGGCCGATGGCACGGAGCTTCCAGCCGGGGCCGCGGCGGTAGACCTCCAGCAGCAGTACGGCCCGTTCGCCGTCGGCGAGGGGCGGAACGCGGAACTCCACCGGCTCCGTGCCGGCCTGCGCGCACAGCACCCGTACGTCGCTCACCTCGCGGAAGGTGCGGGCCGCGTCGTCCGGGTCGCAGCTCGCGATCAGCACCACCCGGTCCACCTCGGCGGGCAGCGCGGACGGGTCCACCTCGACGCGTTCGGGCCCCGAGGCGTCGGCGGCCAGGTGGCGGACCGCGCCGGACTCGGCGGACGGCTGGTTGTAGAAGACCATGTCGTCGTCCGACCGGACCCTGCCGTCCGCCGTCACGAGGAGGGCGCTGAGGTCCACGGGGGCGCCCGCGCAGTGGAGCGAGGCGGTGATCGGATGTGTGGCGATGGGCGTGTTTCCACCCTTTTCGAGCGTCGTCATGTCCGTGCCCCCCGAGCGTCGCGATCGATGGCGTCACTGTGCCACAAGGGCTCCGGCCCCTTGGCGGCGTTCGGCGGCCGTGGGATCGTCGGGGGATGGGCGAGTGGCTGGCGTGGGGCGGGGCTGCCGGGGTCGTCGCGGTGGTGTGGGTGGTGCTGGAGCGGGTCCGGGGGACCGGGTTCGAGCGGCGGCGCGAGGAGGAGCGGGCGCGACTGCTCGCCGGGCTCGCCGAGTCGGGAGCCGTTGCCGGTGTCGCCGCCGTCGTGCCCCAGGCACGGCCCGGGGCTCCGAAGTTCCAGGACGTGGGCGCCGTACGATCTCCGGCGGAACCGCCCGAGGGCCGGCGCGACGAGTTCACCCCGCTGCTCGTCGAGTACTACGCGTACGGGCTGACGCAGGCCCGGAGCAGCTTCGCGGCCGGCCAGAGGTTCGCCGCCGGGGGCGCGGTGATCCTGCTCTTCGGGGTGGGGTCGGCCGTGTGGAAGGCCGAGAGCACCGGAGACCTGTACCTCGGGATCGTGACCGGCTCCGTGGGACTGGTCGTCACCCTGATCGGGCAGCTGTTCCACCGCCGGGCCGACATCGCGCTGCGACACATGACCGCCCAGACCGCCTCGCTGCGCGACGACCGGCGGGCCGCCGAGACCATGCGGCAGGCCATCGGGCTCCTCGACGCGGTCGAGGACCGGCAACTGCGGGCACGGATCCAGGCCGGGCTCATCATGAAGCTGTCCGGGGCGGAACTGCCCCCGGCATAGTGGAGGTATGTGCCGTTCCATCAAGACCCTGCGCCCACCCGTCATCCCCGAGAAGGCCACGGAGGAGGAGATCCGCGCCGCCGCGCTGCAGTACGTACGGAAGGTGTCCGGATTCAGAGCGCCCGCCGCGCACAACCACGAGGTCTTCGAGGCGGCCGTGGACGCCGTCGCCGAGGCCACGGCGGCGCTGCTCGACGGCCTCCAGGTACGGGGGCAGGCTTCCGCCGCCGCCTCGGCGTGACGCCGGGAGCGTACGGGCCCGCCACGCGGCCGCCGTGTGGACGGCGCCCTCCGCAAGGGGGGACCACCGCGGCCGGGCAGCCCGTGTGGAGCAGCACCGTGGGGGTGACCGGGCTCAGTGCCGGGAGGGCGGGCGCTTGCGATGGCGGCCGATGACGAGCAGGTCCGCGGCCCGGGAGGCGGCGACCAGCCGGCCGGCGGTGTCGTCCGGAGCCGTCACCAGCTCGACGTCCACCTCGGGGAAGCGCTCCTCGTACGGACGCAGCCGAGCCCCGGCCGTCCCATCGGCCGTCCCGTCGTGCACCCGCAGGCGGGCCCCGCGCCGTGCCGCCTCGCGGAAGGCGAAGGCCGTGGCGCCGGCGTCCGCGGCGGCACCGTTCGCGCCGAGTACGACCAGACCGTACGGGTCCGGTGTCGGCGGCCGGCCGGAGCGCCCCTCCGGGGCCGCGCGGACCCGGACGAGGGCCGGGTCGTCGCCGCCCCCGTCGCCGGAGGACGAGCCGCCCAGGGTGAAACCGATCGCGCTCGCGTAGCGGCGGTCGTGCACGACGCGCAGGGGCACGCCTGACAGGAGGGCCCGGGCCACGGCCCACTCCAGCGCCCGGTTGCCGTTCACGGAACGTCGACGGCGGCGATCACGGGGTGGGAGTGGGGAAGGTCCCGAGCGGGGTGGGACCAACGGCCACCCCCGCGACGGGGCGCCGCGGGCTCAGGCGGTCGAACGGCGGCGCAGCAGCCACACGCCGGTGCCGAGCGCGCCGGCGGCGAGCGCTCCGCCCGCGGCGATCTGACCCGTGCTCATGGAGGCGAAGCTGCCGCCGATCCCGCCGCGGGCGGCGCCCGAGATGACCTGGATCGAGATGGAGACCTGCTCGCCGCGGGGGTTGCCGCACTCGAAGAGGACCCGATGGGTGCCGATGGAGGCGTTGCGGGAGATGGTGGCGTTGGCGAAGAGGTTGGTGGCCTGGAGGTTGCCCGGCGTCAGGAGCACCTCGCCGAAGGCGGTGGAGGAAGCCCGGCCGGTCTTGGTGCCGCAGCCTTCGAGGTTGAGGGCCACGCGGCCGCCGGGGGCGACGGTGCTGGGGGAAACGGTGGCGGAAGGGGATGCGGCGGCGAGCGTGGCGGGGGTGACGGCGGCGACCGCGAGGGTCGCGGCGGCGACGGCCGTGACGCGGCGGCGGGCGCGGGCGCCGTGTCCGCTGCCGAGGGGTTGGGCGGGGGGCTTGGCGTGCGGCGGCGTGGCGTGCATGGAGAGAACTCCTCGGCTCCTCGAAACGGCGCGGCCAGGGCACGGATGTGACGCGGATTCGGTTGCGCACCGTCCTTCGGACGCTAGGAGCCCGGCCCGGGCACGGCGCGCGGGGCCGGGTGAACGGGTGAGCCGCTGCTCCGGCCGGGGGAGGCGATCCGCTGCGCGGGGCCTTCCTTCCCCACCCCGCCCCTTCCCGTGACCGGGGCTCCGCCCAGGACCCCGCTCCTCGATCGCCGGAGGGGCTGGATCCTGGCTGCTGCCGTCCTCGGTGGGTTACGCGGCCGGGGCGGGGCGGGGGCGGCGGAGGAGGAAGGCGGCCAGGGCGCCCGCCGCGAAGAGGGCCACCAGGGAGAGGGCGGTGCCGAGCCATTGGGTGCCCAGCCACTGGGTGCCGAAGTAGCCGAGGGCCACGCTGTAGCCGGCCCAGGCCATCCCGGCCAGGACCGACCAGGGGAGGAAGTCCTTCACCTCGCGGTGGGTCTTGCCCGCGCCCAGCGACACCACCGAGCGCCCCGCCGGGGCGAAGCGGGCGATCACGACGAGGGCCCCGCCGCCGCGGGCCAGGGCCGTGCCCAGACGCTCATGGGCACGGGTCAGCCGGCGGGAGCGGGCGATGGCACGGTCCAGCCGCGCCCCGCCGCGCCGAGCCAGCCGGAACGCCGCCATGTCACCCAGCACCGACGCCGTCGTGGCGATCACGAGCAGGGCGAGGATGTCCGGGACCTGCGTGGGCACCGGCACGGGCCCCGCCGCCCCGGCGGCCGCAGCCGCGGCCGCCGCGGTGATCACCAGTACCCCGCTCGGCAGCACCGGAAGGAAGACGTCGAGCACGACGGACACGGCCACCACGGCGTAGATCCATGGGCTCGCGGTCAGCGACCCCAGAGTCTCAAACAAAGCGGGACTCCCCAGTCCGGTTGACGTGCTGCGGCATGAAGCGCCGCGACGTCGCGGGGGAGCGGCAGGAGCGGCTGACAGCCATACAGCGTACGCCCGGAGTCCACCCCTTGAACCCCCGGGGCCGCCCCTGACCTCAGGTGTGTCAGCCGCATCGCCCGTTACACCGGCTCCGTCAGCTCCCGGTCCAACACGGTCTCCAGCTCGGCGCCGGTCCTGCCCTTCTTGCGCGCCTGGTGCAGTTGGAGCCGCGCCGTGCGCGCCGAGAGCGTCAGGGTCATCAGTTGGTTTCCGAACCAGGGACCGGCCGTACGCCGCCAGCTCAGCGGCGGGCGGCCCGTGCGCCCGTGCCGGGTGAAGCCGCGGCCCAGCCACCGACCCGTGCGCGACCAGCCCAACCGGAAGCCCCACTTCACGGCGGTATGGATGGAGTTGTGCACGGGCGAGCACGTCAGCTGGAACACCCGCGCCGTACTGGGTATTCGAGGTTCGGCGACATACGCGTGGTGCACGTCCCCGGACAGGACGGCCACCGTCGCCGGCGCCCGCGGCCCCGTCGCCACCTCCTCGATCAGATCCGTCAGCATCGCGAACGAGGCCGGAAACGCCGCCCAGTGCTCCAGATCGCTGCGCCGCCGCAGGTTCTCCCCGATCCGCGCCCACCGCGGTCCTCGATCCCCACGACACACCGCCGCGTTCCACGTCTCGGCGTCGTGGATCAGCGGAGGCATCAGCCACGGCAGCGAGGACCCGATGAGGAGGTGGTCGTAACCGCCGTGCCCGGCCAGGGCGTTCTCCCGCAGCCAGTCCCGCTCCGCCGGATCGAGCATCGCCCGCCCGTCCTCCGCCAGCACCCGCGCCGCGCGGGTGTCCACCATGAGGAGCCTGGTCCGGCCGAAGTCGCGCCGGTAGCTCCAGCGCACCGTGCCCGGATCGGCATCCGCCGCCGACGCGAACGCCCGTAGCGCATCCGTGCCGTCAGGCGTCTGCCGTATCGCCGCATACAGGGCGTCGGCCTCCAGTTCGGCGGGCGAGAGATTGCCCAGGTGCTGGTACACCCAGTACGACATCAGCCCGCTGAGCACCCGCTCCTGCCACCACGGCGTCGCCCGCATCTCCGCCAGCCAGGCCGCGCTCGTGTTCCAGTCGTCGATGACGTCGTGGTCGTCGAATATGTGCAGGCTCGGCACCGTCGACAGCAGCCAGCGGATCTCCGGATCGAGCCAGGACTCGTAGTAGAGCCGGGTGTACTCCTCGTAATCCGCGACCTGCGCGCCCGGCGCCTCCCGCAGATCCCGCCGGGCGGCCAGCCACTTCCGGGTCTCCGTCGACAGCGCGTCCGCGTACACCTGGTCGCCGAGGAGCAGCAGGACGTCCGGGCGCACCGCCTCCGGGTCGGCGGCCAGGCGCGCCGCGAGGGTGTCGAGGGCGTCCGGGCCGTGCCTCCCGTGCCGTCCGGCCGGCGGCGCGGCCTGACGACAGGAGCCGAAGGTGATCCGCACGCCGGGGGAGGGCCGGGCCGAGCCCGGGCCCGCCACGGCCGGAGCGGCGATCGTGCTCGCAGGGAAGCGGCTGTCGGGCAGCGGCCACACCCGCACCCCGTCGAGCAGCACCTCGTACTCCGTCACCGCACCCGGGCTCAGGCCCGTCACCGGTACGACCGCATAGTGATGGCCGGCTATCTGGAAGGTGCGCGCCCTGCCGCCCGCCCCGTCCGCGCACCGCACCTCGGCCGTGCACGGGCGGTCCGCCTCGACCCATATGGTCGCCGACCGGCCCGTGTCCCAGTCGACATGGCGCAGCAGTGGCCCCAGACGCAATCCGGCCATGCAACTCCCCCTCCTCCATATCCCCTTGGATCACGGTACGACGGGGAGGGGGAGCCGCGCCTCCCCCTGGCGGGGGAGAGGCGGGAGGGATGGGAGGGTGAAGGGTCAGCAGCCGTTCAGGACGTTCACCAGCGCCGTCTTCTCGGCGGAGTCCATGCTCAGGCCCCAGTACTGCTTCACGTTGACCCACATCCGCGCGTACGTACAGCGGTAGGCGGTCCGCGACGGCAGCCACTCGGCGGGGTCCTGGTCGCCCTTGGCCTGGTTGACGTTGTCCGTGACCGCGATGAGCTGCGGGCGGGTGAGGTCGTTGGCGAACTGCTGGCGCTTGCTCGTGGTCCAGGAACTGGCGCCGGAGTGCCAGGCCTCGGAGAGCGGCACGACGTGGTCGATGTCGAGGTCGGAGGCGGCGGTCCAGGTGACGCCGTCGTACTCGGAGTACCAGCTGCCGCTCACCGAGGCGCAGGAGGAGTCCGTGACGACGCCCACGCCGTCCCGCTTGAGGACGGTCTCGCGGGTGTTGCAGGTGCCGGAGACGGTGCTCCAGTGCGGGAAGAGGTCACGGCTGTAGCCGGCGTTGGAGCCTTCCGCCCGCGGGGTGACCGTCGCCAGGTAGGCGCGGGCGGCCGCGGCGCTGATGGGGGTGGGCGGGGCGGCCTGGGCGGCGGGGGCGCTGACGAGGGAGGTGAGCGCGGCGAGCGCCGCGGCGGAGGCGAGCACGCCGAGTCGACGCGCGTAGACGTTGGGTATGAGTGCCATGAGGGGCTCCCTGGGTGGGGGGATGTGGTCGTGCGGCACCCCGGCGGGGCGCGGCCATGCTGTCGGCGCCGGGTTTCGCAGGGGTGGGCGCCAGGTGACAGCTTGGCGACATGTGCACGTCACATCAAGTCGTGCAAGTCCCCTGTTTCAAACGGAAGTTGAGGTTCCGCGTGTGGGGCCGTTTTCCTTGGGACCAAAGGCCTATTCCGGGCGCGGGTGGGCGTCGCGTACTCTGTTCGGAGCAGAAGGGGAGTAGCTCTTCGCCGGACCGTCGACATACTGCTGGGTCATCCCAGCCGGCGCCCGGAGGCAGGTCACCGCAGGTGGCCGGCCAGCGAGACCTTCGGCCGCAGTGTCCTGTCCATGCGGAAGCGCGTTCGTGCGCGCATACGCAATCAGGGCGCCGCCGAGCCGAAGCGACCCCTGACACACCCCAGGTCTCTCGGTACCGATGGCGTCCTGCCCGACCGATTGAGGTTCCTCCTCCGTGTTCAGCTTCACCGTCATGGCGATCGCCTTCGGCGTCGTCTTCCTCGCCGAACTCCCCGACAAGACGGCCCTCGCCGGCCTGATGCTCGGCACCCGCTACCGCGCCTCGTACGTCTTCGCGGGCGTGGCCGCCGCCTTCGCCGTGCACGTCGCGCTGGCCATCGCCGCGGGCAGCGTGCTGACCCTGCTCCCGCACCGGCTCGTCCAGGCGGTCGTGGGCGTCCTCTTCCTGGCGGGCGCGGCGATGCTGCTCCTGAAGAAGAGCGACGGGGAGGAGGAGGTCAAGGCTCCCGCCGACCAGTCGTTCTGGAAGGTCTCCGGAGCCGGGTTCATGCTGATCCTGGTGGCCGAGTTCGGTGATCTGACGCAGATCATGACCGCCAACCTCGCGGCCCGCTACGACAACCCCGTGTCGGTGGGCCTCGGCGCCGTGCTGGCCCTGTGGGCGGTCGCGGGCATCGGCATCCTGGGCGGTCGCACGCTGATGAAGTACGTGCCGCTCCGCCTGATCACCAAGGTGGCGGCGGCGGTCATGGCGGCACTGGCGGTGTTCTCGTTGTACGAGGCGATCACGGGCTGACGTCTCGCCTCGCGAGGCGCCCCGGGCGCCTCGCGACGGCCCGGGCAGGTCGCCGCAGGCCCCCGGGTCCGGGCCTGCGGCCCGGGCCTGCGGCCCCCGTTGTGTGGCTCTCCCGGCTCCGCCCCAGCCTGCGGGCCAAGGCCTGCGCCTCCGGCCCGCGCCTCCGGCCGCGCCTTTTGGCCCCGTGCCCGCTGGAGCTCTCGGCCCCCAGCCCCGCGGGTGGCCTGTCGCCCCCGGGGCCGGGGGCGACAGGGTCTCTCCGGGGCCGTTGACCTGCGGACCTGTGTGCCTGTGCCCCGGGCTCCAGGGCCCGCTGGGCCCGCTGGGCCCGCGCCTCCACCTGCGTGTCCGTGCCTGCGGCCCCAGGCCTCCCAGGCGCACGCCCGGATCTCCGGATGTCCGCCAAACCGGAACGACCTCAGACCGTCGGACGCCGTCGTCGAGAAGCGCGTAGCGATCCGGTGCGAGATCAGCCCCAGACGGTCGTCGGACGCCGGGACGTGAGGAGCGCGTAGCGATCTGACGCGCCCATCCCCGTGCCGGGCTCTTTTGGTCAACATTTGGGGGGGAGGGGGCGCCTGCTCACCCCGGCCGGTGGCCTGGAGGGGCTTGGGGGTGTGGCGGCTGGGTCGAGGCAGGGTCGGACATCCCAGCCCGGCCCGGTTGTCGCTGTTCCTCCCGGCCCGTTCTTTTGGGGGTTTCCCGGCAGTCCTTGTCTTTCCGTGGAGGGTCGGTCTGTCAAGGGTCGCCGAAGGCGAGCGGGCAGCGACGCGACGACGAAGGAGGAGCGCCCTTGACGGGCCGGCCCGACGCGGAAGGACAGCGGGGCTGCCGGGAAACCCCCAACCCGTTCCACCGTCGACCGGCCGGGGCCCCGCCAAACCCAAGCCGCTACCCCGGCAGGGGTTGCTCGCCGCCGCCGGCCGTTCTCAGGCCGCCGTGCCCACCGTTACCTCGATCGATCCGTCCGCGGTCGCCGTCACCCGCAGGGAGCGGAGGTCTTCCGCGTGGGCCGTCGGGGTGTGGGCGGCCGCGCGGGGGCCTATGCCGATCACGCGCATGCCCGCCGCCCGGCCCGCGGCGATGCCGGCGGCCGAGTCCTCGAAGACGATGCAGTCGGCCGGGGCGACACCCAGGGCGGCGGCGCCCTTGAGGAAGCCCTCCGGGTCCGGCTTGCTGGCCCGGACGGACTCGGCCGTCACCCGTACCTCCGGCATCGGCAGGTCCGCAGCCGTCATCCGGGCCGTGGCCAGGGCCGCGTCGGCCGAGGTGACGAGAGCGTGCGGCAGGCCGGCGAGAGCGGCCATGAACTCCGGAGCGCCCGGAACGGGGACCACGCCGTCGACGTCGGCGGTCTCGCGGGCGAGCATCACCGCGTTCTCCGCGTGGTTGAGCTCCATCGGGCGGTCCGGCAGGAGCACCGCCATGGTGGCGTAGCCCTGGCGGCCGTGGACCACCTCGAGGGCCTCCTGCGGGTCCAGCCCGTGGGACACCGCCCAGTCGCGCCAGCACCGCTCGACCACCGCGTCCGAGTTGACGATCGTCCCGTCCATGTCCAGGAGCAAGGCCTTGGCGGTCAGGACTACGGGTGCGGTGGTGGTGGTGCTGGCCGGCATCGACTGGGCTCCAGACGGGCGGGAAAAGAGAACAAGCGGTTCCGTCCACCGGTCAGGGAGTGCGGACGGAACCACTTTGTTCCTCCACGATACAAAACAAGGGCGGTCGACGCCAATCAGCGGCGGGCACCGTCGCAGGCGCGGCCCTCAGCCCTCCAGGGCCTTGCGGGTGAGCGGGCCGTAGACGCCCCACTCCTCGTTGATGTCGTTGTTGAACTGGAAGGTCGACACGGCGTTCTCCACGCGCCAGTCGAACTTGCCGTTGACCTTGGACGAGAACAGTCCCTGTGCCGCCAGCAACCGCTGGAGCTTCTCCACCTCCGGCCCCGAGTCCCCGTAGCGCAGCGTCGGACCCGACGGCGCCGGCGGCTTCGACGGGCTGGGGGAGCGGCTCGCACTCGCCGACGGGCTCGGCGGAGCGGACGTCGCCGAACGCGACGCACTCGGCGACGGAGACTTCGACGGACTCGGCGACGCGGAACGCGAGGCCGAAGGCGACGCCGACGCACTCGGCGCAGCCGATGACCGGGAGGTGGACGGAGCCGGGGCGATGGCCGCGGGCGCCGACGCCTGCGCGTCCATCAGCGCGGTGGTGGTGGGGGGGGGGGGCGCCCCCCCCCCCACCCCCCCGCGGGCCCCCCCCCCCGGGGGCCCCCCCCCCCCCCCCCCCCCGCGGGGGGCCCCCCCCCCGCG
>NZ_JBIARJ010000005.1:0-12009 GCF_042889825.1 Streptomyces sp. NPDC002467 | reverse complement strand
CCACGCGGGCCCGGCCGCTGCCCGGTGGGGGGGCGCCGGGGGGGGTTGGCCCGGGGGGCCCCCCCCGCGCGCACAACTCCGGGGGTTTTTCGGCCGGACTCCGGCAGCACGAACACCGCGAGGGCCGTCCCGCCGAGGGCTACCACCGCAGCGGCACCCAGCAGTAGCGGCAACAGCCGCCGGGGAGTCGAACCGCCGCCACGCTTCTCCGGGCCCCCGCCCCCGCCCCCTCCCCATCCCGCTTCCGCGTCGTCGTCGGCGGCGTCCGCGAACGCCGGGTACGTCGAGTACGGGGCGGTCACCGGCGCACCCGGGAAAGCCGCTGTTTCCGGCGCACCGGGGAACGCGGCTGCCTCTGGCGCACCCGGGAACGCCGCGCCTTCCGGCGCCATCGGGAAAGCCGCGGTTTCCGCAGCAGCCCCAGCCATCGGCACTCCAGCCCCCGGCGCCGCCCCCGCAGCCGGCGTCCCAGCCCCCAGGGCCGGTCCAGCCCCCAGAATCGGTCCAGCCCCCGGGACCAGTCCGTCCATCGGCGCCGCCCCGGCACCCGGCTGCGCCCCGCCCGGCATGCCTGCCGGGGCCGCCCCCGCCCCCGGCACCGCCGCCATCTGGACCGTCTCCGCAGCGTCTGGCTGCTCCTGCTCCTGCGGCTCCGCCTGCCCGTGTGCCTGCGCCTGCGCCTGCGCCTCCGCCTGCATCTGCCCCTGTGTGCCGTCCGGCCATGGCTGTGTCAACGGTGCCGCGGGTATCGGCGAGGGCGTCGCCCCCGGTATCGCCCCCGATATCGCCTCAGGCGTGCCGTACGCAGGTGTCCCGTACGACGGGGTGTCATGCCGGGGCTCCGGGGTGACCACGCCCGTCACCGGCTGCGGAGGCAGGGTGGGCTCCGGCTCGTCCGGGTTCGGCAACGTCACGTACGGGCGGATGCGCAAGGGGTTGAACCCCACATCCGGCGCACACCGGCAGCCGCTGCCGCCGACTACGGCGCCGCAATCCGGACAGTGTTCACCGCTCACTGGAATCCCTCCCTGGCCACTGCCAGCGATTATCCAGACGCGTCAAGGCCCTCCCAAGCGCCCGAGAGGCCATAACCGGACACACCGCTCACGATGGAGATGTTGATCCGGCCTGAGGAGGAGTCGATGACTCAGGATGTGACCAAGGAGTCCAGGGACCCCGGTCCCGGCCCGCAGAACCCCGGACCCGCGGCCGAGCACGCGTCCCGCGAGGTACTCGTCTCCATCGGCGCGCTCCTCCTGGGCCTGCTCATCGCCGCGCTCGACCAGACCATCGTCTCGACCGCCCTGCCCACCATCGTCAGCGACCTCGGCGGCATGGCCCATCTGTCCTGGGTCGTCACCGCCTACATGCTCGCCTCCACCGCGGCCACCCCGCTGTGGGGCAAACTCGGTGACCAGTACGGTCGCAAGAAGCTGTTCCAGTACGCCATCGTCCTGTTCCTCATCGGCTCCGCCCTCTGCGGTCTCGCCCAGGACATGCCGCAGCTCATCGGCTTCCGCGCCCTGCAGGGCCTGGGCGGCGGCGGGTTGATAGTGCTGTCGATGGCGATCGTCGGCGACATCGTCCCTCCCCGTGAACGCGGCAAGTACCAGGGCCTCTTCGGTGCCGTCTTCGGCGCGACCAGCGTGCTCGGCCCGCTGCTCGGCGGCCTGTTCGTGGACAACCTCTCCTGGCGCTGGGTCTTCTACATCAACCTCCCCATCGGTCTCGTCGCGCTCGTCGTCATCGCCGCCGCCCTCCACATCCCGGCGCGACCCTCGAAGCACACCATCGACTACCTCGGCACCTTCCTCATCGCCTCCGTCGCCACCTGTCTCGTGCTCGTCGCCTCCCTCGGCGGCACCTGGGGCTGGGGCTCGGCCCGGATCATCGGCCTCGCCGTCCTCGGCGCCGTGCTGCTCATCGCCTTCGTCCTCGTGGAGCGGAAGGCCGTCGAACCGGTCCTGCCGCTGAAGCTCTTCCGCATCCGCACCTTCACCCTCTGCTCGGTGATCAGCTTCATCGTCGGCTTCGCCATGTTCGGCGCGATGGTCTACCTGCCGACCTTCCTCCAGGTCGTCCAAGGTGTCTCACCGACCATGTCCGGGGTCCACATGCTGCCGATGGTCATCGGCATGCTCATCGCCTCCACCGGATCCGGCCAGATCGTCAGCCGCACCGGGCGCTGGAAGGTCTTCCCGATCGCCGGCACCGGCGTCACCGCCATCGGCCTGCTCCTGCTGCACCAGCTGGAGCGCACGAGCTCCACCTGGGAGATGAGCGCCTACTTCTTCGTCTTCGGCGTCGGACTCGGCCTCGTCATGCAGGTGCTCGTCCTGGTCGTGCAGAACGCCGTCAGCTACGCCGACCTCGGCGTCGCCACCTCCGGTGCCACCTTCTTCCGCTCCATCGGCGCCTCCTTCGGCGTCGCGATCTTCGGCACGGTCTTCACCAACAAGCTCGACGGGAAGCTGGTCGCCACCCTCACCGGTATCCCGCTGCCGGCCGGCACCAGCGCCGAACGGCTGGAGGCCGACCCCCGCGCGATAGCCTCCCTCCCCGCCGACCTGCAACCCCGGGTGCTCGACGCCTACGCCTCCGCCATCACGGACGTGTTCCTCTACGCCGTGCCCGTCGTCCTCGTCGCCTTCCTCATCTCCTGGTTCCTGAAGGAGGACAAGCTCCGCGCATCCGTGACCGCGCCCGACGTCTCCGAGACCCTCGCCTCCAACCCGGTCCAGCGCTCATCCCGTGACGAGGTGGCCCGTGCACTGTCGGTCCTCGGGACCCGGGAAGGGCGCCGCCACGTCTACGAGAAGATCACCGAGAAGGCCGGCTACGACCTGCTGCCCGCCTCCAGCTGGCTGCTGCTGCGGATCAACAAATACGGCTCCGCCGAACCCGCCCTCCTCGCCGAGCGCACCAGCGTCCCCCTGGCGACCATCACGGACGCCGCCCGCCAGGTCGAGGAACGACATTTCGCCGTCCGCGACGGACTGCCGCTCGTCCTCACCGACCAGGGTCGTGAAGCCGCCGTCAAGCTCTCCGCCGCCCGTCAGGAATCCCTCGCCGAACTGCTCGGCGACTGGTGGGGTCCGGACCGCCCGACGGACTTGGACAAGCTGGTGCGCGAGATCAACGCGGAGCTGTGCGGATGCGACGCCGAGGAACCCCACGAAGGCCTTCCACGGCGGGACCACGCCGCTCCCTAGGCCGTACCGCCGCCCACACCGGCCGTACTCAGACGAGGCGCTTCTCGAACCAGTGCTCGGCGTACGGGCCGTCGTTGTAGGCGGGTATTTCCAGGTACCCGTGCCGCGCATACAGCGCCCGCGCCTCCACGAGATCCGACCGGGTGTCCAGCCGGACCCGCTCCGCACCCAGCGCGCGGGCCTCCGACTCCAGCACCTCCAGCAGCGCCGCCCCGCCGCCGGTACCGCGGGTGCGCGTGTCGACGTACACCCTCGTGAGCTCGGCGGTCACCGGGTCGAGCAGCCGCAATCCGCCGCACGCCAGCGGCTCGCCCGCCAGCCGGCCGACGACGAACTGGCCCGTCGGCGGGGCCAGCCCGTCGGCCGGGAAATCGAGGACTCCCTGGTCGATCTCGGCCTCGGTCACGGACCGTTTCCAGTACCGACCGGCGACCTCCGCGTAGTACGCGCGCAGCAGGACGACGGCGTCCGGGGTGTCGTAGGGCTCGGGGGCCACGGTCCACGTCTTGATCGTGTTGCTGTTCATGGCGCCATTGTGGAGCGGTAGGAGGATCTCCCGCGTGGAATATCCACAGGCACGGACCGATGATGTGAAAAAGGGAAAATCGCCCACATGGAGGGTGTGCAAGCCATGTCCAAGCATCCCGACGCCGTCCTGGTCCGCCGCGGCTACGAAGCCTTCTCCAAGGGCGACCTGGAAACGATGAGCACCCTGTTCACGGCCGACGTCATCCACCACGTGCCGGGTGACAACCCGCTGTCCGGGCACCACAAGGGGCGTGAGGCCGTCCTCGACCTCTACCGCCGGCTCGGGGAGGAGACGAAAGGAACCATCACGATCGACCTGCACGCGGTGCTGGCGGACGGACGCGGGCACGTCATGTCGTTCCACACGCTGAAGGCCGACCGCGGCGACCGGGGCATCGAGGTCCAGGAAGGCCTCTTCTTCACGATCGTCGGCGGCAAGATCACCGACATCGACGAGTGCACCCAGGACATCGACGAGGAAGACGCCTTCTGGAGCTGAGCTGCGCAGCGAGCGGCGCGGCGAAGAGGCAAAGAAGAGACAAGCGACGAAGAAGGGACGAAGAAGAGAAGAGGCGAGGAAGAGACGGACGGGAGGCCCGGGGCACAGGCCCCGGGCCTCCCGTCCGCGTTCCGGCGTGTCCCGCCGACTCAGGCCTTCTTCGGAGCCGCCTGCTGCACGACCTCGAACGACCACACCGAGGACCCAGAAGCCGCCGGCTTCGGACGCTCGCCGCCGCCCTCGCCGCCGCCCTGGTGCGCCGCCTTCATCGGCCCCTCCATCCACGCCTGGAAGTCCTCCTCGGACCGCCACCGCGTGTACACGAGGTACTGGTCGGTGCCCTCCACCGGACGCAGCAGCTCGAACCACTCGAACCCGTCCGAGGACTCCACGGCCCCGGCCCGGGAGGCGAACCGCTGCTCCAGCACCTCCCGCTGCTCGGCAGGTACGGTCAGCGCGTTGATCTTCACGATGCTCATGCGGGCCATCCTAGGTATCCGACCCGGGATATCGTCGTCCGGGTAATGAACAGCGCGGTATGAAACGCGGTATGAAACGCGGCAGCCAGGCGAAGTCGGGGTTGCGGTCAATTGGGCGGGAGGCCGGCGAGGCGTGGCTAACGCGGCGGAGCACAGTGGTGGACACGGACATGCCGGAGTCATAGGCGGTAGCGGCAGGCTCGCGGCCGCGCGCCTGCTCCTGTGGGCGCTGGCGGGCGTGCTCGCCGTCAGACAGGCCGCCGCCGTGCTGCGCGTGCCACCGGGCGAGTGGTTGAGCGGGTTCCACCTCCCCGGCAGCCTGCCCGGCACGCTGTACGACACCGGCCAGTTCACCGGCACGCCCTTCGCCGGGCTGGTGCTGAAGCCGTTCACCGCCCTCGCCGCGCCCTCGCTGGAACTCGCCTGGACGACCGTGACGCTGCTGTTCGTGGCCGCCATCGGGCTCGTCGCAGCGCGCGGCCTGCCCGATCCCGTGCCGCGCCGCACCGCGCTGCTGGCCGCGCCCGTGCTGACCGCGCTGCTGATGGTCTCGCTGCCCGTACGCGAAGCCGCCTCGCCCGGTCAGACCGCCGTGCTGCCCGTGCTGCTGGTGCTCCTGGCCGTGTTCCGCGTGCCCGGCGAACGCCCGGCCGGATTCCTCCTCGGCCTCGCCGCCGCCCTCCAGCCCGCCCTGCTGCTGTTCGCCCCGCTGCTGTGGCTCGCCGGACGGCGCCCGACCGCGCGCTCCGCCGCCCTGACCTTCGCCGGAGCCACCGCGCTGTCCTGGGCGGCGCTGCCCCGCGACTCCTGGACGTACTGGGTGCGGCACCTGGCCGGCACCGGACTCGGCGGCGCCCCCGACGGGCTCGCCAACCAGTCCCTGCACGGCGCGCTGCTGCGCTTCGGCCTGACCGGACCGGTCGAGATCCTGCTCTACCTCGCCCTCGCCGGCGCCGTCGGCTACTTCGGGCTGCGCCGCGCGGCCCGCTACGCGCGCGACGGCCAGATGCTGCTCGCCGTCGCCATCACCGGCTGCGTGGCCGTCGCCGTGTCCCCGACCGGCTGGCGCCACCAGCTGCTGTGGGTGCTGCTCGCGATGGCCGGCAAGGTCGGCCGGCGGGCCGCCGACCGGCCCGTGTGGCCGGTCGCCGTCGTCCTGGCCATGACCCTGCCGAGCGACGTACTGCTGCCGAACCTGGTCGCGCTGGCGCCCGTACGCGACAACGTGCTGCTCCTGACCGCGCTGGCGGCGGCCTGCGCCGTGCCGTTCCTGCCGCGCACCTCGCCGTACTGGCGGGAGCCCGTCCCCACCGACTACGGCCGCCCGGCGGCCGCCCGATGGGCGCGCGTGCCGCTGCTGCCGTTCTGGCGGCGCGTGCTGTCCCGCCCGAACCTGCTGCTGGAACTGCTGCTGATACGGGTCGGATACTCCCTGTACTCCCACATCCGGGCCGCGGCGCCCACGAGCCGCTCGCTCGCCGAGGGCAACGGCAGCCAGATCCACGGCATCGAGAAGGCGCTCGGCATCGACATCGAGCACGCCGTGAACCACGCCGTGGTGAACACGCCCTGGCTGGAGGCGTTCTTCAACTTCTACTACACCTCCTTCCACTTCGTGATCCCGCTGACGATCCTGGCGGTGCTGTACTGGCGGCGCCCCGGCGACTACCGCTGGGCCAGGGCCTCCCTCGGCCTCGCCACCGTCCTCGCGCTCATAGGCTTCTGGCTCTACCCGCTCGCACCGCCGCGCCTCATGCCCGGGCTCGGCTTCATCGACACCGTGCACGGGCCGCAGGACCTCGCGAACCCGTCGTACGGGGCGATGACCGCGATCTCCAACCAGTACGCGGCGATGCCCTCGCTGCATTTCGGCTGGTCGCTGTGGTGCGGGATCGTGATCGTGGTGCTGGCGCCGAAGGGCTGGCAGAAGCTGCTCGGGGTGCTGCACCCGCTGATCACGGTGTGCGCGATCGTGGCCACCGCCAACCACTGGGTGCTGGACGCCGTGGGCGGGGCGGCCGTGGTCGCCGCCGGCTTCGGGCTCGTGTACGTGCTGTCGGGGCCGCGCCGGCTCCAGCTGGCGGTGCCGGCGCAGCGGACCGGAGCCTTGGAAGCCACGGATACGCAGGTCAAGGCCGCCGCCCGGAGCTAGGGCGAGGTCGGTGGCCGTCCGGTGCCGATGGGGGCACCGGACGGCCGGATCCGTGCCGGTGCACGGGTCCGTGGCCCTGGACGGATCCGTGGCCCGTCCGGGTGGCTTGTCGACCCCGTCGGAAGAGTCATCGCCGGTGTCGGATTGCGACGGGCAGGCAACCGTGTGTCACTCGTCGCATGATCAGACACCTGACGCGTGCGTTCTGCGCCGCCGCCCTCACGATCGCCCCGCTCGCCCTGACCGTGACGCCCGCCCACGCCGTGGCCTCCTGCACGGTCAACGGCCGTCCCGTGACCGGTACGACCGTCAACGGGACCGCCGGAGCCGACCTCATCCTCTGCGGCGCCCTCGCTCCGGGCGACCGGGTCGACGGCCTGGGCGGCAGTGACCTCATCGTCATCACCGGCACCGTCGCGGGCACCGTGGCCGGTGGCGCGGGCAGCGACCAGATCACGGCCAACGCCGGTGTCGCCCCGACCGGCCAGGTCCTCGGCGGCGATGACAACGACCTCGTCCGCGTCGGCCCGAACGCCGGACTCGTCGACGGCGGAACCGGGGTCGACCTGTGCCGGGTGGCTTCGGGCAACCCGCCCGTCAACTGCCCCTGACCCCCCAAAGGCAGGCCCTAGGCCGGAGGGATGTTCTGGTTGAGGCGGAAGAGGTTGCCCGGGTCGTAGCGGCGTTTGAGTTCCTGCAGCCGCCGGTACTTCTCGGGCCCGTACGCCTCGCGCACCCGGTCCTCGCCCTCCTCCATCAGGAAGTTCGCGTACACGCCGGTCTGGTGCGGGGCGAGCGCCGACCACAGGCCGCGCGCCCACTCCCGCTCCCGCTCGAAGCCCTCGGCGCCCTCGCACGTGCCGTTGATGTTGAAGGTGTGGCCCGCGGTGCGCGCGCCGAAGGCCGTCTCCGCCTCGCCGACGCGGCCGATCGCGCCGCCCAGTTGGAAGATCGGGAAGGCGGTCAGCGGGGACACGATCCGTGCCGCGTGCTCGGCGGTGACGTCGATGACCTCGTCGCCGAGCCGGTCCACGTCGCAGGACTTGAAGTAGTACCAGCGGCCGTGCGGGAACGACGGGTCGAACATCGCCTGGTGGTCGACGAACGGCTTCGGCGCGCACAGGTCCATCACCGGCGGCGGCCCCCACGCGCGCAGCGGCCGCAGTACTCGCTCGCCCTCCTCGACCCGCCCGGCGTAGCAGCACACCACCATGACCACCGGTTTCCCGTGCAGCTCCGGCGGGACGAACGGCAGCGGCGGCGCCTTGCGGTGCACCACCGCCGTGGTCAGGTCGTCCGGTACGTCGGTGATCCACTCGCGGTAGAAGCGCAGCAGGCGCGCCGAATCCGCCATGTGCCAGGCGATCGGGCCGGCCAGTACGACGGGCCCGACCGGGTTGAGCCGGAACTCGAACTCCGTGACGATGCCGAAGTTGCCGCCGCCGCCCCGCACCCCCCAGAAGAGGTCCGGGTTGTCGTCCGCGCTCGCCTTCAGGAGGGTGCCGTCCGCGGTGACCAGGTCGACGGAGAGCAACTGGTCGATGGTGAGGCCGTACTTGCGCATCAGCCAGCCGATGCCGCCGCCGAGGGTGAGTCCCGCCAGCCCCGTGTGGGTGACGATCCCGGCGGGCACGGCCAACCCGAAGGCCTGCGTCTCGTGGTCCAGTTCGCCGAGCAGCACCCCGGCCTGGGCCCGCACCGTCCGGGCCTCGGGGTCGACCCGGATCCCCTTCATCAGGGAGAGGTCGATGACGATCCCGTCGTCGCAGACCGACTGCCCCGGGAAGCTGTGTCCGCCGCTGCGCACCGCCAGGGGCAGTCCGGCCGCGGGCCCGGAGGGGCCGGCGCACCGGACCGCGGCGATCACGTCGGCGGCGCCGGTGCAGTGGGCGATGAGGGCGGGGCGGCGGTCGACGGAGCCGTTCCAGACCCGGCGGTCCTCCTCGTAACCGTCGTCGCCGGGCCGCACGAGCGGTCCCCGGAAGGCCTTGGCGAGCGCGTCGTACGCGGTGTCTGACATGGCGGCTGACATGGCGGCTCCCTCGCCCGGAGTGACGGCGGGTGGCGGCGGAACGCCGACGGGGTGCCGGGGCGACTGGCAGTCCGCCCCGGCACCCCGTCGGTGGATCGCCGCGTCCTGTCAGGATCCGCCGGTCGTGACCGCACCGCCACTCGGGGCCGGCGCGGATTCGGGTGCCGACGGACGGCAGGGGCCGGGGCGTGGGAGGAGGAGGCCCCTGCCGTCCTGGTTCACGGGTCAGCCGTGGCTGACCCGGAGCTCCTTGATGCCGTTCAGCCACGCCGCGCGCAGCCGCCGCGGGGCGTCGCCGGTCAGGCGCAGGTCGGGCAGGGCGTCGGCCAGCGCGTTGAAGATCAGGTCGATCTCCAGGACGGCCAGGGACTTGCCGAGGCAGAAGTGCGGGCCGCCGCCGCCGAAGCCCAGGTGCGGGTTCGGGTCGCGGGTGATGTCGAAGGCGTCCGGGTTCTCGAAGACCTCGGGGTCGTGGTTGGCGGAGGAGTAGAACATCCCCACCCGGTCGCCCGCCTTGATCTTCTGGCCGCCCAGTTCGGTGTCCTGGGTGGCGGTGCGCTGGAACGACACCACCGGGGTGGCCCAGCGCACGATCTCCTCCGCGGCCGTCGACGGCCGGGTCGCCTTGTACAGCTCCCACTGCTCGGGGTGGGTGAGGAAGGCGTGCATGCCGTGGCTGATGGCGTTGCGGGTGGTCTCGTTGCCCGCGACCGCGAGCAGCAGCACGAAGAAGCCGAACTCGTCGGAGCCGAGGTTGCCCTGGCCCTCGGCCGCCACCAGTTGCGTGACGATGTCCTGGGCCGGGCACTCCTTGCGCTCGGCGGAGAGGTTCATGGCGTAACCGATCAGCTCCACCGCCGCGTTGGAGCCGACCTCCTCGGTGATCGCGTACTCGGGGTCGTCGTACGCGATCATCTTGTTCGACCAGTCGAAGATCTTGGCGCGGTCCTTCTGCGGCACGCCGATCAGCTCGGCGATGGCCTGGAGCGGGAGTTCGCAGGCGACCTGCGTGACGAAGTCGAAGCTGCCGTCCGCCGAGGCGGCGACGGCCTCCTCGACGATCTTCCGGGCCCGGTCGCGCAGGGCGTCCTCCAGGCCGCGGATGGAGCGCGGGGTGAATCCGCGCTGCACGATCTGACGTACGCGGGTGTGTTCCGGCGGATCCATGTTCAGCATGATCAGACGCTGGGCATCTATGGCATCACGCTGGATGTGCTCGTTGAACCGGATGATCGCCGTGTTGATGGTCGAGGAGAAGAGCTCCGGGTGCGTGGAGACGTACTTGACGTCCGCGTGCCGGGTCACGACCCAGTAGCCCTCGTCGTCGAAACCGGTGACGCCGCGGGGCTGCGGGCACCACCACACCGGCGCGGTCTGCCGCAGTTCCGCGAACTCCGGCAGCGGGACCCGGCTTTGGAGCAGGTCGGGGTCGGTGGCGTCGAAGCCTTCGGGCAGCGCGGGGCAGGACATCGGGCGACTCCAAAGTCTGACGGCCCATCAGATGTTGGCTCGAAGGTAGTAACGAGTTCTAGAAGTGACAAGGCTTGGCGCAGCACCTGTTGCGTGTGGAATCCGTGCAGGCCGCGTGCAAGACCCTTGCGTGGAGGGCTCCCAGGTCATAAAACTGCGGGGAGAACTAGAACGCGTACTAGTTCGGGCGGGGCCGCCGGGACGGCCCGCCGCGCCGGCACAGTGCAGGAGAGGACGAGCTCATGGCCGCGGAACCCGTCATCGTCGAAGCCGTACGCACCCCCATCGGCAAGCGCGGAGGCGCGCTCGCCAACCTCCATCCCGCCTACCTGCTCGGCGAGACCTACCGCGAACTGCTCGCCCGAACCGGAATCCAGCCCGACTGCGTCGAGCAGATCGTCGGCGGCACCGTCACCCACGCCGGTGAGCAGTCGATGAACCCCGCCCGCAACGCCTGGCTCGCCATGGGCCTCCCGTACGAGACCGCCGCGACGACCGTGGACTGTCAGTGCGGCAGCTCCCAGCAGGCCAACCACATGGTCGCCAACATGATCTCCGGCGGGGTCATGGACATCGGCATCGCCTGCGGCGTCGAGGCCATGAGCCGCGTCCCGCTGGGCTCGGGATCCAAGCACGGGCCCGGAAAGCCGTTCCCGGACGAGTGGAACGTCGACCTGCCCAACCAGTTCGAGGCCGCCGAGCGCATCGCCCGCAACCGGGGCCTGACCCGCGAGGACGTCGACCGCCTCGGCGTGCTCTCGCAGGAGCGGGCCGCCACCGCCTGGGCCGAGGAGCGCTTCAAGCGCGAGACGTTCGCCGTGCAGGTGCCCACCACCGAGGAGGAGCAGGCCGCCGGGCAGGGCATGTGGCGCCTGGTCGACCGCGACGAGGGCCTGCGCGACACCAGCATGGAGGGCCTGGCCCGGCTCAAGCCGGTCATGCCCACCGCCGTGCACACGGCGGGGAACTCCTCGCAGATATCCGACGGGGCCGCCGCCGTGATGTGGGCCTCCCGCAAGATGGCCCGCGCCCTCAAGCTCAAGCCGCGCGCCCGCATCGTCGCCCAGACCCTCGTCGGCGCCGACCCGCACTACCACCTGGACGGGCCGATCGACGCGACGCGGGCCGTGCTCGGCAAGGCCGGGATGTCCCTCAAGGACATCGACCTCGTCGAGATCAACGAGGCCTTCGCCTCCGTCGTCCTCAGCTGGGCCCAGGTCTTCGACCAGGACCTGGAGAAGGTCAACGTCAACGGCGGCGCCATCGCCCTCGGCCACCCCGTCGGGGCCACCGGTGCCAGGCTGATCACCACCGCGCTGCACGAACTGGAACGCCGCGACAAGGAATTCGCGCTGATCACCATGTGTGCGGGCGGTGCGCTCGCGACCGGGACGATCATCCAGCGGCTGTGAGCGCCTGAGCCCGCGAGCGGGCACCTCGAACCCTGTGGGATGGGATGCAGAAGGCCCCGGGGGCCGGACCTGGGGAGGCCGGCCACCGGGGCCTTCGTATGTCTGCTGCCGCGCGTGGTGCCGGTGCCGCCGGCTTAGTACCAGTGATTGGCGGACCAGAAGTTCCAGGCCTCGACGGGGCTGCCGTAGCGGGAGTTCATGTAGTCCAGGCCCCACTTGATCTGG
>NZ_JBIARJ010000004.1:540534-595631 GCF_042889825.1 Streptomyces sp. NPDC002467 | reverse complement strand
GGATCAGGCCCTCCTGCAGACCGACCAGCGCGGTCGCGTGCGTCAGGTTCGGGAAGTACCCGATCCGGACCTCCGAGGCCGACAGCTTCTTGCCGCCGGCGGCCACGTTCGCCTGCTTCTCCTCGGCCTGGGACCCGTAGCCGCAGGAGGCGAGGACGCCGATCAGCAGCGGCAGGGCGGCCGCGGCGGCGAGGCCGCGGCGCAGGGTCTTGCTGGTGTTGCGGATGGCAGGCACGGGAGGACTTCCTCTCGCGACGTGGTCATCTCATGACGCACGTCTTCGTTCATGGAGCAAAGGCGGGTACGGCAGGTGGGGGGTGAGGGCGCGAAGGCGGGATGCCGCCGGCAATGGGGTCATCGCGCACATCGCGACACCCCTCCCTGGCCGCTGCCGAGGGCGCCGCTGCCCACGCGGCCGCCCTCCTTGGCGAAGGTCGCATAGAGATCGGCGGGCATGACCTAGAAGTCCCAGCCGTCTTCGTCGGCCTCGGCCGCCTCGTCGGCCGCCCGGTCCTTGGAGGCGAAGGACTCGCCCGCCATGCCCGCCGCCAGCGTGGTGCCGTCGGCGGGGTCGATCAGCAGGAAGGAACCGGTGCGGCGCGAGTCGGCGTACGCGTCGAGCGCGAGCGGCTCGGCGGTGCGGACGACGACGCGGCCGATGTCGTTGGCCACCAGCTGCCCGGGGTTCGGGTGCTGGGACAGGTCGTCCAGGGTCAGCCGCGAGGGGATCTCCTTGACGATGGCCTTGACCGTACGGGTCGTGTGCTTGATCAGCACGCGCGCACCCACGGCCAGCGGCTGGTCGGCCACGTGGCAGACCGTCGCCTCGACGTCCTGCGTGGTGGCCGGGGCGCTCGCCGACGGCGCGATCAGGTCGCCGCGCGAGATGTCGATGTCGTCCGCCAGACGCAGCGTCACCGACTGCGGGGCCCAGGCGATGTCCACGCTCTCGCCGAGCGCGTCGATGCCCACGATCGTGCTCGTACGGCCCGAGGGCAGCACGGTCACGGCTTCGCCGACGCGCAGTACGCCGGAGGCGATCTGGCCCGCGTAACCGCGGTAGTCGGGGTGCTCGGCGGACTGCGGACGGATCACGTACTGCACCGGGAAGCGTGCCGGGCAGGCGGTGAGGTCGTGGCTGACGGGCACGGTCTCCAGGTGCTCCAGCACCGTCGGGCCGCCGTACCAGTCCATGTTCGCGGACGGGTCCACCACGTTGTCACCGGCCAGCGCCGAGATCGGGATCGCGGTGATCTCCGGGACGCCCAGGTCCGAGGCGTACGCCGTGAACTCCTCGGCGATGGCCGCGAAGACGGACTCCTGGTAGCCGACGAGGTCCATCTTGTTGACGGCCAGGACCACGTGGGGGACGCGCAGCAGCGCCGCGACGGCGGCGTGCCGGCGGGTCTGCTCGATCACGCCGTTGCGGGCGTCGACCAGGACCACGGCCAGGTCGGCGGTGGAGGCGCCGGTGACCATGTTCCGGGTGTACTGCACGTGCCCCGGGGTGTCCGCGAGGATGAACCGGCGGCGCGCGGTGGCGAAGTAGCGGTACGCGACGTCGATGGTGATGCCCTGCTCACGCTCGGCCCGCAGGCCGTCGGTGAGCAGCGCGAGGTCGGGGGCTTCCTGGCCGCGGGCCTGGGAGACCGCCTCGACGGCCTCCATCTGGTCCGTCAGCACCGACTTGGAGTCGTGCAGCAGGCGGCCCACCAGGGTGGACTTGCCGTCGTCGACGGAACCGGCGGTCGCGAAGCGCAGCAGGGTGGTCGCCGACACATCGGCGAACTGCTCGGTGGTGCTGGTCATTTCTAGAAGTACCCTTCGCGCTTGCGGTCTTCCATCGCGGCCTCGGACATCTTGTCGTCGGCGCGGGTCGCGCCCCGCTCGGTGAGGCGGGAGACGGCGATTTCGGCGATCACGGCGTCCAGCGTGGCGGCGTCGGAGTCGACGGCACCGGTGCAGGACATGTCACCGACGGTGCGGTAGCGGATGAGACGCGTCTCGGGCGTCTCGTCCTCCTTCGGGCCGCCCCACTCGCCGGCGGTCAGCCACATGCCGTTGCGCAGGAAGACCTCGCGCTCGTGGGCGAAGTAGATCTCGGGCAGCTCGATGCCCTCGCGGGCGATGTACTGCCAGACGTCCAGCTCGGTCCAGTTCGAGAGCGGGAAGACGCGCACGTGCTCGCCCGGGGCGTGGCGGCCGTTGTAGAGCTGCCACAGCTCGGGGCGCTGCCGGCGCGGGTCCCACTGGGAGAACTCGTCGCGCAGGGAGAAGACGCGCTCCTTGGCGCGGGCCTTCTCCTCGTCGCGGCGGCCGCCGCCGAAGACGGCGTCGAACTTCAGCTGCTGGATCGCCTCGGTCAGCGGGACGGTCTGCAGCGGGTTGCGGGTGCCGTCCGGGCGCTCGCGCAGCTTGCCCGCGTCGATGTAGTCCTGGACGGACGCCACGTGCAGGCGCAGGCCGTGCTCGGCGACCGTGCGGTCGCGGTACTCGATGACCTCGGGGAAGTTGTGCCCGGTGTCGACGTGGAGCAGCGAGAAGGGCACCGGCGCCGGCGCGAACGCCTTCAGCGCCAGGTGCAGCATGACGATGGAGTCCTTGCCGCCGGAGAACAGGATCACCGGCTTCTCGAACTCGCCCGCCACCTCGCGGAAGATGTGCACGGCCTCGGACTCGAGGGCGTCGAGGTGCGACAGCGCGTAGGGCGCGTCGGCGTCGGACTCGGCGTGCACGTGTGCGGCGGTGGTCATGCCAGACCCCTCTCGGTGAGCAGCGCGTGCAGGGCCGAAGCCGACTCCTGCACGGTCTGCGTGTGCGACTCGATACGGAGGTCCGGGGAAGCCGGCGCCTCGTACGGGTCGTCGACCCCGGTCAGACCGGAGATCTCGCCCGCCGCCTGCTTGGCGTACAGGCCCTTCACGTCACGCTCGGAGCACACCTCGACCGGGGTGGCCACGTGCACTTCGAGGTAGTTCGTCCCGGTGCCCGCGTGGCGCTTCCGGACGGCCTCGCGGCTGTCCGCGAACGGCGCGATCACCGGCACCAGCGCCTTGACGCCGTTGCTCGCGAGCAGCTCGGCGACGAAGCCGATCCGCTGCACGTTGGTGTGCCGGTCCTCGCGGCTGAAGCCCAGTCCGGCGGAGAGGAACTCGCGGATCTCGTCACCGTCGAGCACCTCCACGCGGTGGCCCTCGGCGCGCAGCCGCTCGGCCAGCGCGTAGGCGATGGTGGTCTTGCCCGCGCTCGGCAGCCCGGTCAGCCATACGGTGGCGCCGTGGTCGCTCACGCTCATCTGCTCTGTCTCCGTAGGTTCTTCGCTGGTCGTCATCAGCCGTGCAGTCCGCACTCGGTCTTGCCCCGCCCGGCCCAGCGGCCGGCCCGCGCGTCCTCGCCCTCCGCCACGCGGCGGGTGCAGGGGGCGCAGCCGACGGAGGCGTAACCGTCCATCAGCAGCGGGTTGGTGAGCACGCCGTGCTCGGCGACGTACGCGTCGACGTCGTCCTGGGTCCAGCGGGCGATGGGCGAGATCTTGACCTTCTGCCGCTTCTCGTCCCAGCCGACCACCGGGGTGTTGGCCCGGGTCGGGGACTCGTCGCGGCGCAGGCCCGTCGCCCACGCCGTGTACGCGGTCAGGCCCTCTTCGAGGGGCTTGACCTTGCGCAGCGCGCAGCACAGGTCGGGGTCGCGGTCGTGCAGCTTCGGGCCGTACTGCGCGTCCTGCTCGGCCACCGTCTGGCGCGGGGTGAGCGTGATGACGTTGACGTCCATCACGGCCTCGACCGCGTCACGGGTGCCGATGGTCTCCTCGAAGTGGTAGCCGGTGTCGAGGAAGACCACGTCCACGCCGGGCATCGCCCGGGAGGCCAGGTGGGCGACGACCGCGTCCTCCATGGAGGAGGTCACGGCGAACTTCTTGCCGAAGGTCTCGGCCGCCCAGGTGAGGATCTCCAGCGCGGAGGCGTCCTCCAGGTCCCGGCCCGCCTGCTCGGCCAGTGCCTTGAGTTCCGCGGCCTTGAGACTCACGTCTTGAGTCGTGGTCATATCTCGTCCCCTCCAGCGGTGTCGGACTGAACGCCCCGGGCCAGCAGCCCGAGGTACTTCAGCTGGAAGGCTCGGTTGCAGGCCCTGCATTCCCAGGCGCCGTGGCCCGTCTCGTTCGGAAACAGGTCCTCGTCGCCGCAGTACGGGCAGTAGAACGGTGCGGCGCGCTCGCTCACGAGAGGTCCTCGTCCTTGGCGCGGCCGACCCAGGCGGCGAAGCGCTCGCCGTCCTCGCGCTGCTCCTCGAAGCGCGTGACGACCCGCTCGACGTAGTCCGGCAGACCGGCCGAGGTGACCTTGAGGCCGCGGACCTTGCGGCCGAAGCCGGCCTCCAGGCCGAGGGCGCCGCCCAGGTGGACCTGGTAGCCCTCCACCTGGTTGCCGTCGTCGTCCAGGACCAGCTGGCCCTTGAGACCGATGTCCGCCACCTGGATACGGGCGCAGGCGTTCGGGCAGCCGTTGATGTTGATGGTGAGCGGCTCGGCGAAGTCCGGCAGGCGGCGCTCCAGCTCGTCGATCAGCGAGGCGCCACGGCCCTTGGTCTCGACGATGGCCAGCTTGCAGAACTCGATGCCGGTGCAGGCCATCGTGCCGCGGCGGAACGGGGACGGCTTGACCCGCAGGTCCAGCGCCTCCAGGGCCTCGACGACCGAGTCGACCTTGTCGGCCTCGATGTCGAGGACGATCATCTTCTGCTCGGCGGTGGTGCGCAGGCGGCCGGAGCCGTGCTGCTCGGCGATGTCCGCGATCTTGGTCAGGGTGGCGCCGTCGACGCGGCCGACGCGGGGCGCGAAGCCGACGTAGAACTTGCCGTCCTGCTGCTGGTGGACGCCGACGTGGTCGCGCCACTGGCCGCTGGGCTGCTCGGGCGCGGGGCCGTCGGTCAGCTTGCGCTTCAGGTACTCGTCCTCCAGGACCTGGCGGAACTTGGCCGGACCCCAGTCGGCGACGAGGAACTTCAGGCGGGCGCGGGTGCGCAGGCGCCGGTAGCCGTAGTCGCGGAAGATCGAGATGACGCCCTCGTACACGTCCGGGACCTCGTCGAGCGAGACCCAGGTGCCGAGGCGGACACCGAGCTTGGGGTTGGTCGAGAGACCGCCGCCGACCCAGACGTCGAAGCCGGGGCCGTGCTCGGGGTGGTTCACGCCCACGAACGCGATGTCGTTGATCTCGTGCGCCACGTCGAGCAGCGGCGAGCCGGAGATCGCGGACTTGAACTTGCGGGGCAGGTTCGAGAAGTCCTTGTTGCCGACGATGCGGCGGTAGATCTCGTCGATGGCGGGGGTGCCGTCGATGATCTCGTCCTGGGCGATGCCGGCCACGGGCGAACCGAGGATGACACGGGGCGTGTCACCGCAGGCCTCGGTGGTGGACAGGCCGACGGCCTCCAGGCGGCGCCAGATCTCCGGGACGTCCTCGATCCGGATCCAGTGGTACTGCACGTTCTGGCGGTCGGTGAGGTCGGCGGTGCCGCGCGCGAACTCCTCCGAGATCTCGCCGATGACGCGGAGCTGCTCGGTGGTCAGCCGGCCGCCGTCGATGCGGACGCGCAGCATGAAGTACTTGTCGTCCAGCTCCTCCGGCTCCAGGATCGCGGTCTTGCCGCCGTCGATTCCGGGCTTGCGCTGGGTGTAGAGGCCCCACCAGCGCATACGGCCGCGCAGGTCGTTGGGGTCGATCGAGTCGAAGCCCGCCTTGGAGTAGATGTTCTCGATGCGCGTCCGCACATTGAGACCGTCGTCGTCCTTCTTGAACTGCTCGTTGCCGTTGAGGGGGGTGTGGTGTCCGACGGCCCACTGGCCCTCACCGCGGTGACGACCGGTCTTGCGGCGCGCGGCGGCTGCGGGAGCTGCGGCTGCGGGCGTTTCGGGGGTGGCGGCCATGGCGGTACGTCCTTCTTCGGCGGCTCAGGGCGGAGGGCAGGAGAGCAGGGGGTGGTAATGGAGTGGCCCCGGCACAGACTCTGACGACGCTGAGCGGGTGCGGCTGATCGCCGCGCCTTCGCCGGGGTGACCGGCGGGCAGGGCGGGGCGGTGTTCGGCCTTCAAGGGGCGGCGATGACCGACGCTTCCACGGCGACGATGCCGGGATTGCGGCGATGTGCGGCGGTTGCTGGTTCCGTCAGCACGCCGGACAGATGGCGCTGGACATGCGGCCGAGGTCGACGTGCCGCCGACTCACCAAGGCAATTCCAGCTCCATTCATGACGGAAGCGTGTCATGGGGCGATTGGAGGAGTCCACTAGTGTCCATTATCCGGACGAAGTCGTCCCGGATCGTGGGACGAGTGACGGGGGTCACTCCCCGGACGGCTCCTCGCCGGAAAGCCGGACGCAAGGAAACGGCCCCCAGGCTCCCTGAAAGCCGAGGACACCGCAACGGCGGTGTCCGAGCTCACGAGGGCGACGGCATGACACCGGAGGTACTCGTTCCCGCACCGCCGGCCCTGGGGACGGCGGGGCTCCCGGAGGCGGACCGCGAGGCCGGGGACCCCCTCGACCCCGTCCCCTCGTCGCCCGGGCCCTCCTCGCCTACCCGGCTCGCAGACCGCTCGGCGCCCGCACACTGCTGGAGCAGCTGGTGCGGGACGCGGTCGGGCGCACCGGTCAGGTCTCCCGGCTGTCGCCGCACCTGGCCGCCCTCGGTGTCGACGAGCAGGCCGCGGCGGGGGAGGACGGCCCCGGGCGGACGGGAGACGACGAGCCGGGCGAGTCCCGGACCTACCGGTCCGGCCGCCGCAGGCCCTCGGAGGAGGAGCCCGAGCGGAACGTGGCGATCGGAGGCGTCACGACCGCCCTCCCGACCGGCGGGCCCGTCGTCGGGGTACTGCTGTGGCTAGACCCCCGAGCCCGGCCACGGACCCGGGGTCGGGGTGGGGACCTTCTCGGAGGTCTCCGTGTCGAAGACCTTGAAGCCGCGGCGCCGGTAGTTGTCCATCGCCGTGGGGCCGTCCTCGCTGCACGTGTGGAGCCAGACCCGTCGGGTCGGTTCCCGGTCCGGCCAGCGGGACGCCAGGTCCCACGCCCGGGCGACGCCCACCGACAGCAGGTGCCCGCCTATCCGGCGGCCCCGGAAGTCGGGGAGCAGGCCGAAGTACACGATCTCCACCACGCCGTCGTCCTGCGGGTCGAGTTCCACGTACCCGGCCGGCGTTCCGCGGTCGTACGCCACCCACGTCTCCACCCCGGGCCTCCCGAGGTGCTCCACCCACTGCGCGCGGGTCAGACCGAGCCGGTCCGTCCAGTGGATGTCGCCGCCCACGGAGGCGTAGAGGAAACGGCTGAACTCCGGGGAGGGGACTTCCGACCGTGAGACGGTGATCTCGGAACCCGGGACGACGGCTTCGACCAGATCGTCCGGCGCGTTCATTTCGAGGGACCAGGTGGTGAGGGTGACGGTGCTCATGCACCTCAGGGAATCACATCCCCCAGCCCTCGACGGAGGGACCTTCGGCCCCCTTTCTTCCCAGCCGCGCCCGGATCACCGACGGCGCCGTGGAGTGCGGGAGCAGCGCGGCCGGGTCCTGCGGACGGATCAGCTCCACTTCCACGTCCGGCGCGAAGCGGTACGGCCGGTGGGTCAGCACGCCCGCCAGGTGACGGCGTACCCGGGACATCTCCGCCCGTACCGTCACCGTACGGGTGGGATCCCCGAACAGCTCCGCCGCCAGCTCCGCCGCGGAGCACCCGCGCGGGTTCTCCGCCAGCAGGAACAGCAGCTCCGCGTGGCGGGGGCTCAGCTCCTGCGTCCAGCTCCCGGCGGCCCCGTACACCGTCGCCGAGCAGGCGGCACCCGCCCGGCCGAGGTCGAGGGCGACCCGGGTGGCGGCGGTCTTCGTACGGTCCTCCGCGATCCGCAGCAGCCAGCCGCCGGGCAGTGGCTCCACCACGCAGCCGCCGAGCTGCGGCACCCACACCCGGCCCGGCCCGAAGTCCTTCGGCAGCGGGATCCGCTCCGCAGGCACGATGCCCGTGACGGCGGCCGTCCAGCCGTGCGGGTCGACGGCCAGCGCCCGCCCCGGCAGCCGGGCCAGCAGCGGCGCGGCCACCGCCCGCAGCCGCTCCAGCGATTCCAGGTGCCGGACCCGCAGCTCCCGCTCCGCGAGCCGGGCCACCGAACTCACCCACGCCAGGGTCGCCGGGTGCATGGTGGCCAGCGGCCCGCTGACGTCGACCACGCCCAGCAGGCGCCCGTCGCGCGGGTCCCGTACGGGCGCCCCCGCGCAGGTCCACTCGTGGTGGCTGGAGACGAAGTGCTCCGCCGAGAACACCTGCACGGGCCGCCGGGCCACGAGCGCCGTGCCGACCCCGTTGGTGCCGACCACGGCCTCGTCCCAGTCGGCCCCCACCGCGAAGCCGAGCCGGTCCGCCTTGCGCAGGATGGAGGAGTGGCCCTCCCGCCACAGCAGCCGCCCGTCCGCGTCGGCGACGACCATGATGTGCAGGGCCTCGTCCAGGGCCGGCAGCAGCCCTTCCCTGAGCACCGGCAGGATCTCCCGCAGCGGCGAGCCGTGCCGCCGCTCCTCGGTCTCGGCGACCGAGAGCATCCGCGAGCGCGCGTCCCGGTCCGGATGCACCCCGCCGGCCATCATCCGGCGCCAGGACTCCGCGATCTCCGGTCTCGGCGGGGCCGGCGGCCTGGCCCCGGCCAGCGCGGCCTCCCGTACCCCCTTGAGCAGACGTGCGGCCTCCCGCGCGTCCATGGCCGAGATGCGTGCGGCGTCGACCGCGCCGCCCGTGGTATTCACCACCGGAACCTCCCCGTCGAACAGGTTCTGCCGAGCGAGCCGCCCGTGGTCCCGGGCCGCCGTTTCCCCCGGCACCCGAAGGACGACTGTCGCACCAAGGGTTGCAACCCCGTGCAACTCTCGCCAAGTCCCGTTCGGTCGACCGAAACTGTCCGGACGCCGCCAGACGGCGTGGCAGCTCCTCCTCGGGGCTCTCCCGGACCAGAGGTGGCGCCGAGTCGGCGCGGCGCCACCTCTGGTTCCGGTCAACGGGCCCGGATCCCGGCTCGGAACGGTTTGGGGACCGTACGCGGGAGCCCGGCGGCTCCCTCCTAGCCCGCGATCCGCGCCCGTTCCACGACCGCGCCGAGGGCGAGGCCGTGCGGCAGCGTGCCGAAGGCCGCGCCCCAGTCGCCTCCCAGCCGGGAGGCGCAGAAGGCGTCCGCCACCTCGGGCGGCGCCCACCTCACCAGCAGCGAACCCTGGAGCACGAGCGCCATGCGCTCCACGACCCGGCGGGCCCGGGCCTCGATCCCCTCCAGGTCGGCGAGCTCAGTGAGGAGGTCCTTGATGGCCGAATCCAGCCGGTGGTCGGCGCCCCGGGCCAGGCCGATCTCCTGGAGGAAGGCGGCGAGGGCCTGAGGCTCGCGCTGGAGGGCGCGGAGCACGTCGAGGGCCTGGACGTTGCCCGAGCCCTCCCAGACGGAGTTCAGCGGGGACTCGCGCAGCAGCCGCGGGAGCCCGGACTCCTCGACGTAGCCGTTGCCGCCCAGGCACTCCAAGGCCTCCGCCACCATCGGCGTACAGCGCTTGGTCACCCAGTACTTCGCCACGGGCACCGCGAGGCGCAGGAAGGCCTTCTCCTGTTCGGTGGTCGCGTCGTAGGCGGCCGCGAGGCGCAGCACGAGGGTGGTGGCCGCCTCCGACTCCAGGGCGAGGTCCGCGAGCACGTTGCGCATCAGCGGCTGCTTGATGAGCGGCGCTCCGAAAGCGGAGCGGTGCTCCGCATGGTGAACGGCCTGCGTGAGCGCCTGCCGCATCAGCGAGGCCGAGCCGATCGCGCAGTCCAGCCGGGTCGCCGCGACCATCTCGATGATGGTTCGGACCCCCCGGCCCTCCTCGCCGACCCGCCGCGCCCAGGTCCCGTCGAACTCCACCTCGCTCGACGCGTTCGACTTGTTGCCCAGCTTGTCCTTCAGCCGTTGGATCGCGAACGCGTTGCGCGTCCCGTCCGGCAGCACTCGCGGCACCAGGAAGCAGCTCAGCCCGCCCGGAGCCTGCCCCAGGACCAGGAACCCGTCGCTCATCGGGGCCGAGCAGAACCACTTGTGCCCGGTCAGCAGGTACTCGCCGGACGCGTCCAGGGGCTTCGCCGCCGTCGTGTTCGCCCGTACGTCGCTGCCGCCCTGCTTCTCCGTCATCCCCATGCCGAAGAGCACCCCGCCCTTCTCGGCGGCCGGCCGCAGCCCCTCCTCGTACACGTGCGAGGTCAGCCGGGGCTCCCACTCGGCCGCGAGCTCCGGGTCGGTCCGCAGCGCCGGGACGGCGGCGTGCGTCATCGAGACCGGGCAGCCGTGACCCGCCTCGGCCTGTGACCAGACGAAGAACCCGGCGGCGCGGCGCAGGTGCCCGGCCGGGCGGCCCCAGGCGTCGGTGAGCCCGGAGGTCACGGCGTGCCCGAGCAGCCGGTGCCAGGCCGGGTGGAACTCCACCTCGTCGATCCGGTTGCCGTACCGGTCGTGCGTGCGCAGCTTCGGAGGGTTCTCGTTCGCCTGCGCACCCCACTCCTGGGCCTGCGCCGAGCCGGCGGCCCGCCCGAGCGCGGTGAGCTCCTCCCGTACCTCGGCGAGGAGTTCGGGCTCCGCGGAGGCGAGGTGGCGCTCGACGCCCTCGGTGAGCGCCCGGTCGCCTCCGTAGACGTCGTGGCCCACGAGGGGCGGGGCCTGGTTGGTGACTGTGTGGGTGGTGGCTGCCATGCGGATACCGTAAGGACGTGCAGCCAGCAAAAGAAAGCTTCGAGCGGATCCCGGGACGCCCGGGACGGCTCCACCGGGCCCGCGCCCTCTACCGCAACGTGTCGAAGCGGAAGATGGGCTGGCTGCTGCTGAAGGACACCGTCAATTCGTGCATCGAGTACCGGATCCTCGGGCTCGCGGCCGAGGCGGCCTTCTTCACGCTCCTCTCGCTGCCGCCGCTCTTCCTCGGCCTGCTGGGCCTGCTCGGCTACGTGGACGGCTGGACGAACACCCAGTCGGTGCAGAGCATCGAGGAGAACATCCTGAACGCGGTCGGCACCGTCCTCTCGGACCGGGGCGTCAACGAGATCGCGAGACCGATGCTGGACGACGTCACCAGGAGCGGCCGCCCGGACCTGATCTCCCTCGGCTTCGCCATCGCCCTGTGGTCGGGTTCGCGCGCCGTCAACGTCTTCATCGACACCATCACCGTGATGTACGGCCTCGACGGGCAGCGCGGCATCGTCAAGACCCGGCTGCTGGCCTTCCTGCTGTACGTGGTCGCGCTGCTGATCGGGGCCATCGTGCTGCCGCTGATGGTGGTGGGGCCCGACGCGGTGGTGCGGCTGGTGCCCTGGGGCACGGACGTGATCGCGATCCTCTACTGGCCGACGGTCACCCTGCTGTCCATCGTCTTCCTGACGACGCTCTACCACGTGTCGGTGCCGGTGCGCTCGCCGTGGATCGAGGACGTGCCGGGCGCGCTGGTCGCCCTGGCGATGTGGGTGCTGGGCTCGTTCCTGCTGCGCATCTACCTCACGAACACGGTGGAGGGCCCCACGATCTACGGCTCCCTGGCCGCCCCCGTGGCGGTGCTGCTGTGGATCGGCATCTCCGCCTTCGCCGTGCTGGTGGGCGCCGCGGTCAACGCAGCCATCGACCGGGTCTGGCCCTCGGTGGCCACGGCCGCGGCGCGCGAGGCGAACGAGCGGGCCCGGGAAGCGGAAGCCGCCCAGCTGATCGCGCGGGCCGCCGCCTGGCGGGCCCTGGCCGAGGGCGAATCGGAGGACGACGAGGACGGTGGCGCCATGCCGTCGGAGTTCCCCGAGCGCTGGTCGAAGTTCCTGCCGCCGGAGGACTACTCCTCGCGCCTGCGCAAGCACTGAGCGGCCAGGACCGCAGGCCCGGCCGGGTCCCGGGCCGCTCAGTGCTCAGCCCTTGGACCAGACGACGAGCCGGCCGCTCACCGTCGGGCTGTACTCCTTGCTGGTCTCCTCGACGAGGGCCATGGCCACGGAGCCCCGGTCGGTGACGGAGCACAGGGCGGCGCCCTTCACGATGCCGCGTCCCTGGGCGTCGGAGCCGCCGAGCTGCACGGGCCCGAAGCCTGTTCCCGCGGCCGCCCGGCAGTTCTCGAAGGTCTGGGCCTGTCCCGCGCGCAGCACCCCGACCTGCCGGCCGGTGGTCGTCATCAGCTTCACGTACGTCGGCGCGTCGCCGGTGTTCCCGCAACCGAAGGACTCCGGCCGGTACTCCAGCTCCATGGCGGCGGTCTGTTCCGCCGTGGCCCCCTTCCCCGTGGACTGCACCTTCACGGAGGTGGACACCCCGGCGTCCAGGTCGACCAGCTGTGTCTCCCCGCACGGTGGAGGCGCGATGCCCCACCGGCCCTGCTGGGTCTGGTAGCCGGCGGGGGCCGTCAGATCCGGACCGCTGCCCGACGGACTGGGAGAAGCCGAGGACGGACCGGGCAGGGGTGCGACCTTCGTCCCGGACCCCGACGGCGAGGGGGAGGAGGCCGACGGGGAGGGTTGCGGCGACGACGGGCCGGCCGTCGCGGTGGCCGCGCCGCTCGCGCCGGACGGCGTCGCGGTGTCGTTCTTCGCCGAGGTGGCGAACAGCGTCGCCACCGTCCCCACCACCGGGACGACGATCCCGATGACCCACCAGGCCCAGCGCGGCGGGTGGCCGGAGGGCGCGGGGGCCGGCGCGGGGGTGGTGTACGGCGCGTACGGCGGTGGGCTCGGCGGCTCGGTCGGCCTCGGCGGAACTCTCCCCGGATCGGGCTGCCCGACTGTGTCCGTCACTTCTCAACTCCCCCTGGTGCCAACGGATGCGGAGACCTTACCGCCCGCTGATCTCCGGGGATGGCCTGGTGTGGAGGGACGTACCAGGAAGCGCCGTCGCGGGCCGTGCCCGGGGCCGTGTTGTGGCGGGCCGGGGGCGGCGGTGTCGTGCTGCCCGACGGGTGCATGGACCTGCTCTGGGTGGACGGGCGGCTGCTGGTCGCCGAGCCCGACACCGGACCGCACCCCGCCGGGGAGGTCTCGGGGCGGGCCTTCGCCGGGATCCGGTTCGCACCCGGGGCCGCGCCCGCGCTGCTCGGCGTACCGGCGCACGTGCTGCGCGACCGGCGCGTCGACCTCGCCGACCTGTGGCCCCGGCCGGAGGTCCGGCGCCTGACGGGGCTGGTGGCGGGGTACGGGGACCCCCGAGCGGGGCTCGAAGCGGTGGCCGCCGCCCGCGCGGCCGGGGCGGGGGCGCCCGACGGCTTCGCCGCCGAGGTGACGGCCCGGCTCCGCGCGGGGGAGACGGTGGCCGGGATCGCGGCCGCGCTCGGCGTGGGGGAGCGGCGGCTGCACCGGCGCTCCCTCGACGTTTTCGGGTACGGGCCCCGCACCCTCGGCCGGATCCTGCGGCTGCGGCACGCCCTGGCCCTGGCCCGCTCGGGGACGGCGTACGCCGAGGTCGCCCACATCGCCGGCTACGCCGACCAGGCGCACCTCGCCGGGGAGGTGAGCGCCGGCCGGGACGACGCTGAGCGCCTACGCCGGACCGGCCGGCGCGAAGAGCGAGACCCCGCAGCCGTCCGGGTCGAGGACCACGGCGTAGCGCTGGCCCCAGAAGGCGTCCCAGGGCTTGAGGTGCCCGGTGTATCCGGCCTCCGTCAACTCGGCGTATACCGCGTCCACCTCGGCGGGTGAGTCGCACAGGAATGCCAGTCCCACGCGGCCGTCGCCGTCGGGGCGGGTCCACGACGGGTCGAAGGACCGCATGGTCGCCTCCGTGTCCCAGCCGATCCGCAACCCGCCGGGACCCGCGGCCTCGACGTGCGGCTCCCCGTCGGCGTCGGCGGGGATCTCCAGGCCGAGGCGGCGGTAGAAGGCGAGCGAGGCGGCCATGTCGGAGACGACGATGCCGATCATGTCGAGTCGAGGAGTCATGGGGCCAGGCTAGGACCGGCCGGCCGGGGAGTCTTGAACGAATCGGACACGGGTCGAGGATTGACGGACCGTCAGTTCGATGGGCAACGTGTACGGGGAAGCCGATCCGAGTCCCGGGCGGTCCCGTGCCACCGCCCCGCGGCCTCCCCGGCAGCTCGTCGTGGAGGCCCTCGGAGCCCTACCGAAGGGACGCGACGCATGATCCCCGCCGGCGAAGTCGACCTGCTCGAGGACACCTGGTCCCGCGAGGTCCCGCACGAGCAGTTCACCCGGCTGCGCCGCGAGGACCCCGTGCACTGGCACGAGATGCCCGGCCCCCACGAGGGCTTCTACGCCGTCACCCGGCACGCCGACGTCAAGGCGGTCAGCCGCGACCCGGAGCTCTGGTCCACGGAACTCGGCTCCTTCATGGTCCGCGACCAGAGCCCCGAGTCCCTGGAGTCCCTGCGCCTGGTCCTGCTCGGCATGGACGCGCCCCGCCACTCCCGCTACCGCGCGCTGGTCAGTGCCGGATTCACGCCCCGGGTCGTGCGCCGGCTCGCCGTCCGGATCGGCGAACGGGCGGCCGCGCTGGTGGAGAGGGCCGTCACCCCCGGCCGGGACATGGACTTCGTGGACGAGGTCGCGGCGTGGCTGCCGATCCAGACGATCTGCGAGATGGTCGGCATACCGGCCGGCGACGAACGGCTGATCTTCGACTGGAGCAACCGGATGGCCGGCGCCCAGGACCCGGAGCTCTCGGCGGGCAAGCACGACAGCGACCTCGCGGCCGCCGAGATCTACGCCTACTGCGACGCCCTGACCGCGCAGCGGCGGGCGCACCCGCGCGAGGACATCCTCTCGACCCTGGTCCACGCGGAGGTGGGCGGCGACCGCCTCACGCAGCACGAGATCAACATGTTCTTCGTGCTGCTCTGCGTCGCGGGCAACGAGACCACGCGCAACCTGCTCTCCCACACCGTGCTGGCCCTCGCCGGACACCCCGGCGCCCGCGCCGAACTCGCCGCGTCCCCGCAGGACGAGGCGCTGTGGAACTCGGCCACGGAGGAGTTCCTCCGGTGGGGCGGATCGATCCACAACTTCCGGCGCACCGCCACCCGCGACACCGTCCTGCGCGGCCGCCCGATCGCCGCCGGTCAGAAGGTGGTCACGTACTACACCTCCGCCAACCGGGACGAGGACGTCTTCGAGGCCCCCTTCACCTTCGACATCCGTCGCACCCCGAACGAGCACCTCGCCTTCGGCGGAGGCGGCCCCCACTTCTGTCTCGGCGCGGGCCTGGCCCGTACGCAGATCAAGGCGCTCGTCCGCGAACTGCTGCTGCGCCACCCCGACTTCGTCCTGGCCGGTGAAGTGCGCCGACTGCGCTCGGACTTCATCAACGGCATCAAACACCTGCCGGTGCGCTTCGGTTAGGTCGTCTCTTTCGGATCTTGCCGGGCGGCGCGGGCCAGGCGAGATCCGGAAGGGACGGCCTGGCCGCGCTCTCAGTGCGGCGCCCGGCGCGCGGCCGCCACGGCGCACGCAGCCGCCAGCGGAAGCTCGGCCGCCAACGCCAGCAGCAGGGCCGTCCCCTGCTCGGAGGTCCCGGCCGAGGTCGTCACGTCGAACCAGGCGTCCATCACCAGCAGCGCGGCCGTCGCGGCGGCCACCGGCGAGGCCCGGGGGTCGCGTTTGCGCAGCAGGGCCCCGGTGCCGGTCAGCCCGGCGGCCAGCATCAGGTCCAGGCCGATCCACGCCGTGGACCAGTTGGAGACCTCGGTGGTCTGCGGCAGGGTCTTCGCCAGGACGAGCATCCACGGGACCAGCGCCATCCCCGCCCCCGTGAGCACCGTCGCGAGGCGGGGCGCGCGCCGGCGGCCGGGGAAGGGGCGGGCGCCGAGCTGCCGGGTGCGGAACTGCGGGGCGACGAGCGTCATGGCTTCCGGGTCTCCTCACGGTCCGGCGGTCCGTCCGCCGGGCACGCCCCCAGCCTCGTCCGCCGGACCGCGAAGATCAGTAGCACCACCGTCCGAACCGGGGGTGGTGCCAGGTACACCCCCACCCGGGTGCCGGCGTGATGGCAACCCTCCGACCAGTGCGATTACCGTACGGGGCATGGCACTTCGCGGCGCGCTGAGGCGTACGTACACCTGGACCGCGGCGCACGCACCGTGGTCGGCGTGGGCCCGGCGCAACACCGCCTTCACCGCGGCCGCGATCCCGGTGGCGCTGCCCGCGCTCCTCGCCCTGGCGTACGCGGTCGTACCGCCCGGGCACAGCCCCGTCGCGCTCCTCCTGCTGTTCGCCCTCAGCCCGCTGCTCACCACCCTCCAGCGCAGCCGCTTCTGGACCCTGCTCGACCTCGACGTGCCCGAGGTGGCGCGCGAGGAGCGCTGGTGGAGACCGCGCGGGCTCCTCGAACGGATGCGCTCCGAGGCGACCTGGCGCCAGTACGGCTACCACCTCGTCGTCAGCCCGCTCGTCGCGGCGGCCGGTGCGCTGGTGGTGCTGGCCTGGGGCGCCGGTGTCGCGGGCACCACCCTGTACGCGTGGGACTGGGCCCTGCCGTACCCGGACCGGAGCCTGAGCCCCGAGCTGATCACCGTGGCCGGTGTCCTCCTGCTGCTCTGCGCACCCTGGCTGGCCGCGCTCACCACCCGTGTCGACGCCTTCGCGGCGGCCGCCCTCCTCGGCCCCAACCGTTCCCGCGAGTTGGAGCGCCGCGTCGAGGACCTCGCCGAGAGCAGGGCCGGCGTCCTGGACGCGGCGGACCTCGAACGCCGCCGCATCGAAAGGGACCTGCACGACGGAGCCCAGCAGCGCCTCGTCGCACTCGCCATGAACCTGGGCATCGCCCGCGCCACCCTGACCGACCTGCCGCCCGAGGCCAGGGCCGTCATCGACGAGGCCCACCGCGAGGCCAAGGAGGCAATCGAGGAGCTGAGCAACCTGGTACGGGGCCTGCACCCGGCCGTACTGGAGGACCGCGGGCTGGACGCGGCGCTCTCCGGGATCGCGGCCCGGGCCCCGTTCCCCGTCGAGCTGACCGTGGACATGGGCACCCGGCCGGGCCCCACCGTGGAGGCCGTCGCCTACTTCGTGGTGTCCGAGGCCCTGGCCAACGTCGCCAAACACGCCCGCGCCGCCCACTGTTCGGTGCGCGTGGAGCGCGCCGGGGGCCGGACCGGCGAGCGACTGCGCATCACCGTCACCGACGACGGGGTCGGCGGAGCCGATCCGGCGCACGGCACCGGCCTGGTGGGCCTGCGCAAGCGCGTAGGGTCGGTCGACGGAACCATCAAGATCACCAGTCCCATCGGGGGACCGACCGACATCACCGTGGAGCTGCCGTGCGCGCCGTGATCGCCGAGGACTCCGTCCTGCTGCGCGTGGGACTCGTCAAAGTCCTCGACATGGCCGGGTTCGACGTGGCCGCCGAGACCGGCGACGCCGAGTCGCTGCTCGCCGCCGTCGAGGAACACCGCCCCCAACTGGCCCTGGTCGACGTACGGATGCCACCGGGCTTCACCGACGAGGGGGTACGCGCCGCTCTGGTGATCCGCCGTCAGTACCCCGACACCGCCGTGCTGCTGCTCTCCCAGTTCGTGGAGGAACGCTACGCCGCCGATCTGCTGGCCACCCGCAGCGGCGCCGGCATCGGCTACCTGCTCAAGCAACGGGTGGCCGACGTCGAGGAGTTCGTCGACGCGCTGCGCCGCGTCGCCGCCGGCGGCACCGCTCTCGACCCCCAGGTCGTCGCCCAGCTCCTGCTGCGCCGCGGTGGCGGCCCGGACCCCCTGGAGCGGCTCACCCCGCGCGAGCGGGAGGTCCTCGCCCTGATGGCGGAGGGCCGTTCCAACGCGGGCATCGCCACCGAACTCGTCGTCAGCGAGAGCGCGGTGGCCAAACACATCAACAGCATCTTCACCAAGCTCGACCTGCCGCCGGCCGACGGCGACCACCGCCGGGTCCTCGCCGTCCTGCGCTTCCTGGACGGCACGCCGTGACGGCGTCCGACGCGCCGGACGCCGCGGACCCGCGGCCGACCGGCCGGCCACGGCGCAGGCACCGCCGGACCTGGATCGCGGTGGCGCTGCTCGGGACCCTCCTGGTGCTGCTGCCGACCGCCTGGCAGACGTGGTCGCTCGGAGCCGTACGCAGCGAAGTCCTGGCGGGCGGCGGCGACGGCCGCCCGGTGAGCGCGCTGGAGATCCTGGGCGGCGACGCCGACATCACCGTCACCCCCCGCGGGGACCGGCAGGTCGGCTACCGGGCCGAGGTCGCCTGGTCGGTCGGCAGGCCCTCCGTCGAGACCAGCCGGCTCGGCGACGCCCTGCGGCTGACCCCACACTGCCCCGGCGCCGACTCCTGGCGGGTCGTCGCCGCCGGCTGCTCGGTCAAGCTGGCGGTGACCGTGCCCGCCGGGATCCCCGTGAAGGTGACGGCCCGCTCCGGCCGGGTGTCCCTGACGGGCCTGGGCGGAACCGTCGACGCGGAGGTCGACTCCGGCCGTCTGGAGATCAACGGCCTGCGCGGAGCCCTGCGCGCGAGGGTGGACTCGGGCCGCCTGACCGCCGCCGACCTCACCTCACCCCAGATCGACGTCCGGGTCGGCTCGGGCCGCGCCGCGGTCACCGCCATCGCCCCGCCGGAGCAGGTCGTCGGCAAGGTCGGTTCCGGCCGCCTGGCCGTCGTCGTGCCCGTGGCGACCACGTTCCGCACCACCTGCGAGGCCGGCAGCGGCCGCTGCGAGGTCCCGGACGGCCTCCGCGACGGAACCTCACCGAGGACCCTCGACATGGAAGCGGGCTCGGGCCGAGCACAGGCCCTGTACGGGCCGTGACCGCTCACGACGCCGACGGGTCCGCCGGCGGCAGGTGCCGGTAGACCGTGGCGCGGGAGACCCCCAGGGCGGCGGCGATCAGTGCGGCACCGCTCCCGGCGGCGTGCATGCGGCGCGCGGTCTCGATCATGGCCGTGCTCATCGCGGCGGGCCGCCCCCGACGGCTCCGGGGCGGCGCCGGGGGCTCGGCGGCCGGCTCGGCCGTACCGTCCAGGAGGCGGTGCACGCCGTCCAACACGGCCGCGCGCAGCGCCTCGACCGGGGCGTCGGCGAACAGCAGCACCGGGTCCGAGAGCATCGCCACGGCCTGCGCGGCCCGCACCCGCTCCGCCAGACCGGGATCGGCCCCGGCCACCAGCGCGTTGGCCCGCAGCATGGCGTCCCGGAAGCGCGCGAAGGCGGGCCCGGGGGTGGCCAGGGCCATGTCCTGGAGGTTCAGCCGGAGCAGGTAGCGGTGCTTCAGCCACACGTCGAGCATCCCCTCGATGGCCGCCCAGCGGGCCCGTCCCGGCCCCGCGGCGGCGGCGTTCGCCATCGCCGCCGCGAGATCGCCCAGCATCGGCTCCACGAGCGCGCCCAGGATGTCGACCTTGCCGGGGAAGTGGTAGAGCACCGCGGCCTTGGTGACGCCGACCCGCTCCGCGATCTCCCGCAGCGAGGTCTCGTGGAATCCACGGACCCCGAACAGCTCCATGGAGGCGCCCAGGATCCGCCGCCGCGTCCGCGACGTCTCATGAACCAATGTCTCGTAATCCGTCTCGGAATTACTGTTCTCAGCGCGTTTCACGCCGAACACCGTATCTCCTTGCCTGAGTTGTGGACAGATGCCTACAGTCACGCCTGACCGACGGTAAGCAGGAGGGGATGTCGTGGACGACAGGACCGTACTGATCTCCGGAGCCGGGATCGCCGGCCCGACGCTGGCCTACTGGCTGGCCCGGCACGGCTTCCGGCCGACCGTGGTGGAACTCGCGACGGGCGTCCGCTCCAGCGGCAGCCCCGTGGACGTCCGGGGACCGGCGGTGGAGGTCGCCGAACGGATGGGCATCGCCGAACGGTTGCGCGAGGCGGGCACCGATGTGACGGACCTGTGGTTCGTCGACGCCGCGGGGCGGCGCACGGGCGGACTCCCCCTGAGTGCGGTCACCGGCGTGGCCGCGGGCGCCCGCGACATCGAGATCGGCCGGGGCGACCTCGCCGCGATCCTCCACCGACAGGCGGCCCCGCACGCCGAGTTCCTCTTCGGCGACTCCATCACCGCCATCGAGCAGGACGAGCACGGAGCGGACGTCACCTTCCGGCACGCGCCACCGCGCCGCTTCGGCCTCGTCATCGGCGCGGACGGCCACCACTCGGGCGTCCGCGGGCTGGTCTTCGGGCCCGAGAGCCGGTTCGTCACCCATGCCGGCCTCTACGTCGCCACCCTGCCCCTCGGCATCCCCGCGCCCCGGCCCCGCACCGTCGTCGCGCACAACACCCCCGGTCGGATGGCCGCCGTACACCCCCGCCGCGGCGACTCCCTCGCCTTCTTCGCCTACCGCTCCGCCCCCGTACCGGAGTCGGACCACCGGGACACCGACGGCCACAAGCGGCTGCTCCTCGACGCGTACGAGGGGGGCGGCTGGCGGATCCCCGAACTGCTGGACCGTGTACGGGCCGCCCGGGACCTGTACTTCGACGCCGTCGGCAAGGTGCGCATGGACCGGTGGTCGCACGGCCGCGTCACACTGCTCGGGGACGCGGCCTCCTCGGTGTCCCTGTTCGGGGACGGCAGCACCCTGGCCATGGCGGGCGCCCACACCCTGGCCGAGGAACTGGCGGCGAGCCCCGAGGACCACGCGGCCGCCTTCCGCCGCTACGAGCGGCGCCACCGCACCCTCGTGGAACCCAAGCAGCGCGGGGTGGAGCGGGCCGCGGCCATGCTGGTCCCGGCGACGCGCACGGGGATCGTCGCGCGGGACCTGGCGAGCCGGGCGTGGTCGGCCGGAAAAAGAATTGGCAACGGCGCGAGGGGCCTTGTTACGGTGGGGCAGTTCCCGCCGAGGACGGACGGGGGCACATCCAGCACGTGATCGATCCGGAGGTGAGTTCATTGATGACTGTCGTCACGCAGGGCGCTGCCCGCACTCAGAAGGCCATCAATGTCACTTCCGTGGTCTCCGGCTGACCTCACACCTCTTTTCACGCGCCGCGCCGCCATCGAGCGGGCGGGTGCGCGCTGCCGGGGCCACCCTGTGAAGGGTTCCCCTTGTCTTTCTCTTCTTTCCCGCAGTCTTCCGCCTTCTCGCACGCCCTCGCTCCCCTCGGCTGGGACGACGCCTGGGCGGCCGAGTTCACCCCCTACGCCGAGCGGGGACTCCTGCCCGGCCGGGTCGTACGGGTCGACCGCGGCCAGTGCGACGTCATGACCGCGGACGGCGTCGTCCGCGCCGACACCGCCTTCGTCACCCCGCACGACCCGCTCCGGGTCATCTGCACCGGTGACTGGGCCGCGGTGGAGGCGGGCGGCAATCCGCGCTACGTGAAGGCGTACCTGCCGCGCCGGACCGCCTTCGTGCGCTCCACCTCCTCGCAGCGGTCCGAGGGGCAGATCCTCGCAGCCAACGTCGACCACGCGATCATCGCCGTATCACTGGCCGTGGAACTCGACCTCGGGCGCATCGAGCGCTTCCTGGCGCTCGCCTGGGAGTCGGGGGCACAGCCGCTGGTCGTCCTCACCAAGGCGGACCTGGTCCCGGACCCGGTGGCGCTCGCACACCTGGTCCAGGACGTGGAAGCCACCGCGCCCGGGGTCCAGGTGCTGACGGTCTCCTCCCTGACCGGGGAGGGCATGGACGTCCTGGCCGCGGTCGTCGGCAGCGGCACGAGCGTGCTCCTGGGCATCTCGGGCGCCGGGAAGTCCACGCTGGCCAACGCGCTGCTCGGCGACGAGGTCATGGAGGTCCAGGCGGCCCGCGAGGTCGACGGCAAGGGCCGCCACACGACCACCACCCGCAACCTGCTCGCCCTGCCGGGCGGCGGCGTACTGATCGACACCCCCGGGCTGCGGGGCGTCGGACTGTGGGACGCCGAGGCGGGGGTCGGGCAGGTCTTCTCGGAGATCGAGGAGTACGCGGAACAGTGCCGCTTCCAGGACTGCGCGCACGATGCGGAGCCGGGCTGCGAGGTGCTGGCCGCGGTGGACTCGGGGGCGCTGTCGGAACGCCGGCTGGAGAGCTACCGCAAGCTGCTGCGGGAGAACCGGCGGATCGTCGCGAAGACGGACGCGCGGATGCGGGCGGAGATCAGCCGTGACTGGCGCCTCAAGTCGGCGGAGGGCCGCGCGAACTACGCCGCGAAGCGGGGCGGCCGGGCCTGACCGTACCGGTACCGGTCTCGGCGCCGCTCCCCGGGGCTCCGCACCGGACCCCGCGCCTCAAACGCCGGCGGGGCGCTGGATGTTCCAGCCCGTCCGGCGTTTGAGGACCGTTCCCCGGGGAGGAGCCCCGGGGAACGGTGGAAGGGCGGGTAGGGGACCGCTCCGCGCAGCGGCCTCCCCGGCACCCCCGGGGAGGGACCCGTCACAGCCCCCACGTGTGGACCCGTTCCGGACGGATCCGGATCACCTCCGGGCTGAAGTGGGGGCCGAGCCCGTGCGGGCCCACCTCCAGCTCCGCCCGGCCCCGGATCTCGATCCCGCGCACCCGCCACGGCCGGGTGCTCACCAGGTCGTCGACCACCAGCGCCAACCGCGCATTGCCCCGCAGGTTGCGCCACTTCTTCGACGCCCCCATCGCCATTCCGCCGACCAGGATCGTCCCGTCGTCCTGCGGGAAGAACCCCACCGGGTTCACCTGTGGCTGTCCCGCCGCGTCCACCGTGGCCAGCCGGCCCAGGTGCTGGGAGCGGAGGTATGCCTGCTCCGCCTCGCTGAAACCGTCGAAGTCCCTCATGCCGAGAGCTTCTCAGGCGCGCCCGCCCACCGCATCGGGCCGCGGCCCTAGGTCCGAGGTCCCGGCCGCCTTCTCGTCGGCGTCCGCCAGCCAGAAGTACACCGGCGGCAGCACCAGCTCGATGACCATGAGCACCACCTGGAACCCGTGCGGCCACCCGTGGACGGCCAGGGACAGCAGCCGCCCCGCCGCGCCCAGCAGGAACACCCCGGCCAGCCACCGGACCACGCCCGCCGGGATCGGCGACCGGCGGCCCGCCCACAGCCAGGCCAGGCCGTAGCCCGCGAACGTCGCGCCCAGGAAGCGGCCGAGGCTGTCGACCGTCGCACCGGCCCCGCCCGCGCCCGGCACCGCCGCGTTCCCCAGGGCCACGTGCGCGAGCCCGATCGCCAGGCACGCACCGCCCATCGCCAGTACGAGCCATTCGAGAGCTTTGGCCTTGGTCATGGTCATGGTGCCGTCTCCCTCCCCCTGCAAAGTAGACCCGTGTCTACTACCGCACGACCAGTACGCACCCACTAGTAGACGCGTGTCAAGTAGCATCGGTCCCGTGCCTCCCCGTCAGCGCCTCACCCCCGTCGAGCGCCGCGCCCGCCTCCTCGCCGTCGGCGCGCAGCTCTTCGCCCAGCACCCGTACGAAGACGTGCTGATGGAGACCGTCGCCGAGCGGGCCGGTGTCTCCCGCGCGCTGCTCTACCGGCACTTCGCCGGCAAGCAGGACCTGTTCGCCGCCGTCTTCCGGCAGGCGTCCGACCGGCTGCTCGAACAGGTCCCGCTCGACCGGCCCGGGGACCCGCTGGGTCAACTCACCGAGGGGCTCGACGTCCACCTCGACTACTTCGTGGCCCACCGCAACACCGTCCTGGCGGCGAACCGCGTCCTCGCCGGCGACCCGGTGGTCCAGACGATCATCGACGGTGAGCTGGACGTCCTGCGGACCCGGGTCCTCGGAGTCCTCCCGCTCGCGGACGATTCCGCACGGGAGGCCGTGGCCGCGGTCCTGAAGAGCTGGCTGGTGTTCGTCCGGGTGCTCTGCCTGGACTGGCTGACCACCGAGACCTGCACGCGCACGGAACTGCGCGACACCTGTATCGGCGCGCTGCTCGGCGCCCTGCGCCCGTTTCTCGGAGCAGACCTCGGGCAGCAGCTGCCCTGAGCGCCCCGCCTACCGCGCCAGCACCGCCCCCACCCACGCCCCCACCACCAGCAGGCACGCGAAGAGCTCCACCAGCACGCTCGTCCCCACCGCCCGCATCACCGTCCGCACCGAGGCCCACGCCTCGCCGTGCGTGCCCAGGCGGAGCCGTTCGCAGAGGTAGGCGCCGCCCACGAAGCCGGGGATCGACCCGATCACCGGGACCAGTACGAAACCCAGCAGCGCGCCCGCACCCGCGAAGACCGCCATCCGCCGGGTGACCCCCACCCCCCGCAGCCGGCGCGGAGGGAGCTGCCGCTTCACCACCTGGACCACCAGCAGCAGGGACGTCGCCGCGACCAGCAGGGCCCACGCCAGGGCCGAGCGCTCGTGCAGCGACCACCACATCACCCCGGCCCACACCAGCAGGGTCCCCGGGACGCCGGGGACCATCACCCCGACCACCCCGAGCAGCAGCACCAGCCCCACCAGGAGCAGCTGAGGCAGATCCATGCTGCTCAGCCTGACCGACCAGGGGCTATCGGGCCACCCAGCCCCGTTCGTAGGCGTGCCAGCCGAGCTGCATCCGCGTCGTGACCCCCGCCAGTTCCATGAGCCCCTTCACCCGGCGCTGCACCGTCCGCAGGCCCAGTTCCAGGTGTTTGGCCACACTCGCGTCCGTCAGGCCCGCCAGCAGCAGGGAGAGGATCTCCAGGTCCGTGGCGTCGGGGGAGCCGCCGCCCTCCTCCGCCGTGCCCGAGGCGCCCAGCCGCAGCGGCAGGGACTCCCGCCAGACCGCCTCGAACAGGCCCATCAGCGACTCCAGCAGCCCCGACGCGTGGACGACGAGGGCCGCCGGTTCCGAACCGCGCGAGGTCAGCGGCACCATCGCCAGGGTGCGGTCCGCGATCACCAGCTTCGTCGGGACCTCTCCCGTCACCCGGACCTGTTCGCCCCGAGCCAGGGCCGTCGACGCCTCCCGGATGCCCCGCGGCAGGGTCAGCACCTCCCGCTCGATGACCACCCGGTAGTCGACCCCGCGCACGGAGGCCCGCTCCTCGGCCTCGTTCTCCGTACCCGTCACCACCTGGGGCCGGCCGCTGACCAGCGCGCACACCTCCTCCGCCGCGCCCAGCTGGAGCTGGTGGAAACGGTGCGCCACCGCGCTCGCGCCCTGCACCACCTCCACCAGGTCGTGCACCGCGGGCTCGGCCGCCTCCGCCCGGTACTCCTCCGCCAGCAGCGCCGCCGCCAGCTCGGCCTGCTCCAGCTCGTGCCGCTGCTGGGTGAGCAGGGCCCCCAGGGCGACCCCGGGCGGAGCCGCCACCCAGCGGCCCGGGCGGGCCGAGGACTGCGCGGCCAACCCGTGGCGCTCCAGATGGCGCAGCGTCCGCTCCGTCTGGGGCACCGGCAGGGTCAGCCGGTGCGCGAGATCGGGGGCCTCGGCCGCGCCCATCGCCACCAGGGCGCGGTACGCCGACTCCTGCCCCTCGTCCAGGCCTATCGCACCCAGCAACCCGCCCACCCACCTTTCGACACGCGCCTGGCGGGAAGCGGCCACGGCGCAAACCCGCCTCGGACATCATCGCCGTACCACCCGCCCCTCTGTAAAGGTCATGCCACCGCAGCACCAACATCCGCCGGCCTGGAGCCACTTGAGCGGCAGCTTTGCCGTGCAATGCAGCAGTTGGCCGGAATTGACCTGGGGAGAGCGATGCGCCCGATATCGCGTACGGCACTGGGAGCGGCCACCGCTGCCGTCCTGGCCGTCACCGCAGTCGGCCCGTCCACGGCACAGCCGCACGACGGGGCGCCTGGAGCGGGGAAGAGACCACTCGTCGGCAGCGAGGCGGCCGGGAAGCAGCCCACGGCCCCCGTCACCGTCACCCTCGTCACGGGTGACCGGATCCTGGTCTCCACCGACGCCGCCGGCCGTACGGCCGCCACCGCGATGCCGCGCGAGGACGGCTCGCAACCGCTCGTGCAGACCCGGCAGTCGGGCAAGGACCTCTACGTCTACCCCGAGGGCGCGGTCAAGGCCCTCGCCGCGGGCAAGGTCGACCACGAACTCTTCAACGTCACCGGCCTCGTCCGGCAGGGCTACGACGACGCGCACACCAAGAAGCTCCCGCTCATCGCGGTCTACGACGGCTCCGTCAACGTGGCGCGCAGCGCCCCGCCGGCCCCGCGCGGCGCCGACCGGTCCCTCGTCCTCGGCTCCATCGGCGCCGTCGCACTCGCCGCCGACAAGGGCAAGGCCGCCGACTTCTGGGCCGACGTCACCGCCGGCGCCACCGCCGACGGCCGCTCCCGAGCGGCGGGCGGCGGACTGAAGAAGCTGTGGCTCGACGGCAAGGTCCAGGCGAACCTGGAGCGGTCGACGAAGCAGGTGAACGCCACGGCCGCCTGGGCGGCCGGGTACGACGGCAAGGGCACGAAGGTCGCCGTCCTCGACACCGGTACCGACCTCGAACACCCCGACCTGGCGGGCCGCGTCGCCGCCTCGAAGAACTTCACCGACTCCGACACCGACGCCGACCGGCAGGGCCACGGCACCCACACCATCTCCACCGTCGGCGGCTCCGGAGCCGCGAGCGGCGGAGCCAAGAAGGGCGTGGCACCCGGCGCCGAACTGCTCAGCGGCAAGGTCCTCGACGACGCCGGGTACGGCCTCGACTCGTGGATCATCGCGGGCATGGAGTGGGCCGTCGAGTCCCAGGCCGACGTGGTCTCCATGAGCCTGGGCGACCCCTCCCAGACCGCCTGCGACGACCCGCTCGCCGCCGCCGCGGAGAAACTCTCCCAACAGGGGCCGCTGTTCGTGATCGCCGCCGGCAACTCCGGACCCGGCGACAACACGGTCTCCTCGCCCGGTTGCGCCGCCAGTGTGCTGACCGTCGGCGCCGTCGACCGCGACGACACCACCGCCCCCTTCTCCAGCCGGGGCCCCGCCGGACTCCGGCACACCCTCAAGCCCGAGATCGCCGCCCCCGGCGTGGGCATCTCCGCCGCCAACATGGGCGGCCGAGGGGTGTACGCGTACCAGTCCATGTCCGGCACCTCGATGGCCACCCCGCACGTCGCGGGCGCCGCCGCCATCGTCAAGCAGCGCCACCCCGACTGGACCGGGCAGCAGATCAAGGCAGCCCTCGTCGGATCCGCCGATACCGCGATCCCCGGGGACGTACGCGAGACCGGCGGTGGGCGCCTCGACGTCAAGGCCGCCATCGACACCACGGTCACCGGCGCCCCCGCCATCCAGGGCGGCGCCCACGACTGGCCGCAGGACGGCAGCGACCGCCTGACCGTCGAGGTCCCCTACACCAACCTCGGCAAGAGCCCCGTCACGCTGAACCTCGCCGTCGAGAAGGTCACCGGCAACGACGGCTCCAAGGTCCGCAGCCAGATCGCCCGCCTCGGGCAGCGCACCGTGACCGTCCCCGCCGGGGCCACCGTCAAGGTGCCCCTCGCCCTCGACCCGGCCGCGAAGCTGGACCGCTCCCAGTACGGGGACGTCACCGGCCGCGTCGTCGCCACGGCGAACGGCGTGCACGTCTCCACCCCGTTCTCCCTGTACGTGGAGCCCCAGACGGTCACCCTGCGGGTCAAGCTCGTCGACCGCGCGGGCAACCCGGCCGCCGGACCGTCCTCCCTGGACGTGATCGGTACCGACGACGCCACGGGTGAACGCCGCTTCAACGACGGCTCCGTGGACCAGGTCTACCGGGTCCGCCCCGGCGCGTACTTCCTCTCCGCCTTCATCGGCACCCCCGACGCGGGCCAGGACGCCACGCTGATCGACTCCCTCACGTACCTCGGCCGCCCCCAGGTCGAGGTGAAGAAGGACACGACCGTCGTACTCGACGCCCGCAAGGCCGGCCGCCTGGCCATCGAGGCCGACAAGCCGGTCGAGAGCCGCAACACCACCCTCGCCTTCGCCCGCAGTTGGGACGACGCCTGGCTGCACGCGGGCACGGCGGCCGGCGGCCGCACCATCCGCGGTTTCTACGCCTCGGTCGAAGGCCGCGCCACGGACGGCGGGTTCGAGTTCGGAAGCTACTGGCGGGCGGGCGCGCCGCTGCTCTCCGAGCTGAAGGCCGTCGGCGGTCCGGTCCTGCACCCGATCACCGCGAGCACGGGCAGCGACAACCTCGACGGAACCGGCAGCGCCCCGCTCGTCGACGCGGGCACCGGCACCCCGCAGGAGCTCGACGCGGCCGGCGCCAAGGGCGCGATCGTGCTCGTCAAGACCGTCGACGCCGGACTCCACGAGGTCGCCCGTGACGCGCGGGCGGCCGGCGCCAAGGCCGTGCTCGCCTACCGCGAGGCGCCGGGCCGGTGGGTCGGCTCGACCGGCTTCGGGGGCGCGCTGCCCACCCTCTCGATCGACGCCGCCGAAGGGCGGGCGCTGCTCGCCAGGCTGAAGGCGGGCGCGGTCACGCTGGCCTGGAAGGGCACGGTGCGGAGCCCGTACGCCTATTCCCTCGCCTTCCCCGAGAAGGGCCAGGTCCAGGGCGGCCACACCTACCGGGTGCGCGACCGCGACCTCGGCCAGGTGGACTCCTCGTACAACTCCATGGGGGTGGCGGCCGACTTCATCGACCTGGCGGGCGCCTACCGGCCGATCGGCACGGCGGTGTACTTCGGTTCGATCGAGACCGTCGCGGTGCCGGGCACGCGGACCGAGTACTACTCGGCCGGGGACACCGCCTGGGACCAGACGCTCTCCAGCAGCTTCCCGTGGGGCGAGTTCATGGTCGGCGAGCAGCGCACTTATGCCAAGGGGCAGCGGCTCAAGGCGAGTTGGTACGACGGGATCACCGGCCCGGTCGCCCCGCGCGACTCCTCGGGCAAGGAGACCCTGGCCGCCGAGCGGCAGGGCGGCCTGATCGGCTTCGCCCCCGCGATGTGGGGCGACGGCGGGCACGCCGCGCAGCCGGGCTCCTTCGGGGACATCGGCGGACTCCGACTCAAGCGGAACGGCGAGGTGATCGGGGACAGTTGGTACCCGTTCGGGGTGTTCGAGGTCCCGGCCGAGGAGGGCCGCTACGAACTGACCCAGTCCATCCAGAAGATCGGCCCGCCGGCCCGCGTCTGGCAGCGGTCCGCCGAGGTGACGACCACCTGGGGCTTCACCTCGAAGCTCGACCCCGCCGCGTACTCGCAGGGCCTGCCGATCCTCTTCCCGAGGTACGCGGCCCCGCTGGACGGGCTGAAGACGGTGGCGGCGGCGAACGGCCAGGGCATCGCGCTGAGCGCCACCGGGCACGCCGGGTACGCGCCGGGTGCGCTGAAGTCGGCGAAGCTGTCGTACTCGTACGACGGCGAGAACTGGACGGCGGCGAAGGTGAGCGAGCGCGGCGGCGTGTGGACCGCGGTCGTGGACCACGCCGGGGCCTCCGGCAAGCAGGTTTCGCTGAAGGTCGAACTGACCGACGCGAAGGGTGCCTCCGTCACCCAGACGGTCGTCCGGGCGTACGACATCCGCTGACCCGTACGAGTGAGGGGGGAAGGGTCCACCGGGCGGCGGCCCGGTGGACCCTTTTCGCGCGTTCGGCGTTTTCCGCTCGCGGGGTTGGCCGAGAATGAGGGCATGAGTCAGCAGGGCGCGGGCGCGGACGACTGGTGGCAGAAACTGTACGAGGACCCGGACGCGGTCCCGGACCCCGACCCAGGGGACACCCTGGACACCCGCTTCCACACGGCGTCCTCCCTGACGACCCCTCCCACACCCCCACGCCCCACCGAGGCCGCACCGCCCCCGGGGACCACCCCGCCCCCGGCCGCACCGCCGACCGGGCCCCCTCCGGTGCCCCCGCCCTCCGGGGCCACCGCGGCCCCACCGCCCCCGTCAGCCGAGCCTCCGGCTCCACCGCCCCCCGGGGCTCCACTTCCCCTGTCGGCCGAGGCGCCGGAGCGCGCCGTCCCGGTTCCGCCGCCTCCTTCGGCCGCGCCTCCGGCCGGACCCGCTCCGGCTCTGCCGGCCCCCGGAGCTCCTTGGGCCCCTGCGGCTCCGCCGCCCCCCGCAGCCGGGCTGCCCGAGCGCGCCGTCCCGGCTCCGCCGGCCCCTCCGGCATTGCCGCCTCCGGCTCCTGGGGCTCGGGCACCGCTTTCGGTCGAGGCGCCGGAGCGCGCCGCCCCGGTTCCGCTGCCTCCTTCGGCCGCGCCTCCGGCCGGACCCGCTCCGGCTCCGCCGGCCCCCGGGGCTCCTTGGGCCCCTGCGGCTCCGCCGCCCCCCGCAGCCGGGCTGCCCGAGCGCGCCGTCCCGGCTCCGCCGGCCCCTCCGGCCGTGCCGCCTCCGGCTCCGCCGGCCCCTGGGGCTCCATGGGCTCCTGCGGCTCCGCCGCCCCCTGGGGCTGCCTCGGCCCCGCCGCCCGCCCAGGCCCCGCATGGCCCAGGCGTGCCGCCGGCCCCGGCTCCGCCATGGGGGGCCGCCGCCGTGCCGTTGGCCGGGCAGGCAGGGCCGCCGCCGGTACCGGCCGCGGCCCGGCCCGGGCCCCCCGCCCCGCCGGCCGCGCCCGTGCCGGTCCCGGCACCGCCGGTGGAGGCCGGGCTCCCCGTCCGGCCCGTCGTGCCCGGGCCGCGCGCGGATCCCGAGCCGTTGGACGGGGCGGCCGATCCCGCACCGGCGCCACCCGTACCGCCGACGCCGCCGCAGGCACCCCCGCAGGCACCCCCGCAGGATCCGAGGGCCGGTGGCGTCACCGGGTACGCGCTCGGTGACGTGGACGTGCCCGCCTGGACGGCGGAGGAGGAGCGGACCGTGCAGGTGGCCGTGGACCCGGGGTACGACGAGCGCCCCGAGGTCCGACACCTCGGCGACCGCGCGCCCACCTACGCCGCCGAGCCCGGAGCCCTGCCCGCCGCCGACCCGGCCGCGCTCGACGACCTGACCCCCGACACCGTCCTGGAAGGGGCCCGCTACGGCACGTACACCCTGCGCGCCGCCTCCCTACGCGGGGACTCCGCCCGCTACCGGGGCGAGGCCCGCCGGGACCACCTGCTCACCGCCCGCTTCGGCACCGGCGACGACGCCCTGGTGATGGTGGTCCTCGCCGGAGGCGACCGCGCCGCCCCCGGGGCCCCCGCGGCCGCCGCCGACCTCTGCCGCACCGTCGCCGCAGCCGTCGGCCGGAGCCAGGAACGGCTCGCCGAGGACATCCGCGCAGGTCGCCGCGATGCCCTCCGCTCCGGCCTCCAACGGCTCACCGACCGCGGCTACGGCCGCCTCCGCGCCCGCGCCGCCGAACTCGGCCTCGCCGAGGAGGCGTACACCGCCGGGCTGCGCGCCCTGCTGCTCCCCGTGGACCCGCAGTGCCGGACCCGGGTGTGCTTCGGCTCCGGCGCCGGCGGGCTGTTCCGCCTCCGGTCGGGCCAGTGGCAGGACCTGGAGCCCGACGGAGCTGTGCCGGAAGGGGAGTTCCGCTTCCGGGCCTCCGTGGCCCGGCCGGGTGACACCCTGCTCGTCTGCTCCGGCGGCCTGGCCGACCCCATGCGGGAGGAGGCCCTGCTCCCGGCCGAGCTCGCCGCGCGCTGGTCCGAGCCGGAACCCCCCGGCCTGGCGGCCTTCCTCGCGGACACCCAGCTCCGCCTCAAGGGCTACGCCGACGACCGGACGGCCGCCGCGGTCTGGGAGGCGTAACAGGCGCAACAGCCACACCGGGCCCGACAGGCGCGGCAGGGGCAAACGTGCATGGATGGAAGGCGCACCGGCAGAGCCGAACCGGAGAGGGGCGCCCCATCCATGGCCCGACAGAACGTGGCGGAGCAGTTCGTGGACATCCTCGTGCGCGCGGGCGTGCGCAGGATGTACGGAGTCGTCGGCGACAGCCTGAACCCGATCGTCGACGCGATCCGCCGAACCGGCGACATCGAGTGGATCCAGGTCCGCCACGAGGAAACGGCGGCCTTCGCGGCCGGCGCCGAGGCCCAGATCACCGGCCGCCTCGCCGCCTGCGCGGGCTCCTGCGGCCCGGGCAACCTGCACCTGATCAACGGGCTGTACGACGCGCACCGCTCGATGGCCCCGGTCCTCGCGCTCGCCTCGCACATCCCGTCCGGCGAGATCGGCCTCGGGTACTTCCAGGAGACCCACCCCGACCGGCTCTTCCGCGAGTGCAGCCACTACAGCGAACTGATCTCGAACCCGCGGCAGATGCCCCGCCTGCTGCAGACCGCCGTGCAGCACGCCATCGGCCGCAGCGGCGTCAGCGTCGTCGCCCTGCCCGGGGACATCGCCTCCCTGCCCGCCCCCGAGAAGGCGGTGGAGCACGCCCTCGTCACCGCCCGGCCGACCGTGCGCCCCGGTGACGGCGAGATCGAGAAACTGGTCCGGCTGATCGACGAGGCGGACAAGGTCACCCTCTTCTGCGGCAGCGGAACCGCCGGGGCGCACGCCGAGGTGATGGAGTTCGCCGGCCGGATCAAGGCGCCCATCGGACACGCCCTGCGCGGCAAGGAATGGATTCAATACGAGAATCCCTACGACGTCGGCATGAGCGGGCTGCTCGGCTACGGCGCCGCCTACGAGGCCACCCACGAGTGCGATCTGCTGGTCCTGCTCGGCACGGACTTCCCGTACAACGCGTTCCTCCCCGACGACGTGAAGATCGTCCAGGTGGACATCCGGCCCGAACACCTCGGCCGCCGCTCCCAACTCGACCTCGCCGTCTGGGGCGACGTACGGGAGACCCTGCGCGCACTGAACACGAGGGTGAAGCCCAAGACGGACCGCCGTTTCCTGGACCGGATGCTGAAGAAGCACGCGGACGCGCTGGAGGGCGTGGTCAAGGCGTATACGCGCAAGGTGGAGAAGCGCACTCCGATCCACCCCGAGTACGTGGCCGCCGTCCTCGACGAATTGGCCGATGACGACGCCGTCTTCACCGTCGACACCGGCATGTGCAATGTGTGGGCCGCGCGCTATCTTTCCCCGAACGGCAAGCGCCGCATCATCGGCTCCTTCAGCCACGGTTCCATGGCGAACGCTTTGCCACAGGCCATCGGGGCGCAGTTCACCGATCGCTCCCGTCAAGTGGTGTCGATGTCGGGTGACGGTGGCTTCTCCATGCTGATGGGAGATTTCCTCACCCTCGTGCAGTACGACCTGCCCGTCAAAGTGGTCCTCTTCAACAACTCATCGCTCGGCATGGTCGAGTTGGAGATGCTCGTTTCCGGCCTGCCCTCGTACGGAACTACGAACACGAATCCCGACTTCGCGGCCATCGCCCGCGCGGCGGGCGCGTACGGGGTCCGCGTGGAGAAGCCCAAGCAGCTCACAGGGGCTTTGAAGGATGCCTTCAGGCACCCGGGACCGGCCCTCGTGGACGTGGTCACCGACCCCAACGCGCTGTCGATTCCGCCCAGGATCAGCGCGGAGATGGTGACCGGATTTGCACTTTCCGCCAGCAAGATCGTCCTCGACGGAGGGGTCGGCAGGATGATCCAGATGGCTCGATCCAACCTCCGCAACGTGCCCCGCCCGTAAGCCCGCAGGAGTGCGGATCGGCCCGGGGGGCATGCATCCCGTAGACCTGTTCGACCAGTTGGGGACACACGACGAGGGAGGGGCATCGCCGTGCGGGTGGGGGCGAAGACCGGGAAGCCGTGGCGCAGAGGCAGGCCGGTGCCGCGCGAGCCGTCCGGTCCGGAGGGGGCGGCCGCGGTGGACGGGCCGGCGATCAACCGGAGCGTGCGCCGGGCGGATCTGAAAGCGGTGGGCGAAGTCCGGAAGGCGTTGAGGGAGTTGATGCGCCACCGGTGCGCCACCGATGCCGCCGAGGTGGCCGAGCTGCTCATCACCGAGCTCGTCACCAATGCCCTCGTCCACACCGACCAGGGGGCGGAGGTGTCCGCGAGTCTCGACGCCGGCCGGTTACGGGTGGAGGTCCGGGACTACGCCAACCGCCGGCCCCGGCCGTACGTACCGACCGCCGACGACGGTACGCACGGCCGGGGACTGGTGCTGGTGCAGGCGCTCGCCGACGACTGGGGCGTGGACGCCCCGGACCTCGGCGGCGGCAAGGTGGTGTGGTTCGAGCTGGAGCGGGGATACGACGTGGGGCCCGCCTGACCGACGGGCCCACGTGACCGGCCGGACCGTGCGAGAAGGCCCGCCGGTCAGCCGAACTGCTGCTCCAGGTCCTTCAGTTTGCGCTCCAGGGAGTCGAGCCGGGGGATGGTCTGGGTGTCGTCCTCGGCGGTGAGATCCACCGTCCGGGGGCCGGTCACGTCAGCGGACCCGGTCCGGCTGACGGCCTGCAGGGAGGGCCGGCGTCGCAACGGCAGCTGTCCTGTTTCCGATATGGCCGGCTCCGCGCCGACCGGCGCGGAGCCGACTCCCTGCGTGAGCTCCGGGAGTTCGACCTGGCGGCCGCGGGACCGCCCGAACGCCCGGTTCTGCCGGCCCAGCGCCTTGATGCGCGCCCGGTCCAGCCGGTTCTGATCGCGCCTGCGGTGCCGGTCCTGCTCCCTCTCCCGCTTGTCCTCGCGCACCTCGTCCACGGCCTCGTCGAGGGTGCGCACCCCCTCCAGCAGCATGAGGGACCACGCGCCGAAGGTCTCCCGGGGCGCCCGCAGCCAGCGGACCATCCGGATCTGCGGCAACGGACGCGGGATCAGGCCCTGTTCGCGCAGCGCCGCGCGGCGGGTCTGCTTGAGGGCCCGGTCGAAGAGGACGGCCGCCGAGAGGGACATCCCCGCGAAGAACTGCGGAGCGCCGTCGTGGCCCATGCCGCGCGGGGCGTGCACCCAGTTGAACCAGGCGGCCGCGCCCGCGAACAGCCAGACCAGCATGCGCGAGCCGAGGGCCGCGTCGCCGTGGCTGGCCTCGCGGACCGCGAGCACCGAGCAGAACATCGCGGCGCCGTCGAGGCCGAAGGGGACCAGGTACTCCCAACCGCCGGAGAGGTTGAGGTTCTGCCGGCCGAAGCCGACCAGTCCGTGGAAGGAGAGCGCGGCGGCGACCGCCGCGCAGCAGAAGAGCAGGACGTAGGAGGCGGTCCCGTAGACGGCTTCCTTGCGCCGCCGCCGTTCCTCGCTGCGCTCCCAGCTGTCGTCGGCCGCGGCCTTCTCGCTCTCGCGCCGGCCCCGGGCCAGTACCGCAACCGCCGCAGCCACGCCCAGGATCAGCAGACTGCCGGGCAGCAGCCAGTCCAGCGATATGTCGGTCAGTCTCATACGGATGTCCTTGCCTCGCGAATGCGGCCGTGCGGCTTTCCGGGCGCCATAGTGGCGCAGCCGGTCCGTCGTGCACGCGGGTTTCGGGGCAAGTGGACGCCATCGGGGGGCGGGGCCCGCCGGATAGGGTGTTGTGACTCGAACTGACGCTCGTGGTAACCGAGTTGAGTTCGAATTCAGTCAGTCGTACGGGTGGGTTCAGGCGGCGGTCGCGGTGAGCCGGGTGACCCGGTCGGTGTCACAGGTGCGCGGGCAGGTGACACAGGTGTCGTCCGGGCGGATGGTGTAGAAGAAACAGCACCCGACCCGGTCCCGGGTGGACAGCTCCTCGCCGGCCGGCCCGGAGAGGGTGCGGAACCCCGCGCCCCCGGCGTACGGGTCGGTACCGCCGGGCAGGAGCGCCTCCAGTTCGACCATGGCGCGCCGCTCCTCTCCGGGCCCGAGCAGACTCGCCACGTACCAGAGGCTCTCGACGACCTCGTCGGTGACCAGGCCCCACAGGGCGCGCCGGCCGCGCCGCATGCGCGGGCCGAAACCTTCCAGCAGCGGGCCCAGGTGCTCGGCCGCGGCGGCCCGTACCTCGGCGCGCAGCCCCTCCTCGTCGGGCACGACCCGCGCGCCGGGGAGGGCGGCCGCGGGGTCGTCCGGCAGGCAGGCGAAAGTTCCGACGCGTACGGCCATCCGGGCGTCGGCGCGGTGGAAGGCCACCCGGTCGACGGGCAGCCGGGGGACGCGCCGGTGCAGGAACCACGGCAGGGTGATCAGCAGGCAGGCCGGCCACGCGTACCGGTGCAGCCCGAAGCCCGCCACCACGTCCGGGCGGGCCCGGCGGCCGTGGTCCCGGGTGATCTGGGCCTCGTCCCACGCGAGGAAGGCGTCGAGGGCCGCCCCGCCCGCGGCGAGCTCGTCGGCGCCGACCCACCCCGCACCGCCGGGGGTCGGTTCGAGCGCGGACAGTTCGCTGACGCGGAGTCCGGCGTAGGCCTCGGTCAGTCGCGCGTACGCGTCCGCCACGGGGGAGCCGGTCGGGGTCGTGACGGTCATGGGGGCCACCGAATCGCACGATCGTTAACAGGTAAGCCTTACCTTACCTGCCGTCGGTGGCCGTATCACCTTGTGGGACGTCGCATATTCTCGGGGCAGGTCGAGACCAGTGAGGAGGGCCGCCGCATGCAGCCGATGCCATCGATCCCGTCGAATCCGTCGATCCCGCCGATCCCATCGATCCCGGAGCAGAAGACCGCCGGGAAGGTGTTGCGCCATTCGGTGCGCGGTCAGATCCTCGACGCCCTGCGGGCGGCGCTGATCGAGGGGGAACTGGCGCCGGGGGAGATCTACTCGGGCCCGGCCCTGGGGGAGCGCTTCGGGGTCTCGGCGACCCCCGTGCGCGAGGCGATGCAGCAGCTGGCCCTGGAAGGGGCGGTGGAATGCCTCCCGAACCGGGGCTTCCGGGTCCTGTCGCGGACCCCGCGCGATCTGGCCGAGCTGGCCGAGGTACGGGGGCTGCTGGAGATCCCGGTCATGCTGCGGCTCGCCCGGTCCGTGCCCGCCGAGGCCTGGGAGGCCCTGCGCCCGGCCGCGGCCGCGACGGCGGAGGCGGCGGCGGAGGGTGACCTGCCGGCGTACGCGGAGGCGGACCGAGCCTTCCACCGGGAGGTGCTCTCCCTGGCGGGCAACGCCCAGCTGGTGGCGGTGGCCGAGCAACTCCACCGACGTGCGTTGTGGCCCCTGCCGGGAGCGCCCCGGGTCCGCCGCGCGGAACTCGTCGCCGACGCGGCCGAGCACGGGCTGCTGCTGGACGCCCTCACGGCGGGGGACCTCCCGGCGGTGGAGTCCCTGGTCCGCCGACATTTCGCGGGTGCCGGCCACTGACGAAGCCCGGCTCCGCCGGCCCCGGAGCTCCGCCCCGGACCCCGCGCCTCAAACGCCGGCGAGGCTGCAATGGCCCCCCGGGGCCCCAGCCGCACACGCCGGCTGACTCCGGCCACATCCGGCCCCGCGCGGTGCCACGCACGCGTGCGGGCTGACGCTGGCCACGTCCGGCCACATCCAGCCCCGCCGGCGTTTGAGGCGCGGGGGTCCGGGGGCAGGGCCCCCGGCAGCGGCGCCGCACCCGACGGCGCGGGAGCCACCCTGCGGGGGACCGCCGACCGGTCGTGCGGGAGCCACCCCGCAGGGGAGCACGTGGCCTGCCCTGCGGGAGCTACCCGGCAGGGGAGGGCGTCGGGGCGAGTTGGTCCGCCAGCCAGGTGGGGATGCCGCCCAGGAGGTGGAACAGGCGACGGGCCTCCGCGCGCAGACGGGTCGCCTCCGGTTCCGGCTCGGCCTCGGCCAGGGCGGCCAGCGCCGGGGCCGTGCCGACCAGGAAGCCCAGTTCCTCCCGGATGCGGAGGGACTCCAGGAAGCCCTTGCGGGCCTCCGCCACCTCCCCGTCCCGCAGGGCCAGCGCCGCCAGGTGCCGCCACGTGAAGGACAGCAGCAGCACGTCCCCGTGCGCCTCGGCCCCCGCGTGGGCCCGCCGGTACGCTGGCCTGGCCGACTGCGGGGCGTCCGCCAGGTGCTCGGCGACCAGCCCCCGGCGGAAGTCCAGCAGCGGGCGGGTCCGGGACCCCGGGGACAGCAGCGCCGCCGCCCGGCCCAGCGCGGAACGGGCCTCGTCGGCCCGGTCGCGTACGCCCAGCACGGTCGCCGCGTAGGCGAGCTGGCCCCGCTCGCAGGCCGCCGCGCCGCGGTCGTCGTCGTCCTGCGACACCGCTTCGGCGACCCGCAGCGCGTCCTCGGCCTCGGCCCAGCCCTGCCCCGTGAACAGGCACCTCTCGACCAGCAGCGCGGTCCGCTGCACGGCCGCCCCGGCGTCCGCGCTCTCGCCCGCGCGGGGCGTCAGCAGCGCGGCCGCGTCGGTCCAACAGCCGCGCGAACGCAGTCGCCATATCGCCCGCTGGAGGGGGTCTTCTCCCCCCGTGGATCCGGCACCGGACATGGCGGTCTCCGCCACATTGCCCTCCCCAAAGCAATCAAGCAGCACGTCGTCGAGCCCTGGGGCGAAATGAGAGCACGGATCGACGGCTCCGGCCAAGGGGTCGGGTGAACTCTTTCACAAAGTCCGGACACCTCGTCAGCCGCCCCCGGCCGGCGGACCGGGCGGGGGCGGAGGGGACGCGGAGGGGATACGGCCTGCGTACGGCCGGGATGGCTCAGCTCATGCGCAGTGCGAGGAAGAAGTCCAGCTTGTCCTCGAGCCGCGACAGGTCGCGCGCCGTCAACTGCTCGATTCGCCCGACCCGGTAACGCAGCGTGTTGACGTGCAGGTGCAGCCGCGTCGCACAGCGGGTCCAGGAACCGTCGCAGTCCAAGAACGCCTCCAGCGTCGGGATGAGCTCCGCACGGTGGCGGCGGTCGTAGTCCCGCAGCGGGTCCAGCAGCCGCGCCGTGAACGCGCGCCGCACGTCGTCCGGCACGAACGGCAGCAGCAGCACGTGCGAGGCCAGCTCGTGGTGGCCGGCCGCGCAGACCCGGCCCGGGCGGGCCGCGGCGACCCGGCGGGCGTGCCGGGCCTCCTCCAGCGCCCCGCGCAGCCCCTCGGCGGAGTGCACGGCCGCGCTGACGCCCAGCGTGAGCCGGCCGTCGTCCGACAGACCGGCCTGCAGCGGGTCGCGTACGGCCGCCAGCAGCTCGTCGGCGTGCAGGGCCGAGTCCGGGCCCCGGTCCTCGGGGGTCTCCCCGGGCAGCGAGGGCAGCGGCACCAGGGCGATGGCCTCGTCACCCGCGTGGGCCACCGCGATCCGGTCGGAGGGCTCCGGCCCCGAGACGGACGGGTCGACGAGGATCTCTTCCAGCAGCGACTGGGCCACCGGGCCGCCGGGGATGTCCCCGCCGTCCCAGTCCACCCGGGCCACGACGACCTGCCAGTGCGGGGCGCCGCCCACGCCGGGCAGCAGCACGGGGGCCGCCACCCGCAGGCGGGCGGCGATCTCGGCCGGCGGGGCACCCGTCTGGACCAGTTCGAGGACTTCCTGCGCGAGGCGGCGGCGCACCGTGCGCGCCGCGTCCCGCCGGTCCCGCTCGACGGCGATCAGCTGGGTGACGCCCTGGAGCAGGTCGAGGCGCTCGGCGGGCCAGTCGCCCGCGTCCGCCTCCACGGCCAGCAGCCAGTCGGACAGCACGCTCTCGCGCACGTCCTTCGGGGCCGGACCGGTGGCGCCGCGCCCCGCTCCCCTGATCGGGAAGAGCGAGTAGGTAATACCCTGGATGGAGATCCGGTGCGGTCCCCTGCGGCCCGTCCGGACCGCCGCGAGGTGCTCGCTCGCCAGTGCAGCGCACACCCCCGGCGCCAGCGGTTCGCCGGCTCCGGCGATCTGCCGGCCCGTGGGGGACAGCACCCAGGCCCGGAGATCGAGGTCCGTGGTGAGCAGATCCAGCACCACATCGGGCCCGCCGCCCGCGGGACCCGAGGTCATCAGACGGCGGTGCCGGTCGACCACGGCCGCGAGGTCGCCGGCACGCTCCCCCGAAACCTGCCGCACCACGTATTCCGTGATCGTGGCGAATGCAACGTCCTCGTTCACTGCGAACAGCGGCAGACGGTTGCGGACGCAGGCCGAAACCAGATCGTCCGGGATGTCCCCCAGCTCGGCCTCGCCCGCCGCGAGTCCGGCGACGCCCGCGCTCGCGAGCAGTCGTACGAACGGCTCGGAATCGGCTGAATTTCGCCTCCATGCCAGGCCGGTGAGGACGAGCTCACCTCCGGACAGGTATCGGCTGGGATCGCGCAGGTCGGTCGTCATGACCCCGCGGACGGTACGGTCGAGCTCTTCCTCGCCGCCCAGCAGCCGCAGCCCCAGCGCCTCGGTTTCCAGCAGTGCGCGCAGCCGCATGATGTCGCCGCCGATCTGTCTCGTTGTTGCCGTTGGAAATCGGGCAGGTTGTCGCGTCCTGCCTTTCATACGAATCTACAAGACGAGGGAGCCCCTCAGCCAACTCCTTCATGGTTTCGGTGACTGCACTCGGGGGACGCGCGGCTTGTGTACTGACTCCACACCGCATTAACAACACGTGAACGACCAGTCGAGAGGCGCCGGCTTCCTGGCTTGAAGTGAACGCCCCGATGACGTAGAAGAGAGCCGCTCATGGACTTCCTTCGCCCCACAGGCTGGGAGGAGGCACTCGCCGCCCAGGCAGAGAGCCCACCAGCCGCGTCGATCGTGGGTGGCCGTCCGGAAATCCTCACCGGGATTTTCTAGGACGGAGCGGTACGGGAGCCGACAGGCCCCCGGAACCCCCTGAGAACTTCCGGGCGGTGTGACACGGGAACGTCACACTTGCCGCCGCACCGCCCGGAGCAACACGAAGTGCCGCACCGCTCGCGGTCCCTTCAACCTGGCAGTACCCCTGCAAAAAAACACGTAGTACCAGCGGGTCACCCCCGCACTACCCGCAGTACACGCAATGAAATCTCGCGTCGCCTCGGGCCGTCACCCCGGGTCGTGCAGCCAACGCAGTTTCCCAAATCCCGCGTCTTCAATCTTCTTGCGGGTGCCCCTTTGAACCTTGGGAGTTAGGCACCATGACCCAGTCGTCTGTGGAGCCCAAGACCAGTGCGGATGAAGCCGGTGACGGCTCTCTGAACCCCGCCGGGCGTTCTTGGCTCGACCGGTACTTTCACATAACCCACAGAGGGTCCAACGTCGGCAATGAAGTTCGTGGCGGTATCACGACCTTCATGGCGATGGCGTACATCCTCCTGCTCAACCCGCTCATCCTCTCCGGCAAGGACGTCGCCGGAGACACCATGAGCCAGAAGGCCCTGATCACGGCCACGGCTTTCGCCGCCGCCCTGACCACGCTCCTCATGGGCTTCGTCGGCAAGGTGCCGCTCGCGCTCGCCGCCGGTCTCTCCGTGTCCGGTGTGCTCGCCTCGCAGGTCGCTCCGCAGATGACCTGGCCGCAGGCCATGGGCATGTGCGTGATGTACGGCGTCGTGATCTGTCTCCTGGTCGTCACCGGCCTCCGCGAGATGATCATGAACGCGATTCCGCTCGCGCTCAAGCACGCGATCACGATGGGCATCGGCCTCTTCGTGGCGCTGATCGGCCTGGTCAAGGCCGGCTTCGTCGGCAAGGGCCCCGAGTTCGGCCCGCCCGTGCAGCTCGGTTCGGTCGGTGAGCTCGCCGGCTGGCCCGTGTTCCTCTTCTGCGTGACCCTGCTGACGATCTTCATGCTGCAGGCCCGCAAGGTCCGCGGCGCGATCCTCATCGGCATCGTCGGCGGCACCGTCCTGGCCGCGATCCTGAACGCCGTCGTCGACATCGACGCGAAGGCCTGGAAGAACGGTCCCCCGACCCTCTCCGGCTCCGCCGTCTCGATGCCCGACTTCTCGCTCTTCGGCAAGGTCGAGTTCGGCGGCTGGGGCGACGTCGGCGTCATGACCGTCGGCATGATCGTCTTCACCCTGGTCCTCGCCGGCTTCTTCGACGCGATGGCCACCATCATCGGTGTCGGTACCGAGGCCAAGCTCGCCGACGAGCAGGGCCGCATGCCGGGCCTCTCCAAGGCGCTCTTCATCGACGGTGCCGGTGGCGCCATCGGTGGTATCGCGGGTGGTTCCGGCCAGACCGTCTTCGTCGAGTCCGCCACCGGCGTCGGTGAGGGAGCCCGCACAGGCCTCGCCTCCGTCGTCACCGGCCTCTTCTTCGCCGCCTGCCTCTTCTTCACCCCGATCACCCAGCTCGTCCCGGGTGAGGTCGCCTCCGCGGCCCTGGTCGTCATCGGCGCGATGATGATGCAGAACGCCCGCCACGTGGACTGGGCCGACAGCGCGACCGCGATCCCGGTCTTCCTGACCGTCGTGATCATGCCGTTCACCTACCAGATCACCGCTGGTGTCGCCGCCGGTGTCATCTCCTACGTCGCCATCAAGGTCGCGCAGGGCAAGGCCCGCGAGGTCGGTGCCTTCATGTGGGTGCTCACCGGTATCTTCCTGGTCTACTTCGCCCTGCACCCGATCGAGGCCGCGCTCGGCGTCAAGTAAGCCGGGGGAGTGATCACCACCTGACCCTCCACGCATCCGATACTGGAAGCCGAATCCCCAGGAGGCAGCCGTGCTGGACATCGCCGAGGAACTGAACCGGTGGGTCCGGCAGGGTCGTGACTTCGCCGTCGCCACGGTCGTGGCGGTCGGCGGCAGCGCCCCGAGGCAGCCCGGTGCCGCCCTCGCCGTCGACGGCGAGGGGACGGCGATCGGCTCGGTTTCCGGTGGATGCGTGGAGGGCGCGGTGTACGACCTGTGCCTCCAGGCGCTGGAGGACGGCGAGACCGTCCTGGAGCGCTTCGGGTACAGCGACGACGACGCCTTCGCCGTGGGTCTGACCTGCGGCGGAATCATCGACATCCTCGTCGCCCCGGTCCGCGTGGGTTCTCCCGCGCGGGCCGTTTTCGCGTCCGCCCTCGCGGCCGCCTCCCGCGGCGAGGCCGCGGCCGTGGCGCGGGTCGCCGCGGGCCCCGCGGGCCTGATGGGCGGAGCGGTCCTGGTCCGCGCGGACGGCTCCCACGAGGGCACGCTCGCCGCCCGGCCCCATCCCGACGCCGCCCTCGGCGGACACCCCGAGCTGGACCGCGCCGTGGCCGAGGAGGCCCGCGCCATGCTCGACACCGGCGCGACCGGAGTGCTGGAGATCGGCGCCGACGGCCGGCTCTGCGGAGAGCCGCTCAAGGTGCTCGTCGAGTCGAGCGTCGCGCCCCCGCGGATGATCGTCTTCGGGGCCATCGACTTCGCCTCCGCCCTGGTGCGGATCGGAAAGTTCCTCGGCTACCGCGTGACCGTGTGCGACGCCCGGCCGGTGTTCGCGACGAGGACCCGCTTCCCGGAGGCGGACGAGATCGTCGTCGACTGGCCGCACCGCTACCTTCAGGCGCAGACCGCGGGCGGCGACCTGGACGGCCGTACCGTCCTGTGCGTGCTCACCCACGACGCCAAGTTCGACGTCCCGCTCCTGGAGACGGCCCTGCGGCTGCCCGTCGCGTACGTCGGAGCCATGGGCTCCCGCCGTACCCACGAGGACCGCAACCGCAGGCTGCGCGAGGCCGGTGTCACCGAGCTGGAGCTGGCCCGGCTGCGTTCGCCGATAGGCCTGGACCTCGGCGGCCGCACCCCGGAGGAGACCGCGCTGTCCATCGCCGCGGAGATCGTCGCCAACCGGCGCGGCGGCAGCGGCGTGTCCCTGGCGGGCGCGCACACCCCGATCCATCCCGACCCTTCGAAGAAGGCGGCCGGCCGGATAGGGTCCGTCGCCTGACGGACCCGCTCTCGCCGACGACTGGGCGCAACTCCCAAGGGGTTGCGCCCTTTTGACGTTCCGTCTATTTTACCGGCCGGTAACAGGAGGCACTCTCTCCATCCCTTCCCCCACACCGGAGCCGAGCGGATGATACGTACCCTGCGAACCCTGGGCGTGCTGGCCGCGGCCACCCTCCTCACCGCCGCCGTGCCGGCGGCCGCCGCGGCTCCCGGCGACGGACTGCGGGAGGTGCTCTTCGTCGGGAACAACTGGGAGGGCACGGCCGACGTCCTCGCCTCCACCGGAGACCTCGCGAAGGTCGGCCGGATCAACGTGATCCCCGACAAGGCGGAGCGGCTGCGGGAGATCTACCTCAACCCCGTCAAGCTCGCCTTCTTCCTCGGGGTGCGGCAGACCGCCGGCGAGGGCCACGACCAGTTCGTCGACGACATGTACACCACCCCGGACGGCACGGCCGTGGTCGCCTCCCGGCCCAGCTTCGCCGACGTCGTCTCCATCGACGTGCGCACCGGCCGGGTGAACTGGCGCTTCCCCGTGGCCGGCTACCGCGCCGACCACATGGCGGTCTCGCCCGACGGGACGAAGGTCGCGGTCTCCGCCTCCACCGCCAACACCGTGCACGTCCTCGACATCGCCACCGGCAGGCAGGTCGGCTCCTTCGCCACCGGGGACAAGCCGCACGAGAACGTCTTCAGCCGCGACGGCCGCTTCCTGTGGAACAGCGCCATCGGGGACGTGACCTCCGCCCTCGACGCGCCCTGGCTGGACTGGACGAAGGGGGATCGGAAGATCACGATCGTCGACGCGCAGACCTTCCGCACGGTCCGGGTGATCGACATGCGGGAGCGGCTGGACGCCTTCGGCCGCCCCGACCTCTCCGACGCGGTGCGCCCCGTCTCCTTCAGCCCCGACGAGTCGAAGTTCTACTTCCAGGTGTCGTTCCTGAACGGCTTCCTGGAGTACGACGTGGCCTCGGACCGGATCACCCGCCTCAAGATGCTGCCCGCGAACCCCGCCACCACCTCCGACCGCACCAAGTGGGTCAACGACTCCCGCCATCACGGCATGTCCATGAGCCCGGACGGATCCAAGCTCTGCATCGCGGGCACCATGGACGACTATGCGACCGTCGTGGACCGGGCCACCCTCACCGAGGGGCCGCTCGTGCCCGCCGACAAGCCGTACTGGGCCACCGTCGACGGCGACGGCACCTCCTGCGTGATCTCCGAGAGCGGCGCCGACCGGATCACGGCCATCGACTTCGCCACCGGGACCAAGCGGGTGTCCGTGCCGGTGGGCGACCACCCGCAGCGCGTCCGTCTCGGTCACGTCCCGGCCGGCTGGACCGGTCCGACGGGCGGCTGACTCGAATTGGCCAAACGCGCACATCAGGCCATTTTGGTGTGACCGGTCCGGGATGACCGATTAGTCTCGCGATCATGGTGGACATCCGTGAGGTACCCGAGGCAGACATCGACCGCGCTCTGGAGCTCGCGTACCTGGTCTTCCACGATCGCCCCGAGAAGGAGGCGCGGGAGAGGCACCACGCACTGCTGGCGCGCTGCCGCCGCACCGGCGCCTACGACGGGGACGCCCTGGTCGGCTTCATGGCCGCGCACGACTTCCGGCTCTCGGTGCCCGGGGCGGACCTGCCCTGCCCCGGGCTCACCTTCGTCTCCGTCGCCCCCACCCACCGCCGCCGCGGGGTGCTCACCGGGCTGATGGAGGAGACCCTGGGATACGCCGCGGCCACGGGCAGCCCGATCGCCGCGCTGTGGGCCTCCGAGGCCGCCATCTACGGCCGCTTCGGCTTCGGCAGCGCCACCACCGGAGTCACCGTCGAGATCGACTCCACCCGCCCGCTGGCCCTGCGCCTGGCCCCGGACCCGCGCCCGCTGCGGCTCGTCGACCCGGCCGGGGCCCACGCGGAGATCGCCCCCTTCCACGAGGCGGCCCGAGCCGCGCGGGCCGGCCGCCCGACCCGCGGCCCGGCCCGCTGGCGCGAGGAGTGGCTGTGCGAACAGGCCGAGGACGACGACGAGTTGAGCCCACCCCGGATCATCGTCCTCGGCGACCCGGGCGAGCCGATCGCCGGCTACGTGATCTACCGCACCAAGGCCGAGGACAGCTCCCGGCCCGTCCGCGCGCCGGGGCTGGTCCGCGTGGAGGAACTGGAGGCCGAGACCCCCGCGGTGGCCGCCGCCCTGTGGGAGTGCGTGGCCGCCCTCGACCTCACCGGCAAGGTCACCGCCTGGGGCCGGCCGGTGGACGACCCGCTGCTGCACTTCGCCGCCGACCGGGACCAGGTCCGGGTCACCGCCCAGTTCCCCGCGCTGTGGCTGCGCCTGGTCGACGTGGGGGCGGCACTGGCCGCCCGGTCCTGGGCCGCGCCCGTGGAACTCGTACTGGAGGTGCACGACGTACGGCTGCCCGCCAACGCCGGGCGGTTCCGGCTGAAGGCGGGGCCGGGCGGGGCCGCGTACGAGCACGCGGACACCGCCCCCGACCTGGCCCTGGACGTGCGCGAACTGGCCGCCTGCTACCTGGGCGGGACCCGGGTCGTCGAACTCGTCGCGGCCGGGCTCGTACGGGAGTACGCGCCCGGCGCCGCGGCGGCGCTGGACGCGGCCCTGGCGACGGGGAACGGACTCCTGCCGCACACCGCCGACGAGTTCTGAGGCGACGGCTCAGGCGGGCAGGGAGATCCGGGCCGCCGACATGCCGAAACCGGGCTGCCGGATCCGGGTCGACAGTGGGTCGGGCAGACGGTTCAGGTCCTCGGGCCGGTAACGGCGGGTGCCGCGGTGCCAGTTGAGGATCCCGGCGTGCCAGTCCTCCAGCTCGCCGACGTACGCGTCCAGCGCGGCCCGGGCGTCGGCGTCGAGCTTCCAGTCTTCGTAGAGCACGGGAAGTTGGTTCGCCACGATGTGCTCGAACTCCTCCGTGCGCTGCGTCATCAGCGCATGGCAGATGCCCAGGGCCTCCGGATAGCCGATGTCGAAGAAATTGCGGGTCACCAGGACGTGGTTGTGCAGATCGCCCTCGACCTCGATCTCCTTCTGGTAGGAGAAGATGTCGTTCATCAGGCAGGCGGCGTCCGAGACGGCGTTCTCCAGGGAGCGGATCGTCCCCGAGGCGTAGATCCCCTCGGGGATGCCCCGGCCCTGGTGCCTCAGCCGGCACAGGTACATGGTGAGGCGCGAGCCGAAGGTGAGGCGGCGCATCTCGGCGTAGTCCACCGGGTCCGGGACGCGGTTCTGGATCTGGTTGTCGACCTCCCACACCCAGCTCTCCAGCATCTCCACCAAGGTCGAGCGGAACTCGGCGCGTTGACCCGGGGACATGTCGATCGTGGTGCGGACCCACAGATCGCACAGCGCCCGCTCCATCGCCGTCACCGGCGCGGGCTGCCCGGCGTGGTCCACGGGCGCCATCGCGATCAGACGTGCCGTCGTCGCCTTGGCCGCCGCGAGGTCCCGGCCGCGGCCGAAGACCAGCGGGTAGTAGTCGTCCGCGTACGTGCCCCAGCTCAGCCAGCACGCGTTCAGGGACAGGGCCTCGGGCGAGGCGTCCGGGTCGATGCCGGCCGAGCAGAGCGCGAAGTCGTAGCCGCGCAGCTTCTGTTCGTCCCAGATGGCGGAACCGGGATCGCCCGGCTGCGGCTCCAGCAGGCCCATGTCCCGGCACCAGGCCACCGACTCCTCGCGGGCGCGGGCCAGGTGCGGGCTGAGCTTCAGCTCGTGCGGCATGTGGATCTCGGGGACGACCGAGGGACCGGTCCGCTCGAAGGGGACGTGGGTGAAGGAGCGGCGCCGCAGCTCCATCGAGCGTTTGACGAAGACGGACCGCAGGTCCAGCGCGCTGGTGCCGAGCCCGCTCGGGAGGAAGGGCAGGGTGACGGGGGAGGTGCGCCTCGCGCCCTCGTTCATGTAGCGGCTGGAGACCGTGTGCCATTCGTGGCCGCCGGACTGCCAGTCCTGGAGCCCCTTGACGTAGCCGAGGACGGCCGCGACCTCGGCCGGGTCCAGGGCGTGGTCGGCGAAGAGCTGGGGCAGCTCGGTGAAGACCGTCTGCTCGAACTGGTGGAGGCGGGAGGTCAGCAGGTCGTTCGCGGTCTCGGCGGCCTCCTGGGTGGTGCAGCCCAGGAAGGTCTCCAACACCAGCACTGCGTTGGAGAGTTCACCCTCCTCGGTCACTTCCCGTTGGTAGGAGAACAGGTCGTTCCTGATGTGCACGGCGTCGGAGAACGCGTCGCGCAGCACCCCGAGGGGGCGCGCGTGCGCGACGCGCGCCGGGACCTCGGCGGACACGTACTCGATCAGTCCGGCCGACCAGGGGGCGCCGCCCACCTTGCGGCGCATCTCGATGTATTCGAGGGGGTTCGCGACACGCCCGATGTCGATGTTGGCCAGCTCCCACATCGATTCGTCGAGGAGGTTCCTCGTCGATTCGGAGAACCGTTCCCTCCAGTCGGTCGACATCGCGGGTACGGTCCGCGCCCACAGGTCGGCGAGCCCCGCCTCGACGGGATTCGTCGGCTCGGGGAACCCCCGGGCGAGATCCATCGGCATGAAGGCGGCGAGCCGGTCGAGGTACTCCCGGGCACCCGCACGGTCCTTCGTCCGCTTGAACGTCTCCAGGAAGTGGTCGTCGAAGAAGAAGACCCACACGTACCAGTCGGTGACCAGCGACAGCGCGTCGGCGCCGCAGTCGGGGTGGGTGTGGGCGCACAGCAGCGCGTAGTCGTGCGCGTCGAGGTCGCGCTCCTCCCAGACGCCGGAACCCTCCAGCATCCCGAAGTCGCGCGCCCACTGCTTGGTGTGGACCCTCGCGGCCTCGTAGTGGGGGTTCTGTCGCGCCGGGTGGGGCACGTAGAAGTCGGGCAGTCGGAACGGCTGCGTCACAGCAGGCGGGGCCTTTCGCTCATGGGTACGGGGGCCGGTTCGCTCCGGCCCCCGCACGAGATCAGCAGGGCCCTACCCCGACGGCCGCCGCGATAAGGGGAAGTTCACTTCATCAGGTGATGGATGTGTCCTTCCGCCGCTCGTGTGCCTGTCGTGGGATAGAAGGGTGGCGGCCGAACTGCTCCGCTTGCATCCGGTACATCGCCGCGTACCGCCCGTCGAGCGCCAACAGCTCCTCGTGGCCGCCCTGTTCGACGAGCCGCCCCTCGTGCAGCACGTGGATGACGTCGGCGTACCGCACCCCGGACATCCGGTGCGTCACGAGGACCACCGCCCGCTCCGGCCCCGCCAGGCCCCGGATGGACTCGAACGCGGCGATCTCCGCCTCCGGGTCCAGGGCCGAGGTGGGCTCGTCCACGACGATGACGCGGGCGTCGCGGAAGCGCGTACGGGCCAGGCCGAACTTCTGCCACTGCCCGCCCGACAGCTCCGACGCGCCCCGGAACACCCGGGCGAGCAGGGTCTCGTAGCCGTGCGGCAGCTTCTCGACGATCCGGTCGGCCCCGGCGTAGCGCGCCGCGGCCACCACCTCGGCGGCCTGCTCCACGGCCCGGTCCGGATCCTCCTCCCCGGGCCTTCCGATGGCGATGTTGGTGCGGGCGGTCACCGGCCAGCGCTCGAAGTCCTGGGTCAGGAGGGCGACCCGGTCGAAGACCGCTTCCCGGTCGGCGTCCCTCACGTCCACCCCGTCCCAGGTCAGCGCTCCGGAGTCGGGCAGGTGCAGGCCGGCGAGGAGTTTGACGAGGGTGCTCTTGCCCGACCCGTTCTCCCCGACCAGGGCGACGACGGTGCCCGCCTCGATGGTGAGGGAGACCTCCGACAGCGCGGGCTCTTCCCGGTCCGGGTAGCGGAAGCAGACCTCGTCGAGCCGTACGGCGCGGAGCCGCTCGGGCAGCGCCCGCCCGCCGGTCGGAATCGCCCGCCGCCCCGCCTCGGCCACGAACCGCTCCAGGTCCCGTACGTACAGGGACTCCTCGTGCAGGGTGTTGGTGGTGGCGACGAGCGCGCCCAGGCTCGCCGACCCGGTGCGCACCGCGATCACCGCGGTACCGGCGACGGCGAGGTCCATCCGCCCGGTGACGATGAGCGCCCCCATCGCCCCGTACGTGACCAGCGCGGCCACCCCGGACAGCGCGGCGGCGAGCAGTTCGGTGGCGGCCTTGTCCTTGGCGAGGCGGGTGGCCTCGCCCTCGGCGTGCTCGCCCATGTTGCGGTAGTGGCCGAGCAGATGGCGACCGACCCCGTGCACCCGTACCTCGGGGGCCGACGTACGGGAGACCAGCAGCTGACCGATCAGTCGGGCGGCCCTGACGTGTTCCACCCAGGTGATCATGGACAGGTAGCGGCGCTGCGCCACCCGCATCGCACCCCAGCCTCGCGGGGCGGCGATCAGCACCAGCATGGGCAGCAGCAGCGGGTGCAGCACCGTCAGCACCCCGCCGGTGGCCACCAGCGAGACGACCCCGCCCAGCGTGGCCACGCACGCACCGACCGTCCGGCGCGCGGAGGGCGGACCCCACTGGGCGCTGTCGAGCAGCCGCCGGAACTCCCCGTCGTCGATGGCCTCCAGTTCCACCTCCACGGCGGCCTTCAGGTACTGCTCGTGCGCGGCCCGCTCCACCTTGGGCTCCAGGCGCCCGGCCGCCGCCGTCGACCGCGAGGCCAGGACGGCGCCGAGTACGGCGACGAGCACCCCGACGGCGAGCGCGGGCCCGGCGGCGTACAGCCGGTCGCCGGGGTTCCCCGCGCCGAACAGGGTCCGCAGTACGTCGCTCAGCACGAGCAGTCCGACGGCGGCGGTCACCCCCTGCCCGGCCTCGGCGACCGCGACGGTCAGCAGCGCCCGCCGGTCGCACTCCCAGGCGAGCCGCAGCGTCCCGCGGACCATGCGGGGCATGGCCCGCAGGGTGGTGAGGAGCCGGCTCTCCAACTGGGCGTATTCGTGCTCGGTCCAGCCGGCTTCGTAGCGCAACGGCCCGCCGAAGAGCCGACGCTCGCTCTCGGAGACGGCGGGTCGAACCTTCTCGGGCCTGCGGAGCAGCCTCATGCGCGGCCACCCCCGCCCCATGCCCGGTCGAACACCACATGTACGCGCACGGATCGCAAGATTCCTCCCGAGCTGCCACGGCCACGAACTGACGCCGCAAGAACGTGGCTGTTCAGAGCGGCGTCACGGCCCCCGGGGAACGACCTCCCGCACACACGTGCGCCACGACCGCCGACCCCAAGCGGCGCCCGGGCCCGGCCCCGTGACACGGCGTTCGAACCACCCGGAGGTGGTGATGCCCCCCTTCGAGGGATTGCGTCCGGCTCGGAGGTGTCGGCGCCCGGGCGTGTCCCGGGGTGTCGGGGCACGGGGCGATTGTCGGATTAGGTTAGTTTGTCCGTGTTGTGGTTCCGGCGTTCCGGGAGGGAACACTCATGGCTATCGATCTGGACAAGGTGCTCGACAAGGCGTGGGCCGAGAAGCCCCTCTCCGAGGTGCTTTCGGCTCCCGTTTCCGCGCTCAAGGGCGTCAGCGACAAGGACGGCGAACTGCTCGCGCAGGCCTTCGGCGTGAAGACCGTCGCCGATTTCGGGCAGCTGAAGTACGCCCGGTGGGCGCAGGCGCTCGTGGCGCTGAACCAGACCGTCAAGGTCTAGTCGGCCGGGCGCGTGCGGTTCGCGGTGTTCCCGGATCAGGGTGCCGCGATGCGGTCCGCGTATTCGGGGTCCGTGGACACGACTGCGAAAAGACCGTCCCCCTCGCCCTTCCGGTGGGCGAGGGGGACGGTCCGCGTTGCGGAGAGCAGGGTGCGGGCAGTGGTGAGGTGGCCCGCGTCCAGGGCGGTACTACTCCGCTTCGGCTTCCAGGTTGCCTTCCGTGTCCAGGTAGACCTGGCGGAGGGATTCGAGGATCTGCGGGTCCGGCTTCTCCCACATGCCGCGGGACTCGGCCTCCAGGAGGCGTTCCGCGATGCCGTGCAGGGCCCAGGGGTTGGCCTCCTCCAGGAAGGCGCGGTTCTCCGGGTCGAGGACGTACGTCTCCGTGAGCTTGTCGTACATCCAGTCCGCGATCACGCCGGTCGTGGCGTCGTACCCGAAGAGGTAGTCGACCGTCGCGGCCAGCTCGAAGGCGCCCTTGTAGCCGTGGCGGCGCATCGCCTCGATCCACTTGGGGTTGACCACACGGGCGCGGAAGACGCGGGACGTCTCCTCGACCAGGGTGCGGGTCTTGACCGTCTCGGGGCGCGTGGAGTCGCCGATGTAGGCCTCGGGGGCCGTGCCGCGCAGGGCGCGGACCGTGGCCACCATGCCGCCGTGGTACTGGAAGTAGTCGTCCGAGTCGGCGATGTCGTGCTCACGGGTGTCGGTGTTCTTGGCGGCCACCGTGATGCGCTTGTACGCCGTCTCCATCTCCTCGCGGGCCGGGCGGCCCTCCAGGCCCCGGCCGTACGCGTAACCGCCCCAGACCGTGTAGACCTCGGCCAGGTCGGCGTCCGTACGCCAGTCGCGGGAGTCGATGAGCTGGAGGATGCCCGCGCCGTACGTGCCGGGGCGGGAGCCGAAGATACGGGTCGTCGCGCGGCGTTCGTCGCCGTGGACGGCCAGGTCCGCCTGGGCGTGGGCCCGGACGAAGTTGTCCGCGGCCGGCTCGTCCAGGGAGGCGGCGAGCCGGACCGCGTCGTCCAGGAGGCCGATGACGTGCGGGAACGCGTCGCGGAAGAAGCCCGAGATGCGGAGGGTCACGTCGATGCGCGGGCGGCCGAGCTCCGCGAGCGGGATGGGCTCCAGGCCGGTGACACGGCGCGAGGCCTCGTCCCAGACCGGGCGGACGCCGAGGAGGGCGAGGGCCTCGGCCACGTCGTCACCCGCCGTGCGCATCGCACTCGTACCCCAGAGGGACAGGCCGACGGAGGCGGGCCACTCGTCGTCGTGGTCCGCGCGGTAGCGGGCGAGGAGGGAGTCCGCCAGGGCCTGGCCCGTCTCCCACGCGAGGCGGGAGGGGACGGCCTTCGGGTCGACCGAGTAGAAGTTGCGGCCGGTGGGCAGCACGTTGACCAGGCCGCGCAGCGGCGAACCGGAGGGGCCCGCCGGGACGAACCTGCCGTCCAGGGCCGAGACCACGTGGGCGATCTCGTCCGTGGTGCCGGCCAGACGCGGGACCACCTCGCGGGCGGCGAAGGAGAGGACGTCGGCGACCGACTGCGGGTGGCCGGCGGCGACGGCGGCCACCGCGTCCTGGGACCAGTCCGCGTCCTCCATCGCCAGGACCAGGGCACGGGCCTGCTCCTCGATGGCGTCCGCCGACGTACGGGTGGCCGCCGACTCGTCCAGGCCGAGCGCCTCGCGCAGGCCCGGGAGGGCCGTCGTACCGCCCCAGATCTGGCGGGCGCGCAGGATCGCGAGGACCAGGTTGACGCGGGACTCGCCGGTCGGAGCGCCGCCGAGGACGTGCAGACCGTCGCGGATCTGGGCGTCCTTGACCTCGCACAGCCAGCCGTCGACGTGCAGCAGGAAGTCGTCGAAGCCGTCGTCGTCGGGGCGTTCGGCCAGCCCCAGGTCGTGGTCGAGCTTCGCGGCCTGGATCAGGGTCCAGATCTGCGCGCGGATGGCCGGCAGCTTGGCCGGGTCCATGGCGCTGATCTGCGCGTACTCGTCCAGGTGTTGTTCGAGGCGGGCGATGTCGCCGTACGACTCGGCGCGCGCCATCGGCGGGACGAGGTGGTCGATGAGCGTGGCGTGGACGCGGCGCTTGGCCTGGGTGCCCTCGCCCGGGTCGTTGACCAGGAACGGGTAGATCAGGGGCAGGTCGCCGAGGGCCGCGTCGGGGGCGCAGGAGGCGGACAGGCCGGCGTTCTTGCCCGGCAGCCACTCCAGGTTGCCGTGCTTGCCCAGGTGGATCATCGCGTCGGCGCCGAAGCCGCCGTCGGCGGCCGCCGCCTGGATCCAGCGGTACGCCGCCAGGTAGTGGTGCGACGGCGGCAGGTCCGGGTCGTGGTAGATCGCGATCGGGTTCTCGCCGAAGCCGCGCGGCGGCTGGATGAGGATCAGCAGGTTGCCGCGGCGCAGGGCGGCCAGGACGATGTCGCCCTCCGGGTTGGCGGAGCGGTCGACGAACATGTTGCCGGGCGCCTCGCCCCAGTGCTCCTCGACGCTCTCGCGGAGGTCGGCCGGGAGCTCGGAGTACCAGCGCTTGTAGTCCGCCGCCGGGATGCGGACCGGGTTGCGGGCCAGCTGCTCCTCGGTCAGCCAGTCCTGGTCGTGGCCGCCGGCCTCGATGAGCGCGCGGATCAGCTCGTCGCCGTCGCCGGAGACCAGGCCCGGGATCTCGGCGGCCGGGCCGAAGTCGTACCCGTGGGAGATCAGGGTGCGCAGCAGCTCGACGGCGCTGGCCGGGGTGTCGAGACCGACCGCGTTGCCGATGCGGGAGTGCTTGGTGGGGTACGCGGAGAGGACCAGCGCGATCCGCTTGTCACGGCGGTCGGTGTGGCGAAGGCGGGCGTGGCGCACGGCGATGCCGGCGACGCGGGCGGCGCGCTCGGGGTCGGCGACGTAGGCGGGCAGGCCGTCCTCGTCGAGCTCCTTGAAGGAGAACGGGACCGTGATCAGACGGCCGTCGAACTCGGGCACGGCGACCTGGGTGGCGGCGTCGAGGGGGGACAGGCCCTCGTCGTTCTCCTCCCAGGCGGAGCGGGAGCCGGTCAGGCACAGGGCCTGGAGGATCGGCACGCCGAGGGCGGCGAGGGCGCCGGCGTCCCAGGACTCGTCGTCTCCGCCCGCGGAGGCGGTGGCGGGCTTGGTGCCGCCGGCGGCGAGGACGGTGGTGACGATCGCGTCCGCGGACTCCAGGGCCTGGAGGAGCTCCGGCTCCGGGGAGCGCAGGGAGGAGACGTAGAGCGGGAGGGGTCGGGCGCCCTGGGCCTCGATCGCGTCACAGAGGGCGTGCACGAAGGCGGTGTTGCCGGACATCTGGTGGGCGCGGTAGTAGAGCACCGCGATGGCCGGGCCGGCGCCGTCGGTCTGCTCGGACGTGCGCTCCAGGGGGCCCCAGGTGGGGGCGGCGGCCGGGGGCTCGAAGCCGTGGCCGGTGAGGAGGACCGTGTCCGAGAGGAAGCGGGCCAGCTGGCCGAGGTTGGCCGGGCCGCCGTGCGCGAGGTAGGCGTGCGCCTCGGCCGCGATGCCGATGGGGACCGTGGAGGCCTCCATCAGCTGGGCGTCGGGGGCCTGTTCGCCGGTCAGGACGACGACGGGACGGGTCTGGCCGGGGGCGAGGAGGACGTCGAGGCCGTCCTGCCAGGCGCGCAGGCCCCCGAGGAGGCGTACGACGACCAGGTCGACCCCGTCGAGGAGCGCGGGGAGGTCGTCGAGGGGGAGCCGGGAGGGGTTCGCGAAGCGGTACTCGTCCGGGGCGGCGGCGGTGGCGGTGTTCGCGGCGGTGTTCGCGGCGCGGGCGCTGAGCAGATCGGTGTCGGACGTCGACAGCAGCAGGATCATGCGGCGGCAGGCCTTCCTCGGGGTTTCCGCGCCCCGGGCAGTGAGGACAGCGGGAGTTCCTGACTCACCCCGCGGGTCGCTCCGCGGGGTTCACAGTGGCGGGACCGCGCCGGATTCGCACCGGGCTTCCTCCCATGTCGCCGTCCTCGGCGATGGCGGACCGTCTGGCGCCGCCGGGGGTCATCCTAGGGGGGCTTTGCCCTGGCCGGGCGAGGTGGGGGTGCGTCTGCTGCGCGGGCGGGCGGGGTTGGGTGCGGGGTCGGGTGCGGCGCCGTTGCGGGGGGGGGGGGCCCCCAACACACACCCCAAAACAACCAACACCGCAAACCACACAGAGGCGGCGGG
>NZ_JBIARJ010000004.1:180902-540524 GCF_042889825.1 Streptomyces sp. NPDC002467 | reverse complement strand
CCCTTGCGCCGGCCCGGGGCTTGGGGGCCCCGTGGGGCCCCGCGGGGGGTCACCCTGGGGGGGTTTGCCCGGGGCGGGGGGGGGGGGGGGGGGGTGGGGGGGGGGGGGGGGGGGGTTGGGGGGCGGGGTCGGGTGCGGCGCCGTTGCCGGGGCTCTGCCCCGGACCCCGCGCCTCAAACGCCGGCGGGGCTGGATTGGTCGGGCGGGGCTGGATCGGTCGGGCAGGGCTGGATTGGTCGGGCAGGGCTGGATTGGCTGGGTGGGGCTGGATTGGTCGGGCAGGGCTGGATTGGTCGGGCAGGGCTCGATTGGTCGCGTGGGGGCGGATTGGTCGCGTGGGGGCGGGGACGGTCGGTGGGGGTGGACTGTGGGCGGGAGGTGACGGTGTGGCGGGTTGTGGGTGCTCAGCGTGGCGACGGACACAGGTCGGGGGAGCGGAAACGTGGGTATGCTCGCCGCCATGCCCCAGCCCCCTGTCGCCGCATCGCGGGACGAACCCGTCATACGGGACCGCGGTGACGCCTGCCCCGGCGCGCTGCGGCTGCACGCCGCGGACGACGGGTTCCTGGCGCGGGTGCGGATCCCCGGCGGGCTGCTGACCGCGTCGCAGGCCGCCGCGCTGGCGCTCGCCGCCGACCGGTTCGGGGACGGGCACCTGGAGCTCACCTCGCGCGGGAACGTACAGCTGCGCGGCCTCGCCGACGGGTGCGGCGGCGGGCTCGCCGAGTTGCTCGACGCCGCCGGGCTGCTGCCGGCCCCGGCCCACGAGCGGGTGCGCAACATCGTCGCCACCCCGCTCGCCGACCCCGGCCCGGCGAGGGCGCTCGACGAGCTGCTCTGCGCCGACGCCCGGGTCACCGCCCTGTCCGGGCGGTTCCTGTTCGCCGTCGACAACGGCCGCGGGGACGTCGCCGCGCTCGACCCCGACATCACCCTGCTCGGCCCCGACGCGGACGGCCGTACGCTGCTGCGCCTCGGCGCCGCCCGCGACGCCGTCGAGGTCTCGGCCGCGGACGCGCCCCGGGCCGCCCTGCTGGCCGCCCACCACTTCCTCGACGCGGTCGACGGCGCCGGGACCCGGGCCTGGCGCGTGGCGGAGCTGGCCGGTGAACACGCCCTGGATGTAAGCGAGTTCGGGCGGATGTTGGATGGGCTTGGGATTCCCGCCCGGTACGTGGCGCAAGCGCCGAGGCCGTACGCGGCGCCGCCCGAGCCCGGGGTCCACGCCGACGCGCTCTGCGTGCTGGTCCCGCTCGGCCGGCTCACCACCGCGCAATGGCGGACGCTGCCCGGAGAGTTGCGGGTCACGCCCTGGCGCAGCATCGTCGTCCGTGGTGATGCCGCGGCCGTCGATCCCGGGCTCGTCACCGATCCAGACAGCGACTGGCGGTCCGTCACCGCCTGCACGGGGCGGCCCGGTTGTGCGAAGTCCCTCGCGGACGTGCGCGCCGACGCCCGTGCGGTCGTACACGTGGCGACGGGCGAGCTGCCCGTGCACTGGTCCGGCTGCGAGCGCAGGTGCGGGCACCCGCGGGGCACGCGGTGGGTGGACGCCCTCGCCACGGGGGACGGATACCGGCTGTCCGTGAACGGGCGGGAAGTGTCCTGCGAACCAACAGACTTGGCGGTCGGGCTAACGGCCGCGCGCAACGCGAACCCCTCAGAGATCCCTCAGAGTCCGAAGCCGCAGTGAAGAAATGAGCGAGTACACCGTGTTTGAGTACGAGAAGGACGGCGCCGCGATCTACCGCCAGTCCTTTGCCACGATCCGCGCCGAGGCGGACCTCTCCGGGCTGCCCGCCTCGGTCGCCCAGGTCGCGGTGCGCATGATTCACGCCTGCGGGATGACCGACCTGCCCCGCGACCTGGGGTACACGCCCGAGGTGGTGCTGCGGGCCCGCGCCGCCCTGGAGGCCGGCGCGCCGATCCTGTGCGACGTGCAGATGGTCGCCAGCGGGGTCACCCGCAAGCGGCTGCCCGCCGACAACGACGTGATCTGCACCCTCTCCGACCCGGCCGTGCCGGAGCTCGCCGCGAAGATGGGCACCACGCGCAGCGCCGCCGCGCTCGAAGTCTGGCGCGACCGGGGCCTGTTGGAGGGCTCCGTGATCGCCGTCGGGAACGCGCCCACCGCGCTGTTCCGGTTGCTGGAGATGATGGAGGAGGGCGCCCCGCGCCCGGCCGCCGTCATCGGCGTGCCCGTCGGCTTCATCGGCGCCGCCGAGTCCAAGGACGCCCTCGCCGCGCACTCCTCCGGGCTCGACCACCTGATCGTGCGCGGGCGGCGCGGCGGCAGCGCCATCGCCGCCGCGGCCCTCAACGCCATTGCGAGCGTGGCCGAATGAGCGAGCCGGTGGGCAAGGGACGGCTGTACGGCGTCGGGCTCGGGCCCGGCGACCCGAACCTGATGACCCTGAGGGCCGTCGAGGTGATCGGCGAGGCGGACGTCGTCGCCTACCACAGCGCGCGCCACGGGCGGTCGATCGCCCGGTCGATCGCCGCGAAGCACCTGCGCGAGAGCCACGTCGAGGAGCCGCTGGTCTACCCGGTCACGACCGAGACCACCGACCACCCCGGCGGCTACCAGGGCGCCATGGAGGAGTTCTACGAGGCCGCCGCGGCCCGGCTGGCCGCGCACCTGGACGCCGGCCGGACCGTCGCCGTCCTCGCCGAGGGCGACCCGCTCTTCTACAGCTCGTACATGCACATGCACAAGCGGCTCGCGGACCGCTACGAGACCGAGGTGATCCCCGGCGTCACCTCGGTGAGCGCCGCCGCCGCCCGGCTCGGCACCCCGCTCGTCGAGGGCGAGGAGGTGCTGACGATCCTCCCCGGCACCCTGCCCGAGGAGGAGCTCACCGCCCGCCTCGCCGCCACCGACTCGGCCGTCGTGATGAAGCTGGGCCGGACCTTCCCCGCCGTGCGCGGCGCGATGGAGAACAGCGGCCGGCTCGCCGAGGCGCGCTACGTCGAGCGCGCCACCATGGAGGGCGAACGCACCGGGCTGCTGGCCGAGACGGACGCGGAGAGCGTGCCGTACTTCGCCGTCGCCGTCGTCCCCAGCCGCATCGGCAACCCGGGCAGCGTCCCGTCCGGGCCCGGCGAGGTCGTGGTCGTCGGCACCGGCCCGGCCGGGCCGCTGTGGCTGACCCCGCAGACCCGGCGGGCGCTCGCCGACGCCGAGGTGCTCGTCGGGTACACGACGTACCTGGACCGCGTGCCCGTCAAGCCGGGCCAGGTCAGGCACGGTTCGGACAACAAGGTGGAGTCGGAGCGCGCCGAGTTCGCGCTCGACCTCGCCCGGCGCGGCAAGCGGGTGGCCGTGGTCTCCGGCGGTGACCCGGGCGTCTTCGCCATGGCCACGGCGGTCCTTGAGGTCGCCGGGCAGGACGGCTACAAGGACGTGCCCGTACGGGTCCTGCCGGGCGTGACGGCGGCCAACGCCGCTGCCGCCGCGGCCGGAGCCCCCCTCGGCCACGACTACGCGACCGTGTCGCTGTCGGACCGGCTCAAGCCGTGGGAGGTCATCGCGGAGCGGCTGCGCGCCGCGGCCGCCGCCGACCTGGTGCTCGCCCTGTACAACCCCGGCTCGCGCAGCCGGACCTGGCAGGTGGCGCAGGCCCGTGAACTGCTGCTGGAGCTGCGCGCCCCGCAGACCCCGGTGGTCGTCGCGCGCGACGTGGGCGGGCCGGAGCAGTCGGTGCGGATCGTCACGCTCGCCGAACTGGAGCCGTCCGAGGTGGACATGAGGACGATCCTGCTGATCGGCTCCTCACAGACGCAGATCACCGAGCGGGCCGACGGCTCGCGGATCACGTGGACGCCGCGCCGGTACCCGGAGGCCTGACGCGCACGCCGGGGCGGGATGTCCCGCCCCGGCGCCACCCTCGGTGCAGTGCTCAGCACTGCCAGAGGAACGCCGCCCGGCCGCACGGCTCGCAGGCGTGCGCATAGGCCCAGCCGGAGCCGAAGTTGGGGGCGGTGAGGTGGTCCGGTCCCTCCCCCATCTGGGCCACGAAGCCCATCGGGCCGCCGCAGTCCGGGCAGTCGGGCGTCTGGTCGTACTGGAGCCATTCCGGAGTGCCGCCGAGCTGCCCGAGCACCTCGCCCCTCGGACGCCCGCTCCGCGCCGACCAGGCTTCGGAGGCCGAACGGTACTCCGCCCCGGCCACCGTCACCCGCTCGACGACACGCACCGCCCCGAGCTGGCGGACGTCTTCGTCGTCCTCGTCCTCGTCGTCGTCGTCCTCGTCATCGTCATCGTCATCGTCGTCCGGCTCCTCGGCGGCGGGGAGCGCGGGCAGGGGTACCGGCACCAGCCCGGCCGACGGGAAGAGGTACGCCCGGTTGCCGCCGGCCGTGGGGCTCCATTCCTCGCACATGCCCGGGGCGTTCGCGCACATGAAGACGGCGAGCACCCCGCGCTCGTCGTCGAGGACTATCTGGGCGATGAACTGGAGCGGGCCGGAACAGGTCGTGCAGGTGGGCCATTTCGTGCCGGGAGGCGCCAGCGGAAGGCCGCCGATGCGGGTGACCGGGGCATCGGGCGCGGCGGAGCCGTCGTGGATCATCAGGGTGGTAGTGCTCATGCCGGCCACTTCAGCACGGCCTCCACTGATTCCGCCACCGCGACACCTTCCGGCATCGGAGGGCGGGCCACCACCAGTACGGGGATCCCGGCCTCGCGGGCCGCGGTGAGCTTGGGGGCGGTGGCCGAGCCGCCGCTGTCCTTCGTCACCAGGACGTCGATCCGGTGGCGGGCCAGCAGTTCCCGCTCGTCGTCAAGGGTGAACGGGCCCCGGGCCAGTACGGCTTCCAGTCGCGGCGGCACCGGCGCGTCCGGCGGGTCCACCGAACGCACCAGGAACCACATCCCGGTGAGGTGCGCGAAGGTGTGCAGGCCCATCCGGCCCGTGGTCAGGAAGGCGCGGCTGCCGAGCGAGGGCAGCAGCTCGGCCGCCTCGGCGAGCGAGTCCACGAAGGTCCACGCGTCGCCGGGCTCCGGGGTCCAGCCGGGCCGGCGCAGCGCCAGCAGCGGGACCCCCGAAAGGGCAGCCGCCTCCGCCGCGTTGAAGCTCATCCGCTCCGCGAACGGGTGGGTCGCGTCCACGAGGTGGGTGACCCCGTGGGCGGCGATCCACTCCGCCAGCCCGGCGGGGCCGCCGAAGCCGCCGATACGGGTCTCGCCCGGCGGCAGCACGGGGGCGCCCACCCGGCCCGCGAGCGAGGTGGTCACCCGTACCGCGGCCGAGTCCACCAGCGCGGCCGCGAGCCGACGCGCCTCCGTCGTGCCGCCCAGGATCAGGACGTGGCGCCCGGGGGCCGTCTCAGCAGACATGCCGGTCGCGCTCGGGGGAGTACAGGTGGCTGTCGCGGAACTGCTCCGCGCCCAGCGTGCGGCCCACCACGATGACGGCGGTGCGGACCAGCCCGTGCTCCTTCACCCGGGCGGCGATGTCGGCCAGGGTGCCCCGCAGGATCAGCTCGTCGGGGCGGCTGGCCATCGCCACCACCGCCACCGGGCACTCGGCCCCGTAGTGCGGCAGCAGTTCGTCGACGACCCGGTCCACGTACCGGGTGGCGAGGTGCAGGACCAGCAGGGCGCCGCTGCGGCCCAGCGTCGCCAGGTCCTCGCCGGGCGGCATCGGGGTGGCCTGCTGGGCGATCCGGGTCAGGATCACGGTCTGGCCGACGGTGGGGACGGTCAGCTCCCGCTTCAGCGCCGCCGCGGCCGCCGCGAAGGCGGGCACGCCCGGGACGACCTCGTACGGGATGCCGGCCGCGTCGAGCCGGCGCATCTGTTCCGCCACCGCGCTGAAGATGGACGGGTCCCCGGAGTGCAGGCGCGCGACGTCCTCGCCCGCCTCGTGGGCCCGTACGCACTCGGCGATGATCTCGTCCAGGTTCAGCTGCGAGGTGTCGACCAGACGGGCGTCCGGCGGGCACTCGGCGAGCAGTTCGCGCGGGACGAGGCTGCCCGCGTACAGGCAGACCGGGGCGGCGGCCAGCGTCCGGGCACCGCGCACCGTGATCAGGTCGGCGGCGCCGGGGCCGGCACCGATGAAGTACACGGTCATGTCTGGTCCTGATCCTTTTCCTTGGTGACTGACCACTGGGTCACGGGCATGGCCTGCCGCCAGCCGGTGAAACCACCCACCGGCACGGCGTGCGCGACGGCGAGCTTCACGAGTTCGCCGCCGTGGCGGCGGTAGCGCTCGGCGAGGACCGCCTCCGACTCCAGGGTGACGGTGTTGACGACGAGTCGGCCGCCGGGGGCCAGCGCCGCCCAGGCCGCGTCGAGGAGGCCCGGCGCGGTCAGCCCGCCGCCGATGAACACCGCGTCGGGTGCGGGGAGGCCCGAGAGCGCGTCGGGGGCGGCGCCGACGACCACGCGCAGGCCGGGTACGCCCATCGCCGCCGCGTTACGGGTGATCCGCGCGGCCCGCTCCGGTACGCGCTCGACCGCCACGGCCCGGCAGGAGGGGTGCGTCCGCATCCACTCGATGCCGATGGAGCCGGAACCGCCGCCGATGTCCCACAACAACTCGCCGGGGGCCGGGGCCAGCGCGCACAGGGTCGCCGCGCGGACGTGGCGCTTGGTCAGCTGGCCGTCGTGCTCGTAGGCGGCGTCCGGCAGGCCCGGGGTCGAGCCGAGGCGCGGGGCGGGGTGGGCCGGGTCGCGGCGGCAGTCGACGGCGACCACGTTCAGGGGGTCGCCGGGCGCGTGGTCCCAGCCGTCCGCGTGGCCCTCGTACGCGTCCTCGCGCTCGGAGCCGAGCTGTTCCAGGACCCGCATCCGGCTCGGGCCGAAGCCCCGCTCTCGAAGCAGAGCGGCGATCTCGTTCGGGGTCGCCGCTCCGGCGCTGAGCACCAGCACCCGGCGTCCCTCGTACAGGGCGGCCGCGAGCCGGGCCACCGGGCGGCCCACCACCGTGACGACCTCGGTGTCCTCCACCGGCCACCCCAGGCGGGCGCAGGCGTAGGAGACGGAGGAGGGGTGCGGGTGGACGAGGAGGCCCCGCGGACCGAGCTCCTCGGACAGCGCGCGGCCGATCCCGTAGAACATCGGGTCCCCGCTGGCCAGCACCGCGATCCGGCGCCCGGCGTGCTCGGCCATCAGCTTCGGCACGGCCGGCCGCAGCGGGCTCGGCCAGGCCACCCGCAGCCCGGCGCACTCGTCGGCCGGCAGCAGGTCGAGCTGGCGCGGTCCGCCGATCAGCACCTCGGCACGGGACAGCGCGGACCGCGCGGGGGCGGTGAGCCCGGCCCAGCCGTCGGCACCGAGGCCGACTACCGTCACGGGTATGGGGGGCGGTGCGGAGCTCACTGCGCGGTACCTCGGAGGCGGGGAGGGGACGGGCGGACGGGAGGGCGAACGAGGGGGCGAACGACGGGGCGAACGACGGGGCGAACGGGCGGAGGAACGGGAGGACGGACGGCGGGTCCGCATGACTGCGGAACCGCAGCCTACTGGCCTGCGGATTCCGCGGAGGAACCTGCCCTGGCTCCCGGACCCGGACCCCTGCGGGCTACCCTCGGTAACCCATCTTTCGCGAGGGACCTGAGGGAGTCGCCATGCCGGGCTGGAACGCCACGAACATCCCCGACCAGCGCGGCCGCACCGCGGTCGTCACGGGCGCCAACAGCGGGATCGGCTACGTCACCGCCCGCGAACTCGCCCGCCGGGGCGCCACCGTCGTGCTGGCCTGCCGCAGCGCGGCGCGCGGCCGGGCGGCCGTGGTCAAGCTGCGCACCGAGGTCCCCGCGGCCGAGGTGGAGTTCGCCGAGCTCGACCTGGCCGAACTGGCGTCCGTCCGCGAGTTCGCCACGGCCTTCGGCAAACGCCACGGGGCGCTCGACATGCTGGTCAACAACGCCGGGGTGATGGCCCTGCCGTTCGGACGCACCACCGACGGCTTCGAGACGCAGTTCGGCGTCAACCACCTCGGCCACTTCGCCCTCACCGGACTGCTGCTGCCGAAGCTGCGGGCCGCGGCGCCCGGTGCCCGCATCGTCAACGTCTCCAGCGGCTTCCACGCGCTCTCCGACGTCGACCTCGACGACCTGGGCGACGAACACGGCTACCGCCGCTGGGTCGCCTACGGCCGCTCCAAGACCGCCAACCTGCTCTTCACCCACGAACTGGCCCGGCGCTTCACCGCCGCGGGCTCCACGATCACCGCCGCCGCCTCCCACCCCGGCTACGCCTCCACCAACCTGCACTCCGGCGCCGCGAAACTGGAAGGCCCCAGCCTCGTCTCGCGGATGTCGGCCGTCGGCAACGCCGTCATCGCCCAGCCCACCACGACCGGGGCGCTCCCCACGCTCTACGCGGCCACCGCGCCCGGGGTGCGCTCCGACGACTTCATCGGGCCGCGCTTCGGCTGGCGCGGGGCCCCCGTCCGGTCCTGGCGGGCGAAGTGGACCCTCGACGACAAGTCCGGCGAGGCGCTCTGGACCGCCTCCGAGAAGCTCACGGGCGTCTCGTACGCGTCCCTGCCGCGCTGATCCTCCGCAGGCCCCGCCGGGACACCCCGGAGCTCGGCCGGGCGATCCGCGCACGCGGGCGCCCCGCCGTGAGCCCGTCCGCCCCCGGGGCGCATCCGGGCGCCCCGAACCGCCCCTGACCTGCCCGCCCCGCTCCCCGGGAGACTCGGCGACATGAGCGACGACGACACGGACAACCACCCAGAAGCCCACGACCACGCGGTGGTCCTCGGGGCGGGCATCGCCGGAATGCTGGCGGCGCGGGTCCTCGCGGACCGGTTCGCGCGGGTGACCCTGGTCGAGAAGGACGAACCGGCCGAGGCCGCACCGTCCTTCCGGCCGGGCATCCCGCAGTCCCGACACGTGCACGTGCTGTGGTCCCGGGGCATCCGGCTGATCGAGGAACTGCTGCCCGGGGTAACGGAGAAGCTGCGAGCCCGCGGGGCCGCCCTGCTGAACAGCCCCAGGGACTTCCTCTGGCTCAGCCCCGCCGACTGGTTCGACGGGGTCGACGGCTCGGAAATCCTCCTGGCGAGCCGCGAGTTGCTCGACTGGACCTTACGCCGCGAGGTGCTGCGGCACGAGCGGATCCGGCTGCGCGCCGGCAGCCTGGCCACCGGGCTCGTCGGCAGACCGGACGGGCGCTCGGTGACCGGCGTGGAGTTCCGCGACGGTGACCCGCTGGCCGCGCGGTTCGTGGTCGACGCGACCGGACGCACCTCCAGGGCCCCCGCCTGGCTGGCCGCGCTCGGCTTCCCGACGCCGGAGACCACCCGCTACGACTCCCACCTCGGCTACTCCAGCCGCTACTTCGAGATCCTGCCCGACCCGGAACGGCGCTGGCAGGGCCTCTACATCCAGGGCCGCCCGGACCTCCCGCGAGGGGCCGTGCTCATCCCGCAGGACGGCGAGGACCGGTGGCTGGCGACCCTCATCGGCAACGGCGAGCACGCCCCGCCCACCGGGGACGAGGAGTTCCTCGACTTCGCCCGCAGCCTGCGCAGCCCGGTGCTCCACGACGCGCTGCGCGACGCGAAGCCGCTGTCCCCGGCGACCGCGTTCCGCTCCACCGCGAACGAGTGGCGCCACTACGAGAGGTTGGACCGCTGGCCGGCCGGATTCGTCGTACTCGGCGACGCGGCCTGCCGGTTCAATCCGGTCTACGGGCACGGGATGACGGTCGCGGCGCTCGTCGCGGACGCCCTGCGCAAGGAGATCGCCGACCTGGCCCCCCGCGACGTCCCGGCCGCCGCCCGCCGCATCCAGCGCAGGGCGATCGCCGAGGCGGAAGTGGCCTGGCAGATCGCCACCAGCGAGGACATGCGCTACCCCGGAACGGAGGGCCCGCCGCCCGACCGGGCCACGAAGGTCCTCCAGGGCTACATGGCGCGTGTGATGGTCGGCGCCAACGCCGACCAGGCCATCGCCGGCCGCTTCTTCGGAGTCCTCTCCCTCACGGCCCCGCCGACCACCCTGCTCAGCCCGGGCACGGTGGTCCGAGTCCTGTCCAAGTGGCGCCTGCCGACCTCCCCCACGGCCGACGCCTACCCACCGCACCACGCCCCGCCGGCGGCCGGACCCGGAAGTTAGGCCGAAAGACAGGCCCTAGGGCTTCGTGGCGCGCTCGTACAGGGACCGGACCCCGTCGCCGAAGTAACTGCTGTACGAGGTCTCCTCGTCGCCGCCCCCGTCCCGCCCGCCGATCACCCCGATCAGGGTGTTGCCGTCGGTCAGGATCGGCCCGCCGCTCGTGCCGTTGGGGACGTCCGCGCAGTCCAGCCGCAACTGCGTCGGGCCCGCCGCCACCGCCGTGTTGCGGCAGTCCAACGGCTCCTCGGTGTCGTTCGGATAGCCCACGACCCTTGCGGGGAGCGGGAGTTCGGAACCGAAGGCGATGGTCTCCGCCCCGGTGACGTCCTCCAGTCGCTGCCCGGGATAGCCCGGGCGGCGCAGCCGGATGAAGGCGACGTCATGGTCCGGGTCCTGGTCGTCGATCCAACGGGGGTCCACGTCGATGCGTGTCGGAACCCAGATGCCGTACTGTGCCACGCCGTCGCGGTAGCCGGGGGCGAAGGCCAGGTTGGTGCGGAAGCCGCGGGTGTACACGCAGTGGGCGGCGGTGACGATCAGGTCGCCGCCGGGGGATCGGACCACCGCGGCCGAGCAGTGGTGGTCGGGGTCGGCGTCCCGGCCGGGGGAGAACAGCGCGCCGATCGCTGGCTCGGCCGCGGCCGGACGGGCCACCAGGGGATCCGAGGGCTTCCACCCGGCGGACCGCCAGCTCACCTTCCCGCCGCCCCCGAAGGCCTTGGCGTCCGTCGCCGGCTCCGCGGCCTCCCGGACGATCCCGTCGAGGACTTCGGAGGCCGTGCGGTCCGCCCGCTCCGGGTCCTGCTGGTACACGCCCCGCTCCGGATCCCCGTCCGCGAGGTGGGCGGCGATGGCCCGCAGCTCCCATGCGTACCAGCCGCCCGCGAGGACCAGCGCGCACAGGACGACGAGGAGCACGGAGCCCCGTACGACCCGCGCCTCAACCCTGCCGACCATCCGGTGCTCCCACCTCACAGACATTGACGACCTACCGTCAGATGGGCCGGGAGGGCGAGTGGGTTCCGGGTCCGGGACGTGTTCGTGCTCACAGTCGGGGCGTCGTCGTGTGCGTTCCGAACTCGCACATCCCTGACGCCGGTTGGCGGCTCGGCGCTATCGTGCCGGGCGGGGGCGAGCGACTGTGCGAGGGGGAGGGTGGGATGCGGTTTCTCTTTGTCCACGGTACGGGGGTGCGGCGGGAGCGGCACGACTCGCTGTTCGGACTGGTACGGGAGCGGCTGGCCGGCCGCTTTCCCGGGGCGGACGTCGACTCCTGCTACTGGGGTGACCGCTTCGGGGCGGACCTCGGCGCGGGCGGCCGGTCCGTACCGGGCCTGCGGCCGGGACCGGAGGCGGAGGGCGCCGACGCGGAGACGGCCGCCTGGGCCCTGCTGATCGCCGACCCGCTGTGCGAGGTGCGGGTGCTGGCGGAGGCCGGCTGGGAGGGCGACCAGGACGACGACGGCTTCGCCATGCCGGGCGTCCGGCCGGAGGGCGCCAGGGTGCTGGGCCTGCTGGCGGCCCTACGGGACGAGTTCCCCCCGACCGCCGCGGGGGCCCTCGCGGGCCGTGCGTCGGAGCGGGCGGATGCGGGTCCTGCGGGCGATGGGGCCGGCGCGAGCCACGGAACCGGCGTGGCCGCGGCGGCACACGCGGCGTACACGACCGGCGCGGCCCCGGGAGTCGACGGATCCCGCGCGGCCCGCGCGGCGGGCGGTGGTGGTGAGCTCGGTGCGTTGTCGCGCGGGACCGGGCTCGGGGTGCGGCTGCCCGGGGCGGTGGACCTCGTCGCCGGCTCCGCCGAAGTCGCGCGGGCCGGAGGGCGGGCCGTCGACGCCGGGCAGGCGGCGGAGCTCGCCACCGTACTCGCGCGGGCCGTGACCGCCGCCGCGCTCGCCTCCGCCGGGGTCGAAGCCGACTGCACCGGCGCCGAACGCGACCGCCTCGTCGAGCTGCTCACCACCCGCCTCGGCGGCGACGCCCGGGTGCCCGGCGGCCGCGCGGCCGCCGTCCTGGGCCGGCTCGCGCTGCGCGTCACCACGCAGCCCCTGCTCAACGCCTGGCGCGGCTCCCTCACCGTCGGCGCCACCCCCGCGCTCGGCGACATCCTGCGCTACCAGGCCCGCGGCCACGCCCTGCGCGAGTTCCTGCGCGCCGAGATCACCTCCCGGCCGGGGCCGACCGTACTCATCGGCCACAGCCTCGGCGGCATCGCCCTCGTCGACCTCCTCGCCCTCGCCGCCGCCCGCGGGGAGCCCGTACCCGGTGTCGAACTCCTCGTCACCGTCGGCTCCCAGGCCCCGTTCCTGTACGAACTCGGCGCGCTCACCGCGTTGGAGCCCGGCGAGAAGCTCCCGTACCGCTTCCCCCGCTGGCTCAACGTGTACGACCGCCAGGACGTGCTCGCCTACCTCGCGGCCCCCGTCTTCCCCGGAGACCCGCGCATCAGCGACCACGAGGTGGGCAGCCGCCAGCCCTTCCCCGCCTGCCACAGCGCGTACTGGAAGCAGAACACCCTCTACGAGCGGATCGGGCAGGCGGTGACCGAGGCGGGGATCGGGTGACCGCCGACGTGGCGGGACCGGGCCCCGGCACGGACCCGGACCCGGGCTTCCTGCCGGAGGGCCTCGGCCCCGGCCGGACCTTCGCGCTGGTCGCCGGGGTCGAGCGGTACGCCGTGAGCCCCCGTTGGAACCTGCGCGGCGCCGCCCGCGACGCCCTGCGCTTCGCACGCTGGCTGACCGGGCCCGCGCAGGTGCCGCCCGGCAACGTACGGCTGCTGCTGTCCCCGATCGACGAGCCGGACACCCTCGACTGGTCGGACTCCCCGGCCATGGCCGCCCTGCGCACGACGCACCGGCCGGCCACCGAGGGCAACGTGAAATCGGCGCTGCTCGACGAACTCCCGCAGTGCGACGGCGACCTGCTCTGGATCTTCTGGGCCGGTCACGGCTACCTCGGCCCCCGTGACGAACTGATGCTGCCCTGCGCGGACGCCCAACCCGGCCAGATCCGCCACCTCAACCTCGACTCGGCGCTGCGCTGGTGGCGCACCGACCTCGTCAGGTCCCGCAGGTTCCCGCTCCAGGCCGCCCTCGTCGACGCCTGCCGCGTCGACGCACCCCGCGACACCCGCTGGAACTTCGGCAGCAACGACTACGGCGGCGGCAGTTCGGTGCCCGGCCGACGCCAGTTCCGGCTCTACGCCTCCCGCGAGGGCGAAGCCGCGCAGAACGACGCCGAACGCGGCGCGGGCCGCTTCACCGAGGCCCTGCTCACGGAACTCGGACAGCGGTCGGTGCGGGAAGGGGTCACCGGGCTCGCCGCCTCCGCCCGCACCATCCACCGTGCCTTCCGGGAGCAGCGCGACCGCGGCGAGGGCTGGCAGCTGCCGCAGTTCCTCGTCGACCGGGACTGGGACGCCTGCTCCTTCCTCGACGAGGACCTGTCCGGCGCCGACCGGCCCCGGCACGCCCCGCCCCGGGCCACCCGGCTCGACCAGGCCGCCTGGGACGGACTCGGCGTCCTCTTCGCGGGCCGGAGCCTGCCGCGCCACGCCCACGAGGCCTACACGTGGGCCTTCAAGGCGGCCGGCTGCACCACCCCGATGGCCGCCGGCCTGCCCGGCGACAGCCTGCTCGACGTGGTCCAGGACCTGGACGAGCGCCAGGGCGGCGGCACCGCGGGCACCGGCATGCCGCTCGCCGTGCCCTTCGTACGGTTCCTGGCCGACCGGGCCGCCCCGACCGACGCGGCCTGGGCGGCCCGGCTGCTGGAATGGGTACGCGAAACCCGCGCCCGACTGGCCCTGCCCGTGCTGCCCCCGCCCCCGAGCCCGGCGCCCCGGACCGCCCTGGACGTCCGGCTGGACCTGCCGCCGGGCGGCGAGGACGGGTTCCTGGTGCGGATGTGGCTGCGTGGCGACGGGACCCGGCAGGTGTGGGAGTCGCAGGGCGCCCCGCTCACGCTGGAGGCCGTACGGGAGGAGCTGCTGCGGCAGCTCGCGCTGATCGGCGGGGCACGGGCGGGCGGCCCCGCGCCCGGGGTGCCGTACGCGGCCGTGGACCGGATCGAGTTCCACGTCCCGTACGAGCTGCTGGACACCGACTTCGACCAGTGGCCGGTGCCGCGCGGCCCGGCGGGGCGCCGCCGCGCCCTCGGCCTGCTGTACCAGGTCGTGGTGCGCTGCCCGGAGGAACGGGCCGACACCCGGGCCGAGTGGCACACCAAATGGCGGTGGCTGTGCATCCGGGGCGGCCGACACCCCGAGGCCGTCCGGGTCGTGTGGGACGCCGAGACCACGGACACCCTCGGGATGGAACTGGCGGCGGGTCCCGCCCCCGCCTGCGTCGTGGCGCACACCACCGCCGCCCCGCACGAAGGGCTGCTGGAGGCCGTGCTCGAAGGGGGAGTTCCGGTGGCGGTGTGGCGGCGCGGCGGCGGCACTCCGGAGCCCGCACTCCTGGACCTGCTCGCCCCCGCCGGGCCCGACGGCCGCCCCGACCCCGGGGCGCTCGACGTGCTCGACCTGCCCGCGCGCGTACGGGAGGTGCGCCGGGCGGCCGCCGGAGTGCCCCCGGGCGCACATGCGCGCCCCTTCCAACCGCCGCCGGGGGCAGACCAGTTGGTTCTGTTGTGGGACGATCCCGACGACGTGCCGGGCCTCCGGCCCCTGGCCTGTCCGCCGGACCCCCGACCCACCCCTGATCCCTGACCCCTGATCCCTTCTCCCCGATCACGGACGGACGGCGACACCGACGATGGAGGCACAGGCAGTGGCGAAGGACTGGTGGCTGTACCAAGGGACCGGTGAGGGCGCGGACCGGCGCGCCCGCCTGGAGGCCGGTCCGCCGCCGCCCTGGCGCAGGTTCAACGGCGTCCCGGACCCGGAGTACGCGCCACCGGGCTGTGAGGGCAAGGCCTGGCGGCAGACGGTGGAGCGGGGGGAGGGCTACGTACCCGACGAGCCGGAGAAGGACGTCGTCAACACGGCGCTGCTCCTGCGCAGGCCGCTCCTCATCACCGGGAAGCCGGGCGTCGGCAAGTCCTCGCTCGCCTACAGCATCGCGACGGACCTGGGCCTCGGGCCCGTACTGCACTGGCCGATCACCAGCCGGACCGTCCTGCGCGACGGGCTGTACCTCTACGACGCCGTCGGACGCCTCCAGGAGGCGGGCCTGGAACAACTGCGCCCGCCCGGCTCCGCACCGGCCGCGCCCGGCGCCGTGCCCGCCGCCGTGCCCGCTCCCGCCGGCGCCCCCTCCATCTCCCGCTACCTGAGCCTGGGCCCGCTCGGTACCGCACTCCTGCCGCAGGACCGCCCCCGCGTGCTCCTCGTCGACGAGATCGACAAGAGCGACATCGACCTGCCCGGCGACCTCCTCACCGTCTTCGAGGACGGCGGCTTCGTCATCCCCGAACTCGCCCGCCTCGCCAAACAGAGCCGCACCGTGCCCATCGGCACGGCCGACGGCCTCGACGCCGCCGTGCGCGTCGAGGAAGGCCGCGTCCAGTGCCGCTACTTCCCCGTGGTCGTCCTCACCAGCAACGGCGAACGCGACTTCCCGCCCGCCTTCCTGCGCCGCTGCGTCCGCCTCCACCTGGATGCCCCCGGACTCGGCAAGCTCGCCCGCATCGTGCGCCGCCGCCTCGGCGTCGACATCGAGAGCGACGAGGAGTACCGGGAACTCGTACGGGCCTTCCTCGACCGCGCCGAGGACGGCGACCTGGCCACCGACCAACTCCTCAACGCCATCCAACTCCGGCTCTCCGGCGCCTGGTCGGCCCCCGGCGACCGCGACCGCTTCCTCGACACCGTGATGCAGCACCTGACCGGGCCGACGGCGTGATCGAGGAACTGCTCGCCGCCTTCGCCGAGTTCCCCGACGGTGCCGGGAACGGCGGGCCGCGCCCCGGCGTCGGCGTCGAGGAGATCGCCGACATCCTGTGGCTGGCGGCCCGGGTGGACCCGGCGGCCGCCCGCCCACCGGTGACGCCGCGGGCCGGCTCCGGGGGCGAGCAGCCGCCGGCCGCCGGATCCGAGGCGCCCCCGCCCGCCCCGGCCCACGGCGGGGGCCGGGACGGCGCCGAACCGGCCGTACGGCTGTACCAGGCCACCGTGCCCGTCCGCGACCCGGAGGGGGATCCGGCGACGGCCCCCGCGGGGAGAGCAGGCGACGCCGCCGCCGGCCGCCGCGGCACGCCCCTGCGACTGCCGCGCGCCGGCTCCCTCGACGATCCGCTCGGCCTGATGCGCGCCCTGCGCCCCGTCGGCCGGCGCTCCATCGGCGGGCCGGGGGAGGAGCTGGACGAGCAGCTCACCGTGGAACGCAGCATCGAGAGGATGGTGCCCACCCCGGTCCTGCGGCCCGCCGAGAGCCGCCTGCTGGACCTGGCCCTGGTCGTCGACACCCACCACTCGATGCTGCTCTGGGCCGACCTCGTGGACGAGCTCGGCAAGGTGCTCACCCGCAGCGGGGTCTTCCGCGACGTGCGCACCTGGCAGCTGTCCGGCACCGCGTCCGGAGCCACCCCGACGGTCGCCCACCGCCGGGGCGGGCCGCCCCGCAACCCCCGCGAACTGGCCGCCCCGGCGGGCCGCCGGCTGCTCCTCGTGCTCTCCGACACCGTGGCGGGCGGCTGGCGCGAAGCCCCGCTCCAGGGCGTGCTGCGGCACTGGAGCGCGCACAACGCCGTGGCCGTGCTGAACGTGCTGCCCGAACGGCTGTGGACGCGCGGCGCGGTCCGGCCCGTCCCCTTCTCGCTCCGCGCGGACCGCCCGGCCGTCGCCACCCGCACCTGGCAACGCTTCCCCGGCGGCCGCGGCGCCACCCGCCGGCGGCGCCCCGTCCCCGCCACCGCCCCGGCCCCCGCCGTCGTCCCCGTGGTCGGACTGGCCTCGGAGAGCCTGGCCCGACTGCTGCGCGTGGTCTCCGGCGACGGCCGCCGACACCGCCTGGCCTGCCTGCGCCTGGACGCGCGACCGGGCTTCACGGCGCCTCCGGACACCCCTGCCCCGCCGGTGGCCGCCACCGCTCTGGAGGTCGTGGAACGCTTCCGCGCGAACGCCTCCCCGACCGCCCAGCGGCTCGCCGCCCACCTGGCCGCCGTACCGCTGACCCTGCCGGTGATGACCCTCGTACGGCGCTCGCTGCTGCGGGACTCGGAGCACGGGCACCTGGCGGAGGTCGCCCTCGGCGGGCTCTTCGCGCCGTGGGGCCCCGAACAGGGCCCGGAAGAAGTCGAGTTCGAATTCCTGCCGGGTGTACGGGAGGCACTGCTCGGCTCACAGCTGCGCGGAGAGGTGGCGGCCGTACGGGAACTCGTGCGCCGCCGCGTTTGGGAGTACATGACCCGCAACCGGGGCCCGGGACCGGACTTCTCCGCGACCCGCGTCACGAACGGCCGCGAGGGCCGCCGGCCGGTCCCTCCGGACGCCGTCCCGTTCGCGGCGAGGCCGCGTCCGGGCCTTCCGGAGGCCGGGCCACCGCAGCCGGGGCTGGCCGAGCGGGTGGTCCGGGTCCGGTACGACGCACTGTCGGAGCCGCAAGAGGTCGGCATCCTGCTGACGCCGCGGCTGGTGCTCACGGTCGGGGACGCGCCGCTCCCGGGAAGCACGGTCGTCTGGGTTCGAGCCGGTGGAAGGGAGGTTCCCTGCCGCCCGGTGTGGTCGGAGGAGGCGCTGCCCCGGGTCCATCTACTGGCGGCGGACGAGGACATCGCGGAGCCGGCGGTCTTCGCCATCCGCCTGCGCTGGGCGCCGGGGGAGGCGGCCGGGAGGCGGGTTCGGGTGGACGGCTTCACCGACCAGGGGGAGAGGGCCGCGCTGACGGGGGAGGTGCTCCCGTCCAGCGGCGCCGCAAACGCCGAGCTCGTACGGCTCTCCGCCGAGCCGGAGAACTGGACGCACTACCGTGGCGGCCCGGTCTCCCGTGACGGGGAGCTGATCGGTGTCGTCCACGGGGTCTGGCCGGACCGCATGGTCTTCCTGTCGGGCCGGTCCCTGCTGGACCAGCCGGGCTTCAGGGAGGTGCTCAAGGCGCACAGGGCCGTGCGCAGGACGGCGAACCGGCCAGGTCGAGTGGGCCTGGTCGTCGGCGCCCGCGTGGCGCAGCGGTCCCGGCCCGTGCCGGACGGAATCGACGCGATCCCGGCGCGGTACGCGGCGGCGCCGCCGCTCGCCGAGTTCCTGAGGGGCCTGGTGCGGGACGCCGGGGCGGCGGCTCCGGTGATCGAGGGTTCCGACGAGGTGGGGGTCGTCGTGGTGGACGAGCCGGGATCCTTCGACGCGGTCGGCCGGATGCTGCGTGAACTGCCCGCACGATCGGCCGAGGTGATCAGTGCTCAGCGCCCGTGGCTCGAGGGGTTCACCGTGGTGGTGACCGAGGGGGCGGCCGACTTCGCGCCGGCGGTGAGGCAAGCCGAGGATCTGGTACGCCGGGTGTCGTCCGAACCCCTTCTGACGCTGCTGTCCCACTCGCTGTACGAGGAGCTCGGCGTGCTCCTCGGGATCGCGGGCCTCCGCACGCTGGCGGTGGGCGGGGACGGGCCGCCGGGCTGGGTGTCCATCGGCGACCCGGCCGAGCTGGGGCAGGCCCTGGTGGATGCGGACGAGTTCCGGGGCGAGGACATCGACTGGCCGCTGTGCGGCTACCGCACCGCGCAGCCCGAGGGCTGCATCGGCATCCGGCTGCCGGGGTACGAGCGCTGTCTGGAACACCTGGACCGTTCGGCCCGCGACGCCTATCTCGGCACTCTCAGGCCGGGATCGTCCTTGGACTTCAGGGGGACCACCTTCGGACCGGGGCTGCTCGGGAAGGTGCTGATGCCGCTGGCGGAGGAGGGGACCGACCGCGTGATGCTGGGCCCGGCGGACTTCGGCCGAGCGCATTTCACGGAAGGCTGGACCACCGCGCCGGCGATGTTCTCGGACCGGGCCTCCTTCGACCACGCCGTGTTCGAGGGACGGGCGTGGTTCGACGGTTCCGCCTTCCACGGGAGGGCCTCCTTCGACGGCGCCGAGTTCCAGCACGTCGCTTCCTTCGAGGGCACCCGGTTCCGGCAGGGGGCCACGTTCCGCCGGACCGTCTTCAGGGACGCCGCCGGGTTCACGGGCTGCCGATTCGACGGACGCGTCTCGTTCGAGCGGGCCGTGTGGGAAGGGCCGACCGATCTGAACGGGATCCGGGTCACGGGAATCGCCGACTTCACTCGCACGGTCTTCCGTGGGATGACCGGCCTGCACGCGGCCGTCTTCTCCGGACCGGTGCACTTCGACCGTACGGCTTGGGAGCGCGGCATGGTGTCGCGGGGGACGGTGTTCAAGGAGGTGGTGACCTTCGACTCCGCCGACTTCGGGGGCCGTGTCCGCTTCGACGGCGTGACCTTCGAAGCGAACACGGACGTGGAGCTGCCCGCTTCCGACGAGCCGGACCGCTGGGTGGTCGAGTGGCGCCCGGACGGCACTCGCGACATCCGGCTGCGCGACCCCGCGGAGGAAGGCGGCGGTTCAGGCTCCGGAGCGTGAGCCCTCCAGCTCGCGCTCCGGCCGGGTCTCCACCGGTCCGGCGGCAGCCACCGGCAGGCTCGCCTCCAGTTCGTCCAGCGCCCGCCGCGCCGTGGCGATCCGTTCCTTGAGGTCCGTCCCCTCCGGGCCCGCCTGCGCCGGGACGCGGTTGTTCTCCTCCTCGATCTCCCGCGCCTCGTCGAGGGAGTTGAGGACGACACCGATCAGCACGTTGACCAGCACGAAGGAGGCGAGCAGCGCGTACGACGCGTAGAAGACGATGCTGAGCCGGGAGATCTGCAGCCCCGCCCGCACCGCGTCCGTCAGCCCGTCGAGCGTGGTCAGCAGGAACAGGGTGAGCCCGGCCCGGCCCACCGAGCCGTAGTGCTCGGGGTCGGCCTCCGCGAAGCAGACCCAGCCGATCATGGCGTACACGTACACCACCAGCGCCCCCACGAACAGGAAGCTGGCCGTGCCCGGCAGGCTGCGGCCCACGGCGATCAGCAGGATCCGCAGGTGCGGCAGGAAGCGTGCCGTGCGCAGGACGCGGGCCAGCCGCAGCAGTCGCAGGATGGTGGTGTTCTCGCGGACGAACGGCAGGAAGGCGGAGGCCACGACCGCGAGGTCGAAGAGGTTCCACGGGTCGCGGAAGAATGCTTTCGGCTGGTCGGCCTGCGCGCCGATCCGCAGCAGGATCTCGACGGTGAACAGGGCCAGGCAGCAGTTCTCCGCCGCGCCCAGCACCAGCCGGTACTCCCCGGCGAGTCCGCTGTACGTCTCCAGGCCCATCAGCGCGGCGTTGAAGAGGATCGCGCAGAAGACGACGATCCCGAAGGCGGGGGCTTCGGTGACGAGCCGGCAGCGGGCCGCGAGCTTCATCCGGCCGCGTCCGGCCGGCTTCGGCTTCGGGTTCGTCGTCGTCGCGCTGGTCATCGTGCTCCTCGTACGTTCGACTGCGTCGCAGGCGGGCGATGGGGCGGTCGGGCGGGTGATCGGTCGGGCCCGTGCCCCATGCCTCTAACGCGTTACAGCCGATCGGGTTTCACACCCGTCGCATACGTAGCAGGAGCCCCTCGCGGCCCCGTCGGGCGATGTCAGACGATTTCCGTGCGGCGGCCGCCCATCGGGATGACGAGGGGGGTGCCGGCGACCGGGCATTCGATGACCTCGGCCCGCAGGCCGAAGACCTCGTGGACCAGGTCGGGGGTGACGATCTCGGACGGCGGGCCGGCGGCGACGATCCGGCCGTCGCGCATCGCGACGAGGTGTCCGGCGTAGCGGCAGGCGAGGTTGAGCTCGTGCAGGACCATCACCACCGTGCGGCCCTCCGTGCGGTTGAGGTCGGCGACCAGTTCGAGGACGTCGACCTGGTGGGCCAGGTCGAGGTAGGTCGTCGGCTCGTCCAGCAGCAGTACCGGCGTGTGCTGGGCCAGGGCCATCGCGATCCACACGCGCTGGCGCTGGCCGCCCGACAGTTCGTCGATGGAGCGGGTCGCCAGCTCAGCGGACCCCGTCGCGGCCAGGGCCGCGTCCACCGCGGCCTCGTCGGAGGAGGACCACTGGCGCCACCACCGCTGGTGCGGGGTGCGGCCGCGGGCCACGAGGTCGCGCACGGAGATGCCGTCCGGGGCGCTGGGGGTCTGCGGCAGCAGGGCCAGGCGCAGCGCGAACTCCCGTGCGGACAGGCCCGCGATGTCCTCGCCGTCCAGGTGGACGGCGCCGCCGGCGGGCTTCAGGAGCCGGGCCAGTGCCCGCAGCGCGGTGGACTTCCCGCACGCGTTCGGGCCGACCAGCGCCGTCACCCGCCCGGCCGGGATGTCGAGGTCGAGCTGCTCGGAGACGATGCGGTCGCCGTAGCCCAGGCGCAGCGCGGAGGTGTGCAGCGCGGAGGCGTGCGGGGCGGTGGGCGCGCTGTCGGTGGGCGCGGTGCCCGTGGACGGGGTCTCGGTCAGCGGGGCGGTCATGTCAGCCTCCCTTTCCGGCCCGGTTGGTACGGGCGAGGAGCAGCAGCAGGTACGGGGCGCCCACGGCGCCGGTGAGGACGCCGACGGGCAGTTCGGTCGGGGCGAGGACGAGGCGTGCGGCCAGGTCGGCGAGGATCAGCAGCACCGACCCGGTCAGCGCGCTGGTGACCAGGGGGATGCCGGCGCTGCCGGTGATCCGCCGCGCGATCTGCGGGGCGCCCAGCGCGATGAAGGCGATCGGTCCGGCCGCGGACGTGGCCAGCGCGGTGAGGCAGGTGGCGAGGACCAGGAGGGCGATCCGGGCGTGCCGCAGCGGGATGCCGAGGCTGCGCGCGGTGTCGTCGTCGTACTGGAGCAGCTGGTACGGGCGGGCGAGCGCCAGCGTCAGCGGTACGAGCACCGCCAGCGCCGTCCCGGCCCACTGGACGTGCTCGTAGCCGCGCCCGTTGAGGCTGCCGGTCAGCCACACCATCGCGCGGGAGGCCTGGTCGATGTCGGCGCGGGCCAGCAGCCAGCGGGTCAGCGCGATCAGGGCGCCGTTCGCGGCGAGGCCGACGAGGACGAAGCGGTACCCGGTGATGGTGCCGTCCCGGTAGGCCAGCAGGTAGATGGCGAGCGAGGTCAGCAGGGCGCCGGCGAGGGCCCCGAACGGCACGGCCCCGAAGGTGCCGGCGCCGGCCGCGGTGACTCCGCCGATGAGGATCGAGCACACCGCGCCGGCCCCGGCGCCGGCCGCGATGCCGATCAGGTCCGGGCTGGCGAGCGGGTTGCGGGTGACGGCCTGGAACACGGCGCCGGCCAGCCCGAACGCGGCGCCCACCAGCAGCGCGGTCAGGGCGCGGGGCAGCCGCAGCTGGTGGACGATCAGATCGGCCGCGCCGGAACCGGTGCCGAGGACAGCGCCCAGTACGTCGCCGACGGGGATCGCGAAGGTGCCGAGCGACACGGAGGCGATCAGGGCCGCGAACCCGATCAGGACGAGACCGAGCACGGCGAACGCGACCCGGGGGCGTACGGCGAAGCCGAGCGGGCCGAACTCGAACCGAAGGCGACGTGACCTCTTCTGACGGGTCGTCGTGGTCACCGGGGCGGGGGCCGGCGCGTTCGTCGTGCTCATCGGGTGTGCTCCTTGAGCTTGCCGCGCTTGACCAGCAGTGCGAGGAACGGCGCGCCCAGCAGGGCGGTCACCACACCCGCCTCCAGTTCGCCCGGCCGGGCCACCATCCGGCCCACCACGTCGGCCGCGAGCATCAGGGAGGCCCCGCCCAGGGCCGAACACGGCACCAGCCAGCGGGCGTCCGGCCCGGTGAAGGCCCGTACGACGTGCGGGACGACCAGGCCGATGAAGGTCACCGGACCCGCGGCGGCGACGGCCGCGCCGGTCAGCAGGACCACGGCGAGGGCGCCCAGGGCGCGGGTGGACTTGACCGGGGTGCCGAGCGAGCTGGCGAGGTCGTCGCCGAGGGCGAGCGCGTTGAGGCGGCCGCTGAGTCCGATGGCGAGGACGAGTCCGACGACGACGAACGGCAGTAGCTGCACGCCCAGTTCGGAATCGCGGCCGGCCAGGGAGCCCACGGCCCAGAAGCGGTACTGGTCCAGGGTGCGGACGTCGAGCAGCACCAGGGTGTTGGTGCCCGCGTCGAGCAGGACGGTCACGGCCGCGCCGGCCAGGGCCAGTTTGGCCGGGGTGGCGCCGCCGTAGCCGGTGCCGCCGACGGCGTAGGCGATGAGCCCGGCGAGTGCCCCGCCGAGGAACGCGAACCAGATGTACTGGTACGAACTCGTCAGTCCCAGCATGCCGATGCTCGCGGCGACCGCGAACGAGCCGCCCGCGCTGATGCCGATCAGGCCGGGGTCGCCGAGCGGATTGCGGGTGATGTCCTGGGCGACCGCGCCGGCGGCGCCCAGCGAGAGACCGACCAGCAGGCCCAGGAAGGTGCGGGGCATGCGGAGTTCGCGGACCACGACCGCGTCACCGGCGTCGCTGCCCGATATCGCGGCCAGTACGTCGGAGAGCGGCACGGCCTTGGTGCCGATCGCGAGGGAGGCGCAGACCATGGCCGCCACGATGACGGCCAGCGCCGCGAGCACCAGGGAGCGGGACACAACTCTGCGGGGTGGCGGGACGGTTGGGGCGATGGCCGCGCCGGGGGGCGCGGTGACGGGCTTCAGAGACACTCACACAAGGTAAGGGATGCCTAACCGAATTTGTTCCATGGTTCCGTCTGGATTTTGACCACGAAGAGCAGCTAGTCTTCACAACGCGTTCACTCAGGCAAGCCTTACCTAAGAACGAATGTTCCCTCTGGAGAACCGAGAACCGATGAACACCTTCACTCAGCGCCGCCGGCCGGGCCGGATCGCCGCTGCCGTACTGACGGCGGCCCTCGCCCTCTCGCTGGCCGCCTGCGGCGGCAGCGGCGACGACAAGAAGCCGGGCGCCGAGTCGTCGAAGTCCACCACCGCCGAGTCGGCCGGCTTCCCGCGCACGATCACCCACGACAAGGGCAAGACGGAGATCAAGGCCAAGCCCAAGCGCGTGGTGGCGCTGGACAACAGCCTGGTCGAGGCGGTCGTCGCGCTGGACGCGCCGCTGGTCGGCGGCATCGGCTCGTACCGTGACCAGAAGGGCTTCCCGCCCTACCTCGGCGCCGCGGTGAAGGACACCAAGGACGTCGGTCCGCTCGACAGCCCCAACCTGGAGGCGATCGCGGCCCTCAAGCCCGACCTCATCGTCTCGGCGACGGTCCGTCACGCCGACTTCTACGACCGTCTGAGCCAGATCGCGCCGACCGTCTTCGTGAAGACCACCGGTCCGATCTGGAAGGAGAACATCACCTTCCTCGGCCAGGCGCTGGGTCAGGAGGAGAAGGCCGCGGCCAAGCTGACGGCGTACCAGACCCGGGCCAAGAAGATCGGCGACGCCATCAACGCCAAGGGCGGCGGCTCCGGGGCCGACGGCAAGCCCACCTTCTCGGTCGTCCGCTTCGTCGACGGTCCGACGCGCATCTACCTGCCGAAGACCTTCAGCGGCATCATCCTCGCCGACATGGGTCTGACGCGCCCCGAGAACCAGCGCGACGAGGCGAAGTTCAACATCGAGATCAGCGAGGAGCAGATCCAGCAGGCCGACGCCGACCACATCTTCACCACCAGCTTCTCGGGCGGTGAGGAGCGCAAGAAGAAGTTCCTCGCCAACCCGCTGTGGCAGCGCCTCAACGCGGTGCAGAAGAACCAGGTCCACGAGGTCGACGACGCCACCTGGATGACCTCGGTCTCCCTCCAGGGCGCCGACGTGGTCCTCGACGACCTCGCCAAGGCCTTCCAGGTGGACCCCGCCAAGTAGGCGGCGCGGCCCACCGGGGCGAGGGGCCGGTCCCCGTCCCGTACTCCAGGAGTACGGGACGGGGACCGGCCCCTCGGCGTACGCGCTCAGGCCTGCTCCTCGATCCGGCGAAGCCGCTCCGCGTCGCAGGTCCGCGGGCAGGTGGCGCAGGCCCGGGACGGGTCCAGGGTGTAGTACATGCAGCACCCGAGCCGGGTGCGGGTCGGGTGCGCGTGCCCGGCGCGGTCCGTGAGGCGCCGGAAGTCGGCGCCTCCGGGGAAGGGGGCTATGGCGGTGGGGAGCAGCTCGGTCGCCTCGCGCACCGCCCGCTCCTCCTGACCCAGCGAGCGGCCCAGGTACCAGATCCCGGAGACGAGGTCGTCGGTGGCCATGCCCCACAGGGCCCGGTCCCGGCGGCGGACCCGCGGCCCGACGGCGGCCAGCAACGGCCGGAAGTGATCGGCGACGGCCGCGCGCAACTCGGCGCGCAGGGCCTCCTCGTCCGCGACCACCCGGGCCCCCGGCAGGTGCGCCGCCGGATCGCCGGGCAGGCACGCGAACCCGGCCCCCGGTGCGATCTCGAACGTGCCCGTGGACAGGTCGACGCGCACCTCGCGCGGGCGGACCCGGGGCACGCGCCGCTCCAGGTACCAGACGCCGCTCATCAGCAGGCCGACGCTCCAGAGGTAGTCGTGGAGCGCGCGCGAGGCGGCGACGTCGGGGCGCGGATCGTGGCCGTGGCCCCGCCGGATGCGGTCGGCCTCGGCGGCGACGAAGGCGTCCAGGGCCTCCTGGCCGCCGGCCGGATCCGTACGGTCCGCCAGCTCCGCGCCGCCGACCCACCGACGGGGGTGTGCGGACGGTTGTGCGAAGGGCCGTACGAAGGGTGGTGTTCCGGCGGCCGCCACCCGGACGTCCAGCGCCTCGCAGACCGCCGCGAGGCGGCCGTAGGTCCGCGCCAGTGCGGCGGTGCAGTCCGGGACGGGACGTGGGGGAGACGCGATGCGCGGGACCGCCGTCATCGGTTCTCGATCATGTGCGACACGAGGACTCCATGCGAGGGAGTAGGTAAGGCTTACCTTAACCCAATGATCTATGATCATGGTCGCCGCGCCACCCCGCGTGTCTCGAACGGCAGTTGAGACTAAGGGTTGGCTAACCTAAGCTGCTTGAGTCGGCGGGTGCGGAACTTCGTTGCGCACATCCGTCGGCGCCGAGGCGTGCCGGAAAGCAGTCACCCGCTCACCCCCACAGCCCAGGACTCGGAAGGGGCCCAACCCATGCGGTTGTACCTGCTCGCACTCAACCCCACCGACTCGGTGACCGAGGGATTCCTCCCCGCCGCGGCCCGACTCGGGCTCCGGGTCACCCTCCTCACCGACCAGCCCGACGCGCACCGCCGCGCGGTGTCGCCATGGCCGGACGTCGAGGTCCTGGAGTGCGACGTACGCGACTTCCGCGCGGTCGTCACCCGCATCGCAACCCACCACGCACCCGACGCGGTCTTCACCAACAGCGACCACCTCCAGACCCAGGCCGCCCTGGCCGCCGACTACTTCGGCCTCCCCGCCAAGGACTGGCGGGCCGCGCTGCGCGTCAAGGACAAGGCCCAGATGCGGCGCCACCTCGCCGCGAGCGGACTCGACACGGTGTGGTCCGCGGAGCTCGCCGCCGGCCTGGACCCGGCCGCCCTCACCGCCCTGGACGTGCCCTACCCGTGCGTGGTCAAGCCCCGGGAAGGCGTGGCCAGCGAGGACGTGGTGCTGGTCGAGGGACCCGAGGAGCTCGTCCTGCGCTGCAAGGAGATCCAGGAACGCCGGCCGTCGGCGGCCCTCGTCGTCGAGGAGTACCTGGCCGGCGAGCTGTACAGCATCGAGACGCTCGGCGACGGCACGGTCCGTCACGTGCTCGGCGGCTTCCACACCCGGCTGTCCCCGCCCCCGTACTTCATCGAGGAGCGCTGCACCTTCGTCGGTGCCCATCCCGAACCCGTCACCCGGCAGGTCCTCGCCCAACTCGACGCCCTCGGCGTCGGATTCGGCATCTGCCACACCGAGTTCGTCGTGCACGAGGGCCGCGCCCGCATCATCGAGGTCAACTACCGGGCCATCGGCGACCAGATCGACCTGATGCTCGCCCGCCTGCTGGACGTCCCGCTCTTCGAACACGTCCTCCGTACGCACCTGGGCGAGCCGCTCCCCGCCGACCTCGGCGTCCGCGCGGACGGCAGCGCCCTGGTCGACTACCCCTGCGCCCGCACCGCCGGCACCCTCACGGCCGCGCCCGAGGCCGCCGACCTCACCGTCGACGGCGTCGAACTGACCTACCGGCCGCTGCGCGCGGTGGGGGAGCGGCACGAGGTGTACGGCACAAACCGCGACTACGTCGGCGCACTGCGCGCGGTCGGCCGCGGCGCGGACCAGCGGACCGTCGACCGCGTCGCCGACGACCACCTCGCGTCCCAGCGCTGGGAGATCACCCCGTGACCACGACCGCCCCGGCCGCCCTGTCGGCCCCCGCCGACGTCATCGAGGTCGAGGTCGAGGTCGAGGTCGAAGCCGAGCTGATGCTCCGCGTCCTCGGCGCGCTCCTGCGCGAGGACGTCGTCGGCCTGCGCACCCGCACCACCACCGTCGACCGCGCCGACGGCCGCTGGCTGCGGCTACCCGCAGGCGACGGAGACGCCCTGCTCCTGCCGGTCGCCCCGGACGGCTACCAGGGCGAGTGCGGCGCCCGGTTGCCGCTGCTCGCCCGGGAGTCGGACGGCCGCGAACTGACCACCCACGACGAGGTCCTGGGCGCCCTCCGCGCGCTCGCCGACCCCGCCGACCGTGCCGGCTTCGACGCCTTCGCCGAGGAATGCCGCCAGACCCTCGCGACCATGCGCCTGCACGACCGCACCCGCGACGAGGTCGCCGCCGCCCTCACCGCCGCGTACGGGGAAGACCCCGCCGACTGGACCGGGCCCGCCGCCGGGATCGCCCACGACACCCTCGCCGCGCGCCTCGACCACCCGGTGTACCCCACCGCACGCGGCCGCTCCGGCCTAGACGAAGCCCAACTGCGAGCCCACGCGCCCGAATTCCATCCGCACTTCGCGCTGCGCTGGATCGTCGTGCCCGAGCGGGACCTCACCGTCGCGGGCGGCCCCGACGCGCTGCCCGACGCCTGGCCCACCCCGGCCGCGCTCGGCCTGCCCGCGCTCGACGGAACCCACCTCGCCCTCCCCGTCCACCCGCTCACCGTCGGGGCGCCGCTGCGCGAGGCCCTGAGCGCCGCGGGCCTGGCCGACCGGGCCGTGCTCGCGGAGCGCCCGTACCTCGACGTCGTCCCCACGCTGTCCATGCGCACGGTCGCCGTCACCGCCGACCCCACCCTGCACGTCAAGGTCCCCATGGCCACCGCCACCCTGGGGCTGCGCAACCGCCGGATCATCCGGCCCGGCTTCCTCGCCGACGGGGTCGCGGGCCAGCGGCTGCTGGAAACCGTCATCTCCCGCGAACCGCGGTTCCGGGGCGTGGTCCTGCACGCCGACGAGACCGTCCACGCCCACGCCGGACACGAGCTCCTCGCCGCGCTCTGCCGCCGCCTCCCGGCCGGCCTCGACGACGCCGTCGTCACCCCGCTCGCCGCCCTGCTCGCCGAAGCCCCCGGCGGGAGGCTGCTGATCGACCACCTCGCCGACCGGTTCTACGGCGGCGACCCGATCGCCCTGCTCGACGCCTACCTGCGGCTGCTCTTCGACTTGCAGACGACCCTGTTCGGCCACGGCATCGCCCTGGAGTCGCACCAGCAGAACATCTCCCTCGTGCTCGACCACGGCCCGGCCGGGGAGACCCGCATGCGGCTGCTGCTCAAGGACGACGACAGCCCGCGCGTCCACGCGGCCCGCGTCCGGGCGAGCCTCGGCGCCGACGCGCCGCTCGGCTTCGACGACGCCCGCATCCTGTGCGAGGACGACCGGCCGCTGACCGACATGTTCACCACGATCACCCTGCACCTGTGCGCCGGCTCGTACGCCTTCGGGCTCGCCCGGCACGGCCGAGCCGGCGCCGGCGCCCTGCTGGACCTCGTACGCGACCGGCTCGCCGAGGCCGTCGAAAGGCTGGGCACCGGTGCCGGGGAGCCGGGGGGCGTGCTGCGCGCCCGGGTCCTGGACGCGCCGGAGCTGCCCGTCAAGGCGATGGTCAGCGCCGGAACCCTGCTCAGCAAGGAACGCTCGGGCGCGGCCGACATCAACAAGCACTACACCACCGGCCCCAACTACCTCCTGAACCGCGGGAGTGCGAGATGAGCGCGGCGGCGCCCCCGGAGCTGCGCGACGCGTCGGCCGCGGGCCCTCCCGAGCCCCGTCCGACCCTCGGCCGGAGGCAGGTCCACGCCGTCGCCGGCTGCTACTTCGTGGCCTCCTTCGCGGCGCTCGGTCTCCCTCCCTTCCTCACCGAGATCCTCCCGGAGCTCGGCGACCGCGACGCGAGCTGGGCCGGCGTGCTCTACATCGTCCCCACCGTCTTCGCGGCCGTCGGCGCCCCGCTGTGGGGCCGGCTCGCCGACCGGTTCGGCCGCAAACGGCTTCTGCTGCGCGCCCAGTTGGGTCTGGCCGTGTCCTTCCTGCTGGCCGGCTGGGCCGAGTCCATCCCCGCCTTCACGGTGGCGCTGGTGCTCCAGGGCATCCTCGGCGGCACCTTCGCGGCGTCCAACTGCTACCTGGGGGCCGCGCTGGAGGGGGCGGAGCTCTCCAGGGCGCTCACCCTGATGCAGGGCGCCGCCCGAGCGGCGCTGGTCCTGGCCCCGATCGTGGTGGGCGGCCTCTCGCCGTGGCTGTCCCCGCACCGCCAGTACGCCCTGCTGGCCGTGCTCCCCCTGACGGCGGCGCTGCTGATCACCGCCCTGCCGGAATCCCGTACCTCCCGTACCTCCCGGACCACCCCGGACGCCCCGCCCGCCGCCCACCCGCCCGCGGCGGAGCGGGCGGCCCCCGCGGGTGTGGCCGCCGAGGCGGCCCCGGCAGGCCCGGCGGCCCCCGCCGGAGGGGGCCGGCGGGTGACCTCGCTGCGCGGGCTGTACGCCCTGGAGTTCGCCTTCGTCTTCTCCACGGTGATCTCCTTCCCGTACCTGATCTCCCTCGTCGAGGAGCGGATCCCCGGCACCTCCCCGGCGGTGTCCGGAGTCCTCTTCGCCCTGCCCCACCTCTGCTACCTCGCCACGGCCATGTGGGTGCACTCCGCGTTCCACCGCCGACCCCGCCTCGGTCTCGCGGTCGGCTTCGCGTGCATAGCCCTCGGGCTCGCCGGGCACGGACCCGCCCACTCGCTCGCCACCCTGGTCGCCGTCCGGCTGCTGCTCGGTGCCGGTCTCACCCTCGGCCTCGTCTGCCTCGCCGTGATGGCCTCCGACTGCGCCAAGGGCCGCGCCCCCGGCGGCCTGTTCGGCTCGATCGAATTCTTCTCCAAGGCCGGCGCGGTCGTCGCCGGGCTGGCCGCCGCCGCGGGCAACGGCCTGTACGGGCCCACCGCACCGGTGCTGATCGGCACCGCCGTGGCGCTGCTCACCGTCTGCGCCACCGCCCTCCCGGCCCTCCGGGCCCTCCCGGCCCCGAACCTCCGCTCTCTCCGCACCCGCTGGAGCCGTTGATGTCCCTGACCGATGAGATCGGTACCGCCGCCCTCCTCCCCTCCGCCGGCCCCACCGGGCTGCCCACGGCCGACGAGGCCGTCGTCCACACCCTCCTGAACTGCCTGCTGCGCGAGCTGTCCGGCCCCGAGCACCAGACCGCCGTCGCCGACGGACACCTGCTGCTGTGGCTGCCCCGGCGCGGAGTACTGCTGCGCGCCGCCCTGCGCCGCACGTCCCTGCTGGGCGCCCACCGCTTCACCGGGCCCGTACGGGAGCAGCGCGACGGCGGCTGGGCGGAGATCGGCTGGCGCCGCCTCGCCGAGTACGCCCACGACGAGCTCGCCCTGCGCACCGACGTGCGCAACGAGGAGTTCCTGGAGCAGATCGCCTCCAGCCACCAGGCCGTCTCGGCCGCGCTCGCCGTACGGGCCCAGCGGCCGGCCGAGGAAGCGGAAGGGAGCAGGGGCGGGGTCGGGGACGGCGACGGGCTCGCGGCCTATCTGGAGTCCGAGCAGTCCCTCGTCTTCGGCCACCGCTTCCACCCCACCCCCAAGGCCCGCACCGGCGACACCGCCTCCTGGCTCGCCTACGCCCCCGAGGCCGGCGCCTCCTTCCGGCTGCGCCACCTCGCCGTCCGCGAGCACCTGATCGCAGAGGAAGCCGCAGCCGAAGGAGCCGCGGCGCCCCTGGACCGGCTGCGCGCCGACGTGCCCGACGGCTACCGGCTGCTCCCCGCGCACCCGTGGCAGTACGAGATGCTGCGCGAACACCCGCGGCTGCGCGCCGCGTTCGACCGCGGGGACATCCTGGACCTGGGCGAAGCCGGCCGGCCGTTCGCCGCCACCGCCTCCGTGCGGACCCTGTACGACGGGGCCGCCTTCCTGAAGTTCAGTCTCAACATCCGCATCACCAACTGCCTTCGCAAGAACGCCAGTTACGAACTGTCCGGCGCGGTCGCCCTGACCCGCCTGCTGGCACCGGTCCTCACCGACCTGGAGACCCGCTTCCCCGGCACCGCGATGCTCCGCGAGCCCGCCTACCGCAGCATCGCCCTGCCCGGCCCCGACGGCACCCCGGACCGCTCCCTCCTCGAAGGCTTCGGCGTGATCGTCCGCGAGGGCCTGCTGGCCCGGCTGATGCCCGGAACCACCCCGCTCCTGGCCGCGGCCGTCGCCGACGAGTACCCCACCGGCCCCGCGCACGTCTCCCGGCTGCTCGGCCACGCCTCCGCGCGGACCGCCCTCGACTGGTGGACGGCGTACCTCGAACTGCTCGTCCCGCCCGTCCTGGCGGCGTACTTCGACCACGGCCTCGTCCTCGAACCGCACCTGCAGAACGTCGTCGTCTGCGTCGACGAGGAGGGCATGCCCGCCCAGGTCCTCTTCCGCGACCTGGAGGGCACCAAGCTGGTCCCCGAGCAGCACGCCGACCTCCTCGCCGCCCTCCCGGCCGACGTCGCGGGCCCGATGACGTACGACGCCCAGCGCGGCTGGGACCGGGTCGTGTACTGCCTGCTCGTCAACCACATCGCCGAGGTGCTCGCCGCCCTCGCCGACCTGCACCCGCACACCGAGGCCGCCCTGTGGGCCGAGGTCCGCGCCACCCTCCAGGCGTACGCCGACCGGCACGGCTGCCCGCCGCGCCTCGCCGCCCTGCTCGCAGGGGTGCCGCTGCCCGCCAAGGCCAACCTGCTGACCCGCTGGGAGCGCAAGGCCGACCGCGACGCCGGTTACGTCCGGCTCGCCTCCCCGCTCGCCGAGGACGTGCTGTCCCAGGGGCTGCGACTCCACGCCGACGCGGACGCCGACGTCCACGCCCACGCCCACGCCCACGAACGCGACACCCGGAGCGCCCGATGACCGCCCCCACCCCCGCGGTGCGCAGCCGCCTCGCCACGCTCGACGGCACCGAACTGCCCGCGTACCTCTACGACCTGACCGCGCTGGGCGAGCACGCCGCGGCCGTCCGGGCGGCCCTTCCGGAGCGGGTCGAGCTGTACTACGCGGCCAAGGCCAACCCGGAGCCGGAGGTCCTGGCCGCCCTCGGCCCGTACGTCGACGGCTACGAGGTCTCGTCCGGAGGCGAGCTCGCCCACGTGGCCAAGGCCGTGCCCGGCCGCGCCCTCGCCTTCAGCGGACCCGGCAAGACCCCCGCCGAGCTGGCGGCCGCACTCGAACTGGGCGTGGAACGCTTCCACGTTGAGAGCCTGCACGAACTGCGCGTGCTGGCCGCCCTCGCCGCGCGCACCACCACCGATCCCGGGGCCGCCGTCCCCGGAGTGCTGCTCCGCTTCAACCTCCCCCTGGCCGCCGCCTCCCTCGAAGGCAGCTCGCTGGCCATGGGAGGCCGTCCCACCCCCTTCGGCCTCGACCCGGCCGAGGCCGACGAGGCCGTCCGGCTGCTCACCGACGGCACCTGCCCGCGGCTGCGGCTGCTCGGCGTGCACGCCCACCTGGCGAGCGGCCTGCACGCCCCCGAGCAGCTGGCGGTCGCCGGATCGGTCGTCACCTGGGCCGTGGACCTCGCCGCCCGCCACGGCGTCCCCCTGGCCGAGGTGAACATCGGCGGCGGCATGAGCGTCGACTACGCCGCCCCCGAGACCCGCTTCGACTGGACCTCGTACGGCGCCGGCCTCGCCCGCCTCGCGGACGCCCACCCCGGCCTCACCCTGCGGATCGAGCCGGGCCGGGCGCTCACCGCGTACTGCGGCTGGTACGCCACCGAGGTACTGGACGTGAAGCACAGCCACGGCGAGGAGTTCGCCGTGGTCCGCGGCGGCACCCACCACATGCGCACCCCGGCGACCAAGGGCCACGACCAGCCCTGCACCGTGCTCCCCGTGCCCGAGTGGACCCACCCCTGGCCCCGCCCCGCCGCGGCCGGGCAACTGGTCACCCTCACCGGGCAGCTCTGCACCCCGAAGGACCTGCTGTCCCGCGACGTGCCCGCCCCGGGCCTGCGGGCGGGCGACCGCGTGGCCTTCGGTCTGGCGGGCGCCTACGCCTGGAACATCTCGCACCACGACTTCCTGATGCACCCGCGCCCCGGTTTCCACTTCGTCACTTCGGGCGAAAACGACCCGGCCCGAACCGCTCCTGCGAGGCCCTGACAGCACCCAACGACCTTGTGTGGCAGGCGTTTTTCGAAGGTACGCGTCGGTAGGGATCGTCTAGACTCGCGAGCCATGAATCCCAATGGACCCGAGTCTGCCGGGGCGAAGGCCTTCTACGTCACCACCCCCATCTACTACGTCAACGACGCACCTCACTTGGGCCACGCCTACACCACGGTCGCGGCCGACGTGCTCGCCCGCTGGCACCGGCAGCGGGGCGAGCGCGTCCGGTTCCTCACCGGGACCGACGAGCACGGTCAGAAGATCATGCGTACGGCCGAGGCGAACGGCGTGACCCCGCAGGAGTGGTGCGACAGGCTCGTGAGCGAGGCGTGGGAACCGCTCTGGGAACACCTCGACATCTCGAACGACGACTTCATCCGGACCACGCAGAAGCGGCACACGGACCGGGTCCGGGAATTCGTGCAGGACCTGTACGACAAGGGCGAGATCTACAAGGGCGGATACGAAGGCCCCTACTGCGTGGGCTGCGAGGAGTACAAACTGCCCGGCGAACTCCTCGACGGCGAGGGCGAGTACGCCGGCCGGAAGCTGTGCCCGGTGCACAAGCGGCCGGTGGAGACGCTCAGCGAGGAGAACTACTTCTTCAGGCTGAGCGAGTACGGCGACAGGCTGCTCGCCCACTACGAGGCCGAACCGGACTTCATCCAGCCCGAGTCCGCGCGCAACGAGGTCGTGAACTTCGTACGCCAGGGGCTGCAGGACCTGTCGATCTCCCGGTCGACCTTCGACTGGGGCATCCCGATCCCGTGGGACTCCAAGCACGTGATCTACGTGTGGGTCGACGCGCTGCTCAACTACGCCACGGCGGTGGGCTACAACGAGAACCCCGAGAGGTTCGAGGCGACGTTCCCGGCCGACGTCCACCTCGTCGGCAAGGACATCCTCCGGTTCCACGCGGTCATCTGGCCGGCGATGCTGATGGCCCAGGGCCTGCCGCTGCCCCGGAAGGTCGCCGCGAACGGCTGGCTCATGGTCGGCGGCGAGAAGATGTCGAAGTCGAACCTGACCGGCATCAAGCCCCAGGACCTGACCTCGCACTTCGGCGTGGACGCCTACCGCTGGTACTTCCTGCGCGCGATCTCCTTCGGCCAGGACGGCTCCTTCTCCTGGGAGGACCTCTCCGCCCGCTACACCAGCGAACTGGCCAACGACTACGGCAACCTCGCGTCCCGGGTCGCGGCCATGGTCGGCAAGTACTTCGGCGGCGTCCTCCCGGAGGCCACCGCCGACGGCGACGCCGAGCGGGCCGTCCGGGACGGTCTCGCGAAGGCGGTGACGGAAGCGGACCGCCGCATCGGCGACGAACTCGACTTCCAGGGCGGCATCCTGGCCGTGTTCGAGTTCATCAAGCAGGTCAACGGCTACCTCACGGAGCAGGAGCCGTGGAAGGTGGCCAAGGACGAATCGACCGAGGGCCGCGCCCGCCTCGCCACGATCCTCTACACGGCGGCCGAGTCGCTGCGCGCGATCGCCGTCCTGCTCAACCCGGTCATGCCGGAGACCTCCCGGAAGCTGTGGGAATCCCTGGGCGCCGAGGCGTCGCGGGGAGCCCTGGCGGACCAGAAGGTCCAGGAGGCCGGCGAGTGGGGCGGGCTCCGGGCCGGCGCGAAGGTGACCAAGGGAGCGGTCCTCTTCCCGCGCCCGGAGGAGCCGGCGGCGGTCTGAGGCGCGGTACCCCCCGATGTCGGGCCGCCCCTCGACGGCGGGAATCCGGGGGTACCGAACAGTCGGTACGGCGGATAGCGTCGCCGCATGGACCAAGACGAACGGGCGCTCCACGCCTCGTCGTTCGGCGCGGCGGCGGTCGCGTACGCCGAACACCGCCCGGACTACGCGCGGGCCGCGGTGGGCTGGGCGCTCCAAGCCGCACCCGGCCCCCGCGTCCTCGACCTCGGCGCCGGAACCGGCAAGCTGACCGCCACACTGGCCGCGGTCGGCGCCGACGTCACGGCGGTCGAACCCGACCCGGCGATGCTGGCCGAGCTGCGCCGCACGCTGCCCGCGGTCCGCGCCCTGCGGGGCAGCGCCGAGGCGATCCCGCTGCCGGACGCCTCGGTCGACGCCGTCCTCGCCGGCAATGCCATGCACTGGTTCGACATGGCCGTCGCGGGACCCGAGATCGCCCGGGTCCTCGCACCCGGCGGCGTCCTCGCCGGTCTGTGGAACGTCATGGACGACCAGGTCGACTGGGTCGCCGGGCTGGCACGGGTCGGCGGGAGCGCCGCCGTCGGCCCGCGTGACACACCCGCCGCCTGGCGGGCCGCGACGGCCGACGCGCACCTCCCGAAGAACGGCGGGGCCGCCCGGTTCGGCTCCCCGGAGCAGGCCGATTTCCCGCACGGACAGCGCCGCACCGCCGACTCCCTCGTCGCGACCCTCGCGACGCGAGCGGGGCTCCTCGTCATGCCGGAAGCGGAACGGGAGGCAGTGCTGGACCGGATCCGCGCGTTCCTCGCGAGCCGGCCGGAGACCGCCCGCGGCGAGTTCGCCCTCCCGATGCGGACCGGCGTACTGCGCGTGCGGCGCATCGACGACGTGTGAGCGGAGGCGAGCGGGTGTGCGTCGTACGGGGTGAAACCCGCTGGTCGGGACCGGAACGCCCCCATTAGCATCCGACGATGACCACGCCGGGGGACGAACCCTTCCACGACGCGACACATCTCGACCTCGGACGCCTCGTCCGGCACCCGGATCCCCGAGTACGGCACCTGGGACTGCTCCGCCTCGCCGAGAGGGTCGCGACGCTCCGGCCGGACGACGAGCCCGGGAAGGCGGAACTGGCGGCGCTGCTGCCGCCGTCGGTCGAGGGCCCACCGGAGGCCGCACTCGTCCACGCGCGGCTCCACGGACGACTCGGGCCGTACTTGCGCGCGCTGCCCCGGCCGTCGTGGCGCACGGCCGGACTGCCGGCCCGCGTCCAGGTGGCCTGGCTGCGCGCCGAGCTGCTGACCGAGCCGACGGTCGTCCGGACGGAGCCGCGGGGCGAACTGCTGTACCAGGCCGTACGGGAAGCGGCCGCGGCCGACGCGCACCACCCCGAGCGGCTCGTGCGCGAACTGGCGGACAGCGGGGACCCGGTGCTGCAGTCGGCGGCGCTGCGGCTGGCCGTGCAGGGGCTGCACGCGGGTCTGTTGGCGCCCGCCCCGGTCCGCGCGCACCTGATCGGTCTGCTCGGTGCCGAGAGCACGGCCGTCGTCGTCGCCGCGCTGGGTGAACTCGGCGAGCCCTGGGCCGCCTTGGACCCCCTGCCGGCGGGGCGGCTGGCACCCTTCCTCACCCCCGACTCGGTGCGGGGACGGCCCGGGGCGGCCGATCCCGCGATCGAGGCCGCGGCCCGGCACGGGCACGGCGGCCTGCTGCGGCAGGTCGCCGACGATCCGGAACTGCCGCCGGCGCTTCGCCGGCGCGGCCTCGAACTGCTCGGCGACCTCGCCGACCGCGACGACATCGGCGTACTGACCGCCCTCGCCGCACAGGACCCGCTGCTGCTGGGCGGGCCGGCACTGACGTGCCTGCGCGGGCTCCACCGGCGCGGGCACTTCCCGGAGGGTCCGCACGTCCCGACCGTCATCGGCCTGGCGCTGGCCGACCACACGATCGCGCCCGACGAGGTCGCCACGATCCTGTTCACCTGCCGGCAGGAGACGTTCCGCGTACTGGCGGACGCGCCCGCCGGGGATCCGAGCTGGCCGCGGCGGCTCGCGCTGCTCGTCGCCCTGGCCGCACAGGGGGCGGGGGAGCTCCCGATCGGGGACGCGATCACCCGCCTGCTTCCCTCGGCCCCGGCGGCGGGCCCGTTCCTCGACGCGATCCGCGCCCTGCGCCACACCGATGCCGAGGACGCCGTGATCGCCCTCCTGCCATCGGACCCCGACGCGGCCCTGGACGCCCTGGAGGCCATCGGCGGCCCCCGGACGGCGACCGCCCTCGGGGAGGCGCTGGGGGTCGCCACGGCCGGGACCCCGGGCGCGATCGCACCGCACCTGCGCGCAGCGCGCGGCCGCGCCCTCGAACTGCTGTGGCACCTGACCGACGATCCGGCGCAGCGGCACGCCCTCCTCATGCGCCTCGATCCCACCGACCTGCCGCCCCGCATCGCGGCCGACCTGGGCGGCCCGGACGAGCGCGAACTGGTTTTTCTCTCCTCCCACTTGGATCCGCACGAGCCTCTGGCCGCCCTGTGTCGGCTGGCCGCCCACGGCAGCGCCGGCACTCTGCCGGTCATCGCGGACCTGCTCCTGCGCGTCGTCGCCGACCTCTCGACGGCCGGGGAGCCGGGCTCCGCCCCGGCCGGGGCGGAGCCCGTGGTACCGCAAGAAGCCCTCGACGCGATCCACGGCCTGGGCCGCCGCCTCCACGAGCGGGGACGGATCAGGCCGTCCTGCCTGCTCGACGCGGCGACCGCGCGGGAGGCCGGGGACGCGGTCGTGGCGACCACGGCGCTGGACCTGTTGGACCGGCCCGGACTGTCGGCCGTCGAGCAGACCATCCTGCTCGAACTGCTGCTCAGGGCCCCCTACACGGGCACCCGTGCGCGGGTCCACCGCTTGCTGCGCCACCGCGACCGGCACGTACGCAAGCACGTGATCGCCCTCCTCGCCCGCGACGCCGCGGGGGACGACGCGCGGGCGCTGTCGGCGACCCTGATCGCGCTGACCGCCGCCCAGGACATCCAGACCGTCCGCCAGGCGCTGCTCGCCCTCGGCCACGCACGGGCCCGCTGGGCCGCCGACGCGATCGCCGCGTGCCTCGGCCACCCGAACATGAACGTCAAGAAGACAGCCGCTGCGGTCCTGGTCCACACGGGCACGCCCGCGACCGTACCGGCAATGCTCTCCTGGCTCGGCCGCCACGACAATCCAGGCCTGCGCGGCAGCCTCGTGGAGGCCCTGCGCGCCGTCCTCGGCGACGCGTACCCGGCGACGGTCCTCGCCGCGGCGGAACGCAGCGAGGACGGCCGGACCCGCGAACTGCTGCTGGCAGGCCTCGACGGCGCACTGACGGCACGCACCCCGCCGGCCGGGCCCGACACGGCGCCGGACCTCGACATCGACTCCCTGACCTCGGAGGGTTGGAACCGATCGGCCGCCCGACGCCTGGCGGACCGGCATCACGATCTGCCGGACCCCGGCCGCCTCCGGGCGCTGCGCCCCCTGCTGGCGGACTGGCTCCGGCTGGCCGCCGAGTCCGAACCCGCCGCCCGGGACCGCGTCCTGCGCCTCACCCTCCGCGTCTGCCCGGCACCGTGGACACCGCAGGAACTGACGGCCTTCGCCCGCGCCACCGGTCCCCTCCTGGGCTCGCTCGCCGAGGCCCCCGCCGAGGACCGGCACGGCCTCATCGCCGTGCTCGAAGCGCTGGCGCCCACCCTTCCCCCGACCCGGAAGCCGGCCGTCGCCGACGCGGTACGAGCACTGCCCCCGGCGCCCGGGGCGAGCCGTTCCACCCTTCCCCTGCTCCGCGACCTGGACGCCGTCCTGCTCCGCACCGACCTCGACCGGGCACTCGCCTCGGCCCGCCTGAGCGCCGACCCGGGGCGGGCCGAGACGGCCGTACTCCGCGACGCGTTCGCCGTCACAGCCCCCTCGTCGGCCGAGGCGGAGACCTGGCGGGCCGCGCTGTCCGGCGCGGCGCGCACCGCGACCGCCCTGCGGGAGTTCCGCCTGCGGCGCGAGCACACCCCGGACTCCCGCGACCGGCTCTCCGCACTGATCGACGCCTACGCCCACGACCACTCCGCCGCCGGTGACGAGGTCCGCGCCGCCCTCATCGACTGGATGACGGACGTCCAGCCCCTGGACGCACCCCCCTGGACCATCGCGGAGACCGTCCAAGCGCCGCCGGAACGCCCGCGCCCCGTACGGGCCGACGACCTCGACCAGCCCCGCTCGGCCGCACAGCGGCAGCGTCTGATGGCCATGCTGCGGGCATCCGCACCGGAGCGCCGGCGCACCGCGGCCCTGGCGCTCCTGAAGTGGCCCGAGCCCGAGGCCGGGCTCGACGTGCTCCGAGCCTTCCTGCGGGGCCACGTCGACGTACCCGCCGAGGTGCTCGTCCCCGGGCCGGAACTGGAAACGGAACTCCGCGCGGACGACGTCCTCCACGACCGGGCGGCAGCCCTGGTGACCCGACTGGCCCCACGTGACCTGGAGCCGCTCCTGCCGCTCCTCCTGGAATGGTGGGAGAACCCCTCCTCCCCGGCCGTCGGCTCCGCGGCCGCCCGGGCCCTGCGCCACGCCCCCGCCGACGTACTGGCGCGGCATCTCGAACCCCGCCTCGCCGCCGGTGCCCGGGGCTTCCTCGACCTGCTCGACGGGCGCCCCCTGCTCCGCACCCCGGCCCTCACCCGCACCGTCCTGCGCCTGCGCGCCGAGGGCCACGCCGACCTCGCGGACCGGCTCCTCCTCGTGGACGGCCCGCTCCGCCACCCGGACGCCGTACGACAGGACGCCACCGCGCTGACAGCACTCCGCGACCGCACCCCGCCTACGCCCGCGACGCCCGAACCCGCCTCCCGCCAGGAGCTGTTGGCCCTGGCCCGCACCGGCGACCCGGCCCGGATCCGCCGGGCCCTCACTCGGCTGGCCGAGGCACACGGCGGCTCCGCCCCGGACCGGGACCCCGCCCTCCGCACCCTCCTCGGCGAGCTCCTGCACCACCCCAGGCCCGGGGTCCGCCTGCACGCCCACCGCACCGCACGGGCGATGCTGGACCGCCACACGTACCTGCGGCACACGGCCACCCTGCTGAACGACCCCCAGCCGGACCTCGCACGCCTGGCGGTCCGCACCCTCTGCCACGCGAACTGGGCCCCCGCGATCCCCGCCGTGACCGGCCTGCTGGAACACTCCCACCCGGTCGTCCGCGACGCCGCGGAGAAGGGACTCGCCGCACTGGGACCATCGGCGATCCCCGCCCTCAGACACGCCGCCGACCACGCCCGCCCCGACAAACGCTCCCGCTACACGGAGCTCCTCGACCGGATCACCCGAGCGCCGAGCTGACATTTCCACGACACCGGTCGGATCAAGCAGATCCAGGACCCCGGGCGGCCTGCCGCTCCTTCGTGGAACCGGCAGGCCGCGCCCCTCAGCTCCAGTCGATCTTCAGCGCGCGTCCTTGAGCGCGCCCCGCCTCGGCGGCCGGCCCACGGGTGGAGGGGTCCAGCGGGTTCGGGCCGATCGCCGCCACCGAAGCGGCGTCCGGCTCGACCACCGCCACCTCGGCGCCGCCCGCACGCAGCTCCGCGACGGCCTCGGCCAGCGGCTTCTCGGTCGGAAACAGCTCGCCTTCGCCGAGCGGCGCGACCACCAGCACGCGCGAGGCGCCGACGGCGTAGTCGGCGTTCGTACCGGACCGCACCCCACCGTCGACGTACCGGCGCCCACCGACCGTCGCGGGCGGCCACACCCCGGGCACCGCGCAGCTCGCCGTCACGGCATCGACCAGGCTCACTCCCGAGGCACGGTCGAACACCCGCGGCTCCCCGCTCACCGCGTCCACCGCCACGATCTTCACCGCGCGAGCGGGCCACTCGTACGACGGCAGTCGCGACTCGATCACGGCGCGCCGCTCCGGCTCCGGCACGCACTCGGCCCCGAGCGCGAACGCCCCCACCGCCCGCCGCAGCTCCGGTACGGAGCCGGCGCCTCGCATCACGGAGGCGATCTGCGGACCGAAGCTCGCCAGATCGACCTCGGCCGTGATCTCGGACGCCTGCAACCCCGCCTCGGTCTGCCGCGCGTACAGATCGTCCAGGCTCAGCCCACTCCCGAGCTGCGCGGCCACGGTCGACCCGGCGGACGTCCCCACCACGACATCGGCCCCCGTGACGTCCTGCCCCGCATCCGCCAGCCCCGCGAGCAGCCCGGTGATCCACGCTATCCCGGCGACCCCACCGCCACCCAGCACCAAAGCCACAGCCATGACCCGCACTCCTCGTCCGTCCGTTCGATGTGTCGTCCCCCAGTCTGAACTGCCAAGACTGCCAAGCGAGTTATTGCCGATGGGGTGTCGCCCTTCCGTCTCCCGCCCTCCGCGGTCGGTCCGTGCCGGTGAGGGCGCCTCAGTCCTCCGTCGCGGGCAGCGGGTGGGAGCAGGTCGAGCGCGCCACGAACGCGATGCCGTCGTGGTCCTCGGCCGGAACGCGGCCCTCGCCACTCGCTCCCCGGCCGACCTCGCGGACGAGCCCTACGGCTTCGCGGAGGCAGGCATGCCGATGAAGGCGGCCGACGCGGCGAGTGCGGCGAGGGCCCCGCACGCGAGCCATACCGAGTCGCCCATCAGGGACCACGCGGCGACACCCGCCGCGGGTCCCACGGCGGAGCCCACCCCGAACATGGCCTGGGAGGCGCCGAGGTACCGGCTCCGGTTCTCGGGCGCCGCGGTCAGCGCGGGGTAGGCGGTCATGGTCGGGGAGCCGATGATCTCGCCGACCGACCACACCACCGTGGCGGCCACGAGACCGGTCACGCCCCAGGGCAGCGCGTACGCGGCGAGGCCGACGCCGACGGCGAGGATTCCGGTGATGGTGGCGACCCTGGCCGGCCACCGCTGCACCTTCCGGGTCACCACCAGCTCGCACAGGATGACGATCAGGCCGTTGACGGCGACGAGGACGCCGTAGACGAAGATGTCGAGTCCGCGCTCCCGCACCGCGAGCGGGAGCGTCGACAGGTACTGGGTGTAGACCGCGGAGAAGCCGAGTATGGCGAGCAGGAAGAGCACGAAGCTCCGGTCGCCCAACACCGCCCGGTAGCCGCCCGGGCCCGCCGCCGCCCCCGCATCCGCCGCCTCCGGGGCCGCCTTCGCCCCGGCCGGGCCGGCGCCGGCCGGGCCAACGCCTACCGCGCCGGGGCGGTCGCGCGGCAGGAGCCGGACGCCGAGGACGGCGACGCCCAGGGCGGCGGCCGCCTCCGCCCAGAACAGCAAGGTGTACGAGTGGGCGACCAGGGCGGCGCCGATGAGCGGCGCCGCGGTGGTCCCGATGTTGGTGGCGAGGCGGTACATGGCGAAGACCATCACGCGGCGCTGCTCGCCGGTGAGACGGCTGACCAGCTCCGCCGAGGCGGGCCGGTAGACCTGGCTCGCCGCGCCGGTGCCGACCGCGAGCAGCAGCATCACCGGGTACGACGCGGCGTACAGGAAGGCCGCGGTGAGGGCCGCGTTGGCCGTCATCGAGGAGACGATCGAGGCCCGGACTCCGATCCGCCCGACGAGCCAGCCGCCGAGGAGGATCCCCGCCACCGCGCCCGCTCCGTGCGCGGCGAGCGCGAACCCCGCCTGCACCGCGGGGTATCCGCCGGCGACCAGGTAGAGCACGAGGAACACCTGGAGGAAGCCGCCGAGTCGGTTCACCATGATCCCGGCGATCACCGCCTTCACCGGCAGGGGTGCCTCGCGCCAGGTGAGCACGACGCCGGCCGCCTCGGCGTCGTCGGTACGGGTCGCCCCGTCCACGCTCATCGCGGAGCCGGGACCGGCTCGGCCGCTTCGAGGCGTACGGCGTCCTCGGCGGCGTCGAGCGTCGCCCGGCATGCCTCGGCGGTGGCGGCGGAGGCCACGAGCATGGCGTACCGGCCGGTGTGCGAGGCGGGCGGGAGCTCCAGGACGTGGCCGGGCCGTGCGACCACGCGGGCGATGCGGATGCCCTCGGGCAGCCGGTCGCGGTCGATGGTGACGCGGCCGACGACGGTCTCCACCTCGGGGTAGAGGAAGCGCACGGCGGCGGCCCCGGAGCGCGCCGCGCCCTGTTCGGGGCGCTGTCCGAGCGCCAGGTGGGCGGCTGCCAGGCCCGCGTCCCAGCCCGTGGCCAGCAGCCCGAGGTACGAGATGAAGTCGCCGCCGCTGCGGGCGTTGACCTCGACCAGGGCGGGGCCGCGCGCGGTGAGGCGCCACTCCGAGTGCGTCCAGCCGCGGGTGATGCCGACGGCGGCGTGCACCGTGGTCAGGGCGCGCAGCAGCTCCGGGTCGGCCGTCAGCGGGTCGGAGGCGTCGACGCCGTGTCCCACCTCTTCGAAGTTGGGCGGCGGGCTCAGTTCCTTGCGGGCGACGAAGAGCGGGGTCACCTCGCCGTCCCAGATCAGGGCGTCGACGCTGATCTCCGGACCGTCCAGGTACTCCTCGACGAGCACGGGCTGTTCGAAGCGCTCGCGCACCTCGACCATGGTCGTCCCCCGGATGGCGGGGAAGATCTCGGCCAGCTCCCCGGGGGTGCGGGCCATGCGCGTGCCCGTGCTGCCCACGAGCGCACGGGGCTTGACCACGACCGGGTAGCCCGTCTCAGCGGCGGCCTCGTACGCCTCGGCGAGGGTGGACACCGGGGTGGAGCGGGCCTGCGGGCCGCCCGCCTCGGCCACCGCGAGGCGGGTGAGGTGCTTGTCGCGGCAGGTCAGTACGGCTTCCGGGGTCAGCCCCGGAAGCCCCAGGGCGGCGGCCACCTTGGCCGCCGGAAGGATGCGGGTCTCGTCCCAGCACAGGATCGCGTCCGGTGCCACGGGCCGGGCCGCCTCGATCATGCCGTCGGCGTCCAGGGTGTCGACGCGAGTGTGCCCGGTGATGAACGGCGCCTCCCAGCCGACCTCGCGGTCGGAGAAGAGCCAGATCCGGTGGTCCCGTGCCACGGACTCCAGCAGGTGCCCGCGGGTCTCCTGGTCCATGGGGCTGATCAGGATCAGCAGCGGGGACGACGAGGGCGAGGACGACGGCACGGACGAGGACGGGGACGGGGACGGGGAGGGCATGGCACGTGAACCTTTCGGCCGGGGCGTATCGGCTGGTCAGTCTGCTGAGCGGGAAACGTGCCCGCCAGGCCAGTTGACCGGCTCCCCACCGGACCAATCCCGGTCCGGCTGTAAATTCGTGACGACCGCTACAAACAGTAAAATTTGGGGGGACAACATGACGTGGCACGTCATTCTGGAGGTACGACGCGACAGCCCGGAGCCGCTCGGCTCCCAGATCGCCGGCCAACTGCGCAGACAGGTGGAGCAGGGACGGCTGACGCCCCGCTCCAGGCTCCCGTCCAGCCGCCAGCTCGCCCAGGACCTGAAGGTATCGCGCAGTGTCGTGGTGGAGGTGTACGAAAAGCTCACCGGAGAGGGCCTGCTGGAGTCGGTCCGAGGTTCCGGTACGCGGGTGGCGGCCCACGCCGACACCCGGATCAGGAAGCCCGTGGTGCTGGTCGACCGGGCGATTCCGTCGGTCCGGTTCAACCTGCTGCCGGGCACGCCCAATGCGGCGACCTTCCCGCACCGCGAATGGACGGCCTCCTACCAGCGGGCCGTGAGCACCGCCCGCTACCAAGGGCTCGGCTATCCGCCGCTGCTCGGCGTCGAACAGCTGCGTACGGAGCTCGTCGCGTACCTCGGCCGGGTCCGCGGTGTGCTGGGGCACCCGGACAACACCATGGTGACGGGCGGGTTCGCGCACGGGCTGGGCCTGATCTGCGCCGCCCTGGGCGAGCTGGGCATCGACAGGCTGGCGGTCGAGGACCCCAGCCACGACCGCCAGCGCCAGTTCATCGAGGAGAACGGGATCCGGACGCTGGCGGTGCCGGTCGGGCCGGAAGGGGTGGAGATCGAGCAGCTCTACGCCGGCCGGGTGCGGGCCGTCCTCGTCACGCCCTCGCACCAGTTCCCCCTCGGCGTGCCCATGTCGCCCAAGCGCCAGCAGGAGCTGGTGCGGTGGGCCCGGGACACCGGCGGCTGGATCATCGAGGACGACTACGACGGCGGGCTGTGGCTGGAGCACCGCGGCCGCCACCTGGCCCTCCAGCCCGCCGATCCCGAGCGGGTCATCTACGCCGGCACGGCGAGCAAACTCCTCGCTCCCGGGCTGCGGTTGGGCTGGTTGGTGCTGCCGCCCGCGCTGACCTCGATGATGGAGGCGATCCGGGTCAGGCGCGACCTGGGCGGCGACGGCCTGATGCAGCTGGCGTTCGCGGACTTCCTGCGCAGCGGCCTGCTCGACGGGCACCTGCGCAGGATGCGCACGCGCTACCGGTCCCAGCACGGCATGCTGACACAGGCCGTGGAGCAGTACCTGCCGGCGGCGACCCTGGTCGGCCCCGTCGCCGGGCTGCACGTCGTCGCCGCGCTGCCGCCCGGTACCGACGAGGAGCGCCTCGTCGCCGAGGCGCTCCAGCGGTCCGTCCTGGTCAAGGGCAGCAGGGCGTACTACGACGATCCGGCGACGGCCCGGCCCGGGCTGGTGCTGGGGTACACGGCCCTGGGCCGCTCGGGCATCTCCGAGGCGATCCGGCGCATCGGGGAGGTGTACACGCGGCAGTCCGACGGGACGCGGCCGGCGGACCCCGTCAGTTGAAGGGGGAGAGCGCCGGCCGGGACCGGATCCAGGGGCTGAGGACGGTGCTCGGTCCGAAGCGGTGCTGCGGAAGCAGTGAGCGGTCCGCGTCGAACAGCCTGTCCTGGTAGAAGCTGCGCAGGTACGGGGCTCCCGAGGTGCCGCCCGAGCCCGTGGTCTCCGTGGGCAGGTAGCGCAGCGCGACCCCGTAGTGGATCTTCCGCCAGGCGAACAGCTCTTGGTCGAGGCGGTGGGCCGCATCCAGCACCCGCCGCCCCGCCTCCTCCGCCGGCGCCCACCGCAGCAGCTCCCGCAGTGGTTCGAAGTCCGGGTTCTGGTGCATCAGGACGTAGGCGTTCTCCGTGGCTTCGGTGAGCGCCTCGGTCTTCTCCGGGTGGACCCCGAGCAGGTGGATGTGGAGCAGCTGGGTGGGGAACGCCTGGACGGCGCTCGCGTCGCCCGTCGCCTCCCGGAACCCGTGGAAGTGCTCCACCGGCATGGTCCTGCGCATGACAAGCAAGGCCTCGGTCTGGGCCGCGGCCAGGTCGGCCGCGCGCGCCAGGCACTCGGCGGCGTACTCCCACCTCCCGCCGCGCAGCCACTCCGCGGCGGACATCACCCGGGCGAGCACCCCCCATGTGGTGGCCTCCACGAGGTGGATCACCCGCAGGAAGGTGACCTCGTCGTGCTGCGTGGTCTGCGGCAGCACGGCCAGGTGCTCCAGGACGTTGGCGGGGCCGTGCGGCGTGAGCGCGTAGTCCCGCCAGTGGCGCGGAGGTTCGGGCGCGGCGGGGTGCAGCGCGGGCGCGCGGCCGATGCTCCGGGAGACCAGCGACCCGAGCCGTGCGATGCGCTCCGTCAGCTGTTCGTCGGAGGGCAGGGCGTCCTGCGCCCACTTCTCCGTCCCGTCGAGGGTGCGCTGTTCGTAGGCCCGCCAGCTCTCGGCGGTGGTGCGGATCGTCTGCCAGCAGGCCCGCTCGACGGCCCCGTCCGGGGCGTGGCTGCGGGTGCCGAGCACGTGGTTGAGGAGCCGTACGTTGCCGTAGGGCTGGTAGCGCTTGCCGCGCCGGTCCAGCGGTCCGCCGCCGCGCGAGGCGACCTCCTGGGGCGCCTCGCCGTCGGGGAGGGCCAGTTTCCACTCGGCCTGGAAGACGAGTTCGGCGAAGCGGAGCATCGCGTGTTCGCTGCGGGTGAGCCGGTCCCGGTCGAGGGCGAGGAGGACGACCACGTCCTCGTACGCTTCGGCCATCCAGGCGCGTAACGCGGGGTCGAGCAGATCACGCCCGACGGCGCGGGCGTTGGCGATGTAGTCGGTCAGGTCGAAGTCGAGTATGGCGCGCAGGGTCGCGGTGGTGCGCATCGTGCAGTTCCCCCCCAGAGCGCTTGCGGCGCTCATGAGTCAAGTGGTGCGGCGGGTCGGCGGGACGGCGGGACCGAAGGTCACTCGCAGAGGGCCGCCGCCGGACACGGAACGGCCTCTCCGTGCATCGAGAGGCGGCCCAGGACCTCCAGGCGGCTCTCGGTCTCGGCCGCCAGTGCCCTCGCCGTGTCGGCGAAGTGGTCTTCCAGCTCCTCCTGCGTGAAGCCCGCCCGGCTCCCCGGCGCCGCGTACGTGTGCGGTCCCCCAACCGCACACGACGTCCCCTCGGCCCTCGTCACCATGGGCAGTGCCAGCCAGGCCTCGCCGAGCCGGTCGTTGACGAACGAGGCCGCGGCCCGCGCGGCGGCCATGTACCGCTGCGGGTACGGTCCGACGACATCGGTCGCGCCGACCATCAGCAGCTCCGCGACCCGCCCGGACTCGAACCCGCCCTCGGAGGACGGGACTTCGGCAGGCGGGACGTCGGCGGACGCGTCTTCGACGGGGAGGGCTTCGAGCTGCCGGGCCAGCGACGCCAGGGCCCGGACGTCCGCGGGCCGGTAGAAGTGGGTGGCCTGCAGGGTGCACCCCGCGGCGGCGAACCGGGCCACGACGGCGCGCTGTTGCTCGATGGTGCCCGAGAGGCGGACGTAGACGCCGCCGACGTACTGGCGCTGCCAGCGTGCCGTGGCCGCGTACACGTCCGCGTCCGCGTGCCCGCCCGCCCCCGGCTCGCCGACGCATACCAGGATGCGCCGCTGGTGCCGGCTGGGCAGGGGCTCCTGCGTGAGCTCCTCGCAGCCGGCGTCCGGGAAGCCGGTCGTACCGGTCACAGTCTCACCTCCAGCACATCGGGGACGGCCCCGGCGTCCTGGAGGAGATCGCGCAGCAGCCGTACGGCGCCGTCGAAGTCCTCGGCACCCAGGCCGGGCGCGTCGTACACGGTGAAGACCAGGTGCCGGGAGCCCTTGGTGACGCTGGTCCGGCGGTCGGGACCCTGCAAGACGGAGGCGACGATCGCGGCCCCGTCCCGGACGACGGGCTCGTCCTGGGCACAGGTGACGGTGGAGCGGAAACCGGCGAAGGTCTCGCCCTGCGCCGCCCAGTCGAAGTGCAGGTCGCCGACGATGGCGTCGGCGTCCTGGACGCCCATCAGTACGCCGCTGGTCAGCTCGGCGTACAGCAGGGCATCGACGGCGGGCCCGATCACGGGCAGTCCCTTGCGGCGGGCCATGGCGATCTGGCCGGGCAGCGGACAGGTCACGCCGTTGGCGTCGAACCACCGGGCATAGACCCCGGCGACCTCCGACGCGCGCTCGAACACGTCATCGGAACGCGACGCCAGTTCCTGGCGCCGCAGTTCGAGCAGGGTGCTGAGAGCCGCGGTATCCACCGCCGCCACGACGGCGGCGAAACGGGTGGGCCCCGCCGCTCCGGACGGCTTCTTGCCTGCGCTCAGTGCTGGGGCTTTCAAAGGGGTTCTCCGGTTCACTTGCTGGGCGCATCTCGCTGATCATTCCAACAGCCGGACGCGGTCCCCCTTAAGTCCACCGCAGACCGTGCGGTCCAGGCCAGTCCCACTATGTGGACGGATGCCACCGCGAATCGACCGCCGACCCGCCGGTGGCCGGCGTCCACGACGGTGAGCCGGAGGCGCGAAGGGGGATGGCGTGCGACTGTCACGAGAGGTCACCGGGTGGGCGTTCCTCGCCGACGCGGCAGGCCTGAGAACGCTTCCATCCGGACGCCGCGGGGCGGACCGGGTCCGGGCCCGCCGCTGTCACCGCACACGGCGAACCCGCCTCCCACCCGGGATGATCCGGCCGGAATCCCCACGCTCAAGCGATTGGCCGGGACATGCACAGAGGCCCGGCTGGAGTACCGGCGGCTGGGGTCGCGAGCCGGGCGCGAGGTGTCCGATCCGATCGCGAGTGGTCGGGTACCTCCCCGCGCCGCTGCGCCCGTCGTGCGGCCCGTCCTACGGGCCGGGCGCCCGGCCGTCCCCTGCCTCGGTGGTCCGTGGCGGGCCGGGCGCACGCATTCGCCTGGGAGGGGTCAGCCCCTCGCGGGCTGGTGGAGAGCGGCTGCCAGGAGATGGGCGTCGAGCAGGGAGACGTCAGCCGTCCTGTCCGCCCGTGCGTAGCCGGCCAGCATCCGTTTGGTCAGGACGAGTGCTTCGGGCGAGCGTCGGACGAGGGGCCTGGTCCAGGAGTCGATCACCTTGTCCAGCTGGTCGAGCGGGGCGGTCCGGTGGAGCAGACCGATGCGGTGGGCCGTCGCGGCGTCGAAGACGTCGCAGGTGAGCATGAGCTCGCGAATCCTGGAGGCGCCTGCCTCGGAGACCAGGCGTCCCATCGCCCCGCCCCACGCCGGCGGTAGCCCGATGCCGACCTCGGGCATGCGGAAGCGGCTGGTGTCGGCACCGGCGCGCAGATCGCAGAAGGAGGCCAGGGCAAGACCCGCGCCTATGACACGCCCGTGCAGCCTGGCGATGGTGACCGCGTTGGTGTTCTCCAGGGCCTGGCACAGGCGGTGCGCCTTGTCGGCGATGCGCCGCAGGCTCACTCCGGACGGATCGGCGGCCAATGCCTCCTGGTACTCGCCCCGATCGGCACCCAGGCAGAAGTCCGTACCCAGCGACGACAGCGTCAGGATCCGGACGTCGGGTCTCTCGTGGAGGTCGTCGAGCAGGGTGATCAAGTCGTCGAGGACCGCGGTGTCCAACGTGTCCTCCTGCCCCCAGGGGTTGAGGTGGACGTGCAGGACGGGGCCGTCCTGCTCGGTACGGATCGCCTTGGGCGCGGTCAGGGTGCGCACGGGGGAGGGGGTGCATTCGGTCATGCGACTGCCACGTCCAGGTTCAGGAGACGCCGGAACGCCACACGGGGCGCCATCGACGGGGGGCGTACGAGGGTGAGGCGGGGAAGGCGCCGGATCAACTGGCGGAGCAGCGTCTGGGCTTCGAGACGGGCCAGCGGCGCGCCGAGGCAGTAGTGGATGCCGCCGCTGAAGGCGAGGTGGCCGGGCACGCGTGCGGGGTCGAACCGGTCCGGGTCGCCGTGCCTGGCGGGGTCCCGGTGCGCCGCTCCGATCATGAGGTGGACCATCTCGTCGCGGCGGATCTCGAAGCCCCCCAGCACGGTGTCCTGCGAGGCGACCCTGCTGATCACGTGGGTGGGCGGGTCGTAGCGAAGCGTTTCTTCCACGAACCCGGGTACGAGATCCGGGTCGTCGGCGACCATGTGCCAGCGCTCCGGGCTTTCGACGAGTCGTAGCGTCATCGTCGAGAGGAGGGTCGCGGTGGTCTCCAGGGCGGCCAGCACGACGAACAGCACCAGGAAGTAGACCGCCTCGTCGGCCTTGTCCTGGTCGGGCTCGATCGCGTCCCACGCCTGGATCCACCCGGTGACGGGGTCGTTCCCCGGGTGGGAGCGCCGGTCGCGCACCAGCTCGGTGAAATAGGTGCGGAGTTCGGCGGTGGCCGCATCCGACAGGGCCAGCTGGCTGGCCGACGGCAGCAGCTCCTGGGTGAAGACCTGATCGTGCGTCAACTCGCGCAGCATGGGCCAGTCGGCCCGCGGCAGTCCGAGCCACTCACCGATGGTGGCGACGGGCAGCTCCTCGCAGACGAGCTCCGAGAAGTCCGCCTCGCCGGTGCGTATTCGCTCGGTGAAGGCGTCGAGGAGTCGATCCGCGGTCCGCTCCACGTTGTGGCCGATGCGCTCGACGGTGGACCGGTCGAAGGTGCCCGCCGCCCGGCGCACCCTGGTGTGGTCCGGGACGTTGAGCGCGGCGAGCGTGTTGCTCATCTCGCGCGAGGAGGGCGCGTTCCAGCGCGTCCCGGCCCCCTGGCGCTCCCGCCACTCCCTGTCGGGCTCCAGCCATTGACGGCTGCGCAGCACCTGGTCGCAGGCGGCGAAGCCCGTCACGGCGAAGCCGCCCCAAGGGGCGGGGACCACCTCACCCCGAGAGAGGAGCTCGGCGTATATCGGGAACGGGTCGGCCTGCCCTCTTGCCGTCCGCAGACGGGAGAAGAGGGAGGCGGACGCCCGGCGGTCGTATGACGGAGTTGTTGCAACCCCCATGATGGCGGCTCCTTTCTGAGAACCAGCCGCCATGCCTACCCACATGATCGTTAGAGCATCCACTACCACTGAGTACGCAGGAGGTTACTAGAATCACACTGTGCTCACTCGCCCCTGGTCCAGGCCAGGAAGCGGCTGAACAGGCCGCCCTTGGGCTGCGGCGCGGCTCCGGTGATGGTGCGCGAGGGGCCGGCGGTGGGCGAGGAGACCGCCGCCTGCTGCTGCGGGGTCTGGCCCGTGTTCGCTCCGGCCGGCGTGGACGCCTGGGGGGCGGTCCTCGGGGTGAAGCGGATCGGGAGCGTGACCAGCGTGCGGCTCCACGGGCTCGGCGCCCAGGTGAGCGCCTTGAACGGGACGCGCATCTCCACGTCGAGGAGCTGGTTGAGCAGCGTCTCCACGGCGGTCACGGTGATCATGAAAGCCGGGTCCTTGGCGGGACAGGCGTGCGGGCCCGCTCCGAAGGCCAGGTGCGCCTTGGCGCTGAGCTGCTCGCGGTGCTCGGTCAGCTTCGGGTCCGTGTTGGCCGCGGCGAACGAGATGAGGATCGGGTCGTTGGCTCGGACCACCCTGTCGCCGAGCTCGACGTCGTGCGTCGGGTAGTGGGCCGCGTAGTTGGCGATCGGCGCGTAGTTCCACAGGGTCTGGGAGACCGCGTCCTCGACCGGGAGGCCGACCTGCCAGTCCTCTCCGAGGTACAGGGCGCTGCTGGTGCCGATGGCCGCCGCCAGCGGCGCGGTGCCGCCGGAGAGCAGGGTCACCAGCTGGTGCAGCACCTCCTCGTCGCTCAGCTGCGCCGGGTGCTCCATCAGACGCGTCGTCAGGTCGTCCTTCGGGCGCCGCCGCTTGAGGGCGATCAGCTCGGTGAGCGCCCCGCCGAGCACCTCGTCGGCGCCGGGGGTCCCCTCGAAGATGCCGCTGATCCCGGCGATCACGCGGTCGCCGATCTCGGGCGGGCAGCCGAACAGTTCGCTGAAGACCAGCAGGGGCAGCGGCTGGGCGTACTCGGCCATCAGCTCCGCCTGGCCGCGGATGTCGGTACTGAACTGGCTGATCAGGTAGTTGGCGGACTGCTGCGTCTGCCGGATGAGCTGGTGCTCGTTGACGGTCGCGAGACTGTCGGTCACCGCCCCGCGCAGCCGGGCGTGTGCCGCACCGTCGCTGAAGAGGGCGTTGGGGCGGTAGCCCAGCATGGGAAGTGCCGGGCTGCCGGCCGGGACGCGCCCTTCGTTGAGGGCGTTCCAGCGGCGGGAGTCGCGCACGAAGGAGGCGGGGTTCTGCAGGACGTACAGGGCGGCGTCGTAGCTGGTGACGAGCTCGGCCTGGACGTCGGGGGCGATGTCCACGGGCGCACTGGGTCCGAAGTGACGAAGCTGCGCGTAGTGGCTGTCGGGGTCGGCTCCGAACGAGGGACCGTACATCTGGACGTTCCCGTGCGCGGGGCAGCCGGGAGGTATCTCCATGGGTTCGAGTGGCTGTTGCATTCCTGCGCTCCTAGCCGAGTTGGGACATGAGGTGTTGCACGAGGGTGATGAGGGCCTGCGCCGAGGAGTTCTCGTCCCGTACGTCGCACTCCACGACAGGGGTTTCGTCGGTGAGGTTCAGCGCTTCGCGCACCTCGTCGAGCGGGTAGTGCGTGGTGCCCTCGAAGTGGTTCACGGCGATGGCGTACGTCAGGCCGAAGCGCTCGACGAGGTCCAGGACGGGGAAGGACTCGTGCAGCCGCTCCGGGTCGACCAGGACGAGCGCACCCAGCGCGCCCCGGGAGAGCTCCTCCCACATCTCCTTGAACCGCTCCTGGCCGGGCGTGCCGAAGAGGTAGAGCACCAGGGTGTCGCTGAGGGTCAGCCGGCCGAAGTCCATGGCGACGGTGGTGGTCGTCTTGTCGGGCGTGCCGGACAGGTCATCGAAGCCCACGCTGGCCTCGGTGATCTCTTCCTCGGTCCGCAGCGGCTCGATCTCGGAGAGACTGCCGATGCAGGTGGTCTTGCCGACCCCGAAGTGCCCCACAATGAGGATCTTCACCGCGTGGGAGACATCTGGATCCAGGTACACGCGTTTACGCTCCGAATCGATTCTTCAGGCCTTCGAGCACGGCGCTGACCAGTTCTCTGTCGACACGTTCGGCGCGCGGTATCGGTGTCCTCGTGAGGATGAGGCCGTCCTCCTCCAACTGCGCCAGCAGGATGCGGACCACGCCCAGCGGCAGGTGCGTGTGCCCCGCCACCTCGGCCACGGACAGGAATCCGTCCGCGACCAGGTCCATGACCTGCCCCGCTTCCGGGGACAGCGTGCGCGCCGCGACCTGTCCGTTCTCCGCCCCCGTCGCCGTCACGAGCGTCGTGTGCTCGTACTCGTGGTCCGGGGGCAGCGCCCGCCCGTTCGTGATCACGAACAGGGGGACTAACGGAGACGTCAGTTCCAGCTCTTCGTGCTGTCCGGGCCCGTCAGGCATGTCCTGTCCCCTTCGCCGGTGTCGCCGCCGCGGTCAGTCTGGGAACCACCGAGTGCAGCCGGGTGGTGAACTCCTCGATGTCACACGCCTGTTCGGCGGCGGCGGCCAGGAAGGCGTCGGGGCCGGCGGCCAGGAGGAAGATCCAGCCGTGCTCGAACTCGATGACCGTCTGACGCCATTCCGTGTCCTCGGCGACCCCCGCGAACTGGGAGGTGACCCGGCTGTAGGCGTGGATGCCCGTCATGGCCGCGGAGATCGTGTCCGCCAGGTCGCGGCTCATCCCGGTGGTCGCCCCGCGGGGAAGTCCGTCCGATCCCAGCAGCACCGCGTGCCGGGCGCCCTTGACCTCGGACACCACCCGGTCGAGCTCGCCGAGGACGAACTTCGAGTCGCCCGGGTTCTGCTGCCGGTGCTCTTTGCCCCGCGCGCCTCCGGCGTCCTCGTGGCCCACGCGCGGCGGCGAGGTGAGGTTGTTGCCCAGCCGGGCCACGAGCCGGTGCATGCGGAAGGAGATCTGCTGCATGTCCACGTCGGGCGCGGCCGCGGCGGCGAGGTACGAGCCCTGCCCCGCCCCGATCAGGAAGTTCCAGCCGTGCGAGAACTCGATGATGGTCTGGTTCCACTGCCGGTCCTTCTCCGGTCCGGCGAAGTGGGCCGTCGCCCGGCTGAGCGACTGCATTCCGGCCATGGCGGCGGAGATGGTGCGCACATCGTTCTCGGCCAGGCCTTCCGTCGCACCGCGAGGGAGGCCGTCCGCGGACAGCAGGACGGCGTGACGTGCGCGGGGCACGTTGTGCACGATGTCCTCTAGCATCCACGACAGGTCTGCGGTCATGCCTCTTCGGGCCCTTCGAACGAGGTTGCGTCAAGGTTGCGGCCGGAGAGCGTGCCGCGCTGGAAGGCCCCCAGGCTGCGCCCGGAAGCGCGGCCCGTCTCCTCCGGGTTCCGTGGCGCCGCCCAGGTGGTGTCCGGACGGGGGGCGGGACGAGGGTCGGGATCGGGGACGCTGGCGATGGGCGCCTGGCGCGCGCCGCGCTTGGGCAGACCGTGCATCGTGCGCGACGGGGCGCTCTGGGGCGCGCTCTGGGGGGCACTGTGGGGCCGGCTCTCGGGCGCACTGTGGGGCGCACTGTGGGGCCGACTCTCGGGGGCGCGCCGGATGTTGCTGACCGGAGCCTCCTGGACGGGCGGTATCTCCTCCATGGTCCACAGCTCCTCGGGCAAGAGGACGACGGCCCTGACGCCGCCGTACCGGGAGACTCCGGTGACGTCCACCTTGAAGCCGTGCTGACGCGCGATCAGGCCGATGACCGGAAAACCGAACTTGGGCTGCGTACCGAGCTGCGACAGCCGGGGAGCGATTTCCCCGGAGAGCAGTGCGGTCGCCCGCTGCCGGTCCTCGTCGTTCATGCTGACGCCGGCGTCGTCGATGACGATGCACAGGTTCTTCTGGACGCGCTGGAACGTCACCTCGATCGGCGCGTCGTGCTGCGAGAAGCTGGCGGCGTTGTCGAGCAGCTCCGCCACGGCGAGCGCGACGGGCGCGACCGCGGACGACTTGAGGGCGAGACCGGCCTGCTGCATGATCGCGACCCGGTGGAAGTTGCGGATCTGACCCTGGGCGCTGCGCACCACGTCGTAGACGCTGGCCGGCCGGTTGCGCCGGCCGAGCGGCGCACCGCACATGACGGCGATGCCCTGGGCCTTGCGCGCCATCTGGGCGTTGGCGTGGTTGACGTCCAACAGGTCGCTGAGGACGGCGTGTCCGCCGTACTTGCGCTGGATGCCGTCCAGCAGCGTCGTCTGCTCGGCGGCGAGGCTCTGCAGCAGACTGGCGGCGCCCTTGAGGACGGACTTGGTGTTCTCCTCCGCCGCTTCCTTGGCCTCGCGGAGCGTGGCGTCCTGCTCGTTCCGGAACCTCTGCAGCTCGGCGCGCGACGCGTGCAAGTGGCTGTCCGCCGCCAGCAGCTGATGCCTCAGTTCGGCCTCGGTGTGCTCCTTCTTCGCCTCCAGCGCTCTGTTGCGGGCGACGAGTGCCACGACCGCGGCAACGGCTATTGCCGCCACCGCAACCAAGCACCACACAAGTGCGTCTCGATTCATGGAAACCTTTCCCGGCGCATGGCGTGCGGACGGCTGCAGATACACCCCGCGAGGCCCCGCAACACAGCTGATCGGCGCGGTTCACCCGCTGATATGCGGAGAACGTGGCGCCGATCACGATCAGCATCTGCGTGAAATCAGATCAAGATCACAGATGCCGGGATGCTATCACCGGATCTTCGACCCCCCGGACGCCTGCCAAGGCGCCAAATTCGGCCAACCCGGCCGTCGCGGCAGCGGGTTGACATGGGTCTTTCGGCCCCCCATCCGTCATCGGCCACCCCTCTCTCGGTTGATCTGTCAAGCAGTTCTTCACGAGAGGAGCAGCAATTCCTCACATCGATCCGAGAGGCCGTCAACCGAACCCCGGGCGGGCCCTCCTCGGCAGGTGGCGGCGTGGCCGAGCCGCCCGGTTCGGCGGTGCCGGCCTCCGAAGCGGAATCGTCTCCGGCCGGGGCGCGGCCCGGGCGTCGGGGCGGGGCGCCTGGTCCGCGACCGGTTGTGCGCTGTCGTGCCAACTCCTGGGCGCAGGAGGTCAACACGGGTGGTCGCGTCGTTCGTAGCTTCGAGAAGTGCCGAGCCGCGAGGCGGCGGGCACGTCACCGATCGCTTCGAGAGGACCCCTCGTGTTCGACATCAACAAGGTGCAGGCCGCCCCGAGCAAGGATCTGCTCACGCCCGACAACTCGGTCATGCTCTTCGTGGACCACCAGCCGCAGATGTTCTTCGGCACCGGCAGTGGCGACCGCGCCGCGATCATCAACAGCACGGTCGGTCTCGCCAAGGCGGCCAAGGCGTTCGACGTGCCGGCCGTCCTGACCACGGTCGCCGCCGAATCGTTCTCCGGCCCGCTGCTGCCGCAGCTCGCCGAGGTGTTCCCGAAGAACGAGATCATCGACCGCACCACCATGAACGCCTGGGAGGACGAGGCGCTCGTCGCGGCGGTCAAGGCGACCGGGCGCAAGAAGATCATCCTGTCGGGTCTGTGGACCGAGGTCTGCCTGGTGCTGCCCGCGCTCTCGGCGATCGAGCAGGGTTACGAGGTGTACGTCGTGACCGACGCCTCCGGAGGCGTCAGCCCGGCCGCCCACGAGCACGCGCTGCAGCGGATGATCGCCGCCGGCGCCGTCCCGGTGACCTGGGTCCAGGTCCTCCTGGAGCTGCAGCGCGACTGGGCGCGCCAGGAGACGTACGGCGCGGTCATGGAGATCGTCAAGGCCCACGCGGGCGCGTACGGCCTGGGTGTCGTGTACGCGCAGAGCGTCATCGGCGCGCACGCGGCCGGCTGACCCCCGTGGACACCGGCATTCTGATCCTGCGTCTGCTGGTGGGACTGCTCGTCGCCGGCCACGGTGTGCAGAAGGTCAGTTCACACCTGGGCGGCAAGGGGCTCGAAGGCGGTACCGAGGAGTTCCGCGCCGACGGCTTCCGCGGCGGTGCCCTCACGGCCCTGGCGGCGGGCGGTGGTCAGATCGGATCGGGCCTGCTGCTCGCCGCCGGCCTCATGACCCCGCTCGCCGCGACCGGCACCATCGGGGTCATGACGGTCGCGCTCACCGTGAAGTGGCGCCACGGGATCTGGGTGCAGAACGACGGATACGAGTACCCGCTCGTCCTCATCGGCACCGCCGCCGCCCTCGCCGCCACCGGCCCCGGCGCCTGGTCCCTCGACGCGGCCCTCGGCCTCACGCCGTACCCGCTGTGGTGGGCCGCCCTCGCGCTCGTGGCCGGACTCGGCAGCGGACTCCTCACCCGGCTCGTCCTGCACCGGACCCCCGCCCCGGCGATCGCCGACCGCTGAGCGCGAGCCGCACGGACCGGGTCCGGCCGCCCGCGTACCCCCGACCGGGCGGCCGGGCCCACCCACCAACTCCTCCCTGTACAGGAGCACTCGATGGACATCCTCACGACCCCGCACGGCGGCGGCCAGCCGCTGCTGCACCAGAAGGGCGCCGAGACCCAGGCGTTCGGCACGCTCAAGCAGCTGCCGATCGGCCTCGGCCACGACACCCGCATGTACGCCTGCCAGCGGCTGAACCACGTCCTCGCCGACACGCAGATCCTCCACTCCCTCTACAAGAAGCACCACTGGCTCATGCGCGGGGCGACCTTCTACTCGCTCCACCTGATGCTGGACAAGCACGCGGAGGCCCAGCTGGCCATCGTGGACGCGCTGGCCGAGCGGGTCCAGAGCCTCGGCGGCGTCGCCGTCGGGGACCCGCGCCACGTCGCGGAGCTGACGTCGATCCCCCGTCCGCCGGACGGCGTCGAGCCGGTGCCCGTCATGCTGTCGCGGCTCCTCGACGCGCACGAGCGGATCCTGATCGACGCCCGTGACGCCGCCGCCCGGCTCTCCGGGGAGGGCGACGAGGGCAGCGCCGACCTGCTCGTCTCCGACGTCGTCCGTACCGGCGAGGCGCAGGTGTGGTTCCTGGCCGAGCACCTCGTGGACACCCCTCTGGTGCACGGCTGATGGATGCGTACGACGTCGTCGTGGTCGGCGGCGGACCGGCCGGCGAGGTCGTCGCCGGCCGGGCCGTCCGGTCGGGGCTGACCGCCGTCGTCGTCGAGGCCGAGGCGGTCGGCGGCGAGTGCTCCTACCGTGCCTGCGTGCCGAGCAAGGCCCTGCTGCGACCCGGCGCCGCCCGGGCGGGGGCACGCTCGGTCGACGGGGCCCGGCAGGCGGTCACGGCGTCACTCGACCCGGCGCGCGTCCTGGCCCGCCGTGACCGTTTCACCGGGCGCGGTGACGACACCGGTCAGGCCGACTGGCTCGCCGGTGCGGGCATCGGGCTCGTGCGGGGGCACGGACGGCTCGCCGGTGAGCGCCGGGTGGAGGTGACCGGGGCGGACGGCTCGGTCCGTACCCTGCGGGCCGGGCGCGCGGTCGTGGTCTGCACCGGCACGGAACCCGTGCTTCCGTCGGTCGAAGGGCTCGACCGGATCGGCGTGTGGACCAGCCGGGAGGCCACCACGGCCGACGCGGTGCCCGCGCGGCTCGTCGTCATCGGCGGGGGAGTGGTGGCCTGTGAGATGGCCACCACGTGGCGTTCGCTCGGCTCCTCCGTCACCCTGCTGGTCCGCGACCAGGCCCTGCTGACCGGCTGGGAGCCGTGCGCGGGCGAAGAGGTCACCCGGGGGCTGAGCGATCTGGGCGTCACCATCCGCTTCGGGGTGTCGGCCGTCCGGGTCGCCCGTGACGGGACCGGCCGTGACGTGACCGTGGAGACCGACGACGGCACGGCCCTCGTCTGCGACGAGGTCCTCGTCGCCGTGGGCCGGCGCCCGCGCACGGCCGACATCGGCCTGGAGTCCGTCGGACTGTCCGTCGGCGACCGGCTCCCGGTCGACGACACCTGTCGGGTCACCGCGGTCGAGGGCGAATGGCTCTACGCCGTCGGTGATGTGAACCACCGTGCGCCACTTACCCACATGGCCAAGTACCAGGCCCGCGCCTGCGCCGCGGCGATCGCCGAGCGAGCCGCCGGGCGTCCGGCCGTCACCGGCGGCCGGCAGCCGTGGAGCGCGGAAGCCGACCGGTTCGCCGTCCCGCAAGCCGTCTTCACCCGTCCCGAGGTCGCGAGCGTCGGTCTCACCGAACGCGCGGCACGCGAAGCGGGCCTCGCGGTACGCACGGTGGAGTACCGCGTCGACGACGTCGCCGGTGCCGCGCTCCACGCGGACGACTACCGAGGCCTCGCCAAGCTCGTCGTCGACGAGACCCGAGGGGTCGTCGTCGGCTGCACGCTCACCGGCCCGATGGCGACCGAGCTCATCCACACGGCCACCGTCGCCATCGTGGGCGAGGTCCCCCTGGAGCGCCTCTGGCACGCCGTGCCCGCCTTCCCGACGGTGAGCGAGGTCTGGCTACGCCTCCTGGAGGCGTACGGCCTCTGAGGCGATGTCCCTCCCGACCGGCGCCCCGGCCCTCCCGACCGGCGCCCCGGCCCTCCCGACCGGCGCCCCGGCCCTCCCGGCCGAGCACACCCGAACGCTTCACCATCCGACAAGGAATTCCCCATGCACCCCAAGAGGCGCACCCTCGCCCTCGCCCTCGCCCTGCCGGCCACGGTGGCCTCCCTGCTGGGCGCCGCACCCGCCGCACCCGTACGACCCGCGAGCGGCCCGGCCGCCGCCGGCACCGACCGGCACGACCCCAAGCCCACGATCGTCCTGGTTCACGGGGCGTTCGCGGACGCCGCCGGCTGGAGCGGCACGATCAGGCGGCTGCAGCGCGCGGGCTACCCCGTGCTGGCCCCCGCCAACCCGCTGCGCGGTCTCGCCGCGGACACCGCCTACCTGCGCAGCGTGCTGGCCGGCGTCGACGGACCGGTGATCCTGGTCGGCCACTCCTACGGCGGCGCCGTCATCAGTGGCGCCGCCGTGGGCGACAGCCGTGTGAAGGCCCTCGTCTACATCGCCGCGTTCACCCCGGACAAGGGCGAGAGCGCGGCCGAGCTCGCCGCCAAGTTCCCCGGCTCCACCCTCGGCGACACCGTGAACCCGCGGTCGTACCCGCTGCCCGGCGGGGGCACCGGCACCGAACTCGTCATCGAACAGGCCAAGTTCCACCGGCAGTTCGCCGCCGACGTGCCCGCCGCCGACGCGGCCGTCATGGCCGCGGCCCAGCGCCCGGTCGCCACCGCCGCGCTGGAGGAGAAGGCCGGGGAAGCGGCCTGGAAGACGATCCCGTCCTGGGCGCTGATCGCCACCGCCGACAAGAACATCCCACCGGCCGCCGAACGGTGGATGGCCCGGCGCGCCGGCTCGCGCATCACCGAGGCGGACGCCTCGCACGCCGTGGCGGTCTCCCGCCCGGCCGTGGTCGCCGAGGTGATCCTCGACGCCGCACGGGCGACCCGCTGAGCCCCCGGACCCGCCCCCTCCCGTACATCCCCGAAGGAGAACCCCTCATGAAGAACCGTCCGATCCTCGAACCCGCCGCGCGGGCCTTCGCGGAAGCCACCGCCCAGCCGCCGTTCCTCCACCAGATCCCAGTCGCCGAAGGCCGTAAGGCCGTGGACGGCGTCCAGAGCGGCGAGGGCGTTCCCCTGCCCGAGGTCGACGAGGAGTGGATCACCGTCCACGGCGGCCCCACCGGCGATGTCCGCGCCCGGATCGTCCGCCCGCGCGGCGCCACCGGTCCGCTGCCCGTTGTCCTCTACGTCCACGGCGCGGGCTGGGTCTTCGGCAACGCCCACACCCACGACCGGCTCGTCCGCGAACTCGCCGTCGGCACCGGAGCGGCCGTCGTGTTTCCCGAGTACGACCTCTCGCCCGAGGCGCGCTACCCCGTCGCCATCGAGCAGAACTACAGCGTCGCCCAGTGGGTCGCCCGCGAGGGTCACCACAAGGACCTCGACGGCACACGGATCGCCGTCGCGGGCGACTCGGTCGGCGGCAACATGAGCGCCGCCCTCACCCTCATGGCCAAGCAGCGCGGCGACGTGACCCTCGTCCAGCAGGTCCTCTTCTACCCGGTCACGGACGCGGGCTTCGACACCGACTCGTACCACGAGTTCGGTGAGGGCTACTTCCTGCGCCGTGACGCCATGAAGTGGTTCTGGGACCAGTACACGACCGACGAGGCCGAGCGCGCCCGGATCACGGCCTCCCCGCTGCGCGCCTCCACCGAACAACTCGCAGGCCTGCCGCCGGCCCTGGTCATCACCGCCGAGGCGGACGTCCTGCGCGACGAGGGCGAGGCGTACGCGGCCAAGCTCCGCGCCGCCGGTGTCCCCGTCACCGCCCTGCGCGTCCAAGGCGTCATCCACGACTTCGTCATGCTGAACGCACTGCGCGAGACGCGGGGCGCGGAACTCGCCATCGGTCTCGCCACCGACACCCTGCGCAAGGCCCTCGCATGACCGGGCCGTCGACGAGCATGCCGGTGGCGGGCCTGGTCCCCGCCCCGCGTCGGGAGCACGAGCACGCCGACCTCCTCGTCCGCAACGCCAAGGTCTTCACCGGTGACCCAGACCGGCCCGAGGCCCGTTCCGTCGCGATCCGCGACGGCCGGGTCGCGGCCCTCGGCGACGACCACGACCTCGCCCACCTCGTCGGGCCGGGCACCAAGGTCGTCGACGCCCTCGGACGCAGGGTGATCCCCGGCCTCAACGACTCGCACCTGCACGTCATCCGGGGCGGCCTGAACTACGTCCTGGAGCTGCGCTGGGACGGGGTGCGCAGTCTGCGCCACGCCCTGGCCATGCTGCGCGAGCAGGCCGGCCGCACCCCCAAGGGGCAGTGGATCCGCGTCGTGGGCGGCTGGACCGCCGAACAGTTCGTCGAGCGCAGGATGCCGACCGTGGCGGAGCTGAACGCCGCCGCCCCCGACACCCCGGTCTTCGTCCTGCATCTCTACCAGTCGGCCCTGATGAACCGGGCCGCGGTTCTGGCAGCCGGTTTCACCCGGGAAACCCCCGACCCGCGCGGCGGGCAGATCGTACGCGGCCGCGACGGCGAACCCAACGGCGTGCTCCTCGCGGCGCCGAGCGCCCTCATCCTGTACTCGACCCTGGCCAAGGCGCCGGCTCTCGACGACGCCGACAAGCGGACGTCGACGCGCCACTTCCTGCGCGAGCTGAACCGCTTCGGACTGACGTCCGCGGTCGATGCCGCCGGCGGCTTCCAGAACTTCCCCGACAACTACGCCACGGTCGTCGACCTCGCCCGGTCGGGGGAGCTGACCCTCCGGATCGCCTACCACCTCTTCCCGCAGACGGCCGGTCAGGAGCTCGCCGACCTGAAGCGCTGGACCGAGATGGTCAAGCCCGGGGACGGGGACGAGTGGCTGCGGCTCAACGGTGCGGGAGAGAACCTGACCTGGGCCGCCGCCGACTTCGAGAACTTCTCCGAGCCCAGGCCCGAGCTCGCCGCCGGCTACGAGACCGAATTCGAGGGCGCCGTCCGGCTGCTCCTGGAGAACGGCTGGGGCTTCCGGCTCCACGCGACCTACGACGAGACGATCCGCCGCGACCTGGCCGTCTTCGAGAAGCTCGCGGCGGAAGGGCTCTTCCCCGGCGGCAACCGCTGGCTCTTCGACCACGCGGAGACGGTCTCGGCCGACAGCCTCGACCGGATCGCCGCCCTCGGCGGCGCCGTCTCGGTCCAGAACCGCATGTCCTTCCAGGGCGCCGCCTTCCTCGACCGCTACGGCGCCGAGGCCGCCGCCCACACCCCGCCGGTCCGGGCCATGCTCGACCGGGGCCTGACCGTCGCCGCGGGAACCGACGCCACCCGCGTCTCCTCGTACAACCCGTGGGTCGCGCTCCACTGGCTGGTCACCGGGCGCACCGTCGGCGGCACGGCCCTCTACCCGGCCGGGAACCTGATCGACCGGGAGACCGCCCTCGGCCTCTACACCCGGGGCGGAGCGCAGCTCACCGGCGAGCAGGACGTCAAGGGAACCCTGCGCGAGGGCTGCTACGGCGACCTCGCGATCCTGTCCGACGACTACCTCACCGTCTCCGAGGACGTCATTCCCGACATCGAGTCCGTCCTCACCGTCGTCGGTGGCCGCATCGTCTACGCGACCGCCGAGTACGAGGGACTCGACGAGGCCATCTTGCCGGTGACCCCCGAGTGGAGCCCGGTGGCCCGTTTCGGCGGCTACCAGAGCGGTGCCCTCCAGGCGTCGGCCGTGGCCGAGGCCGTCGCCGAGTCCGAGCAGCACCGCCGGTGGCGCGTCGCCCGCGGAGCCGTCCCCGAGACGGCGCCGTCCTTCGTCGACCCCTGCTTCGCACACTGAAAGAGACCGCACGATGAGTACAGCCCCTCCCGCCGCCGACGGCGGCGACGAAGACCCGGCCGCGCTGCCGGGACGCCGCTTCGAGCCGGACCTCCGGTCGATGACGCGGATCAACCTGCGCCCCATCGCCTCGCCCATGCCGCTCGGCTTCTTCACGATCGCCATCGCCTCCGTGATGACGGGCTGCCTCCAGCTCGGGATCTTCGACGAGGCGGCCCGCGCCGCCGTCGCCTTCACCGTGCTGCCGGCCTTCGTCCTCCAACTCCTCGTGAGCATCCTGGCCTTCGGCGCCCGTGACGTGATCGCGGCGACGCTGATGGCGGTGTTCGCCGGCAGCTGGCTGCCGTATGCGCTCATCATGCTCAGCGGCGCGGCCGACGGCCTTCGGGTCCTCGGCGTGTTCAACCTGGCGCTCCTCTGCTTCGGGGCCCTGATGACCGCCGTGACCCGGCCCAAGCGCGCGCTGTGGCTCGTCCTCGCGGTCTCCCTTCCCCGCTGGGCGGCCACCGGCCTCGGAGGCATCACCGGCGCCGAATGGCTGACGCGCACGTCCGGTGTGCTCGGCCTCGTGGTGGCGCTGGTCGCGATGTACACGGCGTTCGCCCTGATGCTGGAGGACATGCGCAGCGAGCAGGTCCTGCCCATCGGCCGCAGCGGCCCCGCCCACCTCGCGGTGGAAGGCGACCTGGCCGTTCAGCTCCGCAACCTGGAACGCCAGGCGGGCGTGCGCCGCACGCTCTGACCGCACCCACCCACCTCGTCACCCCACGACCGCACAGGAGCACCCATGGAACCGCAGGTGACGGACCGGCCCCAGAGGTCTCGGTACGAGATCCTCGCCGGCGAAGACGGCACCGAGGCCGCGGGCTTCGCCGAGTACCACCTCTCGGAGGGCGAGATCGCCTTCATCCACACCGAGATCGACAGCCGGTTCGCCGGCCAGGGCTTGGGCGGTCTCCTCGCCCGGGGAGCCCTCGACGACGCCCGGGTCCGAGGATTGCGCGTCCTGCCGTACTGCCCCTTCATCCGGGGCTGGATCGGCAAGCACCCCGAGTACACCGACCTGGTGCCCGAGGCGGGGCGGGCCCGGTTCGGCCTCTGACACACCACGATCCGCCGGCCTGACGACCGTTGAGATCGACTAATCGTTCAAGATCGAACGATTAGTCGATATTGTTCGAGCGCTGGTAGCTTCTGCTCGCCCCCGAGAAACCTTCGGCGGGCGATCGGAGGAGTCACACCCATGAGGTTCGGCGCGAGGCTCGCTCTCGCGGTCATCACCCTCGCCGTCACCGCCACCGCCTGCGGCACCCCGCAGGGCGGCGGTTCGCGGGCGCACACCACTGCGGACTGCGGACGGTACACCCAGTACGGCAAGCACCCCGGCACCGAGGTCACCGTCTACGCGGAGAACCGGGACCGGGAGGCCGACCTGTTCGAAGAGACCTGGGCGGACTTCGAGGGCTGCACGGGCATCGACGTCCAATACGAGGGGGACGGGGAGTTCGAGGCCCGGATCCAGCTCCGGGTCGACGGCGGGCGTGCGCCGGATGTGGCCTTCTTCCCTCAACCCGGGCTCCTGGAACGCTTCGCGCGGACGGGGAAGCTCAAGCCCGCGAGCGCCGGGGTCGTGGCCCTCGCGAAGCAGGGCTGGTCGGCCGACTGGAACAGCTACGCGACCGTGAACGGCACCCTCTACGGCACGCCGCTGGTCGCGAACGTCAAGTCGTTCGTCTGGTACTCCCCGAGGTTCTTCCGCGACAGGGGGCTGAGCGTTCCCCGCACGTGGTCCGAGCTGATGGCCGTGACGGAAAAGGTCGCGGCGTCGGGCGTCAAGCCGTGGTGCGCGGGCCTCGAATCCGCCGAGGCGACCGGCTGGCCCGTGACGGACTGGATCGAGGACGTCCTGCTGCGCCGGCAGGGCACGGACGTCTACGACCAGTGGGTCGCCCACGAGATCCCGTTCAACGACCCGCGCGTGATCGACGCCATGGACACCGTGGGGTCCATCCTCAAGAACGACCGGTACGCCAACGGCGGTTTCGGTCCGGCCCGGTCGATGGCGTCGATCTCCTTCCAGGAGGCCGGCGCACCGGTTCTCTCCGGCGACTGCGCGATGCACCGTCAGGCCTCGTTCTACGCCGACATGTGGCCGAAGGGCACCGAGATCGGACCGGACGGGGACGTCTACGCCTTCCTCCTGCCGGGGGCCGACCCGGCCACCCGCCCCGTGCTGGGCGGTGGAGTGTTCACCGCGGCGTTCGCCGACCGTCCCGAAGTGCGGGCGTTCCAGGAGTACCTGGCCTCCGCGGACTTCGCGAACGCGCGCATGAAGAAGGGCCCGTTCGTCTCGGCGAACAAGGCCGTGGATCCGGCGAACGCCGCGACCGCGGTCGACAGGCTCTCGATCCAGCTGCTCCAGGATCCCGGGACACAGTTCAGGTTCGACGGTTCGGACCTGATGCCGGCGTCGGTCGGCGCCGGATCGTTCTGGAAGGGAGCCGTCGACTGGATCGGCGGCGCGAGCACCCGAGAGGTCGCCGACTCCAACGAACGGTCCTGGCCGAAGAACTGATGTCCTTCGACGCCGTCGCCCAGCAGCCCAAGCTGATGTACCTGCTCCAGGGCGTCGCCGCCTTCGTGGCGGTGGTCGCCCTGGTCCTGCTGGCGCTGCACCGGGGGCCGGTGCGGAGGAGGGCCGCGGCCCTGATCCTGCTGGCCCCGGCACTGCTGCTCCTCACGGTCGGTCTCCTCCTGCCCGGTCTGCGCACCCTGGTCCTGTCGTTCACCGACGGAGAGGGAGACACGTGGGCCGGGTTCGACAACTACGTGTGGATGTTCACCGACCCCCGGGCGCTGGTGGCGCTGCGCAACACCCTGGCCTGGGTGGTGCTCGTGCCGCTGGCGGCGACCTCGGTCGGTCTGCTCTACGCGGCGGCCGTCGTACGCTCGCGGTTCAGAGCGTTCGCACTGTCCCTCGTCCTGATGCCCATGGCGATCTCCTTCGTCGGCGCGGGCGTCGTCTGGAAGTTCGTCTACGCCTACCGTCCCGCCGAAGCCGAACAGATAGGGCTGCTGAACCAACTCGTCGTCGCGTTCGGCGGCGAACCGAGGCAATGGCTCGTGGACTCTCCCTGGAACGTCCTGTTCCTCATCGTGGCGATGGTGTGGACACAGGCGGGCTTCGCGGCCGTCCTGCTGGCCGGCGCGATCAGGGCCGTTCCCGGTGAGCCGGCCGAGGCGGCCCGACTGGACGGCGCCTCCCCCCGGCAGATCTTCCGGTGGATCACCCTGCCGTCGATCAGGCCCACGCTGCTCGTCGTGCTCCTCGCCCAGGCGATCGGCACCTTCAAGGCCTTCGACATCGTCAAGACCATGACCGGCGGACAGTTCGCCACGGGCGTCATCGCCCACGAGATGTACGACCAGGCCTTCCGCTACGGCGAGACGGGCCGCGGCGCGGCGCTGGCCGTGCTCCTCTTCCTCCTCGTCACCCCCTTCGTCGCCCACCAGGTGCGGGCGCGGCGGAGGGCGGGGTGAACGGCGTCCGGGAGCGTCTGGCCTCCCGCGCCTCCACGTCGATCGCCATCGTGATCGCGGTCCTCTGGACGACACCGACCCTCGGTCTGTTGCTCTCCTCGTTCCGCCCCGAGGAGGAGATCAAGACGACGGGCTGGTGGACCGTGTTCGGTACGCCGCACCTCACGCTCGACAACTACGGCGAGGTGTTGTCCGGCGGTGGGAACGGCTCGGGGCGGCTCGCCGAGTACTTCGTCAACTCCGTCGTCATCACCCTTCCCTCGGTGCTGTTCCCGCTCGTCCTGGCGTTCTTCGCGGCGTACGCCCTGGCCTGGATCGACTTCAGGGGGCGCGACGCGCTCGTCGTCGGCATCTTCGCCCTCCAGGTCGTGCCGCTCCAGATGGCGCTCGTCCCCCTCCTGAAGCTGTTCTCCCAGGGCTGGCTGTTCCTGCCCGCGTGGAACCCCACCGGTCCCGCGCGGTTCGGCCAGGTCTGGTTCGCCCACACCGTCTTCGCGTTGCCGTTCGCGGTGTTCCTCCTGCACAACTTCCTGGCAGGGCTGCCCCGGGACCTGATCGAGGCCGCCCGCGTCGACGGCGCGTCGCACGGGACGCTGCTGCTCCGGATCGTGCTGCCCCTGGCCCGCCCGGCCCTGGTCTCCTTCGCCGTCATCCAGTTCATCTGGGTGTGGAACGACCTCCTCGTGGCCCTGACCCTGTCGGGCGGGACCGCCGAGACGGCGCCGATGACGGTCAGACTGGCGAGCCTGGCCGGGACGTACGGCAACGAGTGGCAGCGGCTCACCGCGGGAGCCTTCGTGGCGGCCTTCGTCCCGCTGCTCGTCTTCCTCTCCCTCCGGCGGCACTTCGCACGGGGGCTGCTCGCCGGATCGGTCAAGGGATGAGCCCCGACCGACCCGAGGAACAGGGCGTGGCGACGGGGCTGAGCCGGCCCGGGCTGCGGGGCCGCGAAGCCGAGCTGGAGCAACTGCGCGCCCTGGTCGAAGCGGTGCGCGACGGCGAGGGCGGAGCGATCGCGCTGCTCCTGGGCGAGCCCGGCATCGGCAAGACCGTACTGCTGCAGGAGACCATCTCGATCGCGCGGGCCCACGGGTTCGTCGTCAGCCACGGACGCGCCGAGGAACTGCACGAGCTGGCACCGCTCGCCTCACTGGCATCGGGCCTCCTGCACGGTGATCCGCCGCTGCTGTCCGGCGCGGACTTCGCGGACCTCGCCGGCCACCACGACCAGCGCATCTGGCTCGTCGAACGGCTGGCCCAGCTGATCGAGGAGCGCTCGGCGGGCACGCCCGTACTGATCGCGGTCGACGACGTGCAATGGGCCGACCCGCTGAGCCGGTTCGCCCTGAGCGTCATGCCCGCACGGCTGCTCAGCTCCCCGATCCTCTGGCTTCTCACGGGCAGGGAGGACCCGGAGCTGTACGGGCAGGGGCCGCGGACGACGACCCTCCCTCTGCGGCCGCTGCCCGAAACGGCCCTGACCGAGGTGGCACGCGACGTCCTCGGAGGGGACGTGCCGGAGCGGGTCGCGGAGCTTCTCGACGGGGCCGGCGGCAACCCCTTCCTCGCGACCGAGATGCTCGCGGGCATCGCGGCGTCGGGCGCGGACGGGACGCGGCCGCCGGAACGGCTGGTCCTCGGCGTACGCGACCGGCTGGCCGACCTCCGGCCGGACACCCTCCACTTCCTGCGGATCGGCTCGGTCCTCGGCCGGGCGTTCTCGCTCGCGGACGCCGCCGCCCTGTGCGGCCGGCCCGCCTCCGGACTCGGCGCCGAAGTGGACGAGGCGATCGACGCCGCCCTCCTCCACGACGACGGCGAACGCCTCCTGTTCCGCCACGACCTGCTCCGCCAGGCCGTGTACGCCGACCTCGCCCCCTCCGTGCGCCGGGCGCTGCACCGGGAGGCCGCGAGCCGACTCGTCGCGGCGGGCCGGAGCTCCGTCGACGCGGTCCCGCATCTGCTGAAGAGCGCCGAACCCGGCGACATGGAGGCGATCGGACTGCTCGGCACGGCATCCACGGACGTGATCGCCGTGATGCCCGACCTCGCCGCCGACCTGGCCGTGCGCGCCCTGGAACTCGTACCGCCCCGTGCGCCCATGGCGTACGACGTGGGAGAACGGGCCATCGTCGCGCTGACCCGCGCGGGCCGCTACACGCAGGCACGGGACGCCGGTGACGCGCTGCTCGCCCGGCAGCCGCCGCTGGACGTCTTCGCCCGTCTGCAGTCCGTACTCGGTGACACGCTGTGGCACCTCGACGACGTCCACGAGCTGACCCGGCGCCTGACGGCGGCGCTGGCAGCCGTCACCGACCCGGCGATCCGTGCCCGGCTGACCGCCCGGCTGGCCCTGGCCCGGTCCCGCGGGAGCGACCTCGGGGCCGCTCGTGAGACCGGCGAACGGGCGCTCGTCGAGGCGGAGCGGGCCGGTGACCGGGAGGCCCGCGTCCTCGCACTGTGGGGCCTGGGCGAGATCGCCCTGAACGCGGGCGACTGCGCCGCCGCCGTCGAACACCACACGGTGCTGGGCGTGTTCGACAAGGCCTTCCTGACGGAGGAGGCCGTCGCCCGGATCCACATGGACGACTTCGACACCGTACGACGACTGCTCCGGACGGCGGGCGACCCTCCCCAACGCCCCGCGATGCTGTTCTGGGCCCAGGGAACCCTGAACATGGGGCTCGGCCGGCTCGACGACGCGGAGGCCGACTTCGTCACCGCCGAGCGGCTCGAAGCGGACCTCCACGTGCCCGGCAACCTGGTCAACATCCGCGTCAACCGCGGTCTGCTCGCGATGCTGCGCGGCGACCGCGAAGCCGCGCGGGAGCACCTGGACGTCGTGAGGGCGACCGTGGCAGACCGGCCGAACACCGGCAACCACGCCACCCACCAGTACTTCGAGGCCGTCGTCGCGGACGCCGACGGCGACCACGCGGCAGCGGCGGAACTGGTCCGGTCCGTCCAGCGGGACCACCCCTTCCTCCGGTGGCGGCTGCTGCGCCCCCATGTCGTCCAGGCCGTGCGGATCGCCCTGCGCGGCGGGGACCGCAACCTGGCCGAGGACCTCGCGGCCCAAGCCGCCGAACACGCCACCCGCAACCCCACCGTGCCGACCGCCCGGGGGACGGCCGCCCATGCGGCCGGCCTGGTGAACGCCGACCGCGAACTCCTGGAGCGATCGGTCCGCGTCCTCGGCACCGGCCCCCGGCCGCTGCCGCTCGCCGCCGCGTCCGCCGACTACGGGCGCGCTCTCCTCACCGCGGGCGACTCCGCCGCGACACCTGCCCTGACCAGGGCGCACGACCTCTACGCCCGGGCGGGGGCCGACGTCGAGGCCGACCGGGTCCGAGCCGATCTGGAACGGGCCACGACCCGCTCCGGCCGACGCGCCGGCGGCCTCGGGCCGCGCCCCGACCAGGGCTGGGACGCGCTCACGGCCTCGGAACGCAAGGTGGCCCGGCTGATCGCCGCGGGCCACACCAACCGGTCGGCCGCGCAGGCCCTCGTCGTCTCCCCGCACACGGTCAACACCCATCTGTCGTCGGTCTTCCGCAAGCTCTCGGTGCGATCGAGGGTCCACCTGGCCCGGATCGTCCTCGCGGAGGACGACGCCGCAGCGACCACCGGCGACTGAACGAGCTCTGCGCCCCCGTGCAAGGCGTGGTGCGCGGGACGGCAACAGCCGGTGCGGGAACGCTCCTAGCGTGACGGGCGTACCGCGCCGCTCCGACGCGCGGACCAGCCACCCCGAATCGAGGAAGCAACCCCATGCCGTACATCACCGTGGGCCAGGAGAACACCAACCCCGTCGAGCTGTACTTCGAGGACCAGGGAGCCGGGCAGCCCGTCGTCCTCATCCACGGCTTCCCGCTCGACGGCCACTCCTGGGAGCGCCAGAGCGCCGCGCTGCTCGACGCCGGCTACCGCGTGATCACGTACGACCGCCGCGGTTTCGGGAAGTCCTCGCAGCCGACCACCGGCTATGACTACGACACCTTCGCCGCCGACCTGAACACCGTGATGGAGTCCCTCGACCTGAACGACGCCGTCCTGGTCGGCTTCTCCATGGGCACCGGCGAGGTCGCCCGCTACGTGTCCACGTACGGCTCCGGCCGCGTCGCCAAGGTCGCCTTCCTGGCCTCCCTGGAGCCCTGCATGCTCAAGAGCGACGACAACCCGGAGGGCGTCGCCCCGAAGGAGTTCTTCGACGGCGTCGTCGCCGCCGTCAAGGCCGACCGCTACGCCTACTACACGGCCTTCTTCAACGACTTCTACAACCTCGACGAGAACCTGGGCACCCGCATCAGCGAGGAGGCCGTCCGCCACAGCTGGGACACCGCGGCCGGCGGTGGCTCCTTCGCCGCGTCCGCCGCGCCGGCGACCTGGTACACCGACTTCCGCGCCGACATCCCCGCCGTCGACGTGCCGGCCCTGATCCTGCACGGCACCGCCGACCGCATCCTGCCGGCCGAGGGCACCGCGCGCCCCTTCCACAAGGCGCTCCCGGCGGCCGACTACGTCGAGATCGAGGGCGCCCCGCACGGCCTGCTGTGGACCCACGCCGAGGAGGTCAACACCGCCCTCCTCGCCTTCCTGGCGAAGTGACGCCGCACCGTTGACCCACCGGGTGACGCCGGAGCCCCCGGCGTCACCCCGGCCCCCGGTTCCCCCCCGCGCGGGAACCGGAAGAGCTCAGGAGAGCAGACACCCCATGCAGTTCGGCATCTTCACCGTCGGGGACGTGACCCCCGACCCCACCAACGGTCGCACTCCGACCGAACGCGAGCGCATCAAGGCGATGGTCGCCATCGCGCTCAAGGCCGAGGAGGTCGGCCTGGACGTCTTCGCGACCGGCGAGCACCACAACCCGCCGTTCGTGCCCTCGTCGCCGACGACCATGCTCGGCTACATCGCCGCCCGCACCGAGAAACTGATCCTGTCCACGTCCACGACGCTGATCACCACGAACGACCCGGTGAAGATCGCCGAGGACTACGCGATGCTCCAGCACCTGGCCGACGGCCGCGTCGACCTCATGCTGGGGCGCGGCAACACCGGCCCGGTCTACCCGTGGTTCGGACAGGACATCCGCCAGGGCATCAACCTCGCCAAGGAGAACTACGCGCTGCTTCGCCGGCTGTGGCGCGAGGACGTCGTGGACTGGGAGGGCACGTTCCGTACGCCGCTCCAGGCCTTCACCTCGACACCGCGGCCCCTGGACGGCGTCCCGCCCTTCGTCTGGCACGGATCCATCAGGTCCCCCGAGATCGCGGAGCAGGCCGCCTTCTACGGCGACGGCTTCTTCCACAACAACATCTTCTGGCCGGCAGACCACACCCGGCGCATGGTGCAGCTCTACCGGCGCCGGTTCGCCCACCACGGCCACGGCCGGCCGGAGGACGCCATCGTCGGCCTGGGCGGACAGGTCTTCATGCGCAAGAACTCCCAGGACGCCGTACGGGAGTTCCGTCCCTACTTCGACAACGCCCCCGTGTACGGCCACGGCCCGTCGCTGGAGGACTTCACCGAGCAGACCCCGCTGACCGTGGGCTCTCCCCAGCAGGTCATCGACCGGACCCTGTCGTTCCGGGAGTCCGTCGGCGACTACCAGCGCCAGCTGTTCCTGATGGACCACGCGGGCCTGCCCCTGAAGACCGTACTGGAGCAGCTCGACCTCCTCGGCGAAGAGGTCGTGCCCGTCCTGCGGAGGGAATTCGCCAAGGGGCGTCCGGCCGACGTGCCGCAGGCCCCCACGCACCCGTCCCTCCGAGCCGTCCAGGAAGTGTCCGCCGCATGAAGCTGACCGTCGTCTCCGCCGGGCTGAGCACCCCCTCCTCCACCCGCCTGCTCGCGGACCGGCTGGCCGAAGCGGTCCGCGAGGAACTCGCCGCCCGGGGGCGGGCGCCGTCGACCGAGGTCGTGGAGCTGCGCGAACCGGCCGGCGACATCGCCCACCACCTCGTGACCGGATTCCCGTCGCCGCGACTGAGCGCCGCGATCGACGCGGTGACGGCGGCCGACGGCCTGATCGTCGTGACCCCCGTGTTCGCGGCCTCCTACAGCGGCCTCTTCAAGTCCTTCTTCGACGTGATCGATCCGGACGCCCTCTCCGGGAAGCCGGTCCTGATCGCGGCGACGGGCGGCACCGCCCGCCACTCCCTGGCCCTCGAGCACGCCGTGCGCCCGCTCTTCGCCTATCTCCGCGCCGTCGTCGTCCCCACCGCCGTGTTCGCGGCCTCCGAGGACTGGGGCTCGGGGGGAGACGAGTACACCGACGGTCTGCCCCGCCGAGTCCGCCGGGCGGGCGCCGAGCTCGCCGCGCTCATGGCGGCGCGCCCGGTCGGCGAAGAGCCCGAGGACGACGTCACGGTCCTCGAACGGCAACTCGCCGACCTGCGCTTCGACTGAGACGGGCCCGTGGGCCGGGCGACGGCGGGGTGGTGCATGTGGTCCATACTGTTCCGCCGTATGAGCGTGAACCGAGTGACGACGAGGACCGTGCCCGAAGAAGCCGACCGCGTACGGACGCCCCTCCGCGGCAGGGACGCCGAACTGGCTTTCATCGAGGCGCGGCTCGACGCGCTCGACCGGGGCGAAGGCGGGATCGTCCGCGTCGAGGGCCCCGCCGGCATCGGCAGGTCCAGGATCCTCGCGGAGGCCGCGGCAGCCGCGGGACGGCGCGGGACGAGGGTGTTCGAGGGAGCGGCGGACCCGGACGGACAGTTCGTGCCGCTCGGCCCGCTCCTCGAAGGCGTGCTCGCCGACAAGGGGCAGCCGCTGTCGGGCGTCGTCCGTCTCCGGGACCTCGCCACGACACCCGGCCAGCGGTTCTGGCTGCTCCAGGAACTGGGGGACCGCTTGCGGGAGACCGCGGGAAAGGGCCCCCTGCTCGTCGTCCTCGACGACCTCCAGTGGTGCGACGACCTGACCCTCCTCACCTTCCACACCCTCGCGGCAGGACTCTCGGCGCACGCCATCCTCTGGCTGGTCGCCGTGCGCGGCGGCAGCGTGCCTTCGGGAGTGCGCACCGCCCTGGACCGGATCCGGCAGGCAGGCGCACACGAGCTGGCGCTGGGAGCGCTGGGGGACGGGGCGACCGCACAGATCACCGAGGACGTCGTGGGCGCCCCTCCCGACCCGGACGTCCTGCGCGTCGCCCGCCGCGCCGAGGGGGTGCCACAGCTGCTGGTCGAGCTGATCGGCTCGCTACGGGAGGACGCGGCGGTGACGATCGCGAACGGCATGGCCAGGCTGTCCGCCGGACCCCCGGCCCCACGGGTGCTTCCCTCCGTCGCGCACCGCCTCGACCAGCTGTCGGACGGGGCCCGGGAGTTGGTGCGGACGGCGGCCGCCATGGGCGGCCCTGTCACCGTCGCACAACTCGCCGAACTGCTCGGCAGGTCCTCCGCGGCGCTCATCACGGCGGTCCAGGAGTCCCTCGACGCCGATCTGCTCGCCGAGAGCGGCGATCGCCTCGCCTTCCGCCAGGACCTGATCCGCGAGTCGGTCGAAGCCGGTCTGCCCCTGCCCCTGCGCCAGGCCCTTCGCCGGCAGACCGCCGGACTGCCGCCGGGAAACGCGGCCTCCCCCGTCGACCGTCCAGGGCCGGCGGAGCGATCGGAGCGATCGGAGCGATCGGAGGGGCCAGTGGGGCTGGGAGACGCCGAGGAGGCGGACCGGCTGCGCACCGAAGCGGCGGAACTCGCCGCCACCGCTCCCGGACCCGCAGCGGAGCGCAGCCTCAAGGCCCTGGAACTCACCACCGCGGCGGCTCCGGAGCGGCCGCGGATCATAGCCGAGACGATCCCGCTGCTCTGGCAGACGGGCCGGGCCGCCCAGGCGCGCGAGCTGGGAGCCTCCGCCCTGGCGGCCGGCGGTCTCGGACCCGAGGACGAGGCGCTCGTACGCCTCGCCCTGGCACGCCTCTCCGTACCGTTCGACTTCTCCGAGGCCGTCCGGCAGGCCCGCGCCGGGGCGGAACTCCCCGGGATATCCGCGACCGCGAGGGCACGGCTGCTCGCCATGCTCGCCATCGGACTGTCGATGTCGGGCGAGCACGCGGCGGCCGAGCAGGCCGCCGCGGAGGCGTGGGAGACCGCGGCGGCAGCGGGGGACCGTACCGCCGAGGCCACGCTGACGACCGTCCGCTCGGCGGTCGCTTTCCACCGCATGGACCTGACCGAGGCGTTCCGGCAGGCCGAGCGGGCCGCCGCGCTGGCCGACGCCCTGGGCGTCAGCACCTCGCTGTGGGTTCCGGAGGCCCTGTGGTACGCCCTCCTGTCGAACACCACCGGACGCACCGCGGAGGCGCTCGCCGTCGCGGAAGAGGGCATCCGGATCACCAGGGAGCAGGGCCGGACGGCCGCCACCCGCATGTGGCTCATGACCCGCACCCGCATCCACCTGGAAACCGGACGGCTGACGGACGCCCGGGCCGACGCCGAAGCCGCGTCCCCGGCGGCCGACGATCCGGGCCCGGGCAACCTCGCCGACGTCACGCTCCGGTACGTGATGCTGCGCGTCGCCCTCCACACCGACGACCGGCGGACCGCGGAAGCGTACGCGGCGGAGGCGAGGCGCATGCGGAGCGACGCCGCGCCCGTCGTCCGGCACTTCGGCACCTGGATGCTGGCGCTGATGGCCGACTTCGAAGGCCGGCCCGACCGTGCCATGGCCGAACTCGACACGGTGATGACGTCACCCGCCGAGTCCCGGCCCGCCTACGCCGGCCTGATCGACCCCGCCGACGCCCCGGTGCTCGTCCGAATGGCGCTGCGCGCGGGCAGGCACGAACGGGCCGCGCAGGCGGTCGCCCTGGCCGAGAACCGAGCCGCCCTCAACCCCGAGCTCACGTTCCTCACCGCCACCGCCGCGCACACCCGCGGGCTCCTCGACAACGACCTCGCCTCCCTCGTGCGCGCCGTCCGGCTGTACGAGGGCTGCCCTCGGGTGCTGGCCCGGGCGTCGGCGCTGGAGGACGCCGGACGCAAGCTCGCGGCCACCCGTGGGTCCGAGGCGGTGCCGTACTTCGAGACGGCCCTCGCGCTCTACACGAGAGCGGGCGCCGAACGGGACGTCGCCCGCGTCCGCCGGCGCCTGCGGGCCGTCGGCGTCCGCCGCCGACCCTCGACGTCCGGACTCTCCGATACATGGCCCGAGTTGACGGCCGCGGAGCTACGGGTGGTACGGCTCGTGGCGCGAGGGCTGACCAACCAACAGGTGGCCGAGCAGCTCTCCCTCTCACCGCACACGGTGAGCTCGCACCTGCGCCGGACCTTCACCAAGCTGGACGTCACCTCGCGCGCCGAGCTGACCCGGCTGGTCAGGCATCGTGACAGCGGAGAGTAGTCGCTTCGTATCCCACGTGGGCGTCGTGGCAATGGACGATTCATGCGATGTGCCGTCGTCGTCGTTTCCTCAGACTGATCAAGAACCGCGGAATGCAGAAGTCCGCGGGGAGCAGTTGATCGAGAGAGGAACAGCGCATGACCGCAAGGCTCCAGCGAGCCCGCCCCGGCAGCCCCGAACTCCAGGCACTCGTCGACGAGCTCGCGGAGCGGCTCGGCCGGTCCGTCGCCGTCGACGACCCGCTGGTCCGCATGGTCTGCACGAGCCGCCACTTCGGCGACGAGGACCCGGTCCGCATCGGCACCCTGTTGCAGGGCCGCGCCGACAACGCGACCATCCGCCACGTCCTCGCGCAGGGCGTGACCCGGTGGTCCCGAGCCGGATTCATCGACGGCCGTGACGATCTCGGACTGCTGCCCCGTTACGTCGTGCCCCTGCGCGAGCGCGGGCATCTCCTCGGACTGCTCGTCGTGGTCGTGCCCGAGAAGACGCTGGCGGAGCACGAGACGCGTGCCATCGCCCGTGCCGCGGACGCGATGGCCGCCCAGATGTACGGGGAGCACATCGCCACCGACACCCGGAAGGCCGACGAGCGGGACCTCGTCCTCGAACTCGTCGGCACCGACGTCGCCGCCCGTACCTCCGCACGTCGCCGGGGCAGGGAACTCGGACTGCTCGGAGCGGCCGAACACGTCCTGGTCACCGTCGTCCAGTTGAGCTGCGCGACCGAGCTCGGGCGACAGTCCGAGGTGGCCCTGTGGGGAGCGCTGGAGGGGTTCCGGCAGACGCGTTCGGCCCGGGGCCTCGTCGCGATCGGCAAGGAGCGCGCGACGCTGCTCCAACTCCGCGACCGCCCACCCGGCCCGGACGAGGTCGCTGCCCAGTCCGCTCGCATCCTCGATGAACTCCGCACCTTCCTGGGCCCGTCGGCGGATCCCGTGATCGGCATCGGTGGCCGGCACCCCGGCCTGGACGACGCGTGGACGTCGTACGAGCAGGCGCTCGTGGCGGCGCGTGCGGCACGCCGACTGCCCGCCCTGAAGAGCGTCGGTGACTGGGAACTCCTCGGGGAACTCACCGTGCTGCTCCAGCTCCCCGAGCACGTCCTGAACACGTCCCTGGTCCCGAAGGCGCTCCGCACCCTGACCGAGGCGCATGGCGGCGACCGCCTGCGGGACACCCTGCGCTGCTTCCTCGAACACGGGGGATCGATTCCCAGGACCGCGGGCACGCTGGGAATCCACCGCACCTCGCTCTACTACCGCCTGCGCCAGATCCGGGAGATCACCGGACTCGACCTCGACGACGGCGCGAACCGGCTCACGCTCCACCTCGGCCTCAGGGTCGGGGAACTCCTCGCCCCGGGCGACGACGCGGCCGCCTGACCACGGCCTCGCTTCGACAAAGCGAGGAGGATCCACGGCCCGATTCCTACAGCTCGCGGTGGTGCGGGCAGCGGGCCCCATTCGATGATGTTCGGGACGGGCGGGGGCGACGCACCGCCTCTGACCAGGGAAGAGGTCAAGGAAGAACCCCCGTCCCCGAACCGAACCTACGGCAAGGACCCCCATGCCCCACACCCTGATGTCGCGCGCGCCCGAACGGGTGCCCGAACGGGTGCCCCGGCAAGCGCCGGCGCCGCCCGGGTGGCTGGTCCAAGTACTGTCCGAGATGCCGGACACGAACGACCGGAACCACGTGTACCTCGGCGTCCATGTCCGTGGGCCCGTCACCGTCGACCACGGGCGTGCCAGGACCCCGCTGGAGCCGAACGACCTGGTCTTCTGCGACCCGGCCCGACGGCACCTGCTGCAGTTCGGCGAGGACTGCCAGATGATCTTCTTCCGGGTGCCCCGCTGCTATCTGGGCGTCACGGAGTCGGAACTGAACCGGGTGCTCGGCGTACCCGTACGCGGAGGGGAGGGGATCGGTGCGCTGGCGTCCGACTTCCTGACCGCGCTCGCCACCAAGGCGGAGTTCCGCCGGTCCTCGATCGGGAACCGGCGTGCCCGCACGGCCGTACGTCTCCTCTCCGTCCTGGTCATGGAGCTCCTCGAAGCCGACACCACGGACGAGACCGACGACGGGACGCTGTCCCGCATCCACGCCTACATCGAAGAACACCTGATGGACCCGGACCTCTCGCCGGAGTCGATCGCCCGCGCCCACCACATCTCCGTCCGGTACCTGCAGAAGCTCTTCCAGAACGACCGCAGCACGGTGAGCCAATGGGTGCGGCAGCGCAGGCTGGAGTTCTGCCGACTCGAACTGGGCCGCTCCAACCGGCGCATCACGATGGCCGCAGTGGCCCACCGCTGGGGCTTCAGCAGCCCCTCGCACTTCAGCCGCACGTTCCGCGGGGCCTACGGCATGAGCCCCAGCGAATGGCAGGCCCTGGCGACCTCGGCCACCACACCCACGACGGCCGACGCCCAGGCCGACCGAAGGCGCTGATCCGCGCGTGCGCCGCCATGACAGCGCGGATGCGCGCACGTACAAGTGCCGCCGGTACCACGGCCCTACGGTGAACAACCGTCGCACGAACCTCTCGCCGAATCCCGGGCCGCGCCCTGACCGTCCTGACGACGCCCCGCACGTGGCCCGAACCCGAGAAGAGAACCCGCATGCCCCACCCCACCGTCGTCCTCGTGCACGGGGGCTTCGCCGACGCGACCGGCTGGATCGGCGTCATCGCGGAACTGCGGAGCAGCGGCATCCCGGTGATCGCTCCGTCGAACCCGCTGCGGGGCCTGACGTCGGACGCCGCCTACCTCGCCTCCGTCCTTGCGCAGGTCGACGGCCCGGCCGTGCTCGTCGGCCACTGCTACGGCGGTGCCCTGATCACCGTGGCCGGCGCCGCGGAGAACGTCGTCGCCCTCGTCTACGTGGCCGCCTACGTGCCCCACGAGGGTGAGAGCCTCGGCAGGCTCCAAGAGAGCTTCCCCGCGCCCTCGTTGACGGGCAACCTGAAGGAGTGGACGTACCCGCTCCTCGACGGGGACTCGGCGGTCGAGGTCACCATCGAGGAGACGGCCTTTCCCTCCGTCTTCGCGGCGGACGTGCCCGAGGAAGTCGCCGGCGTCCTGGCTGCCGCCCAACGCCCGCTCGCCACAGCCGCCTTCACCGAGACCGCGTCCGCTGCGGCGTGGCGGACGAAACCGTCCTGGGTTCTGGTGGCCGGGGCCGACCGCACGATCAGCCCCGAGGTCCAGCGCTTCGGCGCAGCACGGGCCGGAGCCGTGGTCGTCGAACTCCCGCACGCCTCCCACGCCGTCCTCCTGTCCGAGCCCACACAGGTCGCAGACCTGATCAGGGACGCGCTACGGGCGACGAACTGACCGAGGGCCGGCGAGACGACAGGAGCGGACGACTCCTTGCCGTGCATTCCGCCCGGATTCTCCTCACGGGGCTTCTGGGGCGTGACCCGAGGTTCGCTCGCGCTGAGTCGATCAAGCCAGTGCGCCGGCTCGCTACAGCCAGTCCCGCTTCTTGAAGATGACGTACAGGCTCGTGCAGACCACCGCCATCAGCAGGATCGCGAAAGGGTAACCCGCTGCCCAGTGCAGTTCCGGCATGACCTCGAAGTTCATGCCGTAGATGGTTCCCACGAGTGTGGGTGCAAACAAGATGGCGGCCCAGGAGGAGATCTTCTTGATCTCCTCGTTCTGTTCGAAGCCGGCTTCCGCCAGGGCGCGCATTTCGGCGTTCTGTTGTTGGGAGACCAGGGTGGCGTTCACCGTCAGGATTTCCGTGAGGGCCTGGCGGAAGCCGTCGACGCGTTCGCTGGTGTGCGTGACGTGGTCCGCCACGTCGCGGAGGTAGCGCTGGAGTTCCTCGTCCGTGCCGTACTTCGCGAAGCCCGCCATCAGGCCGTGCAGCATGCCGACCAGGGGGCGGGTGGCGCGTTGGAACTCGACCATTTCTCGTGAGAGTTCGTAGATGCGGCGGGAGACCGCCGGGTCGCCGCGGAAGACTTCCGTCTCGATCTCGTCGATGTCGGTCTGGACTCCCTCGACGACGGGGGCGTAGCCGTCGACCACCGCGTCGAGGATCGCGTACAGGGCGGCCTCCGGCCCCAGGCGGAGGAGCTCCGGCGTTTCCTCCATGCGGTGGCGGACGGTGGAGAGGTCCGGGGCGCCGCCGTGGCGGACCGTGATCAGGAAGTCCGGGCCGACGAAGACGTGGAGTTCGCCGAAATCGACCTCCTCCTGGGCGTCGAGGTAGCGGGCCGCGCGCAGGACGACGAAGAGGGTGTCGCCGTACCGTTCCAGCTTGGGGCGCTGGTGGGCTTCGAGGGCGTCCTCGACGGCGAGTTCGTGGAGGTTGAACTCGGCGGCGAGGGAGTGCAGTTCGGGTTCCGTCGGGCGGTGCAGGCCGATCCAGGCCATGCCGTCGGGCTCCTCGCGCAGCCGTCGGAAGGTGTCGGCCAGGGTGGTGGGGGAGGCCACGCGGCGGCCGTCGCGGTAGACGGCCGAGTCGATCACGCTGCGGTGGTTCTGGGGAGCGGGTGCGGGCGGGGCCGGCTGGGGGGAGGTCGGTGACCCCGGCGGGGGCGTGGCCGGGGCGGCGGGGCGGCGCCAGCCGGTCCGCTTCGCGGCGGATGGCGAGGGGCGGCGGGCTGGGCGCTCCGACATCGCAGTTCTGCTCCCGGTCGGACGTGTGCTGCTGGGTTTGCGGGCAATGGGCAGGATATAGGGCATAAGGCGTGAGGGGAGGGGGAGGGGGAGGGGTGGGCGCGGGAGTGAGCAGGGGAATCGGGGTTGCGGACAGAAGGTGTCCGCAAAGGGGGCTAGCTTGCTGTCATGGCTTCCAGGACAGCACTTCCCGTACTCGACACCCGCGCTCTGAACCGTGCCACGCTCGCCCGCCAGTTGCTGCTCGGCCGCGTCGAGATGTCCGCGCGTGGCGCCGTCGCGCACCTCGTCGGGTTGCAGGCGCAGAACGTGAAGCCCCCGTACTTCCAGCTCCACGCCCGCCTCGCCGGGTTCCGGCCCGCCGAGCTGGCCGGGCTCATGGAGTCCCGCGAGGTGGTCCGCATGGTCACCATGCGTTCCACCATCCACACCCACACGGCGGACGACGCCCTGACCCTGCGCCCGCTGGTCCAGCCCGCCCGGGACCGGGAGGTCAACTACTTCCGGAAGGGGCTCGTCGGGGTGGACCTGGACCGGCTCGCCGGGCTGGCCCGCGCGTTCGTCGAGAGCGAGCCGCGCACGATGGCCGAGATCCGGGAGGAGCTGCTCAAGGAGTGGCCCGACGCCGACCCGCAGTCGCTGTCCGTCGCCGCCCGCTGCAGACTGCCGCTGGTCCAGGTCACGCCCCGGGGAGTGTGGGGGCGGGCGGGGCAGGTCCGGCTGACCACGGTCGAGAACTGGCTCGGCCGGCCCGCCGCCGAGCCCGACGCGTCGCAGGCCGTGGACGACGTCGTACGGCGCTACCTCGCCGCCTTCGGGCCCGCCTCCGTCAAGGACATGCAGACCTGGGCCGGTCTCACCCGGCTGCGCGAGGCCTTCGAGCGGCTGCGGCCCGGCCTCCTCGCCTTCCAGGACGAGAACGGCGTGGAGCTGTTCGATCTGCCCGACGCGCCCCGACCCGCGGCGGACACGCCCGCCCCGCCCCGCTTCCTGCCCGAGTTCGACAACCTGCTCCTCTCGCACGCCGACCGCGGTCGAGTGATCACCCCCGAGGGCAAGGGACGCTCCTGGACCGGCAACCAGGCGCACTGCGTGCTGCTCGTCGACGGGTTCCTCGCCGGGCTCTGGGGGCTGGACGGGGGGCTGCTCACCGTCGAGCTGTTCGACGGGAAGCCGTCCGAGGCGCGCCGGGCGGAGATCGTCGCGGAGGGGGAGTCCCTGGTCGAGCAGATGACCGACGGGAGCGGGTCCGGCGTGCGGTTCGCGTCAATCCGGGGCTGACGGGGCCGGCGGGGGCCTGGTGGCGGTTCCCCCGGACGCGGCACGATGCCTGCCATGACGGCTGTCATTCGTTATCAATGACAGTCGAGTGGTTTGTGTCGTTGTCCCGATACGCAGGAGTGAGCAATGCGGATTCCGATGACCGTCGCGGACTTCCTCGACCGGGCCGAACTGGGGTTCTCCTCCAGTCCCGGCGTGGTCGACGAGCCCGACCAGCCCGCCCCGCCCGTGCCCGTGTCGACGTACGGGCGGCTCGGTGACCGGGTCCGGGCCTGGCAGGCCGGCTTCGACCGGCTCGGGGTCGGCGAGGGCGAGCGGGTGGCCGTGGTGAGCCACAACTCCTCGCGGCTGCTGGAGCTGCTGTTCGCGGTGCCGATGAGCGGCCGGATCTGCGTGCCGGTCAACTTCCGCCTCAAGCCCGAGGAGATCGAGTACGTCGTCCGGCAGAGCGGGGCCTCGGTCCTGCTGGTCGACCCGGAGCTGGACGAGGCCCTCGCCGGGGTCAAGGCGCGCCACCGGTTCGTGCTCGGCGCGCAGACGGAGGACGAGCTGATGCGCTTCGGCGTCGAACCCCGTCCCTGGTCGAGGCCGGACGAGGACGCCACCGCGACGATCAACTACACCTCGGGCACCACCGCCCGACCCAAGGGCGTACAGCTCACCCACCGCAACATCTGGGTCAACGGTCTGACCTTCGGCCTCCACACCCGTGTGTGGGAGCGTGACGTGTACATGCACACGCTGCCGATGTTCCACTGCAACGGCTGGGGAATGCCGTACGTGATGGCCGGCCTCGGCGTGAAGCAGGTCGTGCTGCGCAAGGTCGACGGGGCCGAGATCCTCCGCCGGGTCGACGAGCACGGCGTGACGCTCATGTGCGGCGCGCCCGCGGTCTGGAACGCGGTGCTCGACGCGGCGGCCGGCTGGGAGGGCGAGATCCCCGGCCGTGACCGCGTACGGATCGTCTGCGCGGGTGCCCCGCCGCCGAGCAAGATGATCCAGCGGGTGGACGAGGTGCTGGGCTGGGAGTTCACGCAGATCTACGGCCTGACCGAGACCTCCCCCCTGCTCACCTTCAACCGCGCCCGGCCGGCCGACGCGGATCTGCCGGCGGAGGAGCGGGCGCACAAGCTGTCCCGCGCGGGACTGCCCGCGCTCGGGGTCAAGCTGAAGGTCTCGGAGGGCGGCGAGGTCCTGGCCCGGTCGAACGTCGTGCTCGACGGGTACTGGGACAAGCCCGAGGAGACCGCGGCAGCCCTGGAGGGCGACTGGTTCCACACCGGCGACGGCGGCACGGTCGACGAGGCGGACGGGCACCTGACGATCTCGGACCGCAAGAAGGACGTGATCATCACGGGCGGCGAGAACGTTTCGTCGATCGAGGTGGAGGACACGATCTTCAGCCACCCGGCGGTCGCCGAGGTCGCCGTCATCGGCGTGCCGCACGAGAAGTGGGGCGAGACGATCAAGGCCCTGGTGGTCCTCGCCGAGGGCACGACGGCGGACGAGGCCGAGATCATCGCGCACTGCAAGCAGCGGATGGCCGGCTACAAGGCGCCGACGTCGGTGGAGTTCCGTGACGCCATCCCGCGCACGGCCACCGGCAAGATCCAGAAGTTCAAGCTGCGGGAGCCGTACTGGGCCGGGCTCGACCGCGGGATCAACTGACCGCTGGACGCTGGATCAACTGACCGGGGAGCGGGCGGGCGGCGGCGGGCGGGCCCGGGGCGGCCCTGGGCCGGTCCCCGCGTCGGCCCCCGCGTCGGCCCGGGAACGGCGCTCGTGGAACGCCGACCGGCCCCGACCGGCCCCGACCGGCCCCGGCCGCCCCCGGCCGTTCCGCGTGCGGGTGGAGCTCACCGCGACCGCCCCCCGCCGGCCTGCGGTGATGCGCCACGGGCAGGCGGGTCAGGCCGGCAGGTTGGCCTCGATCGCGGCGAGGACCTCGGGGGCCTCGGGCTCGGTGCGCGGGCGGAAGCGCGCCACGACCTCACCGGCGGGGGAGATCAGGAACTTCTCGAAGTTCCACTGGACGTCCCCCGCCTCGCCGTCCGCGTCCGCGAACTTCACCAGCTCCTGGAAGAGCGGGTGCCGGTTCTCGCCGTTGACCTCGGACTTCTCCAGCATCGGGAAGGTGACCCCGAAGCCCGCCGCGCAGAACGTCTGGATGTCCTCGGCGGTGCCGGGCTCCTGCTCGCCGAACTGGTTGCAGGGCACGCCGATGACGGTGAAGCCCTTCGCCTCGTACTTGAACTGCAGGCGGGCCAGTCCCGAGTACTGCGGGGTGAGCCCGCACTGCGAGGCGGTGTTCACCAGCAGGATCGCCTTGCCCTTGTGGGCCCCCAGGGTGGTGGGCTCGTCGCTCAGGGTGGTCAGCGGGATGTCGTACAGGCTCATCGGGTTCTCCTCGGCAGGAAGGAACGACTCAAAGGGATCACCGTGATCGAGGTGATCCGATCGAGGTGATCGGGGTGATGCAGGTGATCAAGGGGAAAGGCTAAGCTCCCGCGCCGATCAGTTCGTCCGCCGGGTCGTTCACCGGCTGCGGCATGCCCGTGAGGTCCATGACGAACAGCGGTATCCCCAGATCGTCCGCCCGGGCGCGGGCCTCCTCCGTGTATCCGGCGAGCGCGAAGTAGACGCTGGTCGCGGACGCCGTGAGTCCGTTCAGCCATACGCACTCCACCGCCCGCAGCCCGGCCGGAGCGGTGGTCGGGTCCACCTGTGCGACCAGGCCCGGCGCCCGCAGGTCCACGGCCGCCGAGGGGATCGGGCGCCCGTCGGGCTGTCGTACGTCCTGGAAACCGAGCCAGCGCAGGTACAGCGCGGCCGTGGCCACCGCGTCCCGGGCCGTACGGATGGTCACCGGGCGGAACGCGGGGCGAGGCACCCGGACCGGGCCGGCCGGGGCCGGCGGTGACGAGTCCGGCGCGTCCGGTCCATCGGCGGCCGCCGGCCGCCGCCCCGCAGGGCCCCGCGCACCCGGCCGCCGGGCCGGATGCACGCCTCCCACCGGGTCGACCGGATCCACCGGGTGCACCGGCAGCCGCACCACCGTGCCGCACGAACCGCACCCCAGCTCCGGGTACGGCCATTCGCTCTCCCTCCCGCAGGACTCGCACCGCACCGTCACCCAGGTGTCCGACCAGGTGCGGTGGGTCAGCGGCAGAGGGGGCGCCGTCAGGTCCAGCGGCGGATGGACCGGGCTCCCGCAGGCGCAGGGGAAGACCGGTGCGGTGTAGCCGTTCTCGCGCAGGCACGCCGGGCAGCGCACCGGTACCGCTTCCGCCATGAGACCTGGACCCCCTCCGTCGCTGTGCGTAGGTCCATGCTCCACCACCGGCGACGGCGGGGGCGCGAGACGGACCATTTCCGGTCGGCGGCTCGGTCATTTGTGTAAGTCACCGAGCGAGAAGCGGCTTTTGGTGGCATCCGTGCAGCCCCGCCGCCTTGACGTCGCGAGAGCCGCCGCTTAGCTTGTTCCGTATAGCAGAACAAAACTTCCGGATGACGGAAAAGCCTGACCGCCACACCCGCAGGAGAACCTGATGCCTCGTATGACAGCCGCCGCCGCTGCAGTTGAGATCCTCAAGCTTGAGGGTGTCGAACAAGCGTTCGGCGTGCCCGGTGCTGCGATCAACCCGTTCTACCGCGAGCTGAAGAACGTGGGCGGCATCGCGCACACGCTGGCCCGCCACGTCGAGGGCGCCTCGCACATGGCGGAGGGTTACACCCGCGCCCAGGCCGGCAACATCGGCGTCTGCATCGGTACCTCGGGCCCGGCCGGCACCGACATGATCACCGGCCTGTACTCCGCCATCGCGGACTCGATCCCGATCCTCTGCATCACCGGTCAGGCTCCGGTCTCGAAGCTCCACAAGGAGGACTTCCAGGCCGTCGACATCGCGTCGATCGCCAAGCCCGTCACCAAGGCCGCCACCACGGTCCTGGAGGCCGCGCAGGTCCCCGGTGTCTTCCAGCAGGCCTTCCACCTGATGCGCTCCGGCCGTCCGGGCCCGGTCCTCATCGACCTGCCGATCGACGTCCAGCTGACCGAGATCGAGTTCGACCCCGAGACCTACACCCCGCTGCCGGTCTACAAGCCGCAGGCGAGCCGCGCCCAGGCCGAGAAGGCCCTCGGCTTCCTCCTCGAGGCCGAGCGTCCGCTGATCGTCGCCGGTGGCGGCATCATCAACGCCGACGCCTCCGACCTGCTGGTCGAGTTCGCCGAGCTGACGGGCATCCCGGTCATCTCCACCCTGATGGGCTGGGGCACCATCCCGGACGACCACGAGCTGGCCGCCGGCATGGTCGGTGTGCAGACCGCTCACCGCTACGGTAACGCGACCTTCCTCGAGTCGGACACCGTCATCGGTATCGGTAACCGCTGGGCAAACCGTCACACCGGTTACAACCTGGACGCCTACACCAAGGGCCGCAAGTTCGTCCACGTCGACATCGAGCCCACCCAGCTGGGCAAGATCTTCGCCCCGGACTTCGGCATCGCCTCCGACGCCAAGGTCGCCCTGGAGCTCTTCATCGAGGTCGCCAAGGAGTGGAAGGCCGAGGGCAAGCTCCCCGACTTCTCCGCCTGGGCCGCCTCCGCGCAGGAGCGCAAGGCCACCCTGCAGCGCCGTACGCACTTCGAGAACATCCCCATGAAGCCGCAGCGCGTCTACGAGGAGATGAACAAGGCGTTCGGTCCGGAGACCCGCTACGTCACCACCATCGGTCTCTCCCAGATCGCGGCCGCGCAGTTCCTGCACGTCTACAAGCCGCGCCACTGGGTCAACTGCGGCCAGGCCGGCCCGCTCGGCTGGACCATCCCGGCCGCCATCGGTGCCGCCACCGCGCAGCCCGACGTCCCGGTCGTCGCCCTCTCCGGTGACTACGACTTCCAGTTCATGATCGAGGAGCTGGCGGTCGCCGCCCAGCACAAGGTCCCCTACGTCCACGTCCTCGTGAACAACGCCTACCTGGGTCTGATCCGCCAGGCGCAGGGCGGCCTCGGCATCAACTTCGAGGTCAACCTCGAGTTCGAGAACATCAACACCCCGGAGCTCGGCGTCTACGGCGTCGACCACGTCAAGGTCGCCGAGGGCCTGGGCGTCAAGGCCATCCGCGTCACCGACCCGGACAAGCTGGGCGAGGCCTTCGAGGAGGCCAAGAAGCTGGCGCAGGAGTTCCAGGTCCCGGTCGTCGTCGAGGCCATCCTGGAGCGCGTCACCAACATCGCGATGAGCAAGACGGTCGACATGAGCGACGTCACCGAGTTCGAAGAGCTCGCGACCGAGCCGGGCCACGCCCCGACCGCGATCAAGCCCATCCAGGCCTGATCACCCCGCTTGTACGCAGCGGCCCCCGCCCCTCCACGAGGAGGGCGGGGGCCGCTCCGCGTTCCCCGGCCGCCCTCCAGCCCCACCCGCCCCGTCCGGCTCGTCCGTTCGGGGCTCCGTCGTGTGCGTCGGCCGTCGCCGCCCGTGCGGGGGCAGCCCGGACCAGGACACTGGCCCGGGGCCTGCCGAGGCCGTGGCGGGCCGCTGGAGGACGAGAGGTGGCCGGGGTGGCGCAGGGTACCGGGGGAGCGCGGGGCGGGGGCGGGGGCGGGGCCGCCGAAGCACCCGCCGGCGATGTCGAGCGCGGGGGCCACCGGCAGGAGCTGAAGCGCACGCTGGGCCCCTTCCAGGTGTTCGTGATCTCGTTCGCCTTCATCTCGGTGGCGGTCGGAGCCTTCGGCACGTACGACGACGTCCTGCGCAGCGCGGGACCGGTGGGGATCTGGCTGTGGCTGATCGCCGCGGCGGGGCAGACCCTGGTGGCGCTGGTGGTGGCCCAGTTCGCGGCCCGCATCGTGCTCAGTGGCTTACCGATGGGCCTCCCGGCTGGCCGACCCGCGGACGGGGTGGTGGTTCGGCCGGCTCACCTTCTGCTTCCTGGCGATCGCCGTCGTCGCGATCGACAACGCGCCGGCGAGTCAGGCCTTCATGCCCCTTGCCGGGATGAAGCAGGACGAGGACATCGCGCGGGTGATCACGCTGATGGTGCTGCTCGTCCAGGCCGTCGTCGCCATCGCCTCGACGCGCCTGGTCGGCTGGATCAACTCGGCGGCGGTGGGATTGGAGGTGGCGCTCCTCGTGGTGGTGGCGATCGCCCTCCTCATCGCCGTGCTCGTCACGGGCGACGGCTCGGCGGCCAACCTGACCTCGCGCGGCGTCGCCGCGGACGCGCCCGGCTACTTCGCCGTCGACGGCGGGCTGATGGTGGCGATGATCATGGGGCTGGCCACTCTCGTCGGCTTCGACTCCGCCGCGAACCCGGCCGAGGAGGCCAAGGACCCCCACCGCACCGTTCCGCGCGCGATCGTGGGGTCGGTCGTGGCCGCGGGTCTCCTCGGGATGCTCTTCCTGATCGCGCTCACCGTCGCGATCGAGGATGTGCCGCGGATCAGCGCCGACGGGTCGCCGGTCGCGGCGATCATGCGCGAACGGCTCGGTCCGGTCGCCGAGAAGGGGCTGCTCGTCGCTGTCTCGTTCGCGTTCTTCGGCGCCGGGATCGTGGTGATGGTCTCCTGCTCCCGGCTGATCTACGCGATGTCGCGCGACGCGCGGTTCCCCGGGCACCAGGTGATGCGGAAGGTCGACCCCCGTACCCGGACGCCGGCCCCGGCGACCCTGCTGATCCGCGTCCTCGGGTTCGTCCTGATGGTCGTGCTGCCCGGCCGGGCACTGCTGGAGCCGATCACGGCGTCGACGATCCTGCCGGCCCTCATCTACGGCGCGATCATCGTCCTCCACCTGGCCGTGCGCGGCCGTCTGGGCCGGCAGGAGGGCGCCTTCGACCTCGGGCGCACGGAGCTGCCGGTGGCGGTCTGCGCGCTGCTCTGGACGGTGCTCGCGCTGTTCGTCCTCGTGACGCCGAAGGAGGCGCTGGTGCCCGTCGTGGTCGCGGGAGGCCTGCTCCTCCTGGGAGGGCTGTTCTTCCTCGGCATGCTCCTCTTCGACCGCGAGGCGCTGGACACCGAACCGGGAGAGGACCCCCTCCGGTAGGACGCCCGGCGGGCCGGCCACGGCACGCGAAAGGGGGCTGCGGCCGAGCCGCAACCCCCTGCGCCTTCCACGCCCCCGATGCCGCGGGGCTCGGGGATCAGCCCCGGTACCACCACTGGTCGGCGAAGGGCTCGTGGCAGTCGTACTGGAAGGGCACCGCGCCGTCGCCGCCGCCCTGGACGACCAGGCACTTCCAGCTGTTGCGGTTGGCCAGCATGTAGTAGTTGTTGCCGTTGGCGTCGAACCGGACCTGCCACCGCTGATCCGCGAAGTTGTGGTCGCAGTCGTACTGGAAGGCGGGCGAGTTGTTCGCGGTGCCCTGGACCACGAGGCACTTGTTGCTGTTGAAGTTCCTCAGCTCGACGTTGTCCGTACTGCTGCCGATGAAGTACCAGTACTGGTCGTCGAGAGTCGTGCAGGTGTACTGAATGGCACGGGTGCCGTTCGCCTTGCCCTGGAGCACGAGGCACTTCCCGCTGTTCTCGTTGCGCACGCGGAAGGCGCCGGTGGCGGCAGCGGCAGCGGCCGGATCCGCCGAGGAGGCCACACGCTGGGCCGTCTCCGGAGACATGAGGACGGGCGGCTCCTTGGCGGAGCGCTGCGGGGTGTCGTCGGCGGTCGTGGCCGCCGAGGCGGGACCCGAGAGAGAGGCGGCGACGAGACCCATGGACCCGATGGTGAGGGCAAGACGGCGGAGCAAAACATTCCCCTTAAATGCTTGATCGGACATTCCGATCAAGATCATTTTTAGGTAATCGCGCGCCGTGGACAAGTGCCTTCGGAAACGACAAAGCGCCGAGTCACGGGACCGTCCGTAACGACAAAGCGCCGAGTCACGGGACCGTCCGTGACTCGGCGCTCTGGTTGTTACCGCCCGACGGTGCGAGGCTGGCGCGACAGGACGTTCGCACCGCCGGGCGGAGTAGGAGGCTCCTTCGCCTCGTACGGGGGGCTCTGTGCGTAGCCCCCGTACGAAGGGAAGGAGTTGGCTGGGACCGTGGCGAACGGCGACGAGAACTCCGGCTTCGTCTCCCTCAGGTCAAGAGACGGGCCTCGGAACCCATTACCACCGCACTGGCTCGCACGCTCGCCACGGTCCTCGTCCTGCCCTCACCGCGTACCACCCCTCATCCGGGTAAGCGGGTCGGGCTCGGTACCCGGGGCCTGACCTCCCGTCAGACCCCCGGTACAGCTTTGCGGCTCAGGCGTCGCGCAGGGCGCGGACGGCCTCCTCGACGCGCTTGCCGTAGTCGGCGTCGGCGGCGTGGAAGTGAGCCAGGTTCTTCTCGATGACGTCCTCGAGGGTGACCTGAGACAGGCCGCCGGCGATGTTCGCCACCAGACGCTGCTTCTCGGCCTCCGACATCAGGCGGTAGAGCTCACCGGCCTGGAAGAAGTCGTCGTCCTTGGTGTGGGCCGGCGCGGCGTGGGTGCCCGTGTAGCCGGAGACGGCCTTCGGGGCGCCGAGCGCGAGACCGGTCTCGGCCGGACCCTGGTACGAGTTGGGCTCGTAGTTCTTGTCGTGGCGCGAGCCGTTGCGCAGCGCCATGACGCCGTCGCGGCCGTAGTTCTCCGCCTTCGTCGCCTTCGGGGCGTTGACCGGCAGCAGGGTGTGGTTCACACCGAGGCGGTAACGCTGGGCGTCGGCGTACGCGAACAGACGGCCCTGGAGCATCTTGTCCGGCGAAGCGGTGATGCCCGGAACGAAGTTGTTCGGGGAGAAGGCGGACTGCTCGACCTCGGCGAAGACGTTGTCCGGGTTGCGGTCGAGGACCAGACGGCCCACGCGCTGCAGCGGGTAGTCGCTGTGCGGCCACACCTTGGTGAGGTCGAACGGGTTGAAGCGGTAGTCCGCTGCCTCGGCGGCGGGCATGATCTGCACGTACAGGGTCCACGAGGGGTTCACACCGCGCTCGATGGCCTGCAGCAGGTCGGTCTGGTGCGAGTTGGCGTCGGAACCGACGATCTCGGCGGCCTGCTCGCCCGAGAGGCAGCGGATGCCCTGGTTCGTCTTGAAGTGGTACTTGACGAAGAAGGCCTCGCCCGACTCGTTGGTCCACTGGTACGTGTGGGAGCCGTAGCCGTTCATGTGACGGTACGACGCGGGGATGCCGCGGTCACCCATCAGCCAGGTGATCTGGTGCGTCGCCTCGGGGGCGTGCGCCCAGAAGTCCCAGACGTTGTCCGGCTCCTGCTTGCCCGTGAAGGGGTCGCGCTTCTGGGAGTGGATGAAGTCGGGGAACTTGATCGGGTCCTTGATGAAGAACACCGGGGTGTTGTTGCCGACGAGGTCGTAGTTGCCCTCTTCGGTGTAGAACTTCAGCGCGAAGCCGCGCGGGTCACGGACGGCGTCCGCGCCACCGAGCGAGTCCGCCACGGTGGAGAACCGCAGGAAGGTCTCGGTCTTCTTGCCGACCGTGTTCAGGAACGCGGCGCTGGTGTACGCGGTGACGTCGTCGGTCACCTCGAAGTAGCCGTACGCGGCGGAACCGCGGGCGTGCACCACGCGCTCCGGGATGCGCTCCCGGTTGAAGCGGGCAAGCTTCTCGATCAGCTGCTGGTCCTGGACCAGCAGGGGGCCACCGACGCCGGCGGTGGCGGAGTTCTGATTGTCGGCGACCGGGGCGCCGGACTCGGTCGTCAGCGTGCGCTTCGACATGGTGACCTTCCGTACGGGTAACTGCTGACGGAAAGTGTCTTCCGCCATGCGGAGCCTAATTTCGGCATGAACTAAACGTCAACAGTTTGTTGAACAAAGTTGAGGAGAGGTGATCCGGACGGCGTCGGCACTTGGGCGCGACAGGACAGGTGTCAGCACCGACGCCATCCGGAAACTCAGGTCCCCCAAGGGGGAAGGGTGCTCTGGAAGATCAGAGCTGGGCGCCGGAGAGGCGCTCGACCGCACGGAGCAGGGCGGAGTGGTCCAGGCCACCGTCACCCTGGGCGCGCAGCGAGGCGACCAGCTGGGCGACGACCGCGCCGACCGGGAGGGCCGCACCGACGTTGCGGGCGGCGTCGGTGACGATGCCCATGTCCTTGTGGTGCAGGTCGATCCGGAAACCGGGCTTGAAGTCGCGGTTCAGGAAGTTGTCCTTCTTGCGGGTCAGGACCGTGGAGCCGGCCAGACCGCCGTTGAGCACGTCCAGAGCGGCTTCGAGGTTCACGCCGGACTTCTCGAGGAAGACGACGGCCTCGGCGCACGCCTGGATGTTCACCGCGACGATGAGCTGGTTGGCGGCCTTCACCGTCTGGCCTGAGCCGTGCGGACCGCACAGGACGATGACCTTGCCGAGGGCCTCGAGGATCGGCAGGGCCGCGTCGAAGTCGGCCTGCTCGCCACCCACCATGATCGACAGGACGGCCTCGATGGCGCCGGCCTCGCCGCCGGACACCGGGGCGTCGATGACGCGGATGCCCTTCTCGGCGGCGTTCTTCGCCAGGTCGATGGAGGTCTGCGGGGTGATCGACGACATGTCGATGATCAGCGCACCGGACTTGGCGTTCTCGAGGATGCCGTTCGGGCCGTAGTTGATGGCCTCGACCTGCGGGGAGGCGGGCACCATCGTGATGATGACGTCGGCGTCGGCCACGGCCTCGGCGATCGAGCCGGCCGCGGAACCGCCGGCGGCGGCCAGACGGTCCAGCTTGTCCTGCTCCAGGGTGAAACCGGTGACCGAGTAGCCGGCCTTCAGGAGGTTCTCGGCCATGGGGGAGCCCATGATGCCGAGACCGATCCACGCGATCTTGGGGAGGTTGCTCATGATGAGGTCCTTCTCTTAATGCTTCGTACGAAAAGTGCGAGAGGTGCCTGGCCGATCGCCCGGACTTTGTCCTCTTACTTGGCGGCGCGGGCCTCGGCCGGCAGCCACTCGAAGGACGCGGCGGCGTCGGCAGCCTTGTACTCCAGGCCCACGTAGCCCTGGTAACCGGCCTTCTTCAGCTGGTCCAGCAGGTCTTCGAGGGGCAGCTCTCCGGTGCCGGGGGCACCGCGTCCGGGCTTGTCCGCGATCTGGACGTGCCCGGTCTTGGCGGCGTACTTTTCGATGACCTCGGAGAGGTCCTCATCGTTCATCGCCAGGTGGTACAGGTCGAGCAGGAACTTGGCGTTGCCGAGGCCGGTGGCCTCGTTCACCTTGTCCACTACCTCGATGCCGGCCGGGGCGCTCACCAGCGGGTAGAGCGGCGACTCGGGCTTGTTCAGCGTCTCGATCAGGAGGATCGCGCCGACGCGGTCCGCGGCCTGGGCCGCGACGACCAGGTTCTTCAGGGCGAGCTCGTCCTGGACGGCCGGGTCCACGCCTTCGACGCGGTTGCCGTACAGGGCGTTCAGCGCCTTGCAGCCGACCGAGGCGGCGAAGTCCGCCGCCACGTTGATGTTGGCGTTGAAGCGCTCCGACTCCTCACCGGGAACCGAGACCGCGCCGCGGTCCGGGCCCGGCAGCTGGCCGGCGTAGAAGTTCAGGCCCACCAGCTGCGTGCCGGCGTCCTCGAGAGCCTTCTTGAGGGCGTCCAGCTCTGCCTGGGCGGGGGTGGGGGTCTCGATCCAGGGCCACCACAGCTCGACCGCCGTGAAGCCCGCCGCGGCGGCAGCCGCGGGGCGCTCCAGGAGCGGGAGTTCCGTGAAGAGGATCGAAAGGTTTACATCGAAGCGCTGGTCCGTGTATCCCATGAGGGGTGTGCGCTCCTTCCGTATTGCGGAAGTTTGTTTCTGCCTGATGGAAGACTGCATGGGCTTGCGCGTGGATGTCAAGTGCGGACTCCCGGAAAATCGTGACCGAGAGGTAGCTTGACCGCGTGCGATTGAGAGTGGAGTTCACGACCGAGCCCTTCGACCTCGAAGAGGCTCCTGCCCACGCCGTGGCGGCCCGCGAGGTCATCCAGAAGGCCCAGCTGGAGGCGGTGGACGTCGGCCCGTTCGGCAACACCGCCGAGGGCGAGGCCGAGCGGGTGCTGGACGCCGTGCGCGCGCTGCTGCGCGATTCCCTGGAGGCCGGCGCGACGCGCGTCTCGCTCCAGGTCAACGTGATCGGGGAGGAGGCGCCATGACCGAGCCCCGCGACCACCCCTTCGTCGCCGCGGTCAAGCCGCTGATCGACGCCATGGGCGGCGAACTGATGGATCCGGCCCTGGCGCAGCCCGACGACGTCGTGCTGACCTGGGAGGGCGAGGAGCTGCTGGCCGTGCGCCTGCCCCAGCTCTCTGACTCGCTGGACCACATCCTGGCCGCCCTGGAGCGCCGTCACGGCGTACCGTTGTCACAGCTCGACCGGAAGTCCAAGCAGGACGTCGTACGCATACTGGAGGCGCGAGGCGCCTTCTCCGTGCGGCACGGTGTGGAAACGGTCGCGGGCGCACTGGGCGTAAGCCGATTCACGGTCTACAACTACCTGAACCGGGACGCCGGGGCTCAAAAGGGATCCGGCAAAAACAGCCAAACGTGAACGTAAACTCACCCACAGTGACGAGCCGCCGCCCAATTCACCCGGGCGGCGGCTTTTGTGTACGCGAAGTTTCAACAAAGTGTTGACGCCGTGTTGTCGAGGGCGTTAGCTATGCGGAGCCCGTCAAGCAACAACAGGCCACGGAGGCCTACCGTGACTTCGAGTCCGACCCCGGGTCTCACCCGGTTCAACGCCTTGGATGACAGCGCGGCCACGGCCGAGCTGCACGAGGTGTGCGCCAGTTCGGCATGGGGGAGCAAGATGCTCGCCCAGCGCCCCTTCGCCAGCGCCGATTCCCTGTTCTCCGCGAACGAGGCCGCCATGGCGGAGCTCACCGCGGACGACCTGGGCGAGGCCATGGGAGGCCACGCGCCGATCGGCCGGCCGAAGCCGGGAGACCCGACCTCCGCCCGCGAGCAGCGTGGCATGGCCGGTGCCTCGGAGGAGCTCAAGAGCGAGCTCCTCGAACTGAACCTGGCCTACCAGGAGAAGTTCGGCCACGTCTTCCTCATCTGCGCCACCGGTGCGACCGGTGAGTTCATGCGGGACGCGGTCAAGGTCCGGATCGACAACTCGCCGGAACAGGAGCGAGAGATCGCCCGTGGTGAGCTCGTCAAGATCAACAAGATCCGCCTGACCCGACTCGTCGAACTCGTAGAAGAAGGAGCGTGAGCATGAGCACCGAGACCACCGCGTCGGTGTCCACGCACATCCTGGACACCAGCATCGGCAAGCCCGCCGAGGGCGTCGCCATCTCCCTGTCGGCCCGTACGGGTCTCGACGGCGAGTGGGCGGCCCTGGGCGGCTCCGCCACCGATGCGGACGGGCGCTGCAAGGACCTGCCGGCCCTGCCGGAGGGCACCACACACGTGCGTCTCGACTTCGAGACCGAGACGTACTTTTCCAAGAAGCAAGCCGCCGAGGCGCAGCAGGACGCCCCCCGCGTAAGGGACAGCAGTACGTTTTTCCCCGAGGTCACCATCACTTTCGCGGTGAACCCGGGCGAGCACTACCACGTACCGCTGCTGCTCAACCCGTTCGGCTACTCCGTTTACCGAGGGAGCTAGCATGGCCACGATTCTGGGCCAGAACCAGTACGGCAAAGCAGAGAACCGCGTAGTCAAGATCACGCGGGACGGCGACACCCACCACATCAAGGACCTGAACGTCTCGGTCGCCCTCTCCGGCGACATGGACGACGTCCACTACAACGGTTCGAACGCCAACTGCCTTCCGACCGACACCACCAAGAACACGGTGTACGCGTTCGCCAAGGAATACGGCATCGAGTCGGCCGAGCAGTTCGGCATCCATCTGGCGCGCTGGTTCGTCACCAGCCAGGAGCCGATCAAGCGCGCGCGCATCCGGATCGAGGAGTACGCCTGGGACCGGATCGCCACGTCCGACGCCAACTCCAAGTTCATCGGCGCCGACGAGGTGAACCACTCCTTCGTCCGCAAGGGCATGGAGACCCGCGTCACCCAGATCACGTACGACGGTCAGAACTGGGAGGTCATCTCCGGCCTCAAGGACCTGATCGTCATGAACTCCACGAACTCCGAGTTCTGGGGTTACGTGAAGGACAAGTACACGACCCTGCAGGAGGCGTACGACCGCATCCTGGCCACCCAGGTGTCGGGTCGCTGGCGCTTCAACTGGTCGGACGACGAGCAGCGGATGCCCAACTGGGAGAAGTCCTACACCGAGGTCAAGAAGCACATGCTTCAGGCCTTCGCGGAGACCTACTCCCTCTCGCTGCAGCAGACCCTGTACCAGATGGGTTCGCGCATCATCAACCACCGCTCGGAGATCGACGAGGTCCGCTTCTCGCTCCCGAACAAGCACCACTTCCTGGTTGACCTTGAGCCCTTCGGCCTCAAGAACGACAATGAGGTGTACTTCGCCGCGGACCGTCCGTACGGTCTCATCGAGGCCACGATCCTCCGCGACGGCGTGGATGCCCGCATTCCCGTGGACATGACCAACCTCTAAGGGTCCGGTCGAAGCTCGGCACGTGCCGTCCCGGGGCTCCGCAGTGGCCCCGGGACAGCGCGACACTCTTCAACTTCATGATCGAGATCATGAATCGGCACCCGGTAGCAACATATGGGGCGGCAGTACTGTCAGCTGCCAAGGCCCCCGGCTCCGGCACTCAAATCCCCTGGGTTTTGCCGTGCCCGCATCGCCACTGAAACAGGGAAGTCCCATGGCAGCATCTTCCGCGATCGACGCCTCCGCAGAGCGGATCGTCATCGAAAACTGTGCGATTGCAACCGTCGACGCCAACGACACCGAGTACGCCTCGGGTCACGTGGTCGTAGCGGGGAACAAGATCGAGTTCATCGGTGCGGGCAGTGCCCCCGAGAACCTCGACAACGTAGTCCGTCGTATCGACGCCACCGGGCACCTCGTGACCCCCGGTCTGGTCAACACGCACCACCACTTCTACCAGTGGATCACCCGCGGCCTGGCCACCGACCACAACCTGTTCAACTGGCTCGTGGCGCTCTACCCGACCTGGGCGCTCATCGACGAGCAGATGACGTACACGGCCGCGCAGGGCTCCCTCGCCGCGATGGCCAGGGGTGGCGTCACCACTGCGATGGACCACCACTACGTCTTCCCCAAGGGTTCCGGCGACCTCTCCGGGTCGATCATCCGCGCCGCCTCCGAGATGGGCGTCCGCTTCACCCTCGCCCGCGGTTCCATGGACCGCAGCGTGAAGGACGGCGGCCTGCCGCCGGACCACGCCGTCGAGACCCTCGAGGGTGCGCTCGCCGACACCGAGGCGACCGTGAAGAAGCACCACGACGCCTCCTTCGACTCGATGACCCAGGTCGCCGTCGCGCCTTGCTCCCCCTTCTCGGTCTCGACCGAGCTGCTGAAGCAGGGCGCCGAGCTGGCACGCCGCCTGGGTGTGCGCATGCACACGCACGGTTCGGAGACCGTCGAGGAAGAGCAGTTCTGCAAGGAACTCTTCGGCATGGGCCCGACCGACTACTTCGAGTCCACCGGCTGGCTCGGCGAGGACGTGTGGATGGCCCACAGCGTCCACATGAACGACTCCGACATCGCGGCCTTCGCCCGTACGAAGACCGGTGTCGCGCACTGCCCGTCCTCCAACGCCCGTCTGGCCGCCGGCATCGCCCGCGTTCCGGACATGCTCGCCGCCGGTGTTCCGGTCGGCCTCGGCGTGGACGGCACCGCCTCCAACGAGTCCGGTGAGCTGCACACCGAGCTGCGCAACGCGCTCCTGATCAACCGCCTGAACCCGATCCACCGCGAGCGCGCCCTGAACGCGCGCCAGGCCCTGCGCCTGGGTACGTACGGTGGCGCCCAGGTCCTCGGCCGCGCCGACAACATCGGTTCGCTGGAGGTCGGCAAGTGCGCCGACCTGGTGCTGTGGAACCTGAGCACGTTCCTCCACTCCTCGATCGCCGACCCGGTGACCGCGCTGGTCTTCGGTGCGGCCGCCCCGGTGACGGCCTCGTTCGTCAACGGGAAGCAGATCGTGGAGGACAACCGACTCCTCTTCGCCGACGAGGACGCCATCGCCGCGTCCACGCGGGAAGAGGCCCAGCGCCTCGCGCGGATCACCGCGCAGGCCTGACCCCACGGAGTCCGGCCGGGGGGGACGGCCCCCGGCCGGTCGCCGCGGACCCGAGCGGGGTCCGCGGCAGCCGTTCCCGGGAGCGCCCGAGGAATTTCCTCGGGCGCCCCTGGGGGCGGTGAAACCTGCCATCCGGCATCTCCACACAGCGTTGCCTCACGGCTCCGCCACGCGTGGGAACAGCAGCAGAACCGTTTTGGGCGAACCGTTCCGCCGTCGTTTCCGCACCCCTTGGGAAAAGCATTCGCACCACCACAACTCCATACAGGCTCGACTCGCACAGCTTTCGCACCACCTCCCTGAACCCATGTCCTTGGCGACGTGTCTAAATAACGACCGGAGGAAGCCGTGGCCCTGCCGCCCAGGTTTCGCAAAGAAGCAGTCGCAGTACCAGAGGGCTCCGGGGACAAACACCCGGTCGATGAGACCCTTCCCCCGCTCAAGATGGTCACCAGCGGGCTCCAGCACGTGGCGGCCATGTACGCGGGTGTCGTCGCCCCGCCCATGATCGTCGGCCCCGCCGTCGGCCTCTCGGCAACGGAGACCGCCTTCCTGATGGGCGCGTCCCTCTTCACCGCGGGCCTCGCCACCCTGCTCCAGACCCTCGGGTTCTGGAAGATCGGGGCCAAGCTCCCCTTCGTCAACGGCGTTTCGTTCGCCGGTGTCACCCCCATGATCGCGATAGGCAAGGGGGAGGGGGACAACGCGATCCCCGTCATCTTCGGCGCGATCATCGTCGCCGGAATCCTCGGATTCTTCGCCGCTCCCTACTTCGGCAAGCTCGTCCGGTTCTTCCCGCCGGTCGTCACCGGCACGGTCATCACCCTGATCGGCGTCTCGCTCCTGCCCGTCGCCTTCAACTGGTCGCAGGGCGGGAACCGCACCGCCGCCGACTACGGCTCGATGAAGAACATCGGCATGGCCGCGCTCACCCTGGTCATCGTCCTGCTGATGCGCAAGTTCCTGACCGGCTTCCTCCAGCAGATCTCCATCCTGCTCGGCCTGGTCGCCGGCACGCTCGTCGCGCTCCCGCTCGGCATGACCAACTTCGACGCCGTCAAGAACGCTTCGGTCATCGGCTTCCCGACCCCGTTCCACTTCGGCGCCCCGCAGTTCCAGGTCGCCGCGATCATCTCGATGTGCATCGTCATGCTGGTCTGCATGACCGAGTCCACCGCCGACATCCTGGCGCTCGGCAAGATCGTCGGCCGTCCGGCGGACTCGAAGACCATCGAGGGCGGCCTGCGCGCCGACACCCTCGGCAGCGCGCTCAGTCCGCTCTTCAACGGGTTCATGTGCAGCGCCTTCGCCCAGAACATCGGGCTCGTCGCCATGACCAAGGTGCGCAGCCGGTTCGTCGTCGCCGCCGGCGGCGGCATCCTGATCCTGCTCGGCCTCTGTCCGATGGCGGCCTCCGTCATCGGCGTGGTCCCGCTGCCCGTCCTCGGCGGCGCCGGCATCGTCCTCTTCGGTTCGGTCGCCGCCAGCGGAATCCAGACCCTGGCCGGGGCCGCCATGGAGAAGGGCGAGAACGCCCTGATCGTCGCCGCCTCCGTGGGCATCGGCCTGATCCCGATCGCCGCGCCGAACTTCTACCACGCCTTCCCGAAGGACCTCCTCGTGGTCCTCGACTCCGGCATCAGCACCGGTTGCGTCGTGGCGATCCTGCTCAACCTGGCCTTCAACCACCTCGGTGCGAAGAAGGACGCCGCCCTGGCCTCCGGACCGGAACCGGTGCCCGTGCACTGACCCGGCCCGGCCCGGCCCGGCCCGGCCCGGCCCGGCCCGGCCCGGCCCGGCCCGGCCAGTCCAGTCCAGTCCGGGCCAGGCCCCGTACGAACCGTTCACGGCTGTGCGCACGTCACCCACTGCGGGTGTGGCGTGCGCACAGCCGTGTCCGCGTCCCCTCGGCCCCTCAGACCATCCGGGAGGAGCCCGGCGCCGGGTCCGACCAGATGTCCGGCGGGACCGTCCGGATCCGGCGGCCCTCGTGGTCCAACTCCTGCGCCTCGCACTTGCGTACGTACAACGACACCGCCGAGTCCGTGATCCGGAGCCCGGGCAGCCGCCGGGCGAGATCGGAGGTGTAGCGCGAGAGGTCCTCCAGCGTGCGCAGCCGCGCGCTGATCACGAAGTTCCAGCGCCCGCTCACGGACATGCACATACGGGTCTCGCGCAGTCCCGCTGCCGCCGCCGCGCAGTCCGCCACCTCGTACTCGGCCACCTCCGCCCACACCGTCGCCGCGACCGGCCACCCCGACAGCCCCGACGCCAGCGCACTGCTGAAGCGCAGGCCCTGCCCCGCCTCCAGCCGGGCCAGGCGCCTGCGCAGGGTCGACTCGCTCATGGCGAACTCCCTGGCCAGCGAGGCCACGCTGCGCCGCGCGTCGGAGGCGAGGGCCAGGACGAGCGGCCTTTCCTCCGCCGCCATCGTGGCCGTGGCCGACGGCGCCGCCGAGAGCGGTCCGCCGGGCGGGCGCCGGGTCCGGCCGGTCCGCCCGGTCAGCCGGTCGCTCTGCGCCGGGGTCAACTGGTCGAGCCGCCAGCGGTCGGGGGCGTAGTGCACGGCCGTGACCACCGAGGACCGGGTCGAGACCACCCCGGGGATCAGCTGCACCCGGAAGGACAGGTACCGGTACAGCGCGTGCAGGTCCGGCACCGCCACGAAGACCAGCAGGTCACGGCCGCCGGTGACGTGCTCCACGCCCAGGGCGTGCGGATCGCCGGCGAGTGCGGCGCCCACCGCCGGGGAGGTGCCCGCGGCGCAGGTGACCTCCACCCAGGCCATCCGGGGCGGCGTGCTGCCGGTGCGCAGACCGATACCGCTGATCCATGCCTCGCCGGACTCCGTCAGCCGCTCCCAGCGGCGTGCGAGCGTGTCCGGGCGGGCGCCGAGCACCGGTCCCAGCCGCTCCCAGCTCGCGCGCGGGGCGAGTTGCAGCGCGTGGACGAGCGCCCGGTCCATGTCGTCCATGGCGGAAATGGCCGAATTCATCACCCTCACCTGGTGGATCTCCCGGTAGCCGTTCGGTCATCCGGACTTTCGGCCGATCATCTCTCTTCCTGCATTGAACAGCTCACCCGGGCTGCCGCAGGCGGGTTCAGGACATCGGGGGAGGATCTGTGGGGGAGGCCGGCTCGGGCATGCGCCAGACGGTGCCCGCGGAGCTGTCCAGCTTCATCGGTCGGGAACGGGAGTTGGCCGCCGTCGCGAAACTGCTCGCGGTCGAACGCCTGGTCACCCTCACCGGCCCGGCCGGCATCGGCAAGACCCGGCTCGCCGTGCGCACCGTACGGTCCCTGACCAGCAGCGACGGCAGCGACGTGTGCTGGGCCGAGGCGGCCCGGGTGGACCCGCCGCGGCTGCCGGAGCTGGAGGCCGGGCTGGCGGCCGCGCTCGCGGGTCGCGAGGTGCTGCTGGTGCTCGACGGCTGCGAGCAACTCCCCGGACAGGCCCGGGGTCTGGCCGGACGGCTGCTCGCCGCGCTTCCCGGGCTGCGGATTCTGGCCACCTCGCAGCGCCGTCTGTGGCTCCGCGAGGAGGTCGAGGTGGCCGTTCCGCCGCTGTCGCTGCCGCCGGGGCCCGTGGTGGTCGGTGGGCACGGCGGGCCCGGCGCGCCCGCGGAGCGCATGCCGGTGGCGGAGATGGCCGGGTACGCGGCCGTACGGCTCTTCGAGGAACGGGCCCGGGGCGCCGATCCCTTGTTCGTGCTGACCGAACGCAACGCCGCGGACGTGGCGGCCTTGTGCCGGGCCCTGGACGGGATCCCGGGCGCGCTGGAGCTCGCCGCCGGACGCTCGCACCAGTACGCCCCGGACCAGGCGCTGCGGCGGCTGGCCGCGGATCCGCTGACCTTCCTCGCGGGCGGCGCGGGGCGGGGCACCCGGGTCGACGCGGAGCGCTCGTACCGGCTGGCGCCGCCCGCCGAGCGGCTGGTGCGGGAGCGGCTGTCCGTGTTCGCCGGTTCCTTCGACCTGGCGGCCGCCGCGGAGGTGTGCGGGTTCGGCGTGCTCACCCGGGAGGGCGCCGCCGAGGTGCTGCGGGACCTCGTACCCGGTCTGCTCGCCGACGGTGGGCCGGGCCGCTACCGGCTGCCGCTCTCCGTACGCGCCCACGCGGCCCGGCGGCTCGCGCACGGCCCGGCCGGGGACGGTACGACGGCCGCCCGGCGCCACCACGAGCGCTGCCGGGTGCTGGCGGAGAAGGCGGCGCAGCTGTGGCGGGAGGGCGCCCAGGAGGCGGCGCGGGAGTTGGCCCTGCGGGAGCTGCCGGAGCTGCGGGCGGCGATGAACCCGCTGTCCGCGACAGGCCCGGCCGCCGCCCTGGAGATCGCCGTGTCGCTGTGGTTCCTGTGGTCCGCCTGCGGGCTGACGGAGGAGGGCCGGCGCCATGTGGAACGCGCCCTCGCCCTGCATCCGGCGCCGCGACCGGCCCGCGCGCTGTGGCTGGCCGCCTGGCTGGTGGCGAGCCTCGGCGAGGCGGCCGCGGCGGACCCGCTGCTGGTCGAGGCGTGGAGTGCGGCCGTGCAGGAGGGGGAGGACACCTGCCTCGCCTACCTCGCGCACGTGCGGGGCACGGTCGCGCTGTGGGAGGAGCGGTACGAGGACGCCGCCGGGGAGTGCCTGGAGGGGCTGGAACTGCTGCCGGAGGAACCGGAGTTCGGCCCCGGCCGGGAGGCGCTGCGAGCCGCGTACGCCATGGCCCTCGCCCACACCGACCCGACGCCGCCCCCGGCCGAGGACGGCCTTCCGGGCCCGCTCCCGGGCCCGTCGGGTGGCCCCCTCGCCGGGCCGTCGGCCATCCTGCCGGGTGGCCCCGGCAGCGGCCCGTCGGGTCGCCGTGGCGATCCGTGGGCGCGGGCCTGGAGCGACTTCGCCCGCGCCGTGGTCCACCGCCACGAGGGCCGTCAGGCCGCGGCCCGGGCCGCCCTGCTGCGCACCCTGGGAACCCTGATCGCCCTCGGCGACGGCGTGGGGCAGGCCTTCGCGGCGGAAGTGCTCGCGGAACTGGAGGCGGACCGGGGACGGTACGCGGAGGCCGCACGGCTGCTCGGCTGCGTCTCCCGCACCCGCCCGGCCGCCGCGCCCGCCCCCCGAGCCGAACGGGTCCTGCGCGCCCGGCTCAGCCCCGAGGCCTTCCGCTCGGCCCTCCGCGAGGGCGCCCGCACGCCGCTGAGCCGCCTGCTCCCGGAACCCTGAGCCTCGGGGCGTCGGTCGTCAGGTCTCACGGCGTCAGGGCCTCATGGCCTCACGGCGTCCAGAGCATCAGATTGCTCATCAGTTCGGCCTGCTCCACGGCGTCGTCGAGCGCGTGGTGCGTGTGCCGGCGCGTGGAGCGCAGTTCGCGCGGCATCCGGCCCTTGACCGCGGCGCGCAGCGGCACCCGCGCCTTCGTCGCGTACAGGGTCTTCATGTCCAGGCAGCCGGAGTGTCCGAAGGGGCTGTCCCCGCCGAACCGCATCAGGTACCAGTACAGGAAGGTCCAGTCGAAGGAGGCCGGATAGCCGCACATCACGGGCTGTGCGCCCGCCTCCGCCGACACCTCGCGCACCCAGGCGCGGAACGCGTCCATGGCGGCCGCCGGGTCCTCGCCCTCGCGGACGAGCCGGTCGCGGTCCAGCCCGCTGACGGCGAGCGCCTCGGGCACGTACGCGTCGCTGATCGGCCGCAGCTCCCGGTAGAAGGTGTGCCGCTCGGGGTCGGCGGCCGTATACGAGTCGCCGTCCTGCCGGCCGGCGACGGCGGCCCCGAAGCTGATCATCGAATACGGTCCGGGAATGGGTCCGTCGGCCTCGATGTCGACGGAGACGTACAGGCTGGGACGTGCGTTGCGGACTGCCATGCGCGAGAGCATGCCGGCCGAGCCCCCGGGCGATCACCTCATTTCCCGGTCGACGGCGGTGGGGCCCGGGAGCAGACTGGGAAGAGGGACGCGCGGCGGATCGAGGTAGTGATCATGTTCGAGGACACCAAGGCGTTCAGCGGCTTCTCCGTCGACGACCTGGGTCGGGCCAAGGAGTTCTACGGAGGCACGCTCGGGCTCCGCGTCACCGAGGACGAGCCGCGGATGCCGCTGCTGACGCTGCACCTCGCCGGCGGCACGAAGGTGATGGTCTACGCGAAGGACGATCACGAGCCCGCGTCCTTCACGATCCTCAACTTCCCCGTGGCCGACGTCGAGAAGGCGGTCGACGAACTCACCGCGAAGGGCGTCCGTTTCGAGCGCTACGAGGGGTTCGAGGCCGATGCGAAGGGCATCGTCCGCCAGGACGACGGGCCCGCCGCCATCGCCTGGTTCAAGGACCCTGCGGGCAACGTCCTGTCCGTGCTCAGCGAGTCCGTGTAGGAGCCGAGTCCTTGGAGGAGCCGAATCCATGGAGGAGCGGGGCCGCGGCCGCCGGACCGCGGCCCCGCCGTATCACTACGGGGCCGGGGTCAGGTACATCCCCGTCTCGTCGGCGCCCGCGGTGTTCTTGCAGCCGACGCTCGAAGCGGCGGGCTGGGCGAGGGCCAGGGCGAGGCAGCGGCCGGCCGCCAACTGGCCGTAGTGGTTGGGGTGCATGGACTCCTGGACCAGGCCCTGGGTCTCGCTGCTGTCGATCCAGCGCGCCCACTCGCTCGTCTTCGCCGAGGCCGGCACCGTCGAGCTCACCAGCTTGCTCGCCTTGGCGCACACCTCGCGACCCTGGAGCATGTCGCGCAGGTCCAGGAACTGCACGCCCTTGGCCGCGGCGACGCCCTTGATGCGGTTGGCGATCTGCGGCACGAGGGAGTCCCGCGCCCAGTCCGAGTCCCGGTTCCAGAAGGGGCAGCCACCGCTGTTGAGGCGGCTCCAGTCGCTCTGCGTGTACCGGTTCTCCGCGCCGCGCGGGATCGGCGACGGGTAGGACTGCAGCACGATCCGGTACGAGGCGTCGGCGTAGCCGGCCGCCCGCATCACGGCCCGGATCTCGTCCACGGACTTGCCGACTCCGGCCATCGCCGCGTCGATCTTCCCGTCGACCACGGCCTGCTGGTCGTCGTAGCAGTAGGAGTACCAGAGGCTGAAATCGAGCGCGCACTCCTTGATGATGTCGGCGAAGCCCAGGTCGTTCCCGCCGACGGACAGCGCGATCACCTTGACGTCGTGGCTCGCGGCCACCGCGGCGAGCTGATCGGCCTGCGGGGCCTCGCCCTTGAAGGCCACACCGCCGTTGGCCGCCCGGAACACGTTCTGCGAGACCGCCCCGGAGCAGGCGAGGTTCACGGCCACGTCGGCGACTCCACCGGCGCTGCGCACCTCGGCGGAGTCCGACCGGTGACACCCGCCGGCGGTGGTCCCGTACACCTTGGCGGGGTCGTACGTGCTGCCGCTGACCCAGGCCCGGTCGGTGCCGTTGCGGCTGCCGGTGTTGGTGAGGCTGTTGCCCTTCCAGCGCCCGGCCTCGCCGGAGATGTAGCTGTCGCCCATGGACACCACGGCGGTGGGGCCGCTCCCGGTGCTCGCGGAGGAGGTCCCTGCCCCGGCTGCCAGCAGCGCCCCGACGGCGAGCGGCAGGACCATCCCGGCTCCGGCCACTCGTCGCACCCGACGGCGTGCCCGGTCCTTGCTTGCGGTGCGGAATCCGATCACTGCGGAACTCCTGCGTTCGGCCATGCCGAAGTTGGCAACGACTCCGTCGCATGGCTGTGAAGTGGGGGTACCGCCGGCCGGTGGCAACGGAAAGGTGCCACGGGCCGGCTTGTTACCGCTAGGTACAGGCAAGTTACGAACGAGTAACGACCGACCGGTCGTTCGGCTCGCCCACGCCCTGGGCCCCGCATTCCGCTTCCGTGGCCGTATTCGCTGCGGGCCGCGACCATCCGCCCGTACGGTCGCCCGGGGATGCGTCGGCGCTATGACCAGCGGGTGCTCACCTTGGTCGAAGTCAGGGGTGAGCGGCGGGACTTCGAACAGGCGAGGGAGGAGTTCGCGCGCCGGGGGTGACCCGTCGTGGAGGAGTTGGGCCGGGCGGTCGAGGCGACGAAGGCCGCGGCGCGGCAGCGCCGCGAGGCACCCTCGTACTTCGGGGTGGAGCCGGAGTGGATGTGCGTCCAGCCGACCGTCCGGGTGGCCGAACTCAACGCCGAGGGGGGCTTGCTCGACCCGGCCGGGCCGTACCTGTTCTTCGGCGTCGCCGACGGTATGGCCCTGCTGTGGAGCACCGATACGGACGCCCCGCTGAAGGAGCCCGCGGACGAGGTGCGGCTGGTTCCGGCCGAGGAGCCGGCCCGCGCCTGTCCGTCACCGCCGGGGTGAGCCGGAGCTGTGGGCCCGCGAAACGGCTCCGCCCCCGTGCCGGAGGGCAGCGGGGGCGGAGCCGTTCACGCGCGGCTGCTGTGCGATGGTCAGCCGGCGAGCTGGTCGTACGCGGGGAGGGTCAGGAAGTCCGCGTAGTCGGCGTCCAGGGAGACCTGGAGGAAGAGGTCGTGGGCCTGCTGCCACTTGCCGGAGGTGAAGGCGTCCTCGCCGACCTCGGTGCGGATGGCGGCCAGTTCCTCGGTCGCGATCTTGCGGGTCAGGTCGGCCGTGGCCGTCTCGCCGTTCTCGAAGACGACACCGGCGTTGATCCACTGCCAGATCTGCGAGCGGGAGATCTCCGCGGTGGCGGCGTCCTCCATCAGGCCGAAGATGCCGACGGCGCCGAGGCCGCGCAGCCAGGCCTCGATGTAGCGGATGCCGACCTGGACCGCGTTGCGCAGGCCGTCGTAGGTGGGCTTCGCGTCCAGGGAGTCGATGGCGATGAGCTCGCCCGGGGCCACCGAGACGTCCTCGCGCAGACGGTCCTTCTGGTTCGGCTTCTCGCCGAGCACCGCGTCGAAGGAGGCCATCGCGATCGGGACCAGGTCCGGGTGGGCGACCCAGGAGCCGTCGAAGCCGTCGCCCGCCTCGCGGTCCTTGTCGGCCTTGACCTTGGCGAAGGCGATCTTGTTGATCTCGGCGTCCTTGCGGGACGGGATGAAGGCCGCCATGCCGCCGATGGCGTGCGCGCCGCGCTTGTGGCAGGTGCGGACGAGCAGCTCGGTGTACGCCCGCATGAACGGGGCGGTCATCGTCACCGCGTTGCGGTCCGGCAGGACGAACTTCTCGCCGCCGTCGCGGAAGTTCTTGACGATGGAGAAGAGGTAGTCCCAGCGCCCGGCGTTCAGGCCCGCCGCGTGGTCGCGCAGCTCGTAGAGGATCTCCTCCATCTCGTACGCGGCGGTGATCGTCTCGATGAGGACGGTCGCGCGGACGGTGCCCTGCGGGATGCCGACGTAGTCCTGGGCGAAGACGAAGATCTCGTTCCAGAGGCGAGCCTCCAGGTGCGACTCCGTCTTCGGCAGGTAGAAGTACGGGCCCTTGCCGAGGTCGATCAGGCGCTGCGCGTTGTGGAAGAAGTACAGGCCGAAGTCGACCAGCGAGCCGGAGGCCGGGGCGCCCTCGAACCGGAGGTGGCGCTCCTGGAGGTGCCAGCCGCGCGGGCGCATGACGACGGTCGCCAGCTCGTCGGCGGGCTTGAGGGCGTACGCCTTGCCGGTGCGGGCGTCGGTGAAGTCGATGCGGCGCTCGTAGGCGTCGATCAGGTTGAGCTGGCCGAGGACGACGTTCTCCCAGGTGGGGGCCGAGGCGTCCTCGAAGTCGGCGAGCCAGACCTTGGCGCCCGAGTTCAGGGCGTTGATGGTCATCTTGCGGTCGGTCGGACCGGTGATCTCCACGCGGCGGTCGTTCAGCGCGGCCGGGGCCGGGGCGACCTTCCAGTCTCCCTCGCGGACCTGTGCGGTGTCCGGGAGGAAGTCGAGGGTGGAGGTGCGGGCGATCTCGGCACGACGCTCGGCGCGGCGGGCGAGGAGCTCGGCGCGGCGGGGGGCGAACCGCCGGTGGAGCTCCGCCACGAAGGCGAGGGCCGCCTCGGTCAGGACCTCGTCCTGCCGGGGCAGGGGCTCGGCGTCGACGATGGCCAGCGGGGACGGCGCTGGTGCGGACATATCTGTCACTCCTTCAGCGGCGGTGCCTGGCGGCCGCGGGGGAATGCTCGCGCTGGACGGCACGCAGTGTCGTCGGGTGTGGAGAGTTCCGGCATACGGTCGCGGGCGCCGAATGTGGTTCAGGGCGCTTCTGACCAGTGGATAGTAATTTCCTCATGGTGGAAGTTCAATGGTTTGTTGATGTCGAGATTCTCTGAGTCGACAGATTCCACTTTCTCGTGGCCCTCAGTGCCATCACCGTCACACCGTGCTCAGGAGAGACGGGCCAGGTCGGGGGGCGTGTCGATGTCGAAGGCCTCGGCCACGTCCCCGCACTCCACCAGGACGAGCTCCCCGGCATGTCGCGCGAGGTGCCCCCGCGCGCCCTTGTCGCCCGTCGCCGTCGCCGCGATGTCCGCCCAGCGCTCCGCGCCGAACAGCACGGGATGGCCGCGCTCCCCGTCGTACGCCGCCGCGGCCAGGCTCGCCGGAGAGCGGTACGCCTCCCGGACCCGGACGGTGGCGGCCGGACCGATCCCGGGCTGGTCCACCAGCGAGACCAGGGCCGCGCTCGCGCCGGTACCGGCCAACGAGGCGAGCCCGGCCCGCAGGGAGGAGCCCATGCCCTCGGCCCAGTCCGGGTTGTCCACGACCGTGCAGCCGTCCAGGTCGGCGCGCTCGCGGACCTCGGCGGCCGAGGCGCCGAGCACCACGTGCACCGGGCCGCAGCCCGCCTCGCGCAGCACCCGCACGGCGTTCTCGACCAGCGGACGGCCCCGGTAGGGGAGCAGCGCCTTGGGGCGGCCGCCGAGGCGCCGGCCGCCGCCGGCCGCCAGGAGCAGCCCCGCGATCACCGGGGGACCGGCGTGGGCAGGGGGGTCGAAGTCTGTGACGGTGTCGGCCTGCATGTCTCCGATTCTCGCTCCTGGGGCGAGGCCCGGCGTCGCTTCAGGACACCCAGTACGGAGGCCAGCGCGGCGCCGACGCGCAGCGGTGCGGAGATCCGGTTCTCGGTGGAGGCCAGCAGGGCGCGTTCGTCACGGTCGGTCAGCATCTCGGCTTCTCCTTGCCAATCGGGGGCCAATACGGCGAGTCTGGTCCTCGATTGGCCTGGTCGGCAGAGCCAATCAGGGGAGGTTGGCATGGCAAACGGGCGAGTCGTCCACACAGCGGACAGGACGATCGGCAGCCGCCAGCTCGCGGCCCTGCTCCCCGCCGAGGTCTTGGCCCGCCCCGGCTACCGGTCCCTCGCCGACGCGATCCGCACCCTGATCCTCGACGGCCGCATCGCCCTGCACGTGCGGCTGCCCGCCGAACGCGAGCTCGCCGAGGCCGTCGGCGCCAGCCGGGCCACCGTCACCGGCGCCTACGACCTGCTGCGCGAGAGCGGCTACGTCCGCAGTCGGCGCGGCGCCGGCACCTGGACCGAACTCCCCGACGGCCACCTCCCCGTCGGATCCCCCGCGATCGTCGGGACGGGCGCGCGCGCCGACGGCGACTCCGGCGTGGACCTCGCCATCGCCGCCATGGGCGCCCCCGAGGGCAGCCTCGCCGAGGCCTTCGCCTGGGCGGCGCCCCGGCTGCCCCTGCTCGCCCGCAATCCCGGCTACCACCCGTACGGCCTGCCCGACCTGCGCGCCGCCGTCGCCGGCCGGTTCACCCGGCGCGGGCTGCCCACGCGGCCCGAGCAGATCCTGGTCACGGCCGGAGCCCAGCAGGCCTTCGCGCTGGTCGTCAGCCTCCTGTGCCGGGCCGGCGACCGGGTCGTCACCGAGAACCCGACCTACGCCAACGCCCTCGACGCCCTGCGCCACGCACGGGTGCGCACCGGCTCCATAGCCGTCTCCGACGCCGGCTGGGACATGGAGATCGCCGAGTCCACCCTGCGCCAGACCGTGCCGCGGCTCGCCTACGTGATCCCCGACTTCCAGAACCCGACGGGCAACCTCATGCCGCCGGAGCAGCGGCTGCGGCTGCTCGCGGCGACCCGGGCCACCGGGACCTGGCTCGTGGTCGACGAGACCATCGCCGACATCGCCCTCGACGTCCCCGCGCCCCCGCCGCTGGCCTCGCTCGCCCCGCGCGGCGGCGCCGACCACGTGATCACCATCGGCTCGCTGAGCAAGACCCACTGGGGCGGCCTGCGGGTCGGCTGGATCCGGGCCACCGCCAAGATGATCACCGAGCTGACGGCCGTGCGGGTCTCGGCGGACATGACCGGCTCGGTCCTCGACCAGTTGGTCGCCCTCCCGCTGATGGCCGGCCTCGACCGGACCCTGCCCGCGCGGCTCGCGGAGCTCCGCACGCGGCGCGAGGCCCTCGTACGCTCCCTCCAGCGGCACACCCCCGAATGGTCCTGGCAGCTCCCTCCGGGCGGCCTCTCGCTCTGGGTGGACCTCGGGGAGCCGGTGAGCTCCGCCCTGGCCGAGCGGGCCGCGGCGGCCGGCGTCCACATCGGCCGGGGTGCCCGCTTCGGGGTGGACCCGGGCACCTTCGAACACCGGCTCCGCATCCCGTACACCCTCCCGGCGGACCGCCTGGACGAGGGCGTCCGCCGCCTGGCGACCGCCTTCCACGACGGCGTCCCCCTGGCCCCGGCGGTGGAACGACCGCACTGGGTGGCGTAACCCCCGGCACTCAGCCGCGGGCCCGGAAGTACGTGTTCGCCGCCGGGCGGAACATCAGGGTCACGGCGGTGAGGACCGCCGCCACGTGCACGGCCCGGCTCGTGCCGAACAGCCAGTCCAGGGCGTCCGCCTGTGACAGGGCCGCCGACAGCGAACCGCCGTCGGCGAGGTGGGCGAGCGGCTGCGCCACCATCGAGGCCGTACCGAGCACCCCGAGGCCGAGCGCGAGGGTGACGCGGGCCCAGCGGGCGCCGCCCCGCATCCTGCCCGCGACAAGCACGGCGGCGGTGAAGACGGTGAGCCGCACGGCCAGGCCGACGCCGATCTCCCCGGCGGAGGCGGTCCCGTCGGCCACCATCCTGCCGATCGCGAGCACGGTCTCGAAGGCCCCGGCGGCCACGGCCGTGAGCCAGAGCCGGTGGGCCGTACGGACCTCGGCGGGCGGTGCGGCGACGGGAGGGGTGAGCAGGGCGGTCTTCGAGGTCTGCATCGGAGGCTCGCTCTCGGGTCGGGAACTCGATGACCCGATGCTCCCGCCGCGCAGCCCGCGTGCGCCCGCCTGCCTGCCGGTGTCCCGTCACGGGGGCCAGCCCCACCGGGGAAGGCCCTACGGCGTGCGGATCAGGCGGCGGGTCGCGGCGGCGGCCACCGCCGCGGTGCGGGAGTCCACGCCGAGTTTGGCGTAGATGTGCACCAGGTGGGATTTGACCGTGGCCTGGCTCAGGAACAGCTTCTTCGAGATCTGCTGGTTCGACAGGCCGTCCGCGACCAGTTGCAGCACCTCCAGCTCCCGCTTCGTCAGCGCCTCCGCGGGCGTCCGCATCCGGTCCATCAGCCGCAGAGCCACCGCCGGCGCCAGCGCCGACTGTCCGGCCGCGGCCGTGCGGACCGCCGCCGCCAGCTCCTCCGGCGGGGCGTCCTTGAGCAGGTAGCCCGAGGCGCCCGCCTCCACCGCCGCCAGGATGTCCGCGTCCGTGTCGTACGTGGTCAGCACCAGGACCCTCGGGGCGCCCGGCCGGGCCGTGATCAGGGCCGTCGCCGCGGAGCCGTGCATGCCGGGCCCGAACTGGAGGTCCATCAGGACCACGTCCACCGGCTCGGCGGCCGCCAGTTCCACGGCCCGCTCGGCGGTCGCGGCCTCGGCGACCACCGCGAAGTCGGGTTCGGTGTCCAGCACCGCGCGCAGCCCGGCCCGGACCACCGGATGGTCGTCGGCGAGCAGCAGCCGGATCGTCATCGGGACGCCTCCAGGGGCAACGGCAGGGTGACGGCCACGGCGGTGCCCTGGCCCGGATCGGATTCCACGGTGAACAGCCCGCCCAGCGTCTCGGCGCGCGAGCGCATCGCGGGCAGTCCGAAGCCCCCGTCGCCCGAGGCCGACGCGGCCGAGGAGGGGTCGAAGCCCTGCCCGTCGTCGACGATGTCCAGGGTGACCGAGGCGTCCATGAAGGTCAGCGTGATCTCGGCGCGGTCCGCTCGCGCGTGCCGCACCACATTGGCCAGCGCCGACTGGGCGATCCTCAGCAGGGCCACCTCGTACGGGGTCGGCAGCTCGCGCGGGCTGCCGCTCAGCGAGAACCGCACCCGGGGCCCCGGCGCCCCCGCGCACAGCCGTTCCAGCGCCGCGGCGAGCGAGCCGTGCTCCAGGTCCGGCGGGGTCAGGGCCCGTACGAAGCGCCGCGCCTCGGCGAGGTTCTCCTGCGCGGCCTCCCGCGCCCGGGCGATGTGCGCGAGTGCGGCCGCCTGCCCGCCGGAGACCTCGGCCCCGTCCTCGGCCGGCGCGGGGACCGCCGCCGAGCCCTCGGAGAGGGCCCGCTCCGCCGCCCGCAGCAGCAGCTGGATCGAGGACAGGCCCTGGGCGAGGGTGTCGTGGATCTCCCGGGCGAGCCGTTCCCGCTCGGCCATGATCCCGGCGCCGCGCTCGGCCGCGGCCAGCTCGGCCCGGGTCGCGATGAGCTCCTCGATCAGCTCCCGGCGCCGCTCGCTCTCCCGGTACAGCGCCTGGTAGCCCAGTACGGTCGCCACCGCCACGGCGCCGCCCAGCAGCGGCCCCAGGAAGGCCCCGGGGGTCACCGCGCCGCTGTGCCCGAGGAAGCCGCCGATGGCCGCGCAGGCGGTCACCGCGACGGCCGTGACGCCCCAGCGCAGCGGCAGCAGGTGCAGCTCCAGGAAGTACAGCGGGAAGGCGATCCAGAGCCCGTCGGGCGAGACCACGAGCAGGGCGGCCCAGACGGCGGCCAGCGCGGCCAGCCACACCGCCGCGGCGCGCGGCGAGCGGTGCACCGAGGGGGCCCGTACGCCGGCCGCGTACACGGCGGCCAGCAGCACGCAGACGGCGATCACCCAGCCGGCCCGGGGCGCGGAGTCGGCGACGGCGCGCCCGGCGGCCAGCGCGAGCAGCCCGAGGAGCAGCGCGTGCAGGCACAGCCGCAGGACGCGGGAGACGGGGGTGAGGGGACGAGGTGCGGGGGGATTCAGAACAGCCATGGGCCTACCAGCGTAAGTCGGGCGTCGGCGCTCCCGGTCAACCGAAAGTTTGATGTCCGAGTGCGTCCTTCGATACCGGGAACGCTCCCGTGGCGCGATGCCCCGGACCCGCCCCGAAGACCAAGGTGGGGGACATGTTCGTCGCATGGAGAGATCTACGGTTCGCCAAGGGCCGCTTCGCCCTCATGGGCTCGGTCGTGTTGCTGATCACGCTGCTGGTCGGCCTGTTGTCCGGGCTCACCTCCGGCCTGGCCCGGGAGAACATCTCGGCCATCACGGGTCTGCCCGCCACACAGCTGGCCTTCGCCGCGCCCTCCGGGGACCAGAAGGTGTCGTTCACCAACTCCCAGGTGCCCGAGAGCGCCTGGGAGGCCTGGCGGAAGCAGCCCGGGGTGAGCTCCGCGGAGCCGCTCGGCATCCGCACCACCAACGCCGTCTCGGGCGACCGTACCGCCGGCGTCTCCGTCTTCGGCGTGGACCCGGCGGGCCGGCTCGCCCCGAGCGGGGCCCGGCCCGCCCCGGGGCAGGTGGTCCTCACCGAGAAGGCCGCGAAGGAGCTCGGCGGACTCGCCGCGGGCGCCAAGCTCAGGATCGGCCCACTGGAACTGACCGTGGCCGGCGTCTCCGGCACCGCCGCCTTCAGCCACACCCCGGTCGTGTGGGCGGACCTGGCCGACTGGCAGCGCGTCGGGAACCCCGGCACCTCCACCACCCCCGTCGCCACCGTCGTCGCCGTCACCGCGGACGGGAGCGCGGACCTCGCCGCCGCGGACAAGGCGGCCGGGACCAAGGCCATGACCGTGGACGAGGCGCTGAGCGCCATCGGCTCGTACACCTCCGAGAACGGCTCGCTCCAGCTGATGCGCGGCTTCCTCTTCGCGATCTCCGCGCTCGTCATAGGAGCCTTCTTCACGGTGTGGACGATCCAGCGCAGCGGCGACATCGCCGTCCTGAAGGCACTGGGTGCCTCCACGCCCTACCTGCTCAAGGACGCCCTCGGCCAGGCCGTGGTCATGCTCGCCATCGGCACCGGGTTGGGCACCGCCCTCGCCGCCGGCTTCGGCGCCCTGATCAGCGGCGGGGACGTGCCCTTCGTCCTCGACGCCGCCACCGTGCTCGTCCCCGCCGCGATCATGATCGTGCTCGGTGCGCTCGGTGCCGCCCTCTCCATCCGGCGGATCACCGCCGTAGACCCGCTGACCGCCCTCGGGAGCGCCCGATGACCCTCCTCGTCCACGACGTCACGCTCACCTACCCCGACGGCGACGGGAGGCTCACCGCCCTCGACTCGGTGGGCCTGGAGGTCCCCCCGGGCACCCTGACGGCGGTCATCGGGCCCTCCGGCTCCGGAAAGTCCAGCCTGCTCGCCGTGGCCGCCACCCTGGTCACCCCCGACTCCGGCCGGGTCGTGGTCGCCGGTACGGACGTCACCGGGCTCGGCCCGGCCGAGAAGGCGGCGCTGCGCCGGGAGAAGATCGGCATCGTCTTCCAGCAGCCGAACCTGCTCGCCTCGCTCACCGCGGCCGAACAGCTCCAGGTGATGACGCACCTCTCGGGCGGTCCCACCCGCGCCGTGCGTCGCCGCGCGCTGGAGCTGCTGGACGCGGTGGGGCTGGCCGACAAGGCCGACAAGCGCCCCCACCAGCTCTCCGGCGGCCAGCGCCAGCGGATCAACATCGCCCGCGCCCTGATGAACGAGCCGGCCGTGCTGCTGGTCGACGAGCCGACCAGCGCCCTGGACCACGAGCGCGGCGCGGCCGTCCTCGACCTGCTGGTCACCCTGACGCGGGAGCGCTCCACGGCCACCGTGCTGGTCACGCACGACCACGCGCACCTGGACCGGATGGACCGCACGGCGACCATGACGGACGGCCGCCTGACCCAGGGCGCCGAGCCGGTACCGGCCTCCTGACGCCTCCCGAGGCGCGTCCCGGCGTCCTCGGGCGGGCACGCGAAGGCCCCGGCCCCCCTCGAAGCGGGGGAGCCGGGGCCTTCGTGCGTACGGAACCGGTCGCTACGCGGGGTTCTGGTTCGCCAGTGCGACCGAGAGCTCCTCGGCCACGCCCTGCAGGATCGGCACGAACGACTCGGCCACGGCCTCCGTGACGCGCCCCGCGGGACCCGAGATGGAGATCGCCGCGGCGGTCGGCGAGTTCGGCACGGAGACCGCGAGGCAGCGGACCCCTATCTCCTGCTCGTTGTCGTCGACCGCGTACCCGACGTTGCGGACCTGCTCCAGGGCCTCCAGGAAGCCCTCGGGCGTGGTGATGGTCTTCTCGGTCGCGGCCGGCATCCCGGTGCGCGCCAGCAGGGCCCGTACCTCGTCCGCGGGGGTGTAGGCGAGGAGCGCCTTGCCCACACCGGTGGAGTGCGGCAGCACCCGGCGGCCGACCTCGGTGAACATGCGCATCGAGTGCTTGGACGGCACCTGGGCGACGTAGACGATCTCGTCCCCGTCGAGCAGGGCCATGTTGGCCGTCTCGCCGGTCTCCTCGACCAGGCGGGCCAGGTAGGGGCGGGCCCAGGTGCCCAGCAGGCGCGACGCGGACTCGCCGAGGCGGATCAGACGCGGCCCGAGGGAGTAACGTCGATTGGGCTGCTGGCGTACATAGCCGCACGCCACGAGGGTGCGCATGAGACGGTGGATCGTCGGCAGCGGCAGTCCGCTGGCGGCGGAGAGCTCGCTGAGACCGACTTCGCCCCCCGCGTCGGCCATGCGTTCGAGCAGATCGAAGGCGCGCTCAAGGGACTGGACGCCACCGCCGGCGGCGGTGGTCTTGGCGGAAGCGTCGGTGGTGCTGGCGCTGGACGTCGGCACGGCGCGGTCCTTTCGGTGCTGGCAGGCAAGGAAGCAGCCTACCGGTCAGTCGGCGTCGGCCCTAGACCAGGGGCGACGCCGTCTCCGCCGGTCAGAGGCGGTATGTCCGGGGGCGGACGTCCTCGCGAAGTTACCTGCCCGACTCCCGGTGGTGGTAGCTACATTCTGTATAGCGAAATCTTAATTCCATCCTGTGGAAACATCCAATTGCGGTGCTGGTGGGTCAGTGGTCCCTCCGGGCGGTCTTGACTGGATTCCCCATCGCCCCGCAGACTCCGTCAACAGAACGTTGAATTTCGCTCTGTGGAAGTAGATGGGGAGGTTCCGGTGTCCGACGTGGCTGTGGAACTGGTACTGCGCTCGACGCGCGTCATCACCCCCGAGGGGACGCGCGCCGCATCGGTGGCCGTCGCCGGCGGGAAGATCACGGCGGTGCTGCCGCACGACGCCGAGGTACCGGCCGGAGCCCGGCTGGAGGACTTCGGCGACGACGTCCTGCTCCCCGGCCTGGTCGACACCCACGTCCACGTGAACGACCCGGGTCGCACCGAGTGGGAAGGCTTCTGGACGGCCACCCGCGCCGCCGCCGCCGGTGGCATCACCACGATCCTGGACATGCCGCTCAACTCCCTGCCGCCGACCACCACGGTCGACAACCTGCGCGTCAAGCAGGAGGTCGCCCGTGCCAAGGCGCACATCGACGTCGGCTTCTGGGGTGGAGCCCTGCCGGACAACGTCAAGGACCTGGCACCGCTGCACGACGCCGGCGTCTACGGCTTCAAGTGCTTCCTGTCGCCCTCCGGCGTGGACGAGTTCCCCCTGCTGGACCAGGAGCAGCTGGCCACCTCGCTCGCGGAGATCACCGGCTTCGGCGGCCTGCTGATCGTGCACGCCGAGGACCCGCACCACCTGGAGTCCGCCCCGCAGAACCCGGGCCCCAAGTACGCCGACTTCCTGGCCTCCCGCCCCCAGGACGCCGAGAACACCGCGATCCAGAACCTGATCGACCAGGCGAAGCGGCTGAACGCCCGCGTGCACGTCCTGCACCTGTCCTCCGCCTCCGCGCTGCCGCTGATCGCCGCGGCCAAGGCCGAGGGCGTGCGGATCACGGTCGAGTCCTGCCCGCACTTCCTCACCCTCACCGCCGAGGAAGTCCCGGACGGCGCCACCGAGTTCAAGTGCTGCCCGCCCATCCGCGAGGCCGCGAACCAGGACGTCCTGTGGGATGCGCTCGCCGACGGCACCATCGACTGCATCGTCTCCGACCACTCGCCCTCCACCGCGGACCTCAAGACCGGCGACTTCGCCACCGCGTGGGGCGGCATCTCCTCCCTCCAGCTGGGCCTCCCCGCGATCTGGACCGAGGCGCGCAAGCGCGGACGCACGCTCGAAGACGTCGTCCGCTGGATGTCCGCCGCCCCGGCCGCCCTCGCGGGGCTGGCACAGAAGGGCGCGATCGAGGTCGGCCGTGACGCCGACTTCGCCGTCGTGGCCCCCGAAGAAACGTTCACCGTGGACCCGGCCGAGCTCCACCACCGCAACCAGGTGACGGCCTACGCGGGCAAGACCCTGCACGGCGTCGTCAAGTCCACCTGGCTGCGCGGCACCCAGATCGCCGACCACGGCACTCCGACCGAGCCCACGGGCCTCCTCCTCGAAAGGCAGAACTGACAGTGGCGATTCCTTCCTTCACCGGTAACGCGAACCCGTACGGAGGCGGCGACCCGTACGCGGACTACCGCACCGCGGACTTCCCGTTCACCCAGTACGCGAACCTCGCCGCCCGTGAGCTGGGCGCCGGTGTCATCGCCGCCAACGACGAGTTCTTCGCCCAGCGCGAGAACCTGCTGATCTCCGAGGCCGCGCACTTCGACCCCGAGGACTTCGGCCACAAGGGCAAGGTCATGGACGGCTGGGAGACCCGCCGCCGCCGTGGCGTCTCCGCCACCCAGCCCTGGCCGACCCCCGAGGACCACGACTGGGCGCTGGTTCGCCTGGGCGCCCCCGGCGTGATCCGCGGCATCGTCGTCGACACCGCCCACTTCCGCGGCAACATGCCGCAGGCCGTCTCCATCGAGGGCACCAACTGGGAGGGCGCCCTGGCGCCGACCCCGGAGGAGCTCCTGGGCGACGACGTGAAGTGGACGACCCTGGTCGAGCGCACCCCGGTCGGCGGCCACGCGGCCAACGGCTTCGAGGTCGCCGCCGAGCAGCGCTTCACGCACCTGCGCGTCAACCAGCACCCCGACGGCGGCATCGCCCGCCTGCGCGTCTACGGCGAGGTCCTGCCGGACCCGAAGTGGCTCGCGGCGCTCGGTTCCTTCGACGTGGTGGCGCTGGAGAACGGCGGCTCCGTCCAGGACGCGTCGAACCGCTTCTACTCCCCGCCCACCAACACCATCAACCCGGGCCGCTCCCGCAAGATGGACGACGGCTGGGAGACCGCGCGTCGCCGTGACAACGGCAACGACTGGATCCGCTACCAGCTCGTCACCGAGTCCGAGATCCGCGCCGTCGAGATCGACACCGCGTACCTGAAGGGCAACTCGGCCGGCTGGGCCTCGCTGTCCGTCAAGACGGGCGAGGAGGGCGAGTGGACCGAGTTCCTGCCGCGCACCCGCCTGCAGCCCGACACCAACCACCGCTTCGTGCTGGACGCCCCGGCGGTCGGCACGCACGTCCGGATCGACATCTTCCCGGACGGCGGTTTCTCCCGCCTGCGTCTCTTCGGCTCGCTGACGGAGAACGGCGCGGCCGCCCTGGCCGCCCGTCACCAGGAGCTGGGCGGCTGACGCCACCCACATCCAGCCCCGGGGGCCGACACCCCCGGGGCGCGCACGGCCCGGAGGGGCGCACCGCTCGACGGTGCGCCCCTCCGGCGTATTTTCATGTGAACTCCGTTACGGGTGGGGCAGGATGGGCCCCGGCGGCCCGGCCCGCGGGCCCCCACGCCACGGGGAGGGCACGTACATGACCGAGTTTCCCGACGCGCCGCGCGAGCGCGAGACCCGCCGCAAGGACACCCTCGCGCGCTTCCGGGACGGCAACGACGTCTGGGTCGCCACCGCCGACGCCGACGGCGTCCCCTGCCTCGTCCCGCTCTCCTTCCGGTGGGACGGCGAGACCTTCCTGCTGTCGACGCGCGCCACCGTGCCCACCGGCCGCAACCTCGCCGCGAACGGCAGGGTGCGTCTCGCCTTCGGCCTCACCCGTGACGTGGTCCTCGTCGAGGGCACCGCGACCACGTTGGACGTGGCGGACCTCGCCCCCGGCGAGCAGGAGGCCTTCGCGGCCCACACCGGCTTCGACCCCGGCGCCTTCGCCGTCCCCTACCCGTACTTCCGGATCGTGCCGGAGTGGATCCAGGCCTGGCGCGAGGTGAACGAGATCGCCGGCCGCGACCTGATGGCGGGCGGCCGCTGGCTGCCGTGACCGGCGGTGTCCGGGCGGCCTACGCGGCGTGGCCGCCGTCGACGGAGAACTCCGCGCCCGTCACGAAGGCGGCCCGGGAGCAGGCGAGGAAGCCCACCATCTCGGCCACCTCCCGCGCGGTGCCGAAGCGCCCCACGGCGGTCAGCGCCGTCTGCCCGCCGGCGTACGGGCCGTCCGCCGGGTTCATGTCGGTGTCCACCGGCCCCGGGTGGACGATGTTCGCGGTGATGCCGCGCTCGCCCAACTCCCGTGCGAGGGCCTTCGTCAGCCCGATCAGCGCCGACTTGCTCATCGCGTAGAGCGTGCCGCCGGGGCCGGGCACCCGCTGGGTCATGCAGGTGCCGATGGTGATGATCCGCCCGCCGGGTCCCATGTGCCCGGCCGCCGCCTGCGCGGTGAGGAACACCCCGCGCACGTTGACGGCGAGCACCCGGTCCACGTCGTCCGTGCCGAGGGAGTCCAGCGGCCCGAGCACGCCGATGCCCGCGTTGTTGACGAGTACGTCCAGCCGCCCGAGCTCCCGGACGGTCCGCTCCACCGCCAGGGCGGCGGCCGCCGGGTCCGCGGCGTCGGCCCGTACGGCGACCGCGCGCCGCCCGAGCGCCTCGACCTTGCCGACGACTTCGGCCGCCGCCCGGGCGTCGTTGACGTACGTGATCGCGACGTCGGCCCCGTCCTCGGCGAGCTTCAGGGCGCTCGCCGCCCCGATCCCGCGGCTTCCGCCGGTCACCAGGGCCACTGCGTTGCCGTCCATACCGTTTCCTCCTGTATCGATCCCGCTGATTGGTTGCGAGTTCAATGAAATCTCCGGGAGGTCCGGGCCGCTGGCGGGATTCCGACCTCGCGTTTCGCGGCGCGTACGCGGCGGGCGGAGTCGACGGCGGGAAGCGTCAGCAGTGCCAGGAACACGCAGACCCCGGGCCAGCCGGCGTGCCGGTGGATCTGCAGGCCGAGCCAGGAACCGGCGCTGCCGCCGAGGTAACCGCAGGTCATGTACGCGGTGTTGAGCGCGCTGCGGGAGTCGGCGCGCAGGGCGTAGAAGCGGGCTTGGTTGGCGACCATGCCGCACTGCATGGCGGTGTCCAGCACCAGCGTGCCGAGGACGAGGGCGACGAGCCCGGTGGTGCCGCCCCGGGCGCCGACGGCGAGGACACCGGCCGCCGCGAGGGTGGCGAGGAAGCAGACCAGGTTGACCCGGTCGGGGCCGAGCCGGTCCACGAGGCGGCCCGCGACCGGGGTGCACGCCATGGTGACCACGCCGGTGAGCGCGACGAGCCCCAAGGCCTGCGGGCCGTAGCCGTAGACCGGGCCGGTGAGGAGCAGCGCCAGGCAGACCCACATGGCGGAGAACCCCGCGAAAAGGGAGGCCTGGTACCAGCCGGAGCGGCGCAGCTCGGGCTCGGCGCGCAGCAGCCGCAAGGGCCGCAGCGGCAGCGCCCGCAGCGGCACCCGGGGCGCGGGGGAGACCCCGGTCGCCGGCAGCGCGCGGGCCAGTACGACGGCGAGGCACAGCACCACGAGCCCGGCGACCCCGTACGGGGCCCGCCACCCGAACCGCTCGCCGAGCGCACCGCTGAAGGTGCGGGCCAGGAGCATGCCGCCGATGGATCCGCTGAGCAGGGTCCCCATCACCGCACCGCGCCGCCCCTCCGCGACCAGGCCGACGGTCATCGGGCCGATCAGCTGTGCGGCCGTGGTGGTCACCCCGACGAGGACGCCGGCGGCGAGGAGTTGGGGCAGGGTGCGGGCGAGGGCGGCGGCCGCCAGGGCCGCGCCGCTCGCGGCGAGCAGGGCGACGAGGAGACGGCGGTACGGGAGCCGGTCGCCGAGGGGGACGAGCAGGAAGACGCCGAGGGTGTAGCCGACCTGGGTGGCGGTGACGATGCCGGCCGCCTCACCGGGCGAGGTCCCGAGCCCGGCCGCGACCAAGGGGCTGATCGCCTGCGGGAAGTAGATGTTCCCGACGGCGACGGCGCAGGTCACCGCGAGGATCGCGATCAGCCGCCGATCGGCCTCCGGGCCCGCGTACGCCGCTCCTCCGGCCCCCACGGCCCGCGCCGCGGGGGCCGCCGGCCCCACCGGTCCACCCGCGTCCGTGCCCGCGGACCCGGTTGTCGCCGCTCGTGCCGCCGGCCCGTCTGACGGGCCGGCGGCGCCCGGTGCCGCGGCTTCGACCGCCGCCGCCGGGCCGGCCTCGGCCCCGTGCCCCGCCCGGGCTGCCGGGGACGCCTGCCCCGCGGGCGCGGTCGTCGCGGCCGGTGCCGCGCGCACCGCGCTCGTCCGGGCTGCCCGAGCCGCCGGGGTGGCCGGGGTGGCCGGGTCCGCGAGGTGAGCGGGTCCGCTGTGCGGGCCCCGGCGGGGGGCGGGGGCGCCCGTGGTGGGGGGTCTCTGCGTCATGCCCGGCAGTCCAATGCACCCGGCCGGGCCCGCCAATGGATGTAGCCTCGGGCTTAATGATCAGCTTCGGGCTCGACGCCGACGACCTCGCGGACACCCGCTTCGCCCTGTCCCCGCTCATGGACACCGTGCTGAGCCTCCGCGTGCTCCGCGAGCCGGGACTGTCCACGATCCACGCCCCCTGGCGCAGGGCGGCCGTCGAGCGGGTCGGCGGTGCGCTCGACACCGCGCTCCTCGCCTCGCTCGTCGCGCGACACCGCACGACGCCCGACTTCCTGACCCCCCGCCCGGAGCGGTTCTCCGCGACCTTCGCCGAGGAACTGGCCGTCGTACGCCGCACCCCGGCCGCCGTCGTCCGCCGGGACCTGCTCGACGCGCACCACCCGGACCCGCTCCCCGCGGCCCTGCTCCCCGCGCTCGCCGACGACGACCGGGAGGTCGCCGCCCTGCGCGACACCATCTGCGAACTGCTGCACCGGTACTGGACGCTCGCGCTCCAGCCGACCTGGCCCGCGATGCGGCTCGTGCTCGAAGCCGACATGACCTACCGGGCCCGGCAACTGGCCGTCGGCGGCGCTCGCCGGCTCTTCGCCGACATGCACCCCAACCTCCGCTGGGCCGGCGGGATCCTGCGCATCGCCGACGTCCTCGGCGACTTCCACATCCCGGCCGCCGGCCGCGGACTGCTGCTGATCCCCTCCGTCTTCGCGCACAAGCCCGCCCCGCCCGTCACCGCCGACCAGCCGCCCGGTCTGGCCTACCCCAGCCGGGGCGTGGCGACCCTGTGGTCCGACCCGGCCCCGCCCGACGCCAAGGCCCTCCCCGAACTCATCGGCGCCCCCAAGACCGCCCTCCTGGCCCTCCTCGACGGCCCCCTGCCCACGGTCGAGCTCGCCCGCCGCCTGAGGGTCACCCCCAGCGCGGTCTCCCAGCACCTGGCCGTCCTCCACCGCACCGGCCTGGTCGCCCGCGCCCGCGACGGCCGCCACGTCCTCTACCGCCGCACCCCCCTCGGCGACCGACTCCTCGACCCGGCAGACGCCACTACCCTGGCGCGATGACCGCCACCACACCCCTCGACAGAGCCCTGTACGGCATCGCCGACCCCGAACTGCTGCCCCTGCCGGACGACGTGGCGGATCTCCTGTCGCTCCTGGAGGCCCCGCCACGACTGGCGGCGCACCTGCGTGCCGTCCACGACGTCGCGCACCGACTGGTCGACTGGGTCGCACACCACTGCCCGCCGGCGGGCTTCGACCGCGAAGCGGTCCTCTTCGGCGCGGCGACGCACGACATCGGCAAGACCGTCCACGTGGCCGAACTCTCGGGCCCCGGTTCGGAGCACGAGCCGGCCGGGCGGGACCTGCTGCTCCGCCACGGCGTCGGCCCGGCCCGGGCCCGCTTCGCCGTCACCCACGCGTCGTGGCCCTCCGCACGACGGCGCCCTGCCGAGAGGAATCTCCGGACAGGGCGCCGTCGTACGCGTCGGCTGTTGTGCTTTGTCGGTTATCCGATGGTGAGGAAGGTGTTCCAGCCGTCCTCGTCGCGTCCTGTGGGCCCGCCGATGGTGGTGGTTCCGCCTTGGTGGAGCCATTGGTTGCCGTCGGTGCCGACGCCCCAGATGTCGGGGATGCCGTCGCCGGTGGCGTCGGCGGTGCCCAGGACGATGGGGAGTGCGGCCCGGCCCCAGCCGGTGGTGGCGTAGGTGAGGTCCACGCCGCCTTCGGAGCCCGCCTGGGAGGCGAGGGAGGTGAGGTCGGCTCCGCCGTTGGGTCCGGGCTTGCCCTTGCGCAGGGCCAGGCCGCGGTTGGCGTTGGCGTTGTCCCGGAAGATCAGGTCGGGGACCTTGTCTCCGGAGACGTCGCGGACGCCGACGATGTCGCGGGCGGCCCAACCGGTGGCCAGCTTGCGGTAGGAGGTGAAGCTGGAACCGGTGTAGCCGGAGAACGCCCAGAACCCGTCGGCGTCCAGGGCGAACATGTCACCGAGTCCGTCACCGTCCATGTCCTCGACCACCACGATCTGCCGGAAGGTGGCCGGGTCCGGTGCCGACAGCGGCAGCTGCATCTCCTGGCGGCGCCCGGCGTCGAACTGGCCGGTGCCGGTGCCGGGGTAGATGTACAGCTTCCCGTCGGGCATCCGGGCGATCAGGTCGGTCAGCCCGTCACCGGGATACCAGTCCGTGGCGTGCCCGATCAGCGCGGGGGTCGCGCCGGCCGGGTCCTTGAAGTGGCCGGCGGCGACGGGCTTGCCGTTCTCGACGGCGCCGGGGATGTAGGCGTCGGTGTCGCCCTGCTTGTCTCCCGCGTAGGTGCGCAGGTTGCCGTCCTTGTCGACGGCGAGGATGTCGGGGAAGCCGTCACCGGTGACGTCGCCCGGCTTGTCGGTGCCGACGCGGGCGCTGACGTAGAAGAGGTGTTCGGTGGGCACCGAGATGTTCCCGGCGGTGTTGACGGTGCGGACGTAGAGGACGTTGGGGCCGGCGGTGTCGACCTGGAGTTTGATGGAGGCCAGGTCGTTCTGCCAGGGGGTGATCTTCTGGTCGTAGGTGGGCCGGTTCAGGGACCACTGGTACTCGCGGATCGCGGAGGCCGGGGTGCCGTTGCCCAGGACTTCGATCCACTGGTCGGGGGTGCCGGCCGGGGCCAGGGACCACTGGTCGCCGTCGGGGCCGGGAGCGGGGAAGTGCACGGAGCGCACGAGGGGGTTGGCGGGGGCGGTGTGGTCGACGGTGAAGGTGCACCAGCCGCCGCCACCGGAATCGGCCGGGCCCGAGCCGGGCGATCCCCAGCCGTCCCAGTCGTTCGTCCGGGCGAGCCAGAAGTACTTGCGGCCGGAGGTGAACTTGTCCAAGGGCACGCTCTTGGTGACCACGCCGTCGCTGTTGGGCCACAGCCACTCGTTGTAGACGCCGGCTCCGGAGTCGGCGTCCCAGACCTCGATCTGTACCTGCTTGAGGTTGCCGTCCCGGTCGGTGCCCTTGACCTGGAAGGACACGTCCGTCTTGCCGATGCTCGTACCGGGACTGGTGGTCAGGCACGGTCCGCCCGGCGAGGTGTTCATGTTCGACGCGACGGGGACGTCGGGCGGGGTGTTGTAGACGACCTCGATGTAAGGGGCGGACTCGCCGTTGGCGAGGATCTTCTTCCAGTAGTACGAGTCCGACTCGTTCGGCGCCTTGAAACCCAGCGACAACGTGCCCCAACGGCTGCTCGCGGCCTGGGTGACCAGGCCCTTGATGTCGGGGGCGACCCAGTTGTCGGGGCAGGAGGAGTTGTAGCCGTACCCGGCCATCTCGGTGGCGACCTTGTTGCCCCACCAGCCCGTCGTGTTGTTCCACGTCGACGACGACGTCACCAGCGGTGTGGAATAGATGTCCATCGCCTTGCGGTCACACGACCACGAATACGTCTGCAGGGCACGCATGGACGCCGACTGGATACCGGCACCGTGCAGCTCGGATCCGAAATAGAAATTGAACACCGAACGCGAGGTGCCGCCCGAGTCGGATTCATATCCCACCCGGGCCTCGTTCGTACCCGACGCGTTGTAGTTCTGGCCGTTGTAGAAGCTCGAATTACCGGCCGTCTTGTAGAGGAGTGACCAGGCGTGCTTGTGACCCTTGTAGGAGGGGTCGATGAATACCGGGTACACCGTGTCCGGGGCATTCAGCAGTGCCGCATCCGGCTTCAGGGAAAGCGTGCCGTCCTTGAACGACGCCGCCGCGACCGACAGGTGCGCTCGCTCCGCACCGGCCAGCCCAGCCAGGCCCAGGGTGGGGTGCTTCTTCGCCGCCGCCGGAGGCTTCCACGCCGGAACATCGTCGGTGGTGGCGACCTTCCCGGAGGAATCCCACATCAAAGGCGACGGAGAACCGGCGATCTCCTCGCCCTTCGCGTCGCGGGCCGACATGGCACCCGACTCCGCGTCCAACTGGAACTGGAGATCGGGAGAGGTGAGGCGGTAGTTCAGCTCCGCGAGCAGCGGATCGGCGACGGCCTGCTTGTCCTTCACGACCAGCAGATGCGAATACCCGCCGTCCTGCGCCGTCATCAAAAGATCCACACCCGGACGGACATTCTCATACAACGCCCGCGGACCATCGATCACCGGCTCCGGCAGCACACCGGGCCAACTCACCGACATGTCATGCCCGTCGACACTCAGACGCACCAGTTCGGTCCACACCGGACCCGGCGCATCCACCGTCAACGCCGACCGCACCACACCACGACCAGCACGCTCACCACCCGGCGAACCGCCGCTGAACACGACCGCCCCGTTCACCGCCTTCGCGGCAAACCCGCCCTCGACACGCGCCAGATCCGTATCGATCGGCTTCCACTCGTCTCCGACCTTCGCCCGCACGGCGGAGCTGGAGATCTGTTTCCTGAACAGACCATCGGGCTGCGCCCACGTCGTGGTGTTCGCACTGCGCTCGGCGGACACCTCGACGTCCTTGCCCCGCTCGCCAGCCAACTTCCGCGCCTGAACGGCCGTCACCGGGCCGCTCGCCTCATCGGAAACCTTCTTGCGCGGCCCCGCGTCCCCGCCCAGGTGCACGCCGACCGGCACCGCCACGGCCACCGCCACCAGGGCGGCCAGGCCGCCCATGGTCATTCGGCGCTTGAACCAAGGACGTCTCGGTGGATCGTCCGCCACGGAAACGGTATCGGTAGCGGAATCACTGACTGCCATTTCTTTCCCCCCTCGAACGCATGGATTCGCTCCCCGCTCATCTCACGCGATGGATGTGCGAGCTGAGCATGAGTCATCCGACGCGGATCGTCACGCCCTCCTTTCACCCCACACCCCACCCATTCGGGTCGATTTACATCGAATATTCCGCAGTGTGGGGGCGGTGAGGTGATTAAGGCCACAGCCGGATATCGGGCAATGGCATTTCTGATCGACTGGCCGCAGAATCGAGTCGCTATATGTCAGTCTCGTGCCGCCCATGCGCCTCTGCGATGGCGGCAGAGCGTGGGGGGTCCACATGTCGCCGTTGTCGGCGCACAGTTTTCGCCTGCCCGGAAACAGAGGGTCGCGCGCGAAACGCGCGCGCCTCGCCGGGCGCACCGGCATCACAATGTCCGTGATGCTGGTCGCATCTCTATTGCCCACCCAGGCCTGGGCGGCGCCACCAGGCGACCGCACGGGGGTCAGCCTTCCAGGCCTTCAGCAGGACCTGAAGGCCAAGCTCGACAAGGTCGAGGCCGCGAAGCTGCTGGGCTGGGACGGTGCCGCAGCGGCGCCGCCTGCCGGGTACGAGCCCTCCAAGGTGGCTCCCCCGGCGGCAGGTTCGGAACCTGTCGCACTGACCCCTGACAGCGGGACGCAGCTGGTGAAGGCGGGCGCGCTGCCCATCAGCATCGGCAAGGCTTCGCCGTCCGAGAGCAACCCGACTCCGCCGGCCCCGTCCGGTACCTGGCAGGTGGCCGTAGAGGCCCGTACGGCCACCGAAGCGGCCGGCATCGATGGCGCGATCATCAAGGTCACACCTCCGACAGGCAGTGCCACTCCGGTCGACGTACAGCTCGACTACAAGAAGTTCGAGGACCTCTACGGCACCGAATGGGCCTCCCGGCTGGAGATCAAACAGCTCCCCGAGTGCTTCCTGACCTCACCGGAGCTGCCCGAGTGCTCCGCAGCCGTGGACGTCCCGAGCAGCAACGACCCCAACACCGGGACCGTCAGAGCGACTGTGGACCCCACGGTCGCCGTGTCCGGGCAGGGCTTGCGCACCATGACCGGTGGCGGCTCGATGGTCCTGGCTGCTTCCGACGGGGCCACGGGTGCCGGTGGCTCGTACAAAGCCACCTCGCTTTCGCCGTCCGGCAGTTGGTCGGCAGGAGGGAGCGGTGGCGGCTTCTCGTGGGCGTATCCGCTGACCGTGCCGCCGAGCCCGGCCGGTCCGCAGCCGACGATCGCCTTCTCCTATTCCTCGCAGGCCGTGGACGGCAAGACGTCCGTGGCCAACGGGCAGGGGTCGTGGATCGGCGACGGCTGGGGCTATGAGCCGGGCTACATCGAACGGCGCTACCGGGCTTGCTCGGAGGACCGTGACACGACGGCGGCCACGCCGAACAACAACAACAGCACGGACAAGAAGAAGGGCGATCTGTGCTGGGCCGGTGACAACCTGGTGATGTCGCTCGGCGGTGCCACCACCGAACTGGTCCGCGACACCGTGTCGGGGCAGTTGGTCCCCGCGTCCGACGACGGTTCGAAGGTCGAGCGGGTGACGGGCGGCGCCAACGGCGCGAAGGACGGTGAGTACTGGGTCGTCACCACTCGCGACGGCACGCGCTACCACTTCGGACGCCACAACGTCGGCACGCACGGAGTCGGCACCTCGCCGCAGAACGTCACGGACTCGGTCTTCACCGTCCCCGTCTTCGGCAACCACCCCGGTGAGCCCTGCTACCAGGCGGCTTACGCCAACTCCTCATGCCGCCAGGCCTGGCGCTGGAACCTCGACTACGTCGAGGACGTCCACGGGAACGCCATGGTGATCGACTGGAAGCAGGAGCAGAACCGCTACGCCAAGAACGCGAAGTTCAAGGAGAAGAACGCCGCCGAGGTCGGTTACACCCGAGGTGGATACCCCACCCGGATCCTGTACGGCCTGCGCTCCGACAATCTTGCGGGTGCCCCGGCCGGCCTGGTCGAGTTCACCCTCGCGGAGCGTTGCCTGGAAGAGGGCGGCATCAAGTGCGGTGACGCCCAGTTCGAGTCGAAGAACTACGGTGACAAACAAGCCTGGTGGGACACCCCCTCCACCCTCAACTGCAAGATGGACGCGGAGAACTGCTACGTCTCCTCGCCCACGTTCTGGTCGCGCAAGCGACTGACCGGCGTCACCACCTACGCCCAGCGCACCGAAGGCTCCACGGCTCTCAGCACGGTCGACCAGTGGTCGCTGGCCCAGTCGTTCCCCAAGCAGCGCACCGACACCCACCCGCCGCTGTGGCTGGAGTCCATCACCCGCACCGGCTACGGCACCGCGAAGGACAGCGCCGGCAACCCGATCGGGATCCAGCTGCCGCCGGTGTCCTTCCTGCCCAACGTGCAGGACATGCCGAACCGCGTCGCGAAGAGCTCCACCGACGCCACCCCCGACTACGACCGCCTCCGCGTGGAGACCATCCGCAACGAGACCGGCGGTGAGATCTACGTCGACTACTCCGCCCCCTGCGCGGTGGGCGCCTCACACCCGAAGCCCGAGGAGAACACCACCCGCTGCTTCCCCGTCCACTGGTCCCCGGACAGCGAGCTGGAGACCCCGCCGCTCGAGTGGTTCAACAAGTACGTCGTCGACAAGGTGATCGAGAAGGACCGGGTCGCCCGCCAGCCCGACGTCACCACCAGCTACACCTACGAAGGCGACGCGGCCTGGGGCAAGGACACCGACGAGTTCTCCAAGCCCGAACGCCGCACGTACAGCCAGTGGCGCGGCTACGCGTCGGTCGTCACGACCAAGGGAGTCACCGCCAACGCGGGCAAGCCCGACGCCACCGAGCAGTCGCAGACCCGCACCCGCTACTTCCGCGGAATGTCCGGCGACGGCGGTCGCGCGAAGGTAAGGATCAAGGACTCCACGAACACCGAGGACCTCGGCGAGGACATCCTCCCGCTGCAGGGCCAAGCCGCCGAAACGATCAGCTTCACCAAGGCCGGCGGCAGCGTCGTCTCGCGGGTGCTCAACTGGCCCTGGAGCCAGCGGACGGCCTCGCGTCCCCGGCGCGGTACGACGGACCTGGAGGCCTTCCGTACCGGCACGGCACGTTCCGACGCCCACCAGTCGACCAGCGACGGCGGGACCCGAATGGTCCGCACCGTCAACACGTACGACGAGGCGGCGTACGGTCTGCTCAAGACTGCGCAGGCCGAAGTGCTGACGCCGAACGGCACGGGATGGACCACGTCGGAGCAGAACTGCACCACCACCACGTACGTGCACAACACGGCGAAGCACATCATCGGCCTCGCCCAGCGGGTGCGCAGTACGGCCGGTGACTGCGGCAAGGCCGCCACCGGAGAGGTACTGGCCGACGCCCGTACCTCCTACGACGCGCTCGGCGCGTTCGGCACCGCCCCGGTGAGGGGTCTGCCGGTCCAGGTCGACAGCCTCGACGGCGCCGGCACCGGATGGGTCACCACGACCCGCACCGAGTACGACGCCCTGGGCAGGCCCACCAAGTCCTACGACGCGGCCGGCAACCCCACCTCCACGACCGTCAGTCCGGCCACGGGTCCGGTCTTCTCCACCACGATCACCAACGCCCTCGGCCACACCCTGACGACGAAGTCGGACCCCGGCCGCGGCAGCGTGCTGGAAAGCACCGATGCCAACGGTCGCAAGGTGAGCATGGCCTACGACGAACTGGGCCGCACCACGGGCGTGTGGACCCCGTCCCGGAAGGCCGGTACGGACAAGGCCACGTACGTCTTCTCGTACGACACGTCCGTCGACAAGCCGCCGACGGTGATCTCCGGCGCCCTGCGGGACAACGGGACGTACGAGAACACGGTCACGATCTACGACGGCCTGCTGCGCCCGCGCCAGACCCAGAGGGAAGCGTTCGGCGGCGGCCGCTTGGTCACCGACTCGCTCCACAACGCGAACGGCACGGTCCGGCAGACCAACAACGCCTACTACGCGGAAGGGGAGCCGGACCAGAAGATCTTCGTCCCGGAGACGGTCTTCCAGGTCCCCAACGCCACCGCGACCGCTTACGACGGCCTCGGCCGCCCGGTGCGCTCCACCACGCTCCACAAGGGCACCCCGCACCACTCCGACGTCACGACGTACGGTGGGGACTGGACCGTCCAGCGCAGCGGCATGTCGGCCGACGGATCGGCTCCGATGCCGGGCAGTGAGGCCACCAAGACCTGGACCGACGCGCTGAACCGCACGGTCCTGGTCCAGAAGTACACCGCCGTCGACCTGACCACGTGGACCACCACCGGCTACGCGTACGACGTGCGGGGCAAGCTGGCCAAGGTCACCGACGCGGCCGCCAACAATTGGACGTACACCTACGACGCCCGCGGCCGTCTGACCGGCACCAGCGACCCCGACCTGGGAATCGGGTCCTTCGGCTACAACAACCTCGACCAGCGGGTATGGGCCGAGAACGCGGCCGGGCAGAAGACGTACACCAACTACGACAAGCTGGGCCGCAAGACGGCCGAGATCGAGGACGACCCGAACGGGACTCCGACCGCCACCTGGACCTTCGACACCCTGTCGGGAGCGAAGGGCTACCCGGTCGCGTCCACCCGCCGCAACGGCAGCCTCACGGTGACCAGCCAGGTGACCGGTTACGACGCCGAGTACCGGGCGACCGGCAACACCGTCACGATCCCGGACGGTCCGGCGACCAAGGGTCTGGCGGGCACGTACGCCTACACCACCAAGTACACGCCCACCGGCAAGATCCAGTCCACCACCGTCCCGGCCACCCCCGGCGGGCTCGCCGCGGAGAAACTGATCACCCGCTACAACGAGGACGGTGCGCCGGTAACGCTGTCGGGCCTGTCCTGGTACACGGCGGACACGGTCCTCAGCCCCTTCGGTGAGGTCCTGCGCACCGCATCCGGCAACGCCCCCCAGCGGGTGTGGACGACCACCCTCTACGAGCCGGAAACGGGCCGCGTCACCAACACCTTCGCGGACCGGGAGACGCCGGGACCCAACCGGATCAACGCCGTTTCCTACAAGTACGACACGGTCGGCAGGATCACCTCGGTCACGGACACCCAGCCCGGCGACCGCGTCGACCGCCAGTGCTACGCCTACAACGCACTGGGCCAGCTCGCCAAGGCGTGGACCGGCAGGACCGAGAACTGCACCGGCCCCAGCCTGAGCGACGTCACCGCCGGCCCCGACGGTGACGGCTACTGGCAGGAGTACGAGTTCGACGCCATCGGCAACCGGACCAAGCTCGTCGACCGTGATCTCACCAGCGGTGCGCTGGACGACTCGACGACGTACGCCTACGGCGTCGACGTCGCGGCGGGCGGCCAGCCGCCGGTCAAGACCCATCCGCACGCTCTCACCGAGGTCAAGAAGACCACCAAGACCCCGAACTCGACGGTCACTTCCCTCTCCACCTACGGCTACGACAGCGCGGGCAACACGGCCCGGCGCACCATCGACGGCGATACCCAGACCCTGAACTGGGACCGCCGCAACAAGCCCACCTCGGCGAGCAGCCCGGGTGTCGGTGCCGTCGCCGTCACCGGCATGGCGGGCAAGTGCCTCGACGTCGCCGATGGCGCCACGGCGGACGGCACCGCCGTCCAGATCCTGCCCTGCAACGAGACCAAGGCCCAGCAGTGGAAGCTGACCGGTGACACCGTCCAGGCCCTCGGCAAGTGCCTGACCGCACAGGGCGCGGACGCGGTGCTGGCCACCTGTGACGGCGGCACCAAGCAGAAGTTCCAGTCCCGAGCGGACAAGACCCTCTACAACCCGGCATCCAACACCTGCGTCACCGTCCCCAACGACAACCCGGTCGACGGCAACGACCTCGACATGTACACCTGTGTCGCCGGCGCCGCCGCCCAGCAGTGGACGCTCGCGGACAACACCACCACCTACGTCTACGGCCCTGACGGCAGCCGCCTCATCCAGGAGACGGGCAGCGCCCGCACGCTGTACCTCGGCGAAGCCGAGGTGACGGTCAACAAGGCGGGCCAGGCCGTCGACGCCATCCGCTACTACACCGGCCCCGGTGGGGTCACCACCACGCGCCAGACCGGCGGCAAGAACACCGGCCACAAGCTGACCGTGCTGCTGTCCGACAACCACAACACCGCGACCACGGCCGTCGAACAGAAGCCCGGCCAGGCGGTCACCCGCCGCAAGTACGACCCGTACGGCAACCAGCGCGGTGCCCTCGCCGCCAACTGGCCCGGCAGCCGCACCTTCCTCGGCACCGGCAACAACGACGCGGCCACGGGCCTCACGCACATCGGCGCCCGCGAGTACGAACCGGCGAACGGCCGCTTCATCAGCGTCGACCCGGTCATCGACATCACCAACCCGATGCAGATGAACGGCTACGTGTACGCGAACGGCGACCCGGTCAACCAGATGGACCCCACCGGGCTCGAAAGCTGCTACCCCAACTACTGCGCCGGCTCGAACGGCACCTACGGGGACTACAAGCCCGAGAACGACCCGGAGGTGGAACGCAAGAAGAGCTCCGGAGGCAGCGGGTCGAAGGGAGGATCGACGGGCGGCGGCGGCAAGCCGAGCACCGTCAAGCTGGTCATCGCCGGCAAGACCCTTCCCACCGAGGAGGAACTGCTCCGGCGTGGCTACTGGCCCACCCGGACCTACCAGGAGAACCTGCGGCGCTGGGCGGACGGCTACTGCTTCAGCATGTACGACCAGGCCACGTCCTTCTGCGACACAGCGAACAGGATCGGCCTCACCAGCCCCAGCGGTGACTGGATGGAGGCCCTGGGAATCCGGAACGCCTGGGAATGCGCCAAGAATCCGGGGTGGAACAAGAACTGCGGCATGGCCGCCGTGGACATCACGATCACGATCGCCACGGGCGCCATCGGCAGGGCGGCCAAGGCCGGCAAGGCCGCCAAGGCCGGGGCGGGCGGTCTGTCGGCCCATGAAGCGGTCGACGTGGCCATCTCCTGTCTCCGGCGCAACAGTTTCACTGAAGAAACGCTCGTGCTGATGGCTGACGGCACGAGCAAGAAGATCGAGGAGATCGCGGTCGGCGACAAGGTCCTCGCCACCGACCCCGAGACGGGAGAAACCGCATCCAAGACCGTCACCGCCGAAATCCGGACGGAGGACGACAAGAAGTACGTCGACCTGACCGTCGGCTCGGAGGATGCCGATCAGGTCATCACGACCACGGACCACCACCCGTTCTGGTCCGTATCGGCAGGTGCCTGGGTCGATGCGGCGGACCTCAAGGTCGGCATGACCCTGCGCACGGACGACGGGAGCGCGGTCTCCGTCGTGCGGACGCGTACCTATCGTGCGGAACAGCCGACATACAATCTGACGGTCTCCGACCTTCACACGTACTATGTGCTGGCTGGAAAAATGCCAGTGCTGGTGCACAACACGACTCCGTGCCCGCCCGGCGTCCCGGACTCCTGGCACCCGGGCAGTTTCGAAACGTCTGAGGCGAGCTTCGAATGGCATTACACGGAGCGGCACGGAGCCCGGGCAGGTGTGACGCGCGAGCAGTACCTGAAGGACGCTTCGGACTGGGCCGCCCGCCTGGCGCAGCCGGGAGGCAAGATCGGGCTGGATGCGAAGAGGATGCCCATGGATGGTGGAAAGTTCGGCGTGAAGTATGTCGACAAGAGCACGGGCATGGGCGGAATCCTCGGACCTGACGGAAGGGTCGTTTCCTTCTGGTACACCGCTGAGAGGTGAACTCTGTGACGCTGACCCTTATGGATTCGTACACTCTGTGGCGCCGCATGCCGTTCCCGTCGGGTGGCGCGACCGAGGGGTTGAGGATGACGTACGCCGATCTGGCGGAAGTCGATGAATACCTCACGACGGTCATCAGGTTCATCGAGCGCGGGATCTTCAAACCGTCCCCGGCCGATGTGCCGGCGATCGTGAGCGAGCTCATGGAGCGGATCGATCGGCTCTGTGCGGAATCCTCAGGCAAGGATCTCGAAGTCGCGCGAGCGCAGCATGCGTACGCGGCACTGATGGCCCTTCTGTACCGACAGTTCCTCGAGGCGGCCCCGGCGGCGGAATAGCGAACGCCGAGTTCCGCAGCGTCGCCTGCGGGGGTTCGTGCAAGCGCCCGATTGGGACTTCCCAGCCGGGCGTTTCGCGTGGGCGGTGCCGATCCGGGTGACAGAGACGCCTCGTCGTGCGCAGGAACGGACGGGGATCGTGCATGGCGTGGCGGCGCGATGAGCTGCGCGGGGTCCGGGAGTCTGAAGGCGTGTGACAACTGCCGAGCAAGGAGCGCAGAGCCATGGGCAAGCTGACCCTCACCACCTTCCTGACCCTCGACGGGGTGATGCAGGCCCCCGGCGGGCCCGACGAGGACCGCAGCGGAGGGTTCGAGTACGGCGGGTGGCTCGTGCCGTACGCCGACGAGGGGATGGGGGAGTTCATCACCGAGGTCTTCGGCCGGACCGGGGCGTTCCTGCTCGGGCGGCGGACGTACGAGATCTTCGCGGGCTACTGGCCGCAGCACGACGACCCGGCCGACCCCGTGGCGGGCAAGCTGAACCGGCTGCCCAAGTACGTGGCCTCGACCACCCTGAAGGAGCCGGCGTGGGGCCCGGTCACCGTCCTCGACGGGGAGCAGTTGCAGAGCGAGATCGTCCGGGTCAAGGACGCGCTCGACGGGGAACTCCAGGTGCACGGCAGCGGGCGGCTCGCGCAGTGGCTGCTGGCGCGGGACCTCGTCGACGAGCTGAACCTGCTGGTCTTCCCGGTCTTCCTGGGCGGCGGCCGGCGGCTGTTCCCGACCGGCGGGCTGCCGACCGCCTTCGAGCTGACCGGGTCCAGGACCACCTCGAGCGGGACCGCCATCCAGACGTACCGGCCCACCGGGCGCGCCGCGTTCGGGACGTTCGAGGACTGACCCGCGACGGGTTCGGCGGGCACCGGGTCAGCGGGGGTCCAGGGCCACCTGGACCACGCGGCCCTCGCGCAGGACGAGGAGGTCCGGGGACTCGTGCCCCCAGTGCCGGATCCGGCCCACCGGGCCCGGCCGGCGGATGTGCGGGGCGAGGACCAGCAGGAGGTCCTCCAGGGCGGGGAGCTCCTCCTCGGCCACCTCCTGGCGGCTGGTCAGCGCCCAGCCGGGGCCGGACGCCGGGGCGAACTCGCCCACGAGCATGCCTCCGATCCGCTCGGCCGGGCCGCGCGAGGCGAGGGTCCCGCCGGGCGCGAGCTGCCGGCGGAGCTCCGCGAGCACGGGCTCCGGGGTCGATTCGAGCAGGTCGAACGCCAGGTCCAGGGCGTAGAAGTCGGCCATGCGGCGATGCTACGGGGCCGGTCTGACAGGTAGGGAAATCGTTGGAACGGCATGATCGCCTCCGGTACGGTGACCCCGCACCGTGGGAGCCGCCGAAGTCTCCACTTCCCCAGCGTCGTTGGAGAGCTTCGATGACCGTGATCGCGCCCGCCCCCGCCACCACCCCCCGCCGGGCCTGGCTCGCCGACCTGCCCGTACTGGCCGTCGCCGTCGTGTGGGGCGGCAGCTACCTCGCCGCCAAGGGCATCACCACCGCCCACACCGTGATCGCCGTGCTCGTGCTCCGGTTCGCGCTCGTCCTGCCCGTGCTGGTCGTCGCCGGGTGGGCCCGACTGCGGGCGCTGACCCCCGCGCAGCTGCGGGGCGCCGGTGGGCTGGGTCTCGTACTCGGCGGGATCTTCCTGCTGGAGACGTATGGGGTCGTCCACACGTCCGCGACCAACGCCGGGCTGATCATCAGCCTGACCATGATCTTCACGCCGCTCGCCGAGGCCGCCGTGCGACGGCGCAAGCCCTCCCTCGGGTTCCTCGGGGCCGCCGGGGTCTCGATCGCCGGCGTCCTGCTGCTGACGCAGGGGGCGGGGTTCACCGCGCCGAGCCTCGGTGACCTCCTCATCCTCGGCGCCGCCCTCGCCCGGACCCTGCACGTGCTGCTCATGGCCCGGATCCCGGCCGTACAGGACGCGGACTCGCTGTCGCTGACCACCGTGCAACTCGGCGGGGCCGTCGCCGTATTCGCCCTGCTGGCGGCCGTGCCCGGGACGGGGGAGAGCCCCTGGTCCACCGCCGCCGGCTTCGGGGCGGCCGAATGGGCCGGGCTGGCGTTCCTCTCCCTCTTCTGCACGCTCTTCGCCTTCTTCGTGCAGATGTGGGCCGTACGCCGCACCTCGCCCTCCCGCGTCAGCCTGCTGCTGGGCACCGAGCCCCTGTGGGCGGCCGCCGCCGGCATCGCCATCGGCGGCGAGCACCTCGCCCCGCTCGGCTTCGCGGGCGCGGCCCTCGTTCTCGCCGGCACGGCCTGGGGTCGGCGCGCCGCCTCCTGAGGAGTGGCCGAAAACGCCGGGTCGGGCGGCGAACGGCCCCCGTACTGTGGGCCAATGCCAGTCGTGGACATCAGCGCGAACGCCGCGGACTTCTCCGCCGACCCCCACTCGTTCTACGCACGATTACGCGAGACGGGACCGGTCCACCGGGTCACCGCCCAGGCCCCCGAGTACGACCCCACTTATCTCGTCGTCGGCCACGCCGAGGCCCGCCGGGCACTGGGCCACCCCGGTCTGGCGAAGGACTGGCGCGAATCCGGCCACTTCCCGGACACCCTCGCCGCCGCGAGCAACGCGAACATGCTCGAATCGGACGCGCCCCGGCACACCCGGCTGCGCCGCCTGGTCGCCCGCGAGTTCACCGCCCGGCGGGTCGAGGCCCTGCGCCCCCGGGTCCGGCAGATCACCGACGAACTCCTCGACGCGATGGCCGCCCGCCGCGAGCGCACCGCGGACCTCGTGGAGGCCCTGGCCTTCCCGCTGCCGATGACCGTGATCTGCGAGCTGCTCGGCGTCCCCGACCTCGACCGCCGGCGGTTCGGCTCCTGGTCCCGCGAGATCGTGTCCCCGGGCGCCGGCAGCCCCGACGGCGCCGCCCACCGGCAGCTCAGCGGCTACCTCGCGGACCTCGTCGCCGCCAAGGCGAAGGATCCCGGCGAGGACCTGCTCAGCGCCCTGATCCGCACCCGGGAGGAGGGGGAGGACGGGGAGGAGGCCCTCTCGTCCGACGAGGTGATCGGGATGGCCTTCCTGCTGCTCGTCGCGGGCCACGAGACCACCGTGAACCTGATCGGCAACGGCGTACGCGCCCTGCTCGCCCACCCCGACCAGCTGGCCGACCTGCGCGCCGACCCCGACGGGCTCCTCGACGGCGCCGTCGAGGAGATGCTCCGTTACGAGGGCCCCGTCCAGAACGCCACCTACCGCTACGCCCGCGAGGACGTCGACCTCGGCACGGCCGTCATCCCGGCCGGGGCCACCGTCCTCGTCTCGCTCGCCTCCGCGGACCGCGACCCGGGCAAGTACCAGGACCCGGGGCCCGACGTGTTCGACATCCGCCGCGCCCCGCAGGGCCACCTGGCCTTCGGGCACGGCCCGCACTTCTGCATCGGGGCCCCGCTGGCCCGGATGGAGGGCCGCATCGCGCTCCGCGGCCTGTTGGAGCGCTTCCCCGAGCTGGAGGAGGACCCGGCCGGCGGACCGCCGGCCTGGCAGCGGGGCAGCCTGATGCGGGGCGTGACCAGGCTCCCGGTGCGCTGGTAGGCGTACGGAATGGTCACCCGCTCACAGATCCGGGAGCTCCTCCATCCGCACCCGGCGCCCCTCCCGCCGCGAGCGCTCGCACGCCTCCGCCACCCGCAGCGCGGCGAGCGCCTCCCGGCCGTCGCACGCGTTGACGCCCTCGCCCCGCACCAGGTGCACGAAGGCCGCCAGCTCCGCCTCGTACGCCGGGGCGAACCGCTCCAGGAAGCCCGTCCACGGCTTGCTCGCCGGGGGCGGACCGTGCGGTTCCGTCGAGGCGATCGGCGTACGGTCGTCCAGCCCGGCGGAGACCTGGTCCAGCTCCCCGGCCAGCTCCATCCGCACGTCGTAGCCGGCGCCGTTGCACCGGGTGCCGGTCGCGGTGACGAGGGTCCCGTCGTCGAGGGTGAGGAGGGCCGCCGCCGTGTCGACGTCCCCGGTCTCCCGGAACCTCGGCGGCCCCGCGTCGGAGCCGACCGCGTACACCTCCGTCACCTCGCGCCCGGTCACCCAGCGCACCATGTCGAAGTCGTGCACGAGGCAGTCCCGGTACAGCCCGCCCGAGGTCGCCAGGTACGCGGCGCTCGGCGGCGCGGGATCGGCCGTCATCGTCCGTACGGTGTGCAGCCGGCCCAGCGCGCCCGAACGCACCAGCTCCCGCGCCGTGCGGTAGCCCGCGTCGAAGCGCCGCATGAACCCCACCTGGAGCACGCCGCCCGAGGCCGCCACCTCGCGCAGCGCCGCCAGGGTCCGGGCCAGGTCCGGGGCCAGCGGCTTCTCGCAGAACACCGGAAGCCCACCGCGCACCGCCCGTACGACGAGGTCGGCGTGCGCGTCGGTCGCGGAGGCCACCACCACCGCGTCCACGCCCCAGGTGAAGACCTGCTCCACGGAGGGCGCGGCGGTGGCCCCGAGCCGGTCGGCGAGGCGTGCCGCCCGCGCGGGATCGGCGTCGGCGAGCAGGAGCGAGCCCGCCTCCGGGTGGCGGGTCAGTGCCGCCGCGTGGAAGGACCCGATCCGGCCCGTCCCGATGAGCCCGATGCGCATGCACTCAACGTGACCCCGTACGGGGGACCTGTCAATCTGCCCGGGCATGCCCCGATGGGCCCGCATGGTCCACTGTGGCGGATACTGAGCGGCTGGAACCGGAATGACCGAATCATGACGGTCGTGACGGACGTGATGGACGTGACTGACGTGACGGACGAGGGAAGGGCGCGGCGACGTGGCTAGGGTTGGGACAGGGGTGCGCGTCGTGGGCGCGGTGCTCGCGGCGGTACTGGGGGCCTCGCTCGCGGGCTGCAGCAGTACGGGCGGCAAGCGCGCCGAGGAGCGCGCGAAGGCCGCCGAGGCGGGCCGGCCCGCCGTGTCCACCCCGCGCTGGACCTTCGCGATGGTCACCCACGCGGGCGACGGCGACACCTTCTGGGACATCGTCCAGAAGGGCGCCAAGGAAGCGGCGGCGAAGGACAACATCAACTTCGTCTACGCCCACGACGACCAGGCCCAGCAGCAGGCCCAGTTCGTGCAGAACGCCATCGACCAGAAGGTCGACGGGCTCGTCGTCAGCCTCGCCAAGCCCGAGGCCCTCAAGGACGTCATCGCCAAGGCCGTCAAGGCCGGCATCCCGGTGATCACGGTCAACTCCGGATCCGCCCAGTCCGCCGAGTACGGGGCGCTGACCCACATCGGCCAGGACGAGACGATCGCCGGCGAGGCCGTCGGCACGGAGCTGGCCAAGCGCGGCCGCAAGAAGGCCGTCTGCGTCCTGCACGAGCAGGGCAACGTGGGCCACGAGCAGCGCTGCGCGGGAGCCAAGAAGACGTTCGACGGAACGATGGAGAACCTGTACGTCGAGGGCACCAACATGCCCTCCGTGCAGGCCGCCATCCAGGCCAAGCTCCAGGCGGACCCGTCCGTCGACGCGATCGTCACCCTCGGCGCGCCCTTCGCCGCCACCGCGATCAAGGCCAAGGACGCGGCCGCGAGCAAGGCCGAGGTGGACACCTTCGACCTGAACGAGGCCGTCGCCCGCGACCTGAAGTCCGGCGCCCTCGGCTTCGCCGTCGACCAGCAGCCCTACCTCCAGGGCTACGAGGCCATCGACCTGCTCTGGCTCTACCGCTACAACGCGAACGTGCTCGGCGGCGGCCGCCCGGTCCTCACCGGGCCGCAGATCGTCACCGGAGCCGAGGCCGCCAAGCTGGAGGACTACATCAAGCGGGGCCGGCGATGAACGCCACCGCCACCGCGGACGAACGGCTCGCGCCGACCTCCCTGGTCCGCAAGCTGCTGGGGCGTCCCGAGTTCGGCGCGGTCGTCGGCGCCGCCGCCGTCTTCGTCTTCTTCTCCATCGCGGCCCCCACCTTCCTCCAGGCCTCCAGCCTGAGCACGATCCTGTACTCGGCCTCCACCATCGGGATCATGGCCTGCCCGGTGGCCCTGCTGATGATCGGCGGCGAGTTCGACCTCTCCGCCGGTGTCATGGTCACGACGTCGGCCCTGGTCAGCTCGATGTTCAGCTACCAGATGACCGCGAACGTCTGGGTCGGGGTCCTGGTGTCCCTGGTCGTCACCCTGGCCATCGGCTTCTTCAACGGCTTCATGCTGACCCGCACCAAGCTGCCCAGCTTCATCATCACGCTCGGCACCTTCCTGATGCTGACCGGCCTGAACCTCGGCTTCACCAAGCTGATCAGCGGCTCGGTCTCCACCAAGTCCATCGCCGACATGGAGGGCTTCCCCTCGGCCCGCGCCCTGTTCGCCTCGCAGTGGACGATCGGCTCGGTCACCCTCAAGGTCACCATCCTGTGGTGGCTGGTCCTGGTCGCCGTCGCCACCTGGATCCTGCTGCGCGCCCGCGCCGGCAACTGGATCTTCGCCGTGGGCGGCGGGGCGGACGCGGCCCGCGCGACCGGCGTCCCCGTGGTGAAGACCCGTATCGGGCTCTACATGGGCGTGGCCCTGTGCGCCTGGATCTCCGGCCAGCACATCCTCTTCTCGTACGACGTGGTCCAGTCGGGCGAGGGCGTCGGCAACGAGTTCCTGTACATCATCGCGGCGGTCATCGGCGGCTGTCTGATGACCGGCGGATACGGCTCCGCCATCGGATCGGCGGTCGGCGCGTTCATCTTCGGCATGACCAGCAACGGCATCGTCTACGCCCAGTGGAACCCGGACTGGTTCAAATTCTTCCTCGGCGCGATGCTCCTGCTCGCGACGCTCCTCAACGCGTGGGTCCGCAAGCGGGCGGAGGCAAAGTGAGCACCGCACTGGTGGAGCTGACCGACGTCAGCAAGTACTACGGCAACATCCGCGCCCTCCAGGGCGTCTCCCTGGAGGTCTCGGCGGGCGAGATCACCTGCGTGCTCGGCGACAACGGCGCCGGCAAGTCCACCCTCATCAAGATCATCGCAGGGCTGCACCGGCACGACGCCGGCACCTTCGAGATCGAGGGCGAGGAGACCGTGCTCGCCAACCCGCGCGCCGCCCTCGACCGCGGCATCGCCACCGTCTACCAGGACCTCGCCGTGGTCCCGCTCATGCCCGTCTGGCGCAACTTCTTCCTCGGCTCCGAGCCCACCAAGGGCCGCGGACTGCTGCGCCGCCTCGACGTCCCCTACATGCGCGAGACCACCCGCGCCGAGCTGCTGCGCATGGGCATCGACCTGCGCGACGTCGACCAGCCCATCGGGACCCTGTCGGGCGGCGAGCGGCAGTGCGTGGCCATCGCCCGCGCCGTCCACTTCGGCGCGAAGGTCCTCGTGCTCGACGAGCCCACCGCCGCCCTCGGCGTCAAACAGTCCGGGGTGGTCCTCAAGTACGTCGCCGCCGCCCGTGACGCGGGTCTCGGCGTGGTCCTGATCACCCACAACCCGCACCACGCGTACCTGGTCGGGGACCGCTTCGTCCTGCTCAAACGCGGCACCATGGCGGGCAGCCACACCCGCGACTCGATCACCCTCGACGAGCTCACCCGGCAGATGGCGGGCGGCTCCGAGCTCGACGAGCTGAGCCACGAACTGGAGCGGGTGGCAGAATCGGGGGACGACCGCACCAAGCCCACCGCCACCACCGACAGGGACGACACGACTCGATGAGCACGTACCGGGACTTCACGCTCGCCCACCGGGGGGCGGCGAGGAGCACCGTCCTGCGGACCATCGGGACCCGTGAGCGCCGGTCGCACCTGACCGCCCCGCGCGTCCCGACCGTCGGCATCGACATCGGCGGGACCAAGGTGATGGCCGGCGTCGTCGACGCCGACGGGGTCATCCTGGAGAAGATCCGCACCGAGACCCCCGACAAGTCCAAGAGCCCCAAGGTCGTCGAGGACACCATCGTCGAACTGGTCCTGGACCTCTCCGACCGGCACGACGTGCACGCCGTCGGCATCGGCGCGGCCGGCTGGGTCGACGCCGACCGCTCCCGGGTCCTCTTCGCCCCCCACCTGGCCTGGCGCGACGAGCCCCTGCGCGACGCCCTCCAGTCCCGGCTCGCCGTCCCCGTCATGGTCGACAACGACGCCAACACCGCCGCCTGGGCGGAATGGCGCTTCGGCGCCGGCCGCGGCGAGGACCACCTCGTCATGATCACGCTCGGCACCGGCATCGGCGGGGCCATCCTCGAAGGCGGCCAGGTCAAGCGCGGCCGCTACGGGGTCGCCGGCGAGTTCGGCCACATGCAGGTCGTCCCCGGCGGGCACCGCTGCCCCTGCGGAAACCGCGGCTGCTGGGAGCAGTACAGCTCCGGCAACGCCCTGGTCCGCGAGGCCCGCGAGCTGGCCGCGGCGGACTCCCCGGTCGCGTACAACATCATCGCCAGGGTCGGCGGGAACGTTTCGGAGATCACCGGGCCGCTCATCACCGAGCTGGCCCGCGAGGGCGACGCCATGTGCGTCGAGCTGCTCCAGGACATCGGCCAGTGGCTCGGCGTCGGCATCGCCAACCTGGCCGCCGCCCTCGACCCCTCCTGCTTCGTCATCGGCGGCGGCGTCAGCGCCGCCGACGACCTGCTCATCGGCCCCGCCCGGGACGCCTTCCGGCGCCACCTGACGGGCCGCGGCTACCGCCCCGAGGCCCGTATCGCCAAGGCGCAGCTCGGCCCCGAGGCGGGCATGGTCGGCGCGGCCGACCTGGCCCGGCTCGTCGCCCGCCGCTTCCGCCGCGCCACCCGCCGCCGGGTCGAGCGCTACGAACGGTACGAGCGCTACGCGCAGCAACTGGGCCGCCGCGACACGACGGCCCGCGACACCGGGACCCCCGAAACCAAGGCCCGCGAAACCAAGGCCCCCGAGACCCCCGGTCCCCACACGCCCGGCTCCGAGATCCGCGGCCCCGAGAACCTGGACGACCAGCAGTGAACCCGCCCACCCTGCCCCGCCAGGCCCCTCCCCCCGACGGCGACGCCACCCCGCGCCCCGTCGAGGACCGCCGGCACGTCGTCAAGCGCCGCTGGATCACCGCCGTCATCATCCTGCTGCTGATCGGCGTCCCGGCGGGCTACCTGGCGATCTCCACCCAGCAGAGCCGCGAGAGCGGCCGCGACAAGGCCGCCCGGGTCGGCGCCTCCACGGTCCGGCCGGGCTGGCCCTCCAAGGTGCAGCGCAGCATCTACGAGGTGCCCATACCGCCGAAGGCCTGGCGGGTCGGCTTCCTGGAGACCAACAACTGGCACACCAGCCGGCTGTTCACCGCCTTCTCGGTCACCCCGGCCGACCTGGACGCCTTCCTCGCCTCCGTCGGCACCAGCCGCGACGCCCTCGCCCAAGGGGAGATCGCGATCTCCCCGCACGACTCCGAGGTCGCGGGTTGGAGCTGGAGCCCGAAGGCGAGCTGGTACGGGATCACCCTGGAACAGCCGGAACCGCGCCCGACCCGGGACATCACGGTCGACCTCACGAACCCCGAGAACCCCAAGGTCTACGTGGTCTCCACCGCCGTTCCGTAGCCTGGGATCATGAAGCTCACCAAGCGGCTGCACTCCTGCGTCCAGCTGGAGAAGGACGGGCGCGTGCTCGTCATCGACCCGGGCGCCTTCAGCGAATCCGATGCCGGTCTCGGGGCGGACGCCCTGCTGGTCACGCACGAACACCCCGACCACTTCGACGAGGGGCGGCTGCGGGCCGCGCTCGACGCGAATCCGGCGGCCGAGCTGTGGACCCTGCGCAGCGTCGCGGAGAAGATCGCGCCCGCCTACCCGGGCCGGGTGCACACCGTGGGCCACGGCGACGCGTTCACCGCCGCCGGGTTCGAGGTGCGGGTCCACGGCGAGCTGCACGCCGTGATCCACCCGGACCTGCCCCGGGTCACCAATGTCGGCTACCTCGTGGAGGGTTCCCTCTTCCACCCCGGGGACGCGCTGACCGTGCCCGACGCGCCCGTGGACACCCTGATGCTCCCGGTGCACGCGCCCTGGAACAAGATCGCCGAAGTGATCGACTACGTCCGCGAGGTCAAGCCGCGCCGGGCCATCGACATCCACGACGCCTACCTCGCCGACATCGCCCGGCCGATCTACGACTTCGCCCTGGACTCCCTGGGCGGCACGGACCACGGGCGACTCACCGCCGGGGGCACCGCCGAGCTGTGATGTCGGTGCCGGGCGGTAGGTTGAACGCATGCGTATCGCCACGTTCAACGTCAACTCCATCACCGCCCGGCTGCCGCGCCTGCTGGCTTGGCTGGAGAGCTCCGGCACGGACGTCCTGTGCATCCAGGAGACCAAGTGCTCCGCCGAGCAGTTCCCGTACGACGCGCTGAGCGAGCTGGGCTACGAGGCGGCCGTCAACGCCACCGGCCGGTGGAACGGCGTGGCCCTGCTCTCCAAGGTCGGCCTGGAGGACGTGGTCACCGGCCTGCCCGGCGGGCCGCTCTACGAGGAGGTCGACGAGCCCCGCGCCGTCTCCGCCACCTGCGGCGGGGTCCGCGTCTGGTCGGTCTACGTGCCCAACGGGCGCGAGGTGGAGCACGACCACTACGGCTACAAGCTGGAGTGGTTCCGCGCCCTGACCGCGGCCGTCGCCGAAGACGCGGCCGGGCCCCGCCCCTTCGCGGTGCTCGGCGACTTCAACGTGGCCCCCACCGACGAGGACGTCTACGACCCGGCCGTCTTCGAGGGCCTCACGCACGTGACCCCCGCCGAGCGGGCCGCCCTGGAGGCGCTGCGCACGGCCGGGCTCTCCGACGTCTTCCCGCGCGCGCTCAAGTACGACCGCCCGTACACGTTCTGGGACTACCGGATGCTGGCGTTCCCCAAGAACAAGGGCATGCGCATCGACCTGGTGTACGGCAACGAGGCCTTCGGCAAGGCCGTCAAGGACGCCTACGTGGACCGCGAGGAGCGCAAGGGCAAGGGCGCCTCCGACCACGCCCCGGTCGTCGTGGACCTGGAGCTCTGACGACCCTCCGGACAGAACCGTGCCGTCCGATCCAGGCGCGCCCTGTGGCCGGCGGCGGATCCTGGTGCGACGCTGGGCGGTATGAACATCCCCTTCCTGGGCAACTGGCTTAACCGACACGAAGCGGAACAGGGCGCGGGACTTGCCGCCGCCTTCGCGGACGACCCCGAGGGCGTGGCCGAGTTGTTCTCCGAGTGCGAGATGCTGCGCGTCCAGGCGAGGGCGGCGGGGCTCGAACTCGACGAGAGCGTCGCCTCGTTGGGAGCCCTCGACCAACTGATGCCCCGCTGGCGGCGGGACCCGGAGATCGTGCCGTGGCTCGGCAACGACGCAGGCTTCTACCTCGGCACCGTGATCATCCGCACCGTCCCGGGAACGGGCTGGGCGGTCCGGCCGAGCGGCCAGCCGGTGATCCGGCTGGCCTCGGGCCGGGAGCTGAACGTGATCGAGTCGGGGGTCTCCTGGGCGATGACCGGTTCCCCCGAGCTCGGCCAGGCCTACGCCGAGGCCTCGGAGGGATGAGCGGCATGGCCGTCGACACGTTGATCGAGCTGCGGGGCGTCAACAAGCACTTCGGGGACCTGCACGTGCTCCGGAACATCGACCTCTCCGTGGGCCGCGGCGAGGTGGTGGTGATCATCGGTCCCTCCGGCTCCGGGAAGTCGACCCTGTGCCGGGTGATCAACCGGCTGGAGACCATCGAATCGGGCACGATCACGCTCGACGGGCAGCCGCTGCCCGAGGAGGGCAAGGAACTGGCCCGGCTCCGCGCCGAGGTGGGGATGGTCTTCCAGTCCTTCAACCTCTTCGCGCACAAGACCGTCCTCGCCAACGTCTCGCTCGCGCAGGTCAAGGTCCGCGGACGCAAGCGGGCCGAGGCCGACAAGCGGTCCCTGGAGCTCCTGGACCGCGTCGGCCTCGCCGACCAGGCCCCGAAGTTCCCGGCCCAGCTCTCCGGCGGACAACAGCAGCGCGTGGCCATCGCCCGCGCCCTCGCCATGAACCCCAAGGCCCTGCTCTTCGACGAGCCCACCTCGGCGCTCGACCCGGAGATGATCAACGAGGTGCTGGAGGTCATGCGGCAGCTCGCCCAGGAGGGCATGACCATGGTCGTGGTCACCCACGAGATGGGCTTCGCCCGGTCCGCCGCCAACCGCGTCGTCTTCATGGCCGACGGGCAGATCGTCGAGGACCACACTCCGGAGCAGTTCTTCACCGCCCCGGAGAGCGACCGGGCCAAGGACTTCCTCTCGAAGATCCTCAAGCACTGAGGCGCTCGGGGACCCGCCGCAGGCCTACGGCTCGCGCAGGGGAACCGAGACGTACGAGGGATCGGTGCGCGGCGAGGAGAAGGTCAGCTGCGCGCCGAAGGGGTTGTGCTCGATGTACAGCGGGTCGACGGTGTCGACGACGAGGGCGAGCCGGTGGCCGGCGGGCACGTCGTAGGCGGTGGAGAAGAGCTCCAGGTCGACCCCGAAGGCCCGGTTCGGGGTCTTGCCGTGGAAGGTGTACGGCGCATTGCTGACGAGCTTGCCGACGCCGAGCGGGCCGACGTCGTAGAGGTAGGCGACGAAGGTGCCGTCGGCCTTGGTGGGGGTGACGGTGGTGTGCAGCCTCACGGTGCCCCGGACGCGGCGCTCCTCGGAGTACCGATCGGACTGCCAGACGGCGGCGAAGGCGCGGGGGAGGAGCGGGATCGAGGCGGTCGGCGGCGCCTGGGCGAGCTGGTCGAGGAGGCTGGAGAGGAAGACGACGCCGCCGTCGGCCCCGGAGTCGACGTTGGCGAAGACGTGCTCGCCGTCGGAGAGGGCGAGCTTCTCGGTGCCGCCCGCGCCGACCGACTTCCAGTCCGGGTAGCCCTCGTACCCGGCGTCGCCGCGGGACTTGATCTGCACCGGGGCCTCGGTGTCGACGCCGTTGTGCTCGCCCTTGAGGTAGCGGTCGAACCAGCGGTGGGCGTTGGTCCAGGTGTCGTTGGGCAGCCCGAGCAGCCCGGTCCCCTCGGCGGTGGCGTGGTCGCCGGGGCGGAACTCCAGCCGCTTGGGTCCGGTCAGCTCCTCGAAGAACTTCGCGTACTGGTTGGGCGGGAAGATGGTGTCGCCCCAGGCGTTGCCCAGCATGATCGCGGCGCCGTTGGCGTTGATCCGGTCCACCTGTTCGGCGGCGGAGCGCCCCCGGCCCCACTCGATCATCGCGGGCTCGTTCTCCAGCCTCGATCCGAGGAAGTCGCCCAGGATCTGCTGGAGTTCGGGGCCGGGGCGGCCCGTGAGGTAGCCGGCGCCGCCGAGCAGGGCGGCGGCCTGGAGGTGCTGGGTGCGGTCCGAGTAGATCGACTCGATGAGGTCGGCCCAGCCGCTGAGCGCGACGACCGCCTTGACGCGGCTGTCGTGCGCCGAGGCCAGCAGGCTGATGCCGGCGCCGTACGAGACCCCGCCGAGGCCGATCCGGTCCGCGTCGGCGGGGGTGTGGGCGAGGGCCCAGTCGATGACGGCCGAGACGTCGGCGACGTCCGGAGGGCCCGCCACCTCGATCTGCCCGCCGGAGAGCCAGAAGCCGCGGGAGGTGTAACTCACCACCACGTAGCCGGAGTCGGCGAGCTGCTTGGCCTGGGCGACGTATTCGATCTGCGGCACGCCCCAACTGGTGGGCAGCACGATCAGGGGGTACGTACGGCCGGTTTCGGCGCCAGTCGGGGTGAAGACGTTGCCCTTGAGGGTGATGCCGCCGGAGCCCGGGATGTCGTGGAAGGTCAGCCCGGACGAGGTGCCGGATGCCGTGGTGATCGCGGGGGCGGGGGCCGCCTGGGCCTGGTGGGGGGCCAGGCCCAGGGCGGTGGCCGCCAGTACGGCTGCCACGCCTGCGGCGGCGGCGGTGGTGGTGCGGGTGCGCTGCATCGATCGCTCCTCGCGTGCGCCGGGTCGTCAAAGTGACCCGACGGTAACGGGAGGGGATTACCGGAGGTAACCCACTGGTGAGTTGCGTGCCGGTAACGATTGAACGAAAGTCAGTCGCGCTCGATCGCCGGCGTCAGCCGTTCTGCGGGGCTCCGGACGCGGCGCTCTTGGCCTTCCACTGGTCCCAGGACAGGTTCCACTCGCCGTAGCCGTTGCCGAGGTCGGCCTGTCCCTTGGAGCCGTCGCCGACGACCTCGAAGGGGTCGCCGACCTGGGCCTCGGCGTAGAAGGACGCGGCATTGGCGTCGCTCATGCCCACGCACCCGGAACTGGCGTTGGCGCGGCCGAAGTTCCCCGAGTTCCAGGGCGCGGCGTGTGCGTACATGCCCGACCAGGTGAGCCGCATCGAGTAGTCGACCATCTTGTCGTAGGCGTTGCCCAGGCCCACCGTCTCGGAGTTCATCCGGATGGTGCCCTCCTTCGCCATCACCACCATCTTCCCGGACCAGGAGGCCTTCTGGCCGCCCGGTGTACCGGCCGAGATCGGGATCGTCTTGGCCGTCTGGCCGTCCTCGGTCACCGTCAGCTTCTTGGTGTCGAGGCTGACCTCGATCCGGCGGTCCTTGCCTATCTTGAACTCGGTGTTGTAGTCGCGGGCGAACAGGCCGCCGCCCTTTCCGGAGTCCACGCCGTTCAGGTTCATGTCGACCTTCACGTCGGTGCCGGACTTCCAGTAGTCCTTCGGCCGCCAGTCGACGCGGTCCTTGCCGGAGTAGTCCTTGATCCAGCCCCACGACCCCTCGGTGCCGTTCGAGGTGGTGACCTTCAGCGCCTTCTCCACCTCGGCCTTGTTGGCGACCGGGTTGTCGAAGACGAGCGAGACGGGCATGGCCACGCCGACCGTGCTGCCCTTCGATATGTTGATCGAGACCTTGTTGACCTTGTCGGCCGCACCGGTCTTGAACTGGGCCGTGGCGTTCTGGCTGTCGGTGTTCGTCGCCTCGACCTTGTAGTCGGTGCCGGGCGAGGCGTTGCGTTCGGACGTCCACGTCTTGCCGTCGGCGGCTATCTGCCCCGCCAACTCGCCGCCCTTGGCGTCCGTCACCTTCACCTGCGCGAGCTTGCCGTCGGCGACGGTCACCTTCACGGGCTCGCCCGCCTTGACCTGATCGCCCGTGAGGTTCACCGATATCGCCATCGGCGCCTTCTGCTTGACCTCGGCATTGGCTTTCGCCGTGTCGCCGCCCCCGCTTCCGCCCGAACAGGCGGTCAGTGCGGCGGCCAGGACTGCGGTGCCCGCCATCACGGCGTGACGAGTGCGTATACGGCTCAACGAAAACCCCTCCGAAGTGTGAACGTCCGCAAAGTAAGAGCGCACGAACCGACTTTAGGTTGCCGAAGTCGACGAAAAGTTCGCCGAGGCCGCTGTGACATCGACCGCAGCAGAACGGTCATCGTCCGGTCACAATCGCCGCGCATGGCGGTCACGCGTGGCTGTGAGAGTCCTGTGAGCCATCGAAAAAGGCGAACAGGAAGGCAGCCGGCCGTGTGTGCACTGCTCGTGACCCCCACTCAGCGCGACGAGCACCAGGAGCTCCGGGTGCGCGCCCTGTCCGTCGCCGAGTACCGGGACTTCCTTTCGGAGCATCGGCGGGCGAGTTTCCTCCAGTACCCGTCATGGGCGGAAGTGAAGGACCTTTGGCGCTCGGAAAGGGTCGGATGGCACTACCCGGACGGCCGGATCCAGGGGGCCGGACTCGTTCTCTACCGCCAATTTCCCGGCACCCGCAAATACTTCGCCTACTTGCCCGAGGGCCCCGTCGCCGACTGGTCCGACCCCCACATAGACCGCTGGCTGACCCCGCTCATGCGCCACCTCAAGGCCGCCGGAGCCTTCGCCGTCCGCATCGGTCCCACCCCCGCCTACCGCCGCTGGGACGCGGCCACCGTCAAGGCCGCCACGGGGCCGGGCCGGCAACTGTCCGACGTCCTCGCCACCGAGGTCGACCCGGTCGGCGCCGCCCTCGCCGACCGGCTGCGCACCCGGGGCTGGAAGCGGTGCGGCGGCGAGGACGACGGCGACGCCCAGCCCCGCCACGTCTTCCGCGTGCCGCTCGCGGGCCGCTCCCTCGACGAGCTGTGGTCCGGCCTGAACCAGGAGTGGCGGCGCAACGTCCGCAAGGCCGGCAAGGCGGGCGTGGAGACGGTGATCGGCACCGCGGCGGACCTGCCCGAGTTCTACCGGCTGCTGCGGATCACCGAGGAGCGCGACGGCTTCCGGCTCGGTCGTGACCTCGCGTACTACCAGCGCCAGTACGAGGCCCTCAACGCCGAGGAGCCGGGCCGGATGCGCCTCTACCTGGGCGTGCACCAGGGCGAGATGCTCGCCGCCCACACGATGATCGTGGCCGGGCGGCGGGTCTGGTACCAGACCGGGGCCTCCGCCGACCACCGCCGCGACGTGCGGCCCAGCAACGCGCTCCAGTGGCGCATGATGTGCGACGCCCACGCGCTCGGGGCGGAGGAGTACGACATGCGCGGGGTACCCTCCACCCTTGACCCCGACGAACGTGCTTTCGGGCTGCTGCGCTGGAAGCTCGGCACCGGCGGGCAGGTCGTCGAGACGCTCGGCGAGTGGGAGACCCCGATGGACGGATACGCCAACACGGCGCTCTACAAGGCCTTCCAGGCCTACCTGGCCCGCCGGTGAACCAGGGCACGACAACAGCGGCGGCCGCCACGGCCGCCGCACCCGCGCCGCAGCCGAAGAGCTCGGTGCTGCGCAGCGGCGCCGTCATGGCCGCCGGTTCGATCGTCTCCCGCGCCACCGGGTTCGTCCGCTCCGCCGTGGTCGTCGCCGCCCTCGGCACCGGACTGCTCGGCGACGGCTACGCCGTCGCCAACACGGTCCCCAACATCCTCTACATCCTGCTCATCGGCGGCGCCCTCAACGCGGTGTTCGTCCCCGAGCTGGTCCGCGCCGCCAAGGAACACGAGGACGGCGGCGCCGCCTACACCGACCGGCTGCTCACCGCGTGCACGGCCGCGCTGCTGGTCGTCACCGCCGCCGCCGTGCTCGCCGCCCCGCTGATCGTCTCCGCGTACACCGGCTACGGCGGCGGCCAGGAGTCCACCACCGTCGCCCTGGCCCGCTACTGCCTGCCGCAGATCCTCTTCTACGGGCTGTTCACCCTGCTCGGGCAGGTGCTGAACGCGCGCGGCCGGTTCGGCGCCATGATGTGGACCCCGGTCCTCAACAACCTCGTCGTCATCGCCGTCTTCGGGCTCTTCCTGTACCTCTCCCACGACGCCGGAGCCGGCCTGACCGCCTCGGAGACCCGGCTGCTGGGCCTCGGCACCACCGCCGGCATCGTCGTGCAGGCCCTCGCGCTCGTCCCCTCGCTGCGCGCCGCCCGCTTCCGCTGGCGCCCCCGCTTCGACTGGCGCGGCAGCGGCCTCACCCGCCCGCTGCGCAACGCGGGCTGGCTCGTCCTGCTCGTCCTGACCAACCAATTCGCCTACTGGGTGGTGACCCGGCTCTCCACCGCCACCGGGCAGCAGGCCGTCGACGCCGGCCTCGCCGCGGGCGTCGGCTACACGGCCTACAGCAACGCCTACCTGCTGTGGATGGTCCCGCACGGCATCGTCACCGTCTCCCTGGTCACCGCCCTCATGCCCCGGATGAGCGCCGCCGCCACCGACGGCGACCTCGCGCGCGTGCGCGCCGACGTCTCCTACGCGCTGCGCGCCGGCGCGGCCCTCGTCGTCCCGGCCGCCGCGCTCTTCGCCGCCCTCGCGCCCTGGGTGATCGGCAGCGTCTTCGAGTACGGGCGCACCGGCGCGGCCGACGTCGCCGTCATGGCCGGCATGCTGGCGGCCTTCGCGCCCGGCCTGATCGCCTACTCCGCGCAGTACGCGCTCTCCCGCGGCTTCTACGCCCTGTCCGACACCCGGACCCCCTTCTTCCTCAACCTGGTCATCGCCGCCCTCAACGCCGGGCTCTCGGCGGCCGCGTACCTCCTGCTGCCGCCGCGCTGGGCGGTCACCGGCATGGCCGCGGCCTGCTCGATCGCCTTCACCGCGGGCGCCGCCGTGACGGCGTACGTCCTCGCCCGCCGGCTCGGCCCGCGCGCCGGAACCCGTACAGGACCCCGTACCGAACGGCGCACGAGCGCCGTCGGCACGCACCTGCGGCTGGTGGTCGCCTGCGTGCCCGCGGCGGCCGCCGGGTACGCCGTCGCCCGCGCCGCCGACCCCCTCGGGAACTTCGCCGCCGTGGCGGCGGGAACCGCGGCCCTCGCGCTCGTCGTCGTCCTCCTCGCCGGGCCGTTGCGCCTGACGGAGATCACCGACCTGCGCGACTCCCTGCGGCGCAAGATCGGCCGTTAGGGGGAGGTCGCCCCAAAAAAGATCTTGGATACTGACCGCATGCCACGCGTACTGCTGATCGAGGACGACCCCTCCGTCCGGGAGGGCGTCGGCCTCGGCCTGCGCCGCCGCGGCCACGAGGTGAGCGCCGCCGAGACCGGCGAAGACGGGCTCGCGCTGCTCGCGAGCTTCCGTCCCGAGCTGGTCCTGCTCGACCTGATGCTGCCGGGGATCAACGGCGTGCAGGTCTGCCGCCGGATCCGCGACACCAGCGAGGTGCCGATCATCATGCTCACCGCGCGCGGCGACGACTTCGACGTGGTCGTCGGCCTGGAGGCCGGAGCCGACGACTACATCGTCAAGCCCGCCCGCACCGAGGTCATCGAGGCCCGCATCAAGGCGGTCCTGCGCCGCCACAGCGACCCCACCGGCGGCCGCCCCGGGATCGAGTTCCACGCGGAACTGGCCATCGACCGTGCCGGCCTGACCGTCGCCAAGAACGGCGCGCGCGTACCCCTCGCCCCCAGCGAACTCAAGCTCCTGCTGCACCTGTCGGCCTCGCCCGAGCAGGTCTTCTCCCGCCAGCAGCTCCTGGAGTACGTGTGGGAGCACAGCTACCACGCCGACGCCCGCCTCGTGGACGCGTGCGTCCGACGCCTGCGCCACAAGATCGAGGACCCCGACGCCGCCCCCCGCTACATACAGACCGTGCGGGGCTTCGGCTACCGCTTCGGCCCCCTGTAGGAGGCGGCGTTGAGACGGATCGCACCCCTGGGCCTGCGCACCCGACTGATCGCGGCCTTCCTGCTGGTCGCCGCGATCACCGCGGTGTCCACGGCCGCCCTGACCTACCAGAAGGCGCGGACCGCGATCCTCACCCAGACCCAGGACACCGCCGTCTCCACCCTGCGCGACCAGATCGAGCAGGAGGGCATCCAACTGCCCATGGACCAGAAGGAACTCCAGGGCCGCGTCATCGACCTCGCCAAACGCGGCAAACCACACCCCTGGACGATCTTCGCCGAGTACGGGGCCCTGCGCGCCTCCTCCAACGTCAGCCCCGCCACCTCCACCGTGGTCACCGACGCGCTCCGCAACAAGGTGACGGCCCACCCGCACGGCGCCTTCCAACGGGTCGAGGACCGCTCCGGGAACCCCTACCTGGTCGTGGCGATGCCGGCCGTCTTCGTCCGCGACGGAGTCCGCCAGGCCACGGGCGTCGTCTACTACGCCACCATGCCGCTCGACACCGAACAGGCCACCGTCAAGGCCATGGTCGACGCCGCCCAGCAGGGCGCGGTCCCCGGTCTCGCCATCGCCCTGATCCCCGCCCTGCTCGCCGCGCGCAGCGTGCTCCGCCCCGTACGGGACATGCGCACCGCGGCCCGGCAGCTGGGCCGGGGCCGGCTGGACACCCGTATCGAGGTCAGGGGCGCCGACGAACTCGCCGGACTCGCCCGCACCTTCAACGAGACCGCCCGCGCCCTCGAACAGTCCGTGACCGAACTCCGGGAAGCCGAGGTCAGGGCCCGCCGCTTCGCCGCCGACGTCTCCCACGAACTGCGCACCCCGCTCGCCGGGATGCTCGCCGTCACCGAGGTGCTCGACGAGGACGCCGAGCACTTCGACCCGGACACCGCGAAGGCCCTGCGGCTGATCAGCGCCGAGACCGGCAAGCTCGCCGTCCTCGTCGAGGACCTCATGGAGATCTCCCGCTTCGACGCCCGGGCCGCCGAGCTCAACCTCGACGACGTGGACCTGGCCGAAGCCGTCGGCAAGACCCTGGAGCGCCGCCACTGGGACGACGGCAGGGTCGCCGTCGTCACCGACCCGGACGTCGAGGTCCGAGCCCGCCTCGACCCGCGCCGCTTCGACGTGGTCCTCGCCAACCTGGTCGGCAACGCCCTCAAGCACGGCAGCGCGCCCGTCCGGGTCACCGTACGGACCGGCCCCGGGCCGGACGGCGACGCGGACGGCGAGCGGCTGCTCATCGAGGTCGCCGACAGCGGACCGGGCATCGCCCCCGAAGTGCTCCCGCACATCTTCGACCGCTTCTTCAAGGCCGACGCTGCCCGCACCCGCTCGGCGGGCAGCGGCCTCGGCCTCGCCATATCCCTGGAGAACGCCCGCCTGCACGGCGGCACCCTCCGCGCGGCCAACGGGCCCGCCGGCGGGGCGGTCTTCACCCTCGACATGCCCCTGGAGGCCCGCGCATGACCCGGGTACGGGCGACGGCCGCCGCGACGGCGCTGCTGGGCCCGCTGCTGCTCGCGGGGCTCGCCGGATGCGGGATCAAACCCACCGCGCCGGTCGACAGCGGCTCCGCCGCCACCGTGCTGGTGGCCGGGCCGGAGGGCTTCTCCATGCTCTACTTCCTCGGCCCCGACGGCCGCCTCGTGCCGTCCCCGCAGCGGGACCTGCCCAAGGTGCCGCCGATCGAGCTGCTCAACCGGCTGCTGGACGGCCCCGGCCAGCGGGAGCGGGAAGCCGGCCTCACCTCCGAGGTCCCCTCCCTCCACGGCAAACGCGTGGACGCCCCGGCGATCTCGTCCCCGTCACGTGACGTGATGACCGTCCACCTGCCCTTCGACGCCGAGGACCTGACGCCGAACGCCCGACTCCAACTGGTGTGCACCCTGGGCTCCACGGCGTCCAAGGGGGTCCGACTCACCGTCGCCGTCAAGGGCGCCTACGGCACCCTCGAAGCGATCGGCTGTGACGGCCGGCCGTAGGCCGTCCTTTCCGGATCCCGCCCGACCCGCCAAGAACCGGAAGTGACGACCCGGGCGGGCTTGCGCGAACGGCCCGGCGGCCGACACCGTGGCCCCATGGACCACGCCGGTGACGTCCCCGACGTCTTCGACCCCCGCGTCTACGCCGAGGGCGTCCCCCACGAGCGCTACCGGCTGCTGCGCGACCGGCACCCGGTGGCCTGGCAGGCGGAGCCCGAGATCCAGGGCTGGCCCGCCGGCCCCGGCTTCTGGGCCGTCACCCGGCACGCCGACGTCGTACGGGTGCTGCGCGACCACCGCACGTACTCCTCCTGGCTCGGCGCCACCCAGATCCGCGACCCCGACCCGGCCGACCTGCCCTTCCTGCGCCGCACCATGCTCAACCAGGATCCCCCCGACCACGGCCGACTGCGCCGGCTCGTCTCCCGCGCCTTCACCCCCGCCCGCGTCGACGCCTTCGCCGACCGGGTCCGGGACCGCGCCCGCTCCCTGCTCGCCGCCGCCCGGGACGGCGCCGAGGACGGCTCCGCCGACCTGGTGCGGACCGTCACCGACGAGTACGCCCTGCTGAACCTCACCGACCTGCTGGGCGTCCCGGCCTCCGACCGCGCCCTGCTGCTGGAGTGGACCGTACGGATCATCGGCTACCAGGATCCCGAGGACGCACCGGCCCCGCTCCTCGGCCCCGACGGGAAACCCCTCAACCCCCGCTCCCCGGCGCTGCTCGGCGAGATGTTCGCGTACGCCCGAGAACTCGCCGCCCACAAGCGCGCGCACCCCGGCGACGACGTGATGACCGCCCTGGCCCTGGCCGGACTCGCCCCGGCCGAACTGGAGATGTTCTTCTTCCTGCTGACCGTCGCCGGCAACGACACCGTACGCAGCGCCGCCCCCGGCGGACTCCTCGCGCTCGCCGGTGCCCCCGACGCCTACCGGACGCTCGCCGACGGGCGCGCCCCGCAGGACCGGGCCGTCGAGGAACTGCTGCGCGTCCACCCGCCCGTGCTCAGCTTCCGCCGCACCGCCGCCGTGGACCACACGCTCGCCGGGCAGCCGATCCGGGCCGGTGACAAGGTGGTGGTCTTCCACGCCTCCGCCAACCACGACGAACGCGTCTTCGCCGACCCCGGCCGCCTCGACCCGAACCGCACGCCCAACCCGCACGTCTCCTTCGGCGACGGTCCGCACGTCTGCCTCGGCGCCCACTTCGCCCGGCTCCAGCTGCGCACCCTCTACGAGGAGTGGTGCGCGACCATGCCGCCGCCCGAACTGACCGGTGTTCCGCGCCGGTTGGTCTCCAACTTCATCAACGGGATCACGCGGCTGCCGCTACGGGTCTCCGGGCCGCCGCGGTGACGTCCGCGACCAGCTCCGACACGTCGGGCCCGTAGGCGTCCGAGTTGACGACCTTCAGCACGAGGCAGAAGGAGTTCCCGTCGTACTTGCGGGCGAGCTTGCGGTGGTGCCGGGCCAGGTAACGGGCCGCGGCCTGGTTGCTGTTGGCGGTCTGCCCCGACAACAGGAACACCGGCCGGGAGCCCCGCTCCGTCGTCAGCCGCGCCAGCAGCACGTACTCGACCAGGCCCCTCTCCCACCGGTACGTCTCCTCGCCGACGCTGATGGAACCGCGGTCCGGGCCGGGCTCGGTGGACACGTCGACGCGCACTCCGGGGAGCATGGAGGCCAGGTGGGCCGTCGTCCGGGCGTTGGACACCGGCCCGCCGACGCAGAACTCCGCCCGCTCGCCGAAGCCCTGGCGGGCCGCGTCGTGGGTGACGATCTGGAGGTTCGCCCCGCAGTCCTTGATCAGGGCCGATATCTCCAGCAGTGCGAAGGCGTCGTTGCGGTGCAGGGACGCGTCGGTGCCGCCCATCTGCCGGTTGACCACGAAAAGGCAGTCGGAGCCGGTGGGCAGACCGAAGAAGGCCTGCTTGCGGCGCAGCGCCCGCCGCCACTGGTAGGTCCGGGTGAACCAGCCGAAACCGCCGCTTACGGCGGTCGCGATCACCCCGAGCACGATGTTGCGCAGGTCCTCGTTCATGCGCGGGATGCTAGGGCATCCGGGTGGCGGGTTCACGGGGCCGGTCCCGCTCCGGCGCGACGCGATGCCCTGACGGGGCGCCGGCTCGGCCGCTAGGCTCGGCCGCACGCTGCCACTGGAGGTCCGGATGCACCGTCGCGCCGCACATCGGTTAGCCCTCGTAGCCCTCGCCGGGGCACTCGTATCCACCGGGGCGGCCGCCCCGCCCGGCACCGGAACCCCGGCCAAGGTGCCCGTCGCGGCCGGCTACGGCGGGGCCGTCGCCAGCGTCGACGCCGACGCCTCCGCCGCGGGCATCGCCGTCCTGCGCTCGGGAGGCAACGCCGTGGACGCGGCCGTCGCCACCGCCGCCGCGCTCGGGGTCACCGAGCCGTACTCGGCGGGCATCGGCGGAGGCGGCTACCTCGTCTACTACGACGCCAAGTCCCGCCGCGTGCACACCGTCGACGGCCGCGAGACCGCCCCCGCGACCGCCGGCGCCACCCTCTTCCAGGAGAACGGCGTACCGATCCCCTTCGCGGAGGGCCAGACCAGCGGCCTCGGCGTCGGCGTCCCCGGCACCCCCGCCACCTGGAAGAGCGCCCTCGACGCCTGGGGCACCCGCCCGCTCGGCCAACTGCTGCGGCCCGCCGAGAAACTGGCCCGCGACGGCTTCACCGTGGACGACACCTTCCGCTCGCAGACCGCCCTCAACGAGGCCCGGTTCAGGGACTTCCCCGACACCGCGAAGCTGTTCCTGCCGGGCGGCGCCCTGCCGGTGGTCGGCTCCACCTTCAAGAACCCGGACCTGGCCGCCACGTACGAGGAACTCGGCCGCAAGGGCACCGGAGCGCTCTACCGCGGCCCGCTCGCCGAGGACATCGTCCGGGCCGTCCGCACGCCCCCCGTCGACCCGGCCGCCAGCCGCAAGGTCCGCGCCGGCGACCTGACCACCGGCGACCTGCGCGCGTACGGGACCAAACGCCAGGCCCCGACCCGGATCGGCTACCGCGGCCTGGACGTCTACGGCATGGCGCCCTCCTCCTCCGGCGGCACCACCGTCGGCGAGGCGCTGAACATCCTGGAGGGCAGCGACCTCTCCAAGCTCTCCGAGACCCAGTACCTGCACCGCTTCATCGAGGCCTCCAGGATCTCCTTCGCCGACCGGGGCCGCTGGGTCGGCGACCCTGCCGCGCAGGACGTCCCGACGAAGGAACTGCTCTCCCAGGCGTTCGCGGACTCGCGCGCCTGCCTGATCAAGCCCGATCGCACCCTGACCAGCCCGCTCGCCCCCGGCGATCCGCACAGTCCCGCGCCCTGCGCGAGCACCGGGCAGGCCGCCCCGACCACGTACGAGGGCGAGAACACCACCCACCTGACGGTCGCCGACCGCTGGGGCAACGTCGTCTCCTACACGCTGACCATCGAGTCCACCGGCGGCAGCGCGATCACCGTGCCGGGCCGCGGCTTCCTGCTCAACAACGAGCTGACGGACTTCTCCTTCGCCCCGGCCGCCCCCGGCGTCCCGGACCCGAACCTGCCCGGCCCCGGCAAGCGGCCGCGCTCCTCCATGTCCCCGACGATCGTCCTCCAGGACGGCCGGCCGGTCCTGGCCGTCGGTTCCCCGGGCGGCGCCACCATCATCACCACCGTCCTGCAGACCCTGATCGGCCACCTGGACCGCGGACTGCCGCTCGTCGACGCGATCGCCGCGCCGCGGGCCAGCCAGCGCAACCAGACCACCACCGAGCTGGAGCCGGGCCTGTGGAACAGCCCGCTGCGCGCGGAGCTGGAGGCCCTCGGCCAGGGCTTCCGGCAGAACCCGGAGATCGGCGCCGCCACGGGCGTCCAGCGCCTCCCGGACGGCCGCTGGCTGGCGGCCGCCGAAACCACCCGCCGGGGAGGCGGCTCGGCGATGGTCGTACGCCCCTACGGCAAGCCGTAACGCCGACAACACGCCTACGACGCGCCTACAACGCGGTCAGGATCCTCGGCCCGTCGGCGGTGATCGCGACCGTGTGCTCCGCGTGGGCGGCGCGGCTGCCGTCGACGGTGCGCAGGGTCCAGCCGTCCGCGTCGCAGGCGTAGTCGTCCGTGCCGCCCGCGATCAGCATCGGCTCGATCGCCAGGACCATGCCGGGGCGCAGCCGCACGCCGCGCCCCGGCGGGCCCTCGTTCGGTACGCCCGGGTCCTCGTGCATCGTGCGGCCCACGCCATGGCCGCCGAAGCCGTCCGGGATCCCGAACCCGGCGCGGCGGCACACCGTGCCGATCGCGTGGGCGATGTCGCCGATCCGGTTCCCGGGCACGGCGGCGGCGATGCCCGCCGCGAGGGCGGCCTCCGCGGTCGCGATGAGCCGCAGGTCGGCGGGGCGGGGCCGGCCGACCGTGAAGCTGACGGCCGCGTCCCCGACCCAGCCGCGCAGCTTCGCGCCGCAGTCGATGCTCACCAGGTCGCCGTCGCGCAGCCGGTACCCGTCCGGGACGCCGTGCACGATCGCGTCGTTGACCGAGGCGCAGACCACGGCCGGGAAGGGCACCGGCGCGAACCGCGGCCGGTAGCCGAGGAAGGGCGAGGAGGCGCCCGCCTCGCGCAGCACGGCCCGCGCCACCCCGTCCAGTTCCAGCAGGGACACCCCGACCCGCGCGCTCTCGCGCACGGCGGCCAGGGCGTGCGCGACCACCCGACCCGCCGCGCGCATCTCGTCGATCGACCGGTCCGTCTTCAGCTCCATCATGCCAATTACTATACCGGTATAACTTTACCGGGATACTTATTGGCGTGACGGGGTAGGCTGACGGCATGGTCCGTACCCCCTTGACCCCGGAAGAGCGCGAGCGCGGCGAGAGGCTGGGCGCGCTGCTGCGGGAAGCCCGCGGCGCGCGCAGCATGGTCGAGGTCGCGGCCGGCGCCGGGCTGTCCGCCGAGACCCTCCGCAAGATCGAGACCGGTCGGGCCCCCACCCCCGCCTTCTTCACCGTCGCGGCCCTCGCCGAGGCCCTGGGCCTGTCCCTGGACGACGTGATCCGCCGCTGCGCCCTCGTCCCCGCCTGACGGCCGGGCCCGTGCCGTTCCGCCGCGCGCGGCGGTTACCGAGGGCTAGGCTCACGCCATGACTGGGACCGCGACTCTCGACGAGCTGAACCGGGGCAGGTACGTCAGCCTCACCACCTTCCGCAAGGACGGCACGCCCGTCGCCACGCCGGTGTGGGCGGTGGCCGACGCCGGTGAGCTGTACGTGTGGACGCGCACCGCGACCTGGAAGGTGAAGCGGATCCGCAACAACGGGCGGGTCACCGTCGCCCCGTGCGACGTGAAGGGGCGGGTGCCCGAGGGGGCGGCGGTCGTGGAGGGCGAGGCGCGTCTGCTGGACGAGGCGGGCCTGAAGCGCGTGCGCAAGCTGATGTCCCGGAAGTACACGTGGCAGTTCTGGGCACTGGACCTGCCGGGCGCGGTGGCCCGGCTGGGGAAGCGTCCGCACACCGCGATCGCCGTCAAGCTTTGAAGTGCGCGTAGTCCTCCCGTAACACTGGTGCGATCCAATGCGGTGCATGGAGACCGCGACTTCGCTGGTGATCATTCAACTCTCCGACTACTTGCGGGGGTTGACGCAGAGGCTGGACCCGGGGGCGGGGTGGTACGGGGAGTTCCTGCACCGGGACCCGGACGGTATGCGGGCCTGTCTCGACGGGCGCGCGATGGCGCCGTGGGACGTGGTGGAATCCCTCCTCGCGGACCTGGCGGCGGCCCGGGGCGCGGAGTTCGCGGAGCGGGAGACCACGTACGCGGCCCGGCTGCGGGCGGCGGCCGTCACGGCGTGGGACCGGCTGCCGGGCGGCGAGGCGGAACTGCGGACGCTGCTGGCGGCGTCGGCGGCGCAGCGGGCGGACTCGGAGGCGGCGCTGCGGCACCTCACGGCGCGGCTGTCCGCCACCGCCGACCCGGCCGAGACGGAAGCCCTCTCCCGGGAGCTGGCGTGGACCCGAGACGACGCCACCCGTGCCAGGTCCCGCCAGGCCGACCTGACGTCCCGGCTGGCCGCCGTGTCCCCTCCCGGGGAGGCGCCGCCGACCCCGGCCCCCGCTGCCACGGGCCCGGAGGCGGGGCTCGGCGGAGCAGGGTACGTCGACGGATCGGCCCGGCCGGGGCCCGCGGCGCCCGTGACCCCCGTCCCGGCGGGTGCCGGGCCTTCGACGGCCGGGCACGCCCGGCCGGAGGCCGAGCCGTTGGAGGGCGTGCCGAGGCAGCGGGTGCCCGAGGGCGGTGAACCGCCCGTCGGGCGTGCCGAGGGGCGGTGGCTGCGGGGCGGGCGCCGATCCGGTGGCGCCCGGTACGCGGGCTCGGCGGCCCCCGAGCCCCCGGCCTTCACCCCGCCCCCGGGCACCGGCCCGGGCCCCGCCCCCCGAGGAGCCCGCTTCGGCCTCCCGCAGCAGCCGCCCCCCACCCCGGCGGAGCCCGGACCCACGTCCGACGCCCGCCCCTGGCCGGACGGCTTCCCCGGGGATCCCGCGGGGCTCCGGGAGCGGTACCCCGAGACCCCCGCGGGAATGCCGACGGGTCACGGCGGCCCGCCACCGCACGCCTTCCAGGGGGATCCCACGGGCCTCGGTGCCGGATCCGGAGCGGGGCGGCACCCCGAGGCCCGGGCGGGAGGCCCGGCCGGGCGGGGCGAGTCGGTGCCGAGTGCTTTCCCCGCTGGTTCCGCGGGGCCCGGTGGGCCGGTGGCGGGGGCGACGGCAGGGGCTGCGGCGGCGGGATCGGTGCGGGGGGTCGTGGAGGCGCTGCACGTGTTGCGGGCGCAGCACCGTACCGGCGAGGCGCACGCCTTGTTGTGCGAGGCCGCGGCCTGGCCCGCCGGGCGGTTGCCCGGGCTGGCCGCGGAGTTGAACCGCGCCGGGCTCGCGGCCGACTGGGCCACCCTGCTCTGGGAGGCGGCCTCGCTCCCGCCCGAGCGTCTCGCCGCGGCCGCGGCCGCCCTCGGCGAAGCCGGCCGCGAGGCCGACTGCGACGTCCTGCTCCGCCAGGGCGCGGCCCGCCCCGCCGCCGAGATCGCCGATGCCGCCCTCGCCCTCGGCGCCGCCGGCCGGGACCGGGAGGCCCAGGCCCTGCTCGGCGCCTACGTCCGACTGCACACCGCCGAGGAGTCCGCCGCCCTGGCCCGCCACGACCCGCAGTGGTTCGCCCCACGCCTGCTGCACGCGGCCCGCGCCCTGTCCGGCACCCACCACCGCGACCTCTCCCACGCCCTGCGCGTGTCCGGCGTCGCAGTTCCGTAGGCGGCCGAGACCGGCCGCGTGACTGGTAGACCCCCGACTCTCCCAGCCTGCCCGGCCGTTCAGCCTCGCCGGCGTTCGAGGCGCGGGGTCTGGGGCGGGCATTTCAGCCCGTCCGGCGTTTGAGGACCGGGGGTCCGGGGGCGGAGCCCCCGGCGGGTCCGGGCGGAGCCCGGGGAACGGTGGAAGGGCGGGTAGGGGACGGCTCCGCGCAGCGGCACCCGGGCCGGGGCGGGCCGCGGGGTGGGCCGTCGGGGCCGGGCGCGCGCCGGGGCACCTCCTCGGGCGTCGAACCCGGTGCGGCACAGGTAAGGCGAGCGGGTTTCGTTCGACGCCCCGCGGGGGCGCCCCACCGCACACCCGACCCCGACGGCGCGGTGGTGTCACGCCGGGGCCGGCCCCGGCGGCGCGGGGGTACACGCAAGGGCCGGTACGCGGAGCAGCGGCGTTCGACGCCCCACGGGGGCACCCCGTCGCTCCCCCGACCATGCCGGCGCGGCGGTGCGCGGAGGGTCGGACCCGCCCGGCACGAGCGTTCCGCACCCCGCGCATCGGCCGCCCACCAACCGGTCGCCCGGCGACCGCAAACGACCGCCCGGTGACCTAACTTGATCGACTACTCCAACTGCGCATGGTGGTCTTGCCCCAGGCTGTGACGAGGCCTACGTTCTACTCCCTACGTACACCGTCTACGTGCGTAGAACCGGCGTTCCCGTCGCGAGGAGCAGCTCATGGCCCAAGTCGTCCGCGCCGCGCTGGTCCAGGCCACCTGGACCGGAGACACCGACTCGATGATCGCCAAACACGAGGAGCACGCCCGCCGAGCCGCCGCGCAAGGCGCGCAGATCATCGGCTTCCAGGAGGTGTTCAACGCCCCCTACTTCTGCCAGGTCCAGGAGCCCGAGCACTACCGCTGGGCCGAGGCCGTCCCCGACGGCCCGACCGTCCGACGCATGCAGGACCTGGCCCGCGAGACCGGCATGGTCATCGTCGTCCCGGTCTTCGAACTCGAAAGCGCCGGCTTCTACTACAACACCGCCGCCGTCATCGACGCCGACGGCAGCTACCTCGGCAAGTACCGCAAGCACCACATCCCCCAGGTGAAGGGATTCTGGGAGAAGTACTACTTCCGCCCGGGAAACCTCGGCTGGCCCGTCTTCGACACCGCCGTCGGCAGGGTCGGCGTCTACATCTGCTACGACCGGCACTTCCCCGAGGGTTGGCGCCAACTGGGTCTGGCGGGCGCGCAGCTGGTCTACAACCCGTCCGCCACCTCGCGGGGCCTGTCCGCGTACCTGTGGCAGCTGGAGCAGCCCGCCTCCGCCGTCGCCAACGAGTACTTCGTCGCCGCCATCAACCGCGTCGGCCAGGAGGAGTACGGCGACAACGACTTCTATGGCACCAGCTACTTCGTCGACCCGCGCGGCCAGTTCGTCGGCGACGTGGCCAGCGACAAGGAGGAGGAACTCCTCGTCCGCGACCTCGACTTCGGCCTCATCGAAGAGGTCCGCACCCAGTGGGCGTTCTACCGCGACCGCCGCCCCGACGCCTACGGAGGGCTCGTACAGCCGTGACCAACCCCACCCCGCTCCACAGCCGCCACCGCACCGTCATGCCCGACTGGCTGGCGCTCTACTACAAGCACCCCATCGAGCTCACGCACGGCGAGGGCCGCCACGTCTGGGACGCCGACGGCAACCGCTACCTCGACTTCTTCGGCGGCATCCTCACCACGATGACCGCCCACGCCCTGCCCGAGGTCACCAAGGCCGTCTCCGAACAGGCCGGGCGGATCATCCACTCCTCCACCCTCTACCTCAACCGGCCGATGATCGAGCTGGCCGAGCGGGTGGCGGCCCTGTCCGGGATCCCCGACGCCCGGGTGTTCTTCACGACCTCGGGCACCGAGGCCAACGACACCGCCCTGCTGCTCGCGACGACGTACCGCCGCTCCAACCAGATCCTGGCGATGCGCAACAGCTACCACGGCCGGTCCTTCTCCACCGTCTCGATCACCGGCAACCGCGGCTGGTCCCCGACCAGCCTCTCGCCGCTCCAGACGTACTACGTCCACGGCGCGGTCCGCGGCCGCGGCCCCCTCGCGCACCTCGACGACGCCGATTTCACGGCCGCAGCCGTCGCGGACCTGGAGGACGTGCTGGGCCAGGCCCGCGGGGGAGTGGCCGCCCTCATCGCCGAGCCGATCCAGGGCGTCGGCGGCTTCACCTCCCCGCCCGACGGCCTGTACGGGGCCTTCCGCGAGGTCCTCGACCGCCACGGCATCCTGTGGATCAGCGACGAGGTGCAGACCGGCTGGGGCCGTACCGGCGAACACTTCTGGGGCTGGCAGGCCCACGCCCAGAACGGTCCGCCGGACATCCTCACCTTCGCCAAGGGCATCGGCAACGGCATGTCGATCGGCGGGGTCGTGGCCCGCGCCGAGGTCATGAACTGCGTCGACTCCAACTCCATCTCCACCTTCGGTGGTTCGCCCGTCACCATGGCCGCGGGCGTCGCCAATCTCGCGTACCTCCTGGAGCACGACCTCCAGGGCAACGCCCGCCGTGTCGGCGGCCTGCTCCTGGAGCGGCTGCGGGCGATCTCCGCGCACGTGCCCGCCGTGCGGGAGGTCCGCGGCCGCGGTCTGATGGCCGGCCTGGAGTTGACCCGGCCCGGCACCGACCAGGCCGACCCCGACGCGGCCACCGCCGTCCAGGAGGCCGCCCGCGAGGCCGGCCTGCTGATCGGCAAGGGCGGCGGCCACAACACCAGCGTGCTGCGCATCGCGCCGCCGCTCTCCCTCACCGTCGCCGAGGCGGAAGAGGGCGCCGACATCCTCGAACAGGCACTTCACCGAGTTCACGGGATCCAGTAGAGGGGGACGCACCGCACATGAGCATCCGCACCCTGATCCGCGGCGGCCTCGTCATCACCGCCGCCGACGAACTGCACGCGGACGTCCTGATCGAGGACGGACGCGTCGCGGCCCTGGCCGCGCACGGCTCGGCGGCCGCAGAGGCCTGGACGGCCGACCGTACGATCGACGCGAGCGGGAAGTACGTCATCCCCGGCGGGGTCGACGCGCACACCCACATGGAGCTGCCCTTCGGCGGGACCTCCGCCTCGGACACCTTCGAGACGGGCACCCGGGCCGCCGCCTGGGGCGGCACCACCACCATCGTCGACTTCGCCGTGCAGAGCGTGGGCCACGCCCTGCGCGAGGGGCTCGACGCCTGGTACGCCAAGGCGGACGGGCAGTGCGCGATCGACTACGCCTTCCACATGATCCTCTCGGACGTCAACGAGGGCACCCTGAAGGAGATGGACCTCCTCATCGGGGAGGGGGTCACCTCCTTCAAGCTGTTCATGGCCTACCCCGGCGTCTTCTACAGCGACGACGGACAGATCCTGCGCGCCATGCAACGGGCCTCCGGCAACGGCGGGCTGATCATGATGCACGCGGAGAACGGCATCGCGATCGACGTCCTCGTCGAACAGGCCCTGGCGCGCGGGGAGACCGACCCGCGCCACCACGGCGAGGTCCGCAAGGTGCTCCTGGAGGCCGAGGCCACCCACCGCGCGATCCAGCTCGCGCGGGTCGCCGGCTCCCCGCTGTACGTCGTGCACGTCTCGGCGGAAGAGGCCGTCGCCGAGCTGGCCGCCGCCCGCGACAAGGGGCTGCCCGTCTTCGGGGAGACCTGCCCGCAGTACCTGTTCCTGTCCACCGACAACCTCGCCGAGCCCGATTTCCAGGGCGCCAAGTACGTCTGCTCCACCCCGCTGAGGCCGCGGGAGCACCAGGCGGCGCTGTGGCGCGGCCTGCGCACGAACGACCTCCAGGTGGTCTCCACCGACCACTGTCCGTTCTGCTTCCGCGGTCAGAAGGAGCTGGGACGGGGCGACTTCTCCAAGATCCCCAACGGGCTGCCGGGGGTGGAGAACCGCATGGACCTCCTCCACCAGGCGGTCGTCGACGGGCACATCGGCCGCCGCCGCTGGATCGAGATCGCCTGCGCGACCCCGGCCCGGATGTTCGGCCTCTACCCCCAGAAGGGCACCATCGCGCCGGGCTCCGACGCCGACATCGTCCTCTACGATCCGCACGCCGAGCAGGTCATCTCCGCCGAGACCCACCACATGAACGTGGACTACTCGGCGTACGAGGGCAAACGGATCACCGGACGCGTCGACACCGTCCTCTCGCGCGGCGAACTCGTCATCGACCGGCGCGAGTTCACCGGCCGGGCCGGCCACGGGGCGTACATCCCCCGCTCCACCTGTCAGTACCTGTAAGCCGCTCGGACCCGCAAGGAGCCACCCCATGGACTTCGGCCTCGTCCTGCAAACCGATCCGCCCGCCTCGCAGGTGGTCAGCCTCATGCGCCGCGCCGAGCGCAACGGCTTCCGCTACGGCTGGACCTTCGACTCCGCCGTGCTGTGGCAGGAACCGTTCACCATCTACAGCCAGATCCTGGAGCACACCCGCAAGCTCCACGTCGGCCCCATGGTCACCAACCCCGGCACCCGAACCTGGGAGGTCACCGCCTCCACCTTCGCCACCCTCAACGACATGTTCGGCAACCGCACCGTCTGCGGGATCGGGCGCGGCGACTCGGCGATGCGGGTCGCCGGGCGCAAGCCCAACACCCTGGCCAGGCTCGGCGAGGCCATCGACGTCATCCGGGACCTGGCCGAGGGCCGCGAGGCCGTCGTCGACGGCAACCCCATCCGGATCCCCTGGATCCGGGACGGCAAGCTGCCCGTCTGGATGGCTGCGTACGGGCCCAAGGCCCTCGCCCTGGCCGGTCAGAAGGCGGACGGCTTCATCCTCCAGCTCGCCGACCTCTACCTCACCGAGTGGATGGTGAAGTCGGTCCGGCAGGCGGCGGTCGACGCGGGCAGGGACCCGGACGCCATCACCATCTGCGTGGCGGCCCCCGCCTACGTGAGCGAGGACCTCGCGCACGCCCGCGACCAGTGCCGCTGGTTCGGCGGGATGGTCGGCAACCACGTCGCCGACCTCGTCGGCCGCTACGGAGAGCACTCCTCGATGGTCCCCGACGAGCTCACCGAGTACATCAAGGCCCGCGAGGGCTACGACTACAGCCACCACGGCCGCGCCGGGAACCCATCCACCGACTTCGTCCCGGACGAGATCGTCGACCGCTTCTGCCTGCTGGGCCCGGCCGAGGCCCACATCGAGAAGCTGCGGGCCCTGCGCGACCTCGGCGTCGACCAGTTCGCGGTCTACGACATGCACGACGCGAAGGAGGCGACGATCGACGCGTACGGGCAGCACGTCATCCCGGAGCTGCGCGACTGACCAACCCGACCCCACCAGCCGGTCCGTCGCGCGCCCTGCCGCGAGGAGCCCGGGCCCGGAGCGAATGCGAGCCCCGGGCCCGGGTAGGCGCCTCGTGAAGCCACACGTGGAAGGGGGTCCCCATGGATTCCACAGCGGAGGGCGACCGGTTCACCGTCGAGGTGAGACAGGTGCCCGGGGCCACCGTGCTCAAACTCGGTGGCGAGCTGGACCATGACACGGCCGAGCCCCTGCGGCAGGCGCTGGGGGACGCTCCCGCCGAAGGCGGCGATCGCGTGCTGGTGGACTTCTCCGACGTGGGCTTCTGCGATTCGACGGGGCTGAACGTCCTGCTGCAAGGCCGGCTCACGGCCGAGAAGGCCGGGAACACGATCGAGATCGTGGGCCTGCGCCGGCCGGTCCAGCGCATGTTCCGCATCACCGGAGTGGATGAGATCTTCTCCGTGTACGCCGACGTCGGCGAGGCACTGGCAGGACGTCCGCGGCACCACTAGCGGAGGCGCACCATGAGCGAGCGCCGTTCACCGGAACGGAGTCGGGTCTTCGTGCTGGGCCCCGACGACGACAACGTCGTCACACGATGCCTCGACTTCACCCGGAGCGCCCTGACCGACTGGGAGTGGCTGCCGGTCCCGGACGATGACGAGGACGCCGCCGAATACGCCGAGGACGTGCTGCTCCTGGTGTCCGAGCTGGTGGCCAACGCCCGCCTGCACGGCGGTGGGCCCGTTTCGCTGGCGCTCCTGCGGACCGGTGACGGCCTGCGCATCGAAGTGACCGACCGGAGTTCCGTGCTCCCGGTGCGCCGGCGCAACACCCACCCCGCCCGGCCCGGCGGACACGGACTGCTCATCGTGGAACGGCTGGCGCGGCGCTGGGGCGCGGAGCCTCTGGACGGCGGGAAGTGCGTCTGGCTCGAGGTCTCCGTACCCGCGACCGGTGACGCGCGACCGGTGACGCCTGACGTCAGTACCGGGAGATGACGAGTGACGCCTGATCCGGGACCCTACCGCTGCGGCTCCGCCTCGGGCTCGTCGGTCAGCAGCCCCGTCCGCAGCGTCGTCATGATCCGGCCCAGCAGCCGGGAGACCTGCATCTGGGAGACGCCGAGCCGGTCGCCGATCTCCGCCTGGGTGAGGTCCTCGCCGAACCGCAGCGAGAGGATCAGCCGGTCGCGTTCGCCGAGCTCGGCGACGAGCGGCTTGAGGGACTCCAGGCTTTCGATCAGGTCGTACGCGGGCTCCTCGACCCCGAGCGAGTGCGGCGCCGTGCCGCCCTCCGGCTCGTCCCCGGCGGGCCGGTCGAAGGACCCCGCCGTGTATCCGTTGGCGGCCCGGCGCCCCTCGACCACGGAGGTGTCGTCGATGCCCAGGCGCTCCGCGAGCTCGTGGTCGGTGGGCTGCCGGCCCAGCCTCTGCTCCAGCGCGTCGTGCGCCTTGGCGATGTCGAGCCGCAGCTCCTGCATGCGCCGGGGAACCTTCACGGCCCACGAGGTGTCGCGGAAGAACCTCTTCATCTCGCCGACGACGGTGGGCAGTGCGAACGTCGCGAACTCGACGCCGCGTTCGACGTCGTACCGGTTGATGGCCTTGATCAGGCCGATCGTGCCGACCTGGACGATGTCCTCCAGAGGCTCGCTGCGGCCCCGGAACCGTCGGGCGGCGTACTTCACCAGGCTGAGGTTGAGTTCCACGAGCGTGTTGCGCACGTACGAGTACTCGGCGGTGCCCTCGGTGAGTTCGTTCAGCCGCCGGAACAGCGAGACCGACAAGGTCCGGGCCTCGGAGGTGCTCACTCCGAGCGGATCCTCCGGGATGTCCGGCGCGGTGGCGCCGCACACGGTATGGACGGGCTCCGCGGTGCCGCGGGAACTGGGTGACATGGGGATCCTCCGACGGATCGGTTCCGGCGCCTGCCCGGCGCATCGGGGCCGTCGTGGCCTTCCAGGGGGATATACCCGCCTCAGGACGGTTCGACCCGTCCGCGTGGGACGGTGGATGCAGCGAGGTCACACATGACCGATTCCGATCGGATCCTGGAAAGGCTGCTCGCGAGCCTCACCGCCGTCCATGACGGGGACCTCACCGCCCGGCTGCCGGACGACGCCGAAGGCCTGCCCGGCGAGATCGCGGCCGTCTACGACCGCATGGTCGAGCGCTTGTCCCTGGTCGCCTCCGAGGTCACCCGTGTCGCCCAGAGGTCGGTGGACGGGGACTGCTCGGCGGACACGCCCGGGTCCCGCGCACCGGCGGCGTCTGGATCGGGCTCACCACGGGCGTGAACAGCATGGCCGACAACCTGACCTCGCAGGTGCGCAACATCTCCCAGGTGGCGACGGCCGTGGGACGCGGCGACCTCACCCAGCGGATCCGGGTGGACGCGGGCGGTGAGATCCCGGAGCCGGCACCGGGCTCGTGTCGACGGTGTCCCACACCACCGCGGCCCGCTCCCTGGCCAGGGCCGGCACCTTCACGTGCGCCATGCGCGGCCACAGGAGGACCGCGCGCACGCCGAGCGGGCCGAGACCGCCCTCCAGCAGGGTGTCCAGGGGCGCACCGGCACTGTCCGAGGCCAGGGCGCCAGCCATGCCGCGACGGGCCCGGCGCGCCTCGGACCGGGCGCCGGGCTGCTCTTCGGGGGCCTCGACGACATGACCGCCGGTGGCGGCGTTGACGATGTCGGCGGCGGTGTCCACGGCCCCGAGCCCCGTGGACACCGCCAAGTGCACAAGTGGTCCGCGGCCTCGTCGGGCGGAATGCGCAGCTGGGCCGAGAAAGCCCCGGTGGCGAGGTCGAACAGCCGCCGGCGGGCCCGGTCGGCACGGAGCGTCTGCCCCCGGCTCCGGGTACGAAACGACACGGCGGGGCCGGGCGGGCCGGTTCACCGGGAGTACACCCGGTGTCCGGGCCGCTGCCCGAACCGGCGGTGGGGATTGTCGTCCGGGCGTGCTTTGCTGGGGGCATGATCAATGAGTTCCTGGCCAAGGGCCTGTCCGATGTGGAAGAAGCCGTCCGCAAGGCGGCGGCGGTCGAGATCATGCCGAGGTTCCGGCAGTTGGCCGAGCACGAGGTCGACCAGAAGAGCGGCCCGCACGACCTGGTCACCGTGGCCGACCGGAAGGCCGAGGAGCACCTGACGGCCTCCCTCACCCGGCTCCTGCCCGGCTCCGTCGTGGTCGGCGAGGAAGCCGTGCACGCCGACCCGGGCGTCTACGGGGCGCTGCGCGAGGACGCCCCCGTGTGGATCGTGGACCCGGTCGACGGCACCCGGCAGTTCGTCGAGGGAGACCCCGCCTTCTGCACCCTGGTCGCGCTCGCCCACCACGGCGAGATCCTCGCCTCCTGGACCTTCGCCCCCGCCCTGGACGAGCTGGCCACCGCCGTGCGCGGGGAGGGTTCGTACGTCAACGGCGAGCCGATCCACAGTGGTTCGCCCGAACCGGGCGCCGAGCTGCGCGTCGCCATGGCCCACCCGCTGTACACCTCCGACGAGCACAAGCGGATCCTCTCCCGGCTGGACGTGCCCGGGGTCGCGGCCCGGCCGTGCGGTTCGGCGGGCCTGGAGTACCTGAAGGTGGCCCGCGGCGAAATGGACGCCCTGGCCTTCACCTGGCCCTCGGCCTGGGACCACGCGGCCGGTCTGCTGCTGGTCACCGAGGCGGGCGGCACGCACAGCACCGTCGACGGGGTCCCCTTCCGGGTGGACCGGGACAACGCGCTGCCCTTCGCGGTCGGCCGCGACGAGGCCACCACCGTCCGCGTCCGGGACCTGCTGCGCACGCGATAGCCGTCAGGCACACCGTCCGCGGAGTCCGCCGCAGTCCCGGCGGTCGGTGCGGGCGCAATATCCTGGAGGCGCAGGAGCCGCCGGACGAAGGAGTCGCAAGTGCCGTCGATTCTCGATGCGGTCGTGGTGGGGGCGGGGCCCAACGGGCTGACGGCCGCCGTGGAACTGGCCCGGCGCGGCTTCTCGGTGGCCGTCTTCGAAGCCGGTGAGACGGTCGGCGGCGGGGCCCGGACCGAAGAGCTGACCCTCCCCGGCTTCCGGCACGACCCCTGCTCGGCGGTCCACCCGCTCGGCGTCGGCTCGCCGGTCTTCGCGACGATGCCGCTGAAGCGGTACGGGCTGGAGTGGTTGCACGCCCCCCTGCCCATGGCGCACCCGTTCGACGACGGCACGGCCGCCGTGCTGTCCCGCTCGGTCGCGGAGACGGCCGCGTCCTTCGGGCCGCGCGACGCGGGTACGTACCGACGCCTCGTCGAACCCTTCCTCGGCAAGTGGGACACCCTCGCCCGGGACTTCATGTCGCTGCCGAACACGGCGCTGCCCCGCGACCCGCTCACCCTCGCCCGGTTCGGGCTGGTCGGGCTGCCGCCCGCCACCTGGCTGCTGAGCCGCTTCCACGACGACCGGGCGCGGGCCTTGCTCGCCGGGCTCGTCGCGCACGTCATCGCCCCGCTCGGCGGGATCGCCACCGGCGCCGTCGGCATGGTCTTCGCCCTCGCCGCGCACGCGAACGGCTGGCCGATGCCGCGCGGCGGCTCGCAGTCGATCTCCGACGGGCTCGCCGCGTACCTGCGCGACCTGGGCGGCACGATCCACACCGGTTTCGAGGTGAAACGGCTCGACGACCTCCCGCCCGCCCGGGCGTACGTGTTCGACACCTCGCCGACCGCGCTGGCCCGGATCGCCCGCCTGGGGCGCGCGTACGACGGCTACAAGTACGGCGCCTCCGTGTTCAAGATCGACTACGCGCTCGACGGCCCCGTGCCGTGGACCGCGCGGGAGGCGCGCCGCGCCGGCACCGTCCAGATCGGCCCGGGCAGCCGGGACATCGACGCGGCCCTGCAACTCGTCTCGGGCGGCCGGGCCCCCCGCAACCCCTTCCTCATCACCTCGCAGCCCAGCCTCGTCGACCCGAGCCGGGCACCCGACGGCAAGCACGTGTTCTGGGCGTACGGACACGTCCCGGCGGGCTGGGAGGGCGACCTCACCGAAGCCGTCGAACGCCAACTGGAGCGCTTCGCCCCGGGCTTCCGCGATCTGGTGCTGGCCCGTGCCACGGCCGGCCCGCCGCAGCTCGCCGCCCGCAATCCCAACTACGTCGGCGGCGACATCGCCTGTGGCTCCGCCGCCGGACTCCGGCTCCTACTGCGGCCCAAGCTCTCCCTCAGCCCGTACACGACGGCCCACCCGGCGGTCTTCCTGTGCTCCTCGGCCACCCCTCCGGGACCGGGAGTGCACGGGATGTCCGGCCACAACGCGGCCAAGGCGGTCTGGCGCAGGCTGCGCGCCACGTCCTGAGCCCCGCGAACGATTCGAGAAAGGCGCGATCATGGTGCAGGTGACCCTGGTCCAGGGGGACATCACCACCCAGCAGGCGGACGCGATCGTCAACGCCGCGAACTCCTCCCTCCTCGGAGGCGGCGGAGTCGACGGCGCCATCCACCGCCGCGGCGGCCCGGAGATCCTCGCGGCCTGCGAGGACCTGCGCCGCTCGCACTACGGCAAGGGCCTGCCGACGGGCAAGGCAGTCGCCACCACCGCGGGCCGGCTCCCGGCCGCCCACGTCATCCACACCGTCGGCCCGGTCTGGTCGAAGGAGCAGGACCGCTCGGAGCTGCTCGCCTCCTGCTACCGCGAATCCCTGCGCGTCGCGGACGAACTGGGGGCGCGTACGGTCGCCTTCCCCGCCATCTCCACCGGCATCTACGGCTGGCCCATGGACGACGGGGCGCGCATCGCCGTCGCAACGGTCCGCGCGGCGAACACCCGGGTGGAGGAAGTGCGGTTCGTCCTCTTCGACGCGGCGGCGTACGCGGCCTTCGAGGCCGCCGCGGGGTGATCCCGCCCGTGGTCCTCCCCTCCCGCCCGCTCCTGTCCACCCCCGCCCGTCTGTGTTCACGGTGTGGAGAAGCGGGAATTGGTCATCCCGACGCCGAGTGATCCACGGCACGGCCGTCGTAGCCTGAGGCCCTCAGGGGGAGGGGATCGACTGATGGAACAACTCGGCGCCGCCGATCCGTTGCGCATCGGGCCCTACGCGCTGGCCGGCCGGCTGGGGTCGGGCGGGATGGGCACGGTGTATCTCGGACGATCGGCGGGCGGCCGGACCGTCGCGGTGAAGGCCGTACGGCCCGAACTGGCCGGGGACACCGAGTTCCGAGACCGCTTCCGGCGCGAGGTGGCGGCGGCCAGGCGGGTGTCGGGGGCGTTCACGGCCCCCGTGGTGGACGCCGACCCGGACGCCGAAATCCCCTGGATGGCAACGGCGTTCGTCGTGGGCCTCTCCCTGCGGCGGGTGGCCGCCGCGCACGGACCGCTGCCCGGGGCCGCGCTGGAGATGTTGACGGCCGGCCTCGCCGAGGCGCTGGTGTCGGTGCACGGCGCCGGGGTGATCCACCGGGACCTGAAGCCGGCGAACGTCCTGCTGGCCCTGGACGGCCCGCACGTCATCGACTTCGGCATCGCCCGCGCCGCCGAGGGCACGGCACTCACCTCGACCGGCTCCGTCATCGGCTCGGCGCCCTACATGTCCCCGGAGCAGGCGACGGGGCGCCGGCTCACCCCGGCGAGCGACGTCTTCTCCCTCGGTGCCACGGTCGCGTTCGCGGCGAGCGGCACGAGCCCCTTCGGCGACGGGGCCGGGGCGGCCGTCCTGTACCGGGTGGTCCACACCGAGCCGGACCTGTCCGCCCTGCCCGAGGGCCTGAGACCGCTGATCGAGCACTGCCTGGCCAAGGAGCCCGCCGACCGCCCCGCCCCGGACGAGATCGTCTCCCACGTCGCCCGGGCGGACCGGTCCGCGCCCGGTGCGCAGGGCTGGCTGCCGGGGCCGGTGGCGGCGGACGTCCTCGCGCTGCGGGCGGCCCTCACGGCGTTGCCCGCACCCGCGCAGACCCTGCAGCTCACCGGCCCGACCGAAGTCCTTCCGGGTGGATCCGGCGCCCGGCCGGGCCCCCCGGAGGACGGCCGGGGCCCGAGCCGCCGCAAACTGCTCCTGGGGCTGGCGGGCGGCGCCCTCCTCGCCGGTGCGGCCGGGGGAGCGGTCCGGGCGCTGACCCCGGAGACGCCCGAGCGGGCCGCGGTCTCCGGCACGCGACGCCCCTCCGGGAACGAGGTCATCGAGGCGAAGCTGGGATGGCAGGTGCGCCTGCCCGCCGCGTGCCCCCAGGTGCTCTCGGCGAACGGCACCGTCGCCTGCGTGTCGCTGCGTCGGATGTGGGGACTCGACGGCCAGGGCCATACCAAGTGGACGGTCAACGGCGACGATCACGGCCTCGTCTTCTCCGTCACCGGACCGAACCCGACGAACGTCGCCGCGGTGGACGGCGGGCGCCTCCACGTGGGCGCGGCGGTCCCGAGTGCGGCCGGGGCGGCCCCCAGGACCGCCGTCCTCGGCATCGGGATGGCCGACGGAGAGGACCCCTGGACCGCCGTCCTGAAGGAGGCGGAGGGCTCGGGGGTCGCCGACTTCTGCGGAGTGCGCGGGGGCCGCGCCTACACGATCTCCCAGAAGCCGGGCAGTTCCCCCGCCGAGGGATACGGCGTGTGGGCACTGGACCTCGGATCCCGTGCCACCGCCTGGTACCGCGCGGCGGATTCCCGCCCGCTCCTACAGGCCCTGCCGTACTCCGGGGACGGCGTCCTGTACGCGGGCATCGACCGGCTGGCCGCGCTCGACGCGAAGGGGGCCGCGGCCTGGTCGAAGGAGGTCAGGACGGGCGCGCTCGCCACCACCGCGCGGTACGCCGTCCTCATCGACTCCCGGGGCGTGATGACCGCCCTGGACCCGGCGACGGGCGGGCAGGCGTGGCAGGTGCCGGGAGCCGAGCCGGGCGTGCCCACGGCCCAGGACGACGGCATCGCCACCGACGAGCAGGGCACCGTCGTCTACGCCCTGTGGCGTGACGAGGACGGCGGCCTCTCGCTGGCCGCCTCGGAAGCCGCGAGCGGCAGGACCAGGTGGCGGACGCCGCTCCCGCCCGACGAAACCGGCTCGGCCCGGCTCGGCGCCCGGCTGCTGTACGCCGACGGCAACGTGTACCGGATGGGAGCGGACTGCGTGCTCCGGGCCTTCGACGCGTCGAACGGCAGACCACGCTGGAAGTACTCCGGCTGGAAGGGGATCGATCCCTTCAGCCTGGGCTGGAGCGCCGGTGACGGCCGGCTCTGCCTCACGAATCCGAACACGACGACGGTCGCCGTCCTGCACGCGAACGGATCCTGATGACGAACCCGCCACAGTCGCCGCATCCGCCGCATCCGCCGCATCCGCCGGAGCCGTTGGAGCCGCTCGGCCCCTCGGATCCGCCCCGGGTCGGCCCGTACACCCTCCTCGGCAGGCTGGGCGCCGGTGGCATGGGCGCCGTGTACCTCGGGCGCTCGCCCGGGGGCCGGACCGTCGCCGTGAAACTGGTAAGGCCGGAGCTGGCGGCCGACCCGGGCTTCCGGGCCAGGTTCCGCGCCGAGGTGACGGCCGCGCGGGCCGTCTCCGGCGCCTTCACGGCCCCCGTCGTCGACGCGGACCCCGACGGCCCGGCGCCCTGGATGGCGACCGCGTACGTCCCGGGCGTCCCGCTCGGCCGGGCCGTGGCCCTCGCGGGCCCGTTGCCGCGGACCGCGTTACGGGCGCTCGCCGCCGGGATCGCCGAGGCGCTGGAGTCGATCCACGCGGCGGGCCTGACCCACCGGGACCTCAAGCCGGGCAACGTGCTGCTCGCCCTCGACGGCCCGCACGTCATCGACTTCGGGATCGCGAGGTCCGTGGACGGGACCGTCCTCACGGCGGCCGGCACCGTCCTGGGGACCCCGGGGTACATGTCGCCGGAACAGGCCACGGCCGGCCGGGTCGGTCCGGCGAGCGACGTCTTCTCGCTCGGGACGACCCTCGCCTTCGCCGCGCGCGGCGTGGGGCCGTTCGACGGCGGGCGGAACGTGGACGTCCTGGAGCGGGTGGTGCGGGAGGAACCTGACCTGTCGGCGGTCCCGGAGGACCTGCGGCCCCTGGTCGCCGGCTGCCTTTCGAAGGACCCCGCCGACCGGCCCACCCCGCGCGAGGTCGTCGAGTACGTCGCAGGGGGCGCGGCCACGCCCCCCGTGGGAGCCTGGCTGCCTCCCGTCCTGACGGCGGCCATCGAGGCGGCCGCGGCGGTCATGGCACCCGAGGTGGCCCCGTCGCCCGCACCTCCGGGCCCGTCCCTCTCGCGGCCGCTCCCGTCCTTCCCGCCCGGGCCGCCGCCGCAATCGCCGTCGGGAGCGTCGGGAGCGTCGGGAGCGTCGGGAACATCGGGAACGTCGGGAACAGCGGACGCGCCGGGGACGCCGTCCGGCCCGAAGTCAGGCCCGGAGGACGCCGAACCGGGCCGACCGAGCCGCCGTGCCCTGCTGTTCGGCGTGGCCGGCGGAGCCGTGGCGCTGGCGGGCGGCGGTACGGGGCTGGGGCTGTGGCTCACCCGCGACCGTTCCGCCGGGCCGGGTGACGCGAAGAAGTCCGGGCACGGCGTGACCGACCCGGCGCGCCCGCTCGGAACCGACGTGACGGCGACCCCGTTGTGGACGGCGCCGGTCACCGAGCCGCTCGTGCAGATCACCGGCGAGGGCGAGACGGTCCTCGCACTCAGCGCCAAGAACGTCTGGGCCGTCGGCCGGACCGGTCTTCCCGTCTGGGGTCCGGTGGCCCTCACCTCCGAGGGGCCGCTCGCAGGTCTCGCGACCCTCGTCGCGACCGTCGCCGACGGTACGGCGTACACCGTGGTGACCGGCGGTGCGAGCGGACGGGAGTCGGTCCTGCGGGCCATCCGTCTCGACACCGGCGCGGACGCCTGGACCCTGTCCCTGAACCCCCAGCAGTCGTCGCTCGTGCCGGCCGAGACAGCGGTCGGCGTGTCGGTGCTGGGCATGCTCGGCGGGAAGGTCTACGTCACCGGCACGGCGTCGTACACCACCGTGAACCCCTCCGCCGAACCGTCGAAGCGCTTCGACTTCCGGAGCGGACCCACGATCTGGGCGGTGGACCCGGCCGAGCGGAAGGTCACCTGGAAGGTACGGCTCTCGGACCCGGACGTGAAGTACAGCCAGGGCAGGGCGTTCCTACCGTCCTCCGGGACGCGGCTGATGTGGGTGACGGCCAACAGTGACGGCAGCCCTGCCAAGATCGCGGGCATCGAGACGGCCGGCGAGGGGAAGGTCGTCTGGGAGCAGCCCTCTCCGGGCGCCGGCGCGACGACGATCGACCAGATGGTGCACGACGCCAGGGGCCGGCTGAACGACGGGCCGCACTCCTCCGCCGGCGGCTACTTCCTCCACATGACCGACGGGCTGTACGCCATCGACCAGGCCAACGGCCAGATCGGCTGGCGAGCTCCCAAGACCCTCTTCGGGACCGTGGTGGCGGCCCCGGACGGGAAGACCGTCTACGCCGCGGGCATGGGCAGCCCGGTCGCCGTCGCCGGGATGCAGGCCATCGAGGGCCTCGCCACCATCGGCATCGTCGTCTACGCCTTCGACGCCGCCACCGGTGCCGTCCGCTGGGCGGGCAACATCGAGCACCAGATCTCCGGCACCCTCACCCTCCTGAGCGCGGACGACACCGTCTACCTCAACTCCGGCGGCCACCTGTGGGCCCTGAACGCCGAGGACGGCAAGGCCCGTTGGACGTACGGGCTGAACCCCGCCCTGACGTACGGCTCGGTCCCCGTCTGGGCGGGCGCCGACCGGGTGTACGGCGCGGGCACGAACGGCCTGGTGGCGCTGGGCGAGAAGTGAACGCCCAGCGCCGGGCGCCGTCAGGACGGGGTGACGGTCAGCGGCACTGTCCCGTCCGGGGACCCTGGACCTGGGTGCCCGTGTGGTCGAGGGACGGTGCGTTGCCCTCGCAGCGCAGCGGACCGGTGACCCGGTTGGCACGGAAGGCCGGGACGGCGTCCTCGGGGAGGAGGCCGCTGCCGCTGTTGCCGTCGATCCGGACCGTGCCGGTGACGGTCGTGGCCGATGCGGCCAGGCCGCCGGTGTTGCCCTCGAAGGTCAGCGGGCCGTTGACGGTGTTGCCGGCGCAGGCCGCCGTTTCACGGTCGGAGCCGAACAGGACGTAGCCGGCGCTGCCCTTGACGGTGACCGGCCCGGTCAGCCCGGACCGGCACACCGTCAGTGCGGCGGCGCCCTCGGAGGAGAACGGACCGGCGATCCGGGCGTCGGAGACGGCCAGCGAGCCGCCGGGCCGGACCGTGACCGGACCGGTCTGGCTGCCGCCGGAGGCGATGCAGAGCGCCTGCCCCTCGGCGACGGTCAGGGCGCCGACGTGGGCCGTGGTGATGCAGGGCTCGCTGAAGCCGACCGTGACGCCGGTGGGAGCCGCGGTCGTGGCGGGTGTGTGGCTGCCGTCGCCCTCGTACGCCGCGGTGATCGCGTGGGAGCCGGGCTGGAAGGCGGACGTACGGAAGATCGCGCGTCCCTCGTCGAGCGGCACGCTCGCCAGGCGGGTCGCCCCGTCGGAGAACACGACCTTGCCGGTCGGGGCGGGCGCGCCCGGGTTCGCCGGGTCGACGGTGGCGGTGAAGGCGACCTCGTGGCCGAACAGGGGTTCCGTCGTGTCCGCGGCCACGGTGACCGAGGCTCCGTACCGGAACGTCACGATCGCCTTGCCGTTGCCGCGGTTGACGCCCTTGAGGAGGGAGACGCCGGTGGCCGTCGGGGCCGCGTAGCTGCTGCCACCACCGCCGCCGGCCGCGGGGATGTTGCCGGGGGCGCCGGGTCCGGAACGGCCGCCGCCGGAGCCGCCGCCGCCCGCGAAGTACCCGCCGCCACCGCCGCCGCCGCCGGAGCCGCCGGCACCGCCGTTCCCGCCGGAGCCGCCGCTGCCGGGGTTGGGCTTGCTGCCCCACGAGTCGATGTCGCTGCCCGGGGCGCCGGGAGCGCCGACGGTGTTGTTGCGGGGGCCGCCCGCCCCGTGGGCCGACTGGGTTCCGCCGCCGCCCGCGAGGCCGGAGCCGTCGAGGCCACTGCCCTGGCCGGGGTCGGCTTCCGGGCCGCCGCCGTGGCCGCCGCGTAGCAGCGGTCCGCCGTTGCCCGCGCCGCCTCCGCCGCCGGCGACGAGGACCCGGTCGGTCCCGTCGAAGGCACCCGTACGCAGGTCGGTGCCGCCGCCGCCGGAGCCGCCGCCGCCGTGGGAGCCGCCGCCGCCGGAGCCGTGGCCGGTGCCGCCGGGACGGGCGAACTCGCCCTTGCGGGCGGTACCCGAGCTGCCGACCCCGCCGACGGTGAGCTGGAGGGTCTGGCCGGGCGTGACGGCCAGGTCCGCGCGGGTCTCGCCGCCCAGGCCGCCGGGCGCGCCGTCGTTCGGGGGTGAGGGGCTGACGTAGCCCGCCGCACTGCCGCCCTCGGCGCCGAAGAGGTCGACCGTCACCGAGGTCACCCCCGCCGGCACGGTGAAGGTGTCCGTGCCGACGGCGGAGTAGGTGCAGGTGGGTGCCGCGGTGGTGAAGACCCCGCCGGCTCCGCAGGGGGAGGCCGGGGCCGCCTCGTCGGCGTTCGCGGGGAGGGCGGCGAGGATGGCCGCCAGGAGACCGGTCGCGCCGGCCGCCATCACTGACTTGGATCTGAAGAGGTTCAACTGGGGTCCAAACGAAGACACATGGGGCACCTGGGGTGCCGGAGGAAGAAGGCTCAGACGCCGTCGTTGGCGCACAGCGCCCAGACGTCGGTGTAGGTGTTCGGCGAGGAGGGCGCGCCGGTGTGGGAGAAGGCCGACCAGTACGAGGCCGTGGTGGTGCCGTCCGAGACCGGGTTGCCGCCGGAGTCGCTGGGATAGCTGCCGTTGAGGTGGTCGCCAGGGGAGCCCGGACCGGTGAAGTTCGTGGTGGTGACGGATCCGCCGCTGATCGCGGCGCCGCCGCTGACGAGCTTCCCGTCGTTCTGGCCGCAGCCGACGCCGGCGGTCAGACCGGCGGTGCCCGCGGTCGGGCCGCTCACCTCGCTGAACCGCACCTTCACGGTCGTACCGCTGATGTCGATGTTGTTGCCGCTGCAGATGGCGTACGCATAGGTGGTGTTGCCGCTGTCGCCACCGCCGCCGTTCCAGCCGACGGCGCTCCAGGAGTCGGGGTTGGTCTCACCGTCGGCCGCGGCCTTCTGCCCGTAGCCGTGCGCGGAGTCGTTGAAGGTGGGGAAGCTCGCGATCGGCTTCAGGCTGCCGATGGAGGCCGGGGTGATGCGGGCTCCGCCGCCGAGCAGCCGGGTGTTGGCCGGACAGGTCGCGGTGACCAGGCCCACCGTCGAAGCGGTGGTGGGTCCGGCGACCTTGTTCATGACCACCTGGGTGTGGTTGATCAGGTTGCTGGTGAAGCACATGGCGTACGGGGTGCTGGAGAACGAGGCGTTCACCGCGCCGCCGCTGCCGCCGATGCCGAGCCAGTAGGCCACGTCGGTGCCGACGACCCCGGTGGAGCCGGTGTACTCGGTGCTGCCGTCGGGGCTCGGCGAGGTGCCGTTGATCTTGTTGCCGTTCGACGAAGTGCCGGTGCCGATGGCCTGGTTGATCCCGCCGCCGGAGATCAGGCCGCTGCTGCAGTGGGCGTTGGTCGAGATCTCGGAGAACGCGGATCCGGGGCCGGAGGTGGCGCCGGGGGTCTTGACCGTCACGCCGACCGTGTTGGCGTAGGCGGAGCCGGGTACGGCCAGGGCCAGCAGGGCGCCGAGGACCAGGGCCCTTCCGGCGACAGGGCGACGCAGGAGCATCTTTCGCATGGACTTCCCTCATTCGGAGGTGGTGGTGCCCCGGACGGGAGGCTGCGGATTGCGCTTGCGGAATGTATCAGCCAGATAAGCGTGCAGGTAAGGCCGATTCCATGAAATTGCCTTGCAAATGCGGTACTCGTGGGTAGGGTGCGACGGCGCATCGCGGGCATGCCGGTGAGCGGACCGCCGAAGGGCGGCCCGCTCGGGGCGAGTCGGGTGGCCCGGATCGCCGGGCGCCTCTCAGAGGCGGCGCGCGGAGGCGCCCGGGGTGGGCCGCGGGTAGGTCCGGGACTGCTTCACGCTGCCGTAGGCGAAGCTCGACTCGATCGAGGCGATGCCGGGGATGGCGTGGATCCGGTCGCGCACCAGCGACTCGTACGCCTCCAGGTCCTCGATGACGATCCGGAGCAGGTAGTCGCTGCTGCCCGCCATCAGGTAGCAGTCCTGGATGTGCTCGATGACGTGGACGTGCTCCTCGAAGGCGCGGACCGCGTCCGCCGTGTGGCGCTCCAGCCGGATCCGGACGAAGACGGTGATCGGCAGTCCGAAGGCGACCTGGTCGACCATGGCCGTGTAGCCGCGGATCAGGCCCGCCTCCTCCAGCCGCCGGACCCGGCGCAGGCAGGGCGAGGGGGAGAGGCGCACGCGGTCGGCGAGGTCCTGGTTCGACAGCCGTCCGTCGGCCTGCAATTCCCGGATGATCTGCAGATCGACTGCGTCCATGGCCACTCCTTGGCAGATTCTGCCCCAAACGTATGTGCGGGCGGCAGAACTGGCAATCGACTGCCCCGGCCCAGGCCCTAGCGTTGCGGTGTACGGAATCCCGTACGCGTGAGCCCGAAGCTGGAGCCGCCACCCTTGGTCGCCATCGACACCACGGCCGCCGCCGCACACCCCGCGACGGCCGGCCGTCTCCGGCTCTCCCCGCAGACCCGGGGCATGGCCGCCCTGCTGGTCACCGTGGCGATCTGGGCCGCCTTCGCGCTCAGCGCCCGTGCGCTGAGCGCCTCCTCCCTGCTGCCGGCCGACGCCGCACTGCTCCGCTTCGGCGTCCCGCTCGTCGTGCTGGCCCCCGCCCTGTGGCGGCGCAGGCACCGCATCGCGGCGGTCCGGCCGGGCGCCGCGATGAAGATCGTGTGCGGCGCCGGGGTGCCCTTCTTCCTCGCGGCGATGCACGGCGGGGCCCTGACCTCCGCCGCGTTCGTCGGCTCGATCGTCCCCGGAATGGTCCCGCTCTTCGTCTCCGCGCTCATGATCGCCCGCGGACGCAGCGTGCCCCGCGGCACGCAGGCGGCCGGGCTGGTACTGATCGCGGCGGGCGTGGCCGCCCTCGTCTGGCGCTACGTGGTCCCCGTGGACACCGACGTGCTGGCCGGCTCCGGGATCCTGCTGGTCGCCAGCGGACTGTGGGCGCTGTACACCGTCGGGCTCAAGGAGGTCGACCTCGACCCCGTCGGGTCGATCGGCCTGCTGTGCCTGCCCTCCTTCGCGATCATCGGGATCCTCGTCCTGACCGGGGTGCTCCCGACCGGCCTCGCGCACGCCGCCGGCTCGGACATCGTGACGTTCCTCGTCGTCCAGGGCCTCGGGGTCGGCCTGTGCGCCGGTCTGCTGTACGCCTTCGCCATCCGCCGGCTGGGCGCCGAACGCAGCTCCGTCGTCGGCAGCCTCAGCCCCGTCGCCGTCGTCCTGCTCGCCATCCCCGTGCTCGGCGAGTCGCCGACCGTCGCCGTCCTCGTCGGCGTCCCCCTCATCACCACCGGCGTCGTCCTCGCCAACCGCCGCCCACGACACAAGGTTCCCGCAGATGCTTGAGCTCCTCCCGCCGCCGCCCGCCGATCCGCTGTGGGTCCTCACCGACGAGTTCGGCGCCGACGAGCGCCCCGAACGCCTCAACCTCGTCCTCGGCGTCTACCGCGACGAGTCGGGCCGCACCCCCGTCATGGCCGCCGTACGGGAGGCCGAGATCCGGCTGGCGGAGCGCTCCGCCTCCAAGGAGTACCGGGGCCTGTCCGGCAACACCGCCTTCAACCGGGCCCTGCTGACGATGGTCCTGGGCGCCGGTGGCCCCGCGGACCGGGCCGCCGCCGTGCAGACCGTCGCCGGCTCCGGGGCCCTGCGCCTGCTGGCCGACCTGATCTGCCGGACCCGACCGGGCACCACGGTGTGGATCAGCGACCCCGCCTACGTCAACCACCGGCCCATCCTGGAGGCCGCCGGGCTGAAGGTGCGCACCTACGGCTGGCGCGACGCCGAGGGCGCCTTCGACACCGAGGGCGTGCTGCGCGAGCTCGCCGGCGCGGGCCGCGACGACGTCGTCCTGCTCCAGGGCTCCTGCCACAACCCCACCGGGGTCGACCCGCTCCTGGACGATTGGGAGGCGCTGGCCGAATCCGCCGTCAGCGGCGGCTGGGTGCCCTTCGTCGACCTCGCCTACCACGGGCTCGGCGACGGGCTGGAGGCCGACCTGCTGCCCACCCGGATGTTGGCGGCCCGCGTGCCGGAGATGCTGATCGCCGTCAGCTGCTCGAAGAACTTCGGCCTCTACAGCGACCGCGTCGGCTGCGCCATCGTGCTCGGCGCCTCGGCCGGCGCCGCCCGGCACGCCGAGACGGCCCTGCAGAACGCCGCCCGCACGCAGTACTCGATGCCGCCCGAGCACGGCGCGGCCGTGGTGACCACGATCCTGGAGGACGCGGGGCTGCGGGACCTCTGGCGGGCCGAACTGGACCTCATGCGCGCCCGGATCACGGGTAACCGGGCCGTGCTGACCGCGCACCTCGGCGCGCTGGGCCTGGGCGCGGAGGCCGGTGTGCTGGCGCGCCAGAAGGGCATGTTCTCGATGCTGCCGCTCACGCCGGCGCAGATGCTGGTGTTGCGCAGGGAGTTCGCGATCTACGGGACGACCTCGGGGCGCGTCAACATCGCGGGCATCCCGGGGGAGCTGATCCCCCGCCTGGCGCAGGGCGTCGCCGCCGTCATGTCGTAGGCGGTCGCGGTCACGTCGGGGGCATCGGCCCCCGGCTTCCGACCCTCGGGCAGGGCAGTCCCCGGCGTGCCGGTCGATCCACGAGCCATCCGCCGTCGCAGGTGGCTCCCATGGTCGAACTCGGCCCGCCGGGGGCCTGGCCAGAGCCTGGACAAGGGTCGTGCGGGCCTCTGAACGTCTTCAGAGGGCGGCTGCGGCTCTTTCCGGTGATCCGGTGTAAAGATGAGTTTCCTCCCTATTCGTCCAGAGTCAAGAGGTTCCCGGACGTAAGCTGAAAGAGATCTGCGTCGTGCTCGGAGACGAGCCCGAACGAAGGTGCTGCCATGACCGCATGGTCCATTTCAGCCGGGCCCGGAGCCACCGCCTGGGCACCCGAAACGGTCACGTCCGAGCCGTACAACGCGCAGACGCCGCCCGCCGCCCTGATCGAGTCCGTCACGCCCGCGGGGGCCTTCTTCGTACGCGACCACTTCGGCATCCCGCGGACCACGCCCCAGTTGTGGCGCATGCGCGTCGGCGGGGAGGTCGCCACGCCCTTCGAGATCGGCTACGAGGAGCTGCTCGGGCTGGAACGCCGGGAGTTCGACGCGGTCCTGGAGTGCGCGGGCAACGGCCGCGCCCTGATGACCCCCCGTCCGCCGGGCCTGCCCTGGAGCCTGGGGGCCGTGGGCTGCGCGCACTTCGCGGGCGTTCCCTTCCGCGCCCTCGCCGCCCGCGCCGGGATCCGTCCGGCCACCGTGGAGATCGTCTTCACCGGGGCCGACTCCGGCACGGTGCACGGTCTGCCCACCCCCTTCGAACGCAGCCTGCCCCTCGCCGCGGCCCTGCACCCGGACACCCTCCTCGTCACCCACATGAACGGCGAGCCCCTCGCGCCCGAGCACGGCGCCCCGGTCCGCCTGGTGGTCCCCGGCCGGTACGCGGTCGCCGACGTGAAGTGGCTGGTGGGGGCGCGGGCCGTGACGGAACCGTTCGCCGGGGTCTTCCAGGCCGAGGAGTACGTCTACACCGCCTCGCGGGGCACCCCCGAAGGCCCCGTCACCACGGTCAGGGTCAAATCGCTCATCACCGAACCCGAACCGGACGCCGCCGTGCGCCGCGGCCACGAGACCCTCGTCCGCGGCCGGGCCTGGTCCGGCGACGGCGTGTCCGTACGCCGCGTCGAGTTCAGGGCCGCGTACGGGGGCGACGACGTCCCGGGCGGCGGCATCGGCGACCTCGGCCGGCTCGGCGACCGGCACTGGTACGACGCCGTACTGGAGCCGCCCGCCGGACCCTACGCCTGGACCGGCTGGTCCCACCGGTGGACCCCCGAACGCCCCGGCCCGTACAGGCTGCTCGCCCGCGCGACCGACGAGCACGGCGACACCCAGCCGCCGCGCGCGCCGTGGAACGCCCGGGGCTACGGCTGCAACCCGGTGGCCTCGGTCGAGGTGGTCGTCGTCTAGGGCCCGGGAAACCCGATCAGGGGCCGGACGGCTGCGGCCCCGGGGCGGTGAGGGATGTGAGCGAGATCGAGGTCATGACCACCGCGTCGCTCGGCGACACCAGCTACCTCCTCGTCAGCGGCGACGAGGCGGCCTTGGTGGATCCGCAGCGCGACAGCTGGGAGCTGCTGGAGTCCTGTACGCGCAGGGGGGTGCGGATCCGGTACGTGCTGGAGACCCACGTGCACAACGACTACGTCTCCGGCGCCCTGGAGGTCCGCGCGGCGACCGGCGCCACCGTGGCCGGCCCGGCCCGCGCGCCGTACGCCTTCGACCACCTCGGGCTGGCCGAGGACGACGAGATCTCCGTCGGCGACGTGACCGTGCGGGCCATGGAGACGCCCGGCCACACCACCGAGCACACCTCCTACCTCGTCTTCGACGACCCCGACCGGCCGCCGACCGCCGTCTTCACCGGGGGCAGCCTCCTCGTCGGCAACGCGGGCCGCAGCGACCTCGCCGGCCCCGCGCACACGGAGGAACTCGCGCGCGCCCAGTTCCGCACCCTCGGCCGCCTCGCGCTGCTGCCCGACGCCACCCGAGTGCTGCCCACGCACGGCGCGGGCAGCTCCTGCGCGGCCGGCCCGGTGGCGGGGGAGCGGACCAGCACCGTCGGCGCGGAACGGCGCACCAACCCCGTCCTGGCCGCCCGCGACGAGGAGGAGTTCGTCCGGGGGAGGCTGACGGGGCTGCCGCCGTACCCCGCCTACTACCGCCACATGGCACCGATCAACCGCAGGGGACCCCACGTGCTGGGCGGCCCGCCCGCGCCCCGGCCGCTCACCCCGGCCGTGGTGGAGGGGCTGGCCGGGGGCGGCGCGCAGATCGTCGACGGGCGCGGGCGCGCCGAGTTCGCCGCCGCCCACCTGCCCGACTCGCTCTGCGACGAACTGGACGACCGCTTCGCGAGCCTGGTCGGCGAGATCGTGCCCTTCGGCACCCGCCTGGTCCTGGTGCTCCCGGAGCCGGAGGAGGACGCGGCCCGCGAGGCGATGACCCAGCTCCTGCGGATCGGCTACGAGGACGTCGCCGGATACCTGGCGGGAGGCGTCGCCGCCTGGGCGGCCGCCGGCCGCCCGCTGCGCTCCTTCCGCACCGCGGACGCCCGCGAACTGGCGGGCCGCCTCGACGGCCGGCGGGTGCTCGACGTCCGCCCCGGGCACCCGGAGGGCGGGATCCCCGGCACGCTCCGCGTACCACTCGCGGAACTGCCCTACAGGCTCGGCGAATTGCCCCGGGACGAGGAGGTCTACGTGGTATGCGGCACCGGCCGCCGGGCGGCCGTCGCGGCGGGGCTGCTCGACCGCGCCGGGATACCCGTGACGGCGGTGATCAGCGGCGGAGTGCGGGACCTGACGCAACACGAGAGGAGCGGACCATGAGCGGCAGCGGATACGCCCGTCCGGAGACCCTGGTGGACACCGAGTGGCTGGCCGCCCACCTGGACGACCGGACGGTACGCGTCATCGACGTGGACGAGGACACCACCGCCTACGAACAGGGCCACATACCCGGCTCCGTGGGCTGGAACTGGACCACCGACCTGCACACCGCCGTGGGCCGGGACTACCTGGACCGAGAGGCGCTCGGCCGGCTGCTCGCGGACGCCGGGGTCGGCTACGACACGACGGTGATCCTCTACGGCGGCAACAACAACTGGTTCGCCGCGTACGCCTACTGGATCATGCGGCTGCGCGGCTTCAACCGGGTCAAGCTGCTCGACGGCGGCCGCAAGAAGTGGGAGCTGGAGAGCCGGGAGACGACCCGGGACGTCCGGATGTACGCGCCCACCGACTTCACGGTCACCGGCCAGGAGAACCCGCAGTTCAGGGCGATGCGGACCGAGGTCCTGGAGGGCGTCGGGGGCGCGGTCCGGATGGTCGACGTCCGCTCGCCGGAGGAGTACCGCGGAGAGCGGCTGGCGCCCCCGCACCTGCCGCAGGAACAGGCCCAGGTGCCCGGGCACATCCCCGGGGCCGCCAACGTCCCCTGGTCGCAGGCCGCCAACGACGACGGCACCTTCAAGTCCGCCGACGAACTGCGGATGCTGTACCTGGGCAAGGGCATCACCCCGGACCGGGAGGTCATCGCCTACTGCCGGATCGGCGAGCGCTCCTCGCACACGTGGTTCGCCCTCCACGAACTGCTCGGCTACCCGGACGTCAAGAACTACGACGGCTCCTGGACCGAGTACGGCTCGCTGGTGCAGGCGCCCGTCGCCCTGGGCTGAGCCCCCGGACGCTCCCATCGGCAGAGCCCCGCGTCCGCGCCTCGGATAGGGTGAATCGGTAGGAATCGGGCCCCCCGGGGTGAGGTTGGTGCATTGGACACGTACCAGTCGGCGAGCGAGGTGCCGGACCAGCCGGCCGCGGCTGTCGGGTACGCGGGCGTGCTGCGCGAGCTGCTGCCGATCGCCCTGTGGCGGGAGGACGCCGACGGGCGGGTCGTGGAGTGGTCGCTGGCCGCCCAGGACCTGCTCGGACACCGCCCCGAGGAGATCATCGGCCGCATCGGCTCCGAGGTGCTCGTCCCCGAGGCCAACCACGAACTCGCAGGTCAGCTGACCCGGCGCGTCCAGTCCGGCGAGACCGTCATCGGCACCCTTCCCGTACGCCACCGCGACGGGCACCGCGTCCCGATGGAGATGTGGATCGTCCCCGCCGCCGACCCGCAGGGCCGTACGGGCGCCATGCTCGTCGCCGTGGAGACCTCCGAGGTCCACCACATGCGCGACTCGCTCGCAGCCCTCCAGAGCCTCTTCACGCAGTCGCCCATCGGCCTCGCCACCCTCGGCCCCGACCTGCGCTTCCTGCGGGTCAACGACGCCCTGGCCCGGATGAACGGCGTCCCCGCCTTCGAACACCTCGGCCGACGCCTCACCGAGGTGGCGCCCGGGGTCAACGCGACCGCGCTGGAAGCCACGATGCAGCAGGTCCTCGACCGCGGCACGGCCGTCGTGGACGTGCGCCGCACCGGCCGGACCCCCTCCGACCCCGGGCACGACCACACCTGGTCCTGCTCCTACGCCCCCCTGCTCGACGGCTCCGGGCGGCCCCTCGGCCTGATCGCCTCCCTCATCGACATCACCGAGGGCCAGCGGGCCCAGGCCGACGCGGAACGGGCCCGACACCGCTTCGCCCTGCTCGCCGAGGCCGGCACCCGCATCGGCACCACCCTGGACCTCCAGCAGACCGCCCAGGAGATCGCGGAGGTCCTCGTACCGCAGCTCGCCGACTCGGCCGACGTACAGCTGCTCGTGGGGGTGCTCGACCCCGACGACACCGCCGCCGCCGGATCCTCCCGCGGCGTCCTGCGCCGCCTCGCCGCCATCTTCCCCGACCCGGCCGCGCCCACCGCGAAGCTGGCCGCCGGACAGACCTTCCAGCTCCCCGTGGACAGCGTCTACGAGCGGGTCCTCACCGAGGGCCGGCCCATGGCCCTGTACTCCTCCGACGTCCCCGCGCTGATCACCGACCCGCGCGCGGGCGCCCTGCGCGACTACCTCGCGACCCTCGGCTCGGCCCGCATGGTCCCGCTCACCGCCCGCGGCAAGGTGCTCGGCGCCGTCGCCGTGACCCGGCTGCGCACCCGCGAACCCTTCGACGAGGAGGACTGCGTGCTCATCGACGAGCTGGTCGCACGCGCCGCCCTCAACATCGACAACGCCCGCATGTTCACCGCCCAGCGCCGCGCCGCCCTCACCCTCCAGCGCAGCCTCACCAACAGCGCGCTGCCCCAGGTCGCCGGCCTCGAACTCACCGGGCGCTACCTCCCCGCCAGCGACCACGACGTCGGCGGGGACTGGTTCGACGCCATCCGGCTCCCCGGCGGACGCACCGGACTGGTCATCGGCGACGTCATGGGCCACGGCATCCACGCCGCCGCCGTCATGGGCCAGCTGCGCACCGCCGTACGGACCCTCGCCCGCCACGACGTGCCCCCGGACCGGCTGCTGCGCTCGCTCGACGCCGTCGTCGCCGACCTGGGCGCGGACGAGATGGCCACCTGCGTGTACGCCGTCCACGACCCGGCCACGAGCGAGTGCGTGATCGCCCGCGCAGGGCACCCGCCGCCCGCCGTGGTCTCCGCGGACGGGACCATCGGATTCCTCGACGGACCGCCCGGCACCCCGCTGGGCACCGGCACGGGCTCGGGAGGCGGCCAGGAGTTCCGCACCGAGCAGGTGCGGCTGCCCCCGGGAAGCCTGCTCGTGCTCTACACCGACGGACTCATCGAGGCCCGCGACCGCGACCTCGACCAGGGCATGGCCCAGCTGGCGGCGGCCCTGCGCGGGGCCGGACGCCCGCTTGAGGAGGTCTGCGACAGCATCCTCGCGCGCCTGCTGCCCGTGGCCCCGCAGGACGACGTGGCGGTGCTGCTGGCCCGCACCCTCCCGCTGTGAACGCGCCCGCCGTGAACGCGCCCGCCGTGAGCCCGCCCGCCGTGAGCCCGCCCGGCACCGGGACGGTGACCGGCCGGGTCACCAGGCCAGGTCCTCCAGCGCGTCCAGGTCCAGCGGCGCCGCCGGCGGCTCCTTGGCCCCGGTGAGCGGCAGCTCCGCCCAGATCACCTTGCCCCGGTCGGTGTAGCGGGTGCCCCACCGCTCGGCGTACTGCGCGACGAGGAACAGCCCCCGCCCGCCCTCGTCGGTGGTGGCCGCGTACCGCAGGTGCGGTGAGGTGCTGCTGCCGTCGGACACCTCGCAGATCAAGCTGCGGTCGCGCAGCAGGCGCACGCGCACGGGCGCGCTCCCGTACCGGATCGCATTGGTGATCAGCTCGCTGAGGATCAGCTCGGTGGTGAAGGAGATGTCCTCCAGACCCCAGGCGGTGAGCTGCGCCGCGCCCGCGTTGCGCACCCGCGAGACGGCCGAGGCCTCGCCCGGCACCTCCCACTCGGCGATCCGCTCCGCCTCCAGCCGCCGGGTGTCCGCGATCAGCAGGGCGATGTCGTCGCTCGGCACCGGGAACAGCATCACGGCCAGTACGTCGGAGCAGGCCTGGTCGGGGTCGCGGCCGGGCCGGGAGAGGACCTCGGCCAGGATCCGCAAGCCCGAGTCGAAGTCCCGGTCACGGTCCTCCACGAGCCCGTCGGTGAACAGCGCGAGCCGGCTGCCCTCGGGCAGGTGCAGTTCGGTCGTCTCGAAGGGCATGCCGCCCACGCCGAGCGGGAGTCCGGTGGGCAGCTCGGGGAACTCCACCCGCCCGTCCGGGTGGACGAGCGCGGGCCCCGGGTGCCCGGCGCTGGCCATCACGCAGTGCCCGGAGACCGGGTCGTAGACCGCGTACAGGCAGGTCGCGCCGGTGACCCCGGCCCGCTCGCCCAATCCGTCGCCCTCGCCGTCACCGGCGCCGTCCCCGTTCTGCCCGTCGCCCCCGTTGTCGGTCTGGTCGATCCGGCTGATCAGCTCGTCCAGGTGGCCGAGCAGCTCGTCGGGCGGCAGGTCCAGGGTGGAGAAGTTGTGCACCGCGGTCCGCAGCCGGCCCATGGTCGCCGCCGCGTGCACCCCGTGCCCGACGACGTCCCCGACCACCAGGGCCACCCGGGCACCGGGCAGCGGGATCACGTCGAACCAGTCCCCGCCCACCCCCGCCTGCGCCGGCAGGTAGCGGAAGGCCACGTCGACGGCGCTCTGGTCGGGCAGCACCCGGGGCAGCAGGCTGCGCTGGAGCGTCACGGCGGTCGCGTGCTCACGGGTGAAGCGGCGGGCGTTGTCGATGGAGACGGCCGCGCGGGCCCCCAGCTCCTCGGCGAAGGACAGGTCCTCCTCGTCGAAGGCCTCCGGGGTGTCCGCGGCCCGCCAGAAGTTCGCCATGCCCAGGACGACGCCGCGCGCCTGCAGCGGCACGGAGATCAGCGAGTGCAGCCCGTAGCCCAGGGCCTCCAGGGTGCCCGCCCTGTCGTCGGCCCGCCAGCCCATGGCGGCGTGCAGATCCGGCGCGAGGATCCCGTGCCCGGCGTCCAGGGCCGCGGCCATCGGGGCCGTCGGCACCACGAACCGGATGAGGTCGCCGACCGGCTGCAACGGGGAGTCGTCGCGCACCCCCGTGATCGCCGCCCGGCGCATCTCCGTGTACAGCCCCCCGGCCAGCGGCTCGTCCCCGCGCAGTACGGGTTCCAGCAGCTCCACCGTGACGAAGTCCGCGAAGCGGGGGACGGCGACCTCCGACAGCTCCTCGGCGGTGCGCACCACGTCCAGGGTCGTGCCGATCCGCACCCCGGCGTCGTACAGCAGCTGGAGCCGGCTGCGGGCCTCCTCGGCCCGCCCGGAGAGCGCGGCGAGCTCGGTGGAGTCGCGCAGGGTCGTCACGGTGCCGGTGGGCCGGCCCCGGTACGGCTTCGTGGGCCGTACGTTGACCGCCAGCAGCAGGTCGCCCGCCCGGTGCACCTCGTCCGTCGCCGCCCGGCCGGAGGCGAGCAGCTCGGCGGTGCGCGGTTCGAGGCCGAGGTCTCCGATGTACTGCCCCTCGGCGTCCGGGGGCAGGTCGAGGAGGCGCCGGGCCTCGTCGTTGGCGAGGTCGAGACGGTGGTCGGGGCCGATGATCAACACGCCTTCGCGGACGGCGTGCAGAACGGCCTCGTGGTGTTCGTTCATCCGGGTCATCTCGGCGGCGCCCAGTCCGCGGGTCTGGCGGAGCAGCCGCTTGCTGACGAGGGCGGCGCCGCCCGTGCCGAGCAGCAGCGCACCGGCCGCCGCGCCGAGCAGCAGGGGCAGCTGGCCCTCGACGGCGCCGGAGACGTTCCGCACCTCTATGCCGGTCCCCACCAGCCCGACCACCTTCCCGCTCGCGTCCCGCACCGGGACGACGGCGCGGACGGCGTCGCTGGGCTTGCCCCGGAAGGTCTCGGTGAAGGACTCCCCGGCGGCCGCGCGGGCGATGTCGCCCTTGGCGCGCTGCCCGATCAGCTCGGGCCGCGAGTCGGTGTAGCGGATCCCGCTCGTGCTCATGACGGCGATGAAGTCCACCCCCGAGCCGATCCGCGCGGCGTCGGCCAGCGGCTGGAGCAGCAGGGTCGGATCGGGCGCCGCCAGGGCGGCCGGGAGACCGGGGGCGTGCGCGAAGGCCTCGGCGGCGGCGAGGGAGCGGTCGCGGGCGTCGCGCTCGCTGTCGTACCCGGCCTGGATCACCAGAGCCGACGCGGCCGCCGCGATCAGCAGCAGCACGATCACCGCCGTGAGGGCGAAGACCTGACCGGCGACGCTGTGTCCCCACCGGGACGGGCGCGCGAACAGGCGCGAGCCCCTCCCGGTCGGCTGGCGACCAAAACGTCCGGTCATGAGCCCTTTCTAACACTCTCCCGGGTGTTTGGAGCGGCTGCTGCGGCCGTGGAGGCCGCGCGGTACGCACGGGGGCCCAGACCGACGTACGCGCTGAAGTGCTGGCGGAAGGTCACCTCGCTGGCGAAACCGGCCCGCCGGGCCACCTCCGGCACCGGATGGTCGGTGCGCTCCAGCAGCTTGCGGGCCGCGTCCAGCCGGTGGTCCAGGAGCCAGCGGTGCGGCGTGGTGCCGGTGGCGGCGACGAAGTGGCGGGCGAAGGTACGCGGGGCCATGCCGGCCCAGCGGGCCAAGGTGGCCACGTCCAGCGGCTGGTCCAGACAGCGCAGCGCGCGCTCCCGTACGGCGGCCAGCGCCTCGGCCGTGCGGTCGGCGGCCGGGACGGGCCGGTCCAGGTACTGGGCGTGCTCCCCGGCGCGGAACGGGCCCGTCACCACCCGACCCCGACGGCGCGGGGGCACGGGCAGGGGACGGCCCCGCCGAGCACCGCTGTTCGACGCCCTGCGGGGGCGCCCCGCGGCGCACCCGACCCCGACGGCGCGGGGGTACGGCCGGGGGCCGGGCCGGCGACGGTGGCGGCTGCCAGGTTGGCAGGATCTCATCGATCCCGGTCAGCGGCGCCCCTGTGGCCACCGCCACGCGGTGACCAGCATGGAGTCATGACGATCGACATCACCCCGAACAGTGCCCTGCTGGTCATCGACGTGCAGAAGGGCTTCGACGACGCCGCCTTCTGGGGGCCCAGGAACAACCCGGCCGCCGAGGAGAACATCGCCGCGCTGATGGACGCCTGGCAGGCGACCGGCCGCCCCGTGGTGCTCGTCCGGCACGCCTCCGTACGCCCCGGATCCGTCCTGGCACCGGAGCACCCCGGTTACGCGTTCAAGGACTTCGTCGAGGAGCGGCGGCACGAGTCCCTCCTCGTCACCAAGACCGTGAACTCCGCCTTCTACGGGACCCCGGACCTGGCCGACTGGCTCAAGGGCAACGACATCGGCCAGGTGGTCGTGGTCGGCATCCAGACCAACATGTGCGTCGAGACCACCGCCCGCATGGCCGGGAACCTGGGCTACGAGGTGCTGGTCCCGCTGGACGCCACGCACACCTTCGACCTCACGGGCCCGGACGGCCTGTCCCTGACCGCCGACCGGCTCGCGACGGCCACCGCGGTCAACCTCCAGGGCGGCGGCTTCGCCCGGGTCGTGACGACCGCCGAACTACTCGCCTGACCCCGGACACGGCAGAGGCCCGGCACCCCCGGAGGGGGGTATCGGGCCTCTGGGGCCGTCGGGCTCGGATCAGAGGACGTCGGCAGCGATGTTCGCCGCGACCTGCTCCAGCAGCGGGCCCGCGTTCGGGATGGACTTCGCCGGGTCCGGCTCCAGGGCGGTCAGCGGGTACGCCTTGCGGATACCGGCTCCCTCCAGCGCCTCCTGGCTCAGCAGCAGACGCCCGCAGACCGCCACCACCGGCTTGCCCGCGGCGCGCGCCGCCGCCGCGACACCGGCCGGGGCCTTGCCGTGCAGGGTCTGCTCGTCCAGCGAACCCTCACCGGTGATGACCAGCGTGGCCCGCTCCAGCGCCGGGGCGAAGCCCAGCACCTCCAGCATCAGCTCGATGCCCGGACGGAAGCTCGCGCCCAGCAGCAGCGCGCCGTAGCCGATGCCGCCCGCGCCGCCCGCGCCCGGGGAGGCCGCGAGTTCGGCGGCCTTCGAGCCGATCGACTTCTCCAGCACCGACGCGTAGTGCGCCAGCGCCGCGTCCAGCGTCGCCACGTCCTGCGGCGTCGCGCCCTTCTGCGGGCCGTAGACGGCCGCGCAGCCCTTGGGGCCGGTCAGCGGGTTGTCCACGTCGCTGGCCAGCACGAACTCGACCTCCGCGAAGCGCGGGTCGATCCCGGACAGGTCCGCCGAGGCCAGCTGCGCCAGCGCGCCGCCGCCCGGACCGACCGGTTCGCCGTTCGCATCCAGGAACACCGCGCCCAGCGCCGCCAGCATGCCGGCGCCGCCGTCGGTGGTGGCGCTGCCGCCCACGCCGAAGACGATCGAGCGCGCGCCCGCGTCCAGCGCGGCCTTCAGCACCTCGCCCGAGCCGTACGTCGTCGCCGTCAGCGGGGCGAAGGTGCCCGCCGGCAGCAGCTGGAGGCCGGAGGCCTCCGCCATCTCGACCACCGCAGTGCCCTCGCGCAGCGCGAAGGCAGCCGTGACCTGGTCGCCGAGGGGTCCGGTGACCCGTACCTCGCGGCGTTCGAAACCGGCCGCCACAGCGGCCGCGACCGTGCCGTCGCCGCCGTCCGCGACGGGGAGCGTCTCGATCTCCACGTCCGGTACGGCCTTGCGAAGGCCCGCCGTCACCCGCTCCGCGACCTGAACGGCCGTGAGCGAGCCCTTGAATTTGTCCGCGGCGATGAGCACGCGCGCGGCCTCAGTTACTGCTCCGTCCGTCACCTTGCTATTCCCTTGCTATCGAACAGTGCAGTCGCGCCCCCATGAGCTTATCCGGAGGATCCTCCTATGCCCATGAGTGGCCCGGGACACACACGGCGTGCCATGCCCCTAAATACGGATATACGCCTGCATAGTGTGGCCGCATGAGCGCGGAATCACTGGAAGAGGCACGTCCGGATGGACCGGACGGCGGACCGGACGGCCCCCCGGACGGCACGCCCGACCGACAGGTCGTCGTCATCGGGGTGATCGCCGTCCTGGCCGTCGTCGCCTGGGCGGCCCTCGCCAAGGGTTCCTTCGACAGGGCGTCGAGCACCGCGCTCGCCTGGGTGCTGGACGACTTCGCCTGGCTGTTCGTGATCGCCGCGGACGTCTTCCTGGTGATGTGCGTGGTGCTCGCCGTCAGCCGCTTCGGCCGGATCCGCCTGGGCCGGGACGACTCCGAGCCCGAGTTCACCAACCTCGCGTGGATCGCGATGATGTTCAGCGCCGGCATGGGCATCGGCCTCATGTTCTACGGCGTGGGGGAGCCCCTCACCCACTACCTGGCCCCGCCCCCGGCCTCCGGCGCCGCCCCGGCCACCGGCGCCTCCGCGCTCTCGGCCATGGAGTACTCCTTCTTCCACTGGACGCTCACCCCGTGGGCGATCTACGGCATCGTCGGCCTCGCCCTCGCCTACGCGACCTTCCGCAAGGGCCGCGGCAACCGGCTCAGCTCGGCCTTCGTCCCCCTGATGGGCGAGGAGCGGGCGAACGGCCGGGCGGGCAAGGCCATCGACCTGCTCGCGGTCTTCGCCACGGTCTTCGGCACCGCGACCAGCCTCGGGCTCGGCGCGCTCCAGGTCTCCAAGGGCCTGAACATCACCACCGGCATCGAGGACTCGACCTCCGTCGAGCTGATCATCATCGTCGCCCTCTCGGCGGCGTTCGTGCTCTCCGCCTTCTCCGGCCTGCACAAGGGGGTGAAGTGGCTGAGCACCATCAACATCGTGCTCGCCGCCACCCTCATGCTCTTCGTCTTCGTGCTCGGCCCCACCGTCTACGTCCTCGACGTGATCCCCGCGAGCGTCGGCGGCTACCTGCACGAACTGCTGCCCATGGCCACCCGCACCGGGGCCTTCACCGACTCCGCCTGGCTCGGCGCGTGGACGATCTTCTACTGGGCCTGGTGGCTCTCCTGGGCCCCCTTCGTCGGCACCTTCATCGCCCGCATCTCGCGCGGCCGCACCATCCGCGAGTTCCTGATCGGCGTCCTGCTCGTCCCCAGCGGGGCCACCGTCATCTGGTTCTGCGTGATGGGAGGCACCGCCATCCGCCTGGACTCCACGGGCGCCGTCCACTTCGCCGCCGTGATGAAGGAAGGCACGGAGGCCTCGCTCTTCGCGATGCTGGACGCGCTCCCGCTCGGCACCCTCACCTCGTGGGTCGCCATGCTCCTGGTCATGACCTACTTCGTCACCAGCGCCGACTCGGCCTCCCTGGTGATGGGTTCGCTGACCAGCCGCGGCTCGCTGCACCCGCCCACCTGGCTGGTCGTCACCTGGGGCGTGCTGATGGCCGCCGTCGCCGCCGTGCTCCTCGTCGCGGGCGGCCTCAAGTCCCTGCAGACCGCCACCATCCTGGTGGCGCTGCCCTTCGTCGTCGTCATGATGGTGCTCTGCTGGGCCCTGCTGAAGGAACTCCGCCAGGACCCCGGAGCCGGCCCCGCCCGCCACCACGCCCTGCACGGCATGCGGGACGCCGTCCGCGCCATGGTCGGCGACGCCATCACCGAGCAGAACGCCACCCGCCACGCGAGGCTGCGGCGCGTCGCCGAGTCCAGGGCGCGGGACGACGGCGGGACGGGCACTCCGGGGGTCTGACCGCCCCGCCGGGCACCCCCGCTAGGGTTGCGGCGTGACCACCACGGATGACTACGCCACGTACATCGCGAGCCTGCCCCGGGTGCTGGCCGGAGCGGCCGCCCTCTACCGGGACGCCGAGGGACGGGTGCTGCTCGTCGAGCCCAACTACCGCGAGGGCTGGGCCCTGCCCGGCGGCACCATCGAGTCCGACGGGGGCGAGTCCCCGAGGACGGCCGCGCGCCGCGAGAGCGCCGAGGAGATCGGCATCGACGTCCCGCTCGGCCGCCTGCTCGCCGTCGACTGGTCGATCGACGCGGGCCGCCCGCCGCTCGTCGCGTACCTCTACGACGGTGGGGTGCTGACCGCCGACCAACTGGCCTCCATCAGGCTCCAGGAGGAGGAACTGCTCTCCTGGAAGCTCGTCGAGCCCGCCGAACTCACCGCCCACCTGCTCGGGGCGCTCGGACTGCGCGCCCAAGAGGCCTGCCGCGTCCTGGAGTCGGGCGAGGGCACGGTGGAGCTGGAGAACGGCCGCCGCCCGTCCGCGTCATAACACGGCGTTTACCCAAACCAGGACAGAATCAGCTGATGATCACGATGTACGCCTGGCCCAGCACCGCCGACGGACCCGACGCCCTGCCCATGATCCACTTCACCACCGACCAGCAGGAGGGCGGGGAGGTCACCCCCGACGGAACGCCGGTCTGGATGTTCGACACCGCCATACGCGACGGCGGCTGGGCCCTGTTCACCGACTTCGACGGATGGTCCGTGCCGGCCGCCGGCTGGGAGGCCCTCTACCGCCGCGAGGACGACCTCTTCGCGGTCAGCGGCCCCGGCGCCTGCGAGGGCTGGTACCAGGGCAGCCTCGGCGCCGACGCCGACTGGGTGGAGGCCGCCGCCGCACGGCAGAGCGTGGTACTGCTCGCCGCCCCCGTCCAACACCCGTCCCTGTACGGATACGCGGTGGAGGCCGGCGCCGCGTTCGCCCTGCTCGTGCCGCTGATGGTGGTCTGACGGGCCGTCCGTCCCAGAATGTGGGGCATGAGCGAGAGCGACCCCGGAGCGGACACCGACCGGCTGGACCTGCTGCACCGCCGGCTGGACCGGATCGAGGAGCTGCTCGCGCCCGACACCCCGCAGGCCGAGGGGAGACCGGCCTGGCGCCGGCCGACCGACGGCGAGGAGCGCTGGGCGGTCACCGCGGCGATCCTCGTCGCGGTCGGCCTGCAACTCGCCCTGCCGGCCCGGCTGACGATCGACCCGCGCGGGCTGCTGCCGGCCCTGGAGCTCGGCCTGCTGGTGGCGTTGGCCGCGCTCCATCCGCACCGGCGGTTCGACCGCCGCTCGCACCTGCTGCGCGTGCTCGGCCTGGCCCTGGTGGCCGCCGTCAGCCTGGCCAACGCCGCCTCCGCCGTGAAGCTCGTACGCGAACTGCTCCACGCGACGGGCCCCGGCGGGGCGCTCGGCCTGCTCGCCACGGCCGGCGCGGTGTGGGTGACCAACGTGATCGCCTTCGCGCTCTGGTACTGGGAACTGGACCGGGGCGGCCCGGCCGCCAGGGCCCAGGGCGTCAAGGACTTCCCCGACTTCCTCTTCCCGCAGATGACGCAGCGGGAGATCGCCCCGCCCGACTGGGAACCGTACTTCGGCGACTACCTGTACGTGGCCTTCACCAACGCCACCGCCTTCAGCCCGACCGACACCATGCCCCTGACGACGTGGTCGAAGTTCCTGATGATGACCCAGACGTCGGTCTCGATGGTCACCGTGCTGCTGGTGGTGGCGCGGGCGGTGAACATCCTCCAGTGAGCGCGAAGACGCCCCGCTACACGCTCCTGCCGGACTCGAAGTCCAGCAGCCGCACCTTGCGGTCCAGCCCTCCGCCGTAGCCGGTCATGCCGCCCGAGGCGCCGATCACCCGGTGGCACGGGACGATGATCCCGACCGGGTTCTTGCCGTTCGCCAGGCCCACCGCGCGCGAGGCGCCGGGCTTGCCGAGCCTGGCGGCGAGTTCCCCGTACGACCACGTCTCGCCGTAGGGGATCCGTACGAGCTGGTCCCAGACGCTGCGCTGGAACTCCGTGCCCTCCAGCCGCAGCGGCAGGTCGAAGGAGGTGCGTTTCCCGGCGAAGTACGCGGTGAGCTGCCGGACCACTTCGGGGAAGGGCTCCTCGGAGGCGGCGACCCGCTCGCCGAAGGACTCCTCGGCCGGCCGGTGGCGCTGCCCGGTCATGTAGAGCCCGCTGAGGACGCCCTCCGTGGCGACCAGGGTGAGCGGGCCGTAGGGGCTGTCGACGACGGTGTGCTGCTTGGCGGTCATGACGGGTGCTCCTCAGACGGGCAGGTGGTTGATGGGGTGGGCGTCGGTGGCCCACAGGTACTGGACGGCGTACGCCCGCCAGGGCCGCCAGCCGGCCGCCCTCGCGGTCAGCGCGGCCGGGGTGGACGGCAGCCCGAGCCCCTGCGCGGCACGCCGCACGCCCAGATCGGACGGGAGGAAGGCGTCGGGGTCGCCGAGCGCCCGCATGGCGATGACCTCGGTGGTCCACGGGCCGAAACCGGGCAGCGCGTTCAGCTGCACGCGGGCCGCCTCCCAGTCGCTGTCGATGCCGAGCGGCAGCGACCCGTCGGCGAGGGCCGAGACCAGGGTGGTGAGCGTGGTGCGGCGGCTGCGCGGCAGGGCAAGCGACTCCGGGTCCAGCTCGGCGAGCGCCTGCGGGGAGGGGAACAGGTGGGTCAGCCCGCCCAGCGGGTCCTCGACCCGCTCCCCGTGCGCGGTGACCAACCGGGCGGCGTGCGTGCGCGCCGCCGCGGTGGACACCTGCTGGCCGAGCACCGCGCGTACGGCGAACTCGGCCGCGTCGACGGTACGGGGCACGCGCCGTCCGGGCGCCTTGTCCACGAGCGGGGCCAGCAGCGGGTCGGTGCGCAGCTGGCCGTCGACTGCCTCGGGATCGGCGTCGAGGTCGAGCATCCAGCGGCAGCGGCTGATGGCGATGGTCAGGTCGCGCAGGTCGGTGAGGGCCAGGCGGCAGCCGATGTGGTCGGGCGCCGGGGTGAGGGCGACGACCCCCGTCCCGTACGGCAGCCGCAGCGTCCGCCGGTAGGCCCCGTCCCGCCACTCCTCCACGCCGGGGACGGCGGTCGCGGCGAGGTGCCCGAAGAGGTTGTCGGGGTTGAGGGGGGCCCGGTAGGGGAGCCGCAGGCTGATCGTGCCGGGGACCCGGGGCTGCCGGTTGCGGTTCGCCTTCTCGGAGCGCAGCCGCAGCTCGCTGGGGGAGAGCGCGAAGACCTCGCGGACGGTGTCGTTGAAGGTGCGGATCGAGGAGAAGCCGGCGGCGAAGGCGACGTCGCCCATCGGGAGCTCGGAGGTCTCGATCAGCAGCCGGGCGGTCTGGGCGCGCTGGGCCCGGGCGAGGGCGAGCGGTCCGGCGCCGAGCTCGGCACGCAGCTGCCGCTCCACCTGGCGGGTGGAGTACCCGAGGCGGGTCGCCAGCCCGGGGACCCCTTCCCTGTCGACCACCCCGTCCTGGATCAGCCGCATCGCGCGGGCCACGGCGTCGGCGCGGGCGTTCCACTCGGGCGAACCGGGGCTGGTGTCGGGCCGGCACCGCTTGCAGGCCCGGAACCCGGCCTGCTGGCAGGCGGCGGCGCTGGGCAGGAAGGTCATGTTCTCGACCTTGGGGGGCACGGCGGGGCAGCTGGGTCGGCAGTAGATCCGGGTGGTCAGGACGGCCGTGAAGAACCAGCCGTCGAATCGGGCGTCCTTCGACTGCACGGCCCTTACGCAGCGCTCGGTGTCGGTGTGCATGTCCTCAAGCATCCGGGCTCGGTACCCGGCCGGCTGGCGGTTTTCCGACATCAAGGCTACCGGGAGCCGCCCCCCCCGGCGGGGCTTGAGATGCCGCGCGGCACCCGGGGCTCCGCCCCGGACCCCGCGCCTCAAACGCCGGCGAGGCTGGATTCGCCCCCGGCGGCGTCTCGAAGACAGGCGGGCCCAGGGTCGCCTCGGCGGGTATTGCCCTCCGGGCGATCCAGCCGCGCCTGGCAGGAGGCGGCAGCCCCCATCCAGCCCCGCCGGCGTTTGAGGCGTCGCCGGAGGCAAACCGGCCCCGCCGGAGTTTGAGGCGCGGGGGCTCGGGGCGCGGCCCCGGGAGTGGTGCCGCGCCCGGCGCGGCGTACGCGAAGGCCCCGGGGCCAATGGCACCCGGGGCCTTCGTAGACCTGCCAAGCCTCAGCGCAGCGTCGCCGCGCGGGCCTCCCGCCGGTTGTGGCGGAACGTGTTCGCGCGACGGGTCGTCGCGAACAGCGGAATCGTCGCCGCCAGAGCGATCTGCAGCGCGCAGCCCGTCTGGAGGAGCAGCTGACCGCCCGGTGCGTCGAACGCCCAAGCCGCCAGCAGACCCATCGCCCCGACGATCCAGCTCAGCATCGCCACCGCGAGGACACCCCGCGGCTTGGGGTACTCGACCCGGCTCACCATCAGCCAGGCCACCCCGATGATCGCCAGCAGCGTCGGGACGAACGGCAGCTCCAGCAGCACGATCGAGACGACCGTCAGCGCGCCGAAGGGGCTCGGCATGCCCTGGAACATGCCGTCCTTCATGGTCACGCAGCTGAATCTCGCCAGGCGCAGCACCACCGCCAGCAGCACGACGATCGCCGCGAGCGCCGACATCTTCTGGTGCGCGTCGTCGGCGACCATGCCGTAGACCAGCACGAAGTACGCCGGCGCGAGGCCGAAGCTGATCAGGTCGGACAGGTTGTCCAGCTCCGCGCCCATCGGCGAGCTGCGCAGCTTGCGGGCCACGATGCCGTCGAAGAGGTCGAAGACCGCCGCGAGCAGCATCAGTATCACCGCGGTCGCCGCGCTGTGCCGGGCCATGCCCGACTCGCCGCTGCCGGTGAGGTGCGGGATGAGGATTCCGGTGGTGGTGAAGTACACCGCCATGAATCCACAGGTCGCGTTGCCGAGGGTGAGGGTGTCCGCTATCGACAGCCGCAGCGAGAGCGGCATGTCGTCCTCGGTGGACTCCTCCTCGGCGGCGGACTCCGGAACCCAGCCTGCGGCCGGAGTCTCAGGGTCAGTCACGGTCAATTCGGGTCACCCCCGCGGTGGTGGCCTGACCGACCTCGACCGCGACCTCGACACCCTCGGGAAGGTAGATGTCGACGCGGGAGCCGAAGCGGATCAGACCGATGCGTTCGCCCTGCTCCACCTTGGTACCGGCCGGCAGGTACGGGACGATGCGTCGCGCGACGGCGCCGGCGATCTGCACCATCTCGATGTCACCGAGCTCGGTGTCGAAGTGCCAGACGACGCGCTCGTTGTTCTCGCTCTCCTTGTTGAACGCCGGGACGAATCCGCCCGGGATGTGCTCCACGGACGTCACCGTGCCCGCGAGGGGCGCGCGGTTGACGTGGACGTTCAGCGGGCTCATGAAGATCGCGACCCGGGTGCGTCCGTCCTTCCACGGCATGATGCTCTGCACCACACCGTCGGCGGGGGAGATGACCCGGCCCTGGGCGATCTCACGCTCGGGGTCGCGGAAGAACCACAGCATGCCCGCGGCGAGCGCGGTGGCGGGCACGGCCGCCGCGGCCCAGCGTCCGGACTTGCGGGCCCGGGAGAGGCTGAGTGCCGCGGTGGCGACGGTCGGCAGAAGCCACGGCGATGCTCCGCGCGCGAGGCGTACGCCAAGGAGGCTGTCGCGAGGTGCAGAGGTTTGGCTGTGGGGCATGGATGACCTTCGTAGCGGGTGATTGCCGCGCCGCAAACAGGGGGACGGGACGGCGGCTTTACTGGAATGCTATCGGTTGCGCGCAACAACTGGGCAAGCCAGAAGCCGAGTCGATGGCCGTCAGCCAGCCACTGGAAGTGGTCCTTATGCGGCGAATCGCAGGATGATCCGCCGCAAAAGGGACTTTCAGCCCTGGAGTCGGTACTCCTCGAGCAGGCGTCGCCCGATGATCATTTTCTGGATCTCGGCAGTACCTTCACCGATCAGCAGCATCGGGGCCTCCCGGTAGAGACGCTCGATCTCGTACTCCTTCGAGAACCCGTAGCCGCCGTGGATGCGGAAGGCGTCCTCCACTACCTCCTTGCAGTACTCGGAGGCGAGGTACTTCGCCATCCCCGCTTCGAGGTCGTTTCGTTCCCCGGAGTCCTTTTTGCGTGCTGCATTCACCATCATCGCATGGGCGGCTTCGACCTTGGTAGCCATCTCGGCCAGCTTGAACTGGATCGCCTGGTGTTCGGCGATGGCCTTGCCGAAAGTGTGACGTTGCTGGGCATAGGAGACACCCAGCTCGAACGCACGCTGAGCGACGCCACAACCACGCGCCGCCACGTTGACGCGGCCGACCTCGACCCCGTCCATCATTTGGTAAAACCCTCGGCCGGTCTGGCCGCCCAGGACCCGATTGGCCGGAATGCGCAGTCCGTCCATGATGAGTTCGGTCGTGTCGACGCCCTTGTAACCCATCTTGTCGATCTTGCCCGGGATGGTCAGGCCCGGACGGACCTCACCGAAGCCGGGCTCCTTCTCGACGAGGAAGGTCGTCATCGACTTGTGCGGGGCCGTGCCCTCGGGGTGTCCTTCGTCACTTCGCACGAGGACCGCCACCAGCGTGGAGCTGCCGCCGTTCGTCAGCCACATCTTCTGGCCGTTCAGGACGTACTCGTCGCCGTCCTTCACCGCCTTCGAGGTGATGGCCGACACATCGGAGCCCAGGGCCGGCTCGGACATAGAGAACGCGCCGCGCACCTCGCCCAGCGCCATGCGCGGGAGGAAGTGGTCCTTCTGCTCCTGCGTGCCGTGCTGCTTGAGCATGTACGCCACGATGAAGTGCGTGTTGATGATGCCCGAGACGGACATCCAGCCGCGCGCTATCTCCTCCACGCACAGCGCGTAGGTGAGGAGCGACTCGCCGAGGCCGCCGTACTCCTCGGGGATCATGAGGCCGAAGAGGCCGAGCTCCTTGAGCCCGTCGACGATGTCCTGCGGGTACTCGTCGCGGTGCTCCAGCTCGGTCGCGACCGGGATGATCTCCTTGTCGACGAACTCGCGGACGGTCTTGAGGATCTCCCGCTGGACGTCGGTCAGCCCGGCGGTCTGGGCGAGTCGGGCCATGGCTACTTCCCCTGTTCCTTCAGCTGCGGGCGGCCGGGCTGCTCGCCGCCGCGCTCCTTGATGTACGTCTCGGTCGGGACCATCACCTTGCGCCGGAAGACGCAGACGAGGGTGCCGTCCTGCTTGTAGCCCTTGGTCTCCACGTAGACGATGCCGCGGTCGTTCTTCGACTTCGACGGGGTCTTGTCGAGGACCGTGGTCTCGCCGTAGATCGTGTCGCCGTGGAAGGTCGGCGCCACGTGCCGCAGGGACTCGATCTCCAGGTTGGCGATGGCCTTCCCGGAGACGTCCGGCACGGACATGCCGAGCAGCAGCGAGTAGATGTAGTTGCCCACGACGACGTTCTTGCCGAAGTCGGTCGTGTTCTCCGCGTAATTGCTGTCCATGTGGAGCGGGTGGTGGTTCATGGTCAGCAGACAGAAGAGGTGGTCGTCGTACTCGGTGACCGTCTTCCCGGGCCAGTGCTTGTAGACCGCGCCGACCTCGAACTCTTCGTAGGTGCGTCCGAACTGCATGGCTCAGGCCTCCGGGATCTCGAACTTGGACGTGCGCTGCATGCCGGCGGCGCGGCCCTTGCCCGCGATGACCAGGGCCATCTTGCGGCTGGCCTCGTCGATCATCTCGTCGCCGAGCATCGCGGAGCCCTTCTTGCCGCCGGCCTCCGAGGTGCACCAGTCGTACGCGTCGAGGATCAGCTCGGCGTGGTCGTAGTCCTCCTGGGAGGGGGAGAAGACCTCGTTGGCCGCGTCGACCTGGCCCGGGTGCAGCACCCACTTGCCGTCGAAGCCCAGGGCGGCGGCCCGGCCGGCCACCTCGCGGTAGGCGTCCACGTCGCGGATCTGGAGGAAGGGGCCGTCGATCGCCTGGAGGTTGTGCGTGCGGGCCGCCATCAGGATCCGCATCAGGATGTAGTGGTAGGCGTCCGCGCCGTAGCCGGGCGGCTGCATGCCCACGACCAGGGACTTCATGTTGATCGAGGCCATGAAGTCGGCCGGGCCGAAGATGATGGTCTCCAGGCGCGGCGAGGCGGCGGCGATCTCGTCGACGTTCACCAGGCCCTTGGCGTTCTCGATCTGGGCCTCGATGCCGATCTTGCCGACCTCGAAGCCCATGGTCTTCTCGATCTGGGTCAGGAGCAGGTCCAGGGCGACGACCTGCTGGGCGTCCTGCACCTTCGGCAGCATGATGCAGTCGAGGTTCTGGCCGGCGCCCTCGACGACCGTGATGACGTCGCGGTAGGTCCAGTGGGTGGTCCAGTCGTTGACGCGCACGACGCGGGTCTTGCCCGTCCAGTCGCCGTTGTTCAGCGCGTCCACGATGGTGTGGCGGGCGCCTTCCTTGGCGAGCGGCGCGCAGGCGTCCTCCAGGTCGAGGAAGACCTGGTCGGCCGGCAGGCCCTGGGCCTTCTCGAGGAACCGCGGGTTCGAGCCGGGCACCGCGAGGCAGGAGCGACGCGGGCGAAGACGGTTCACCGGGTGGACTGGCGTGGTCATGCGGGGACCTCCGTGCTTGCAACGATTTCGAGAGGGTGGAGCTTGTTGGCCTTGCGGATCTCGTCGACGATACGGCCGATGATCTCCGTGATTCCGAAGTCCTTCGGCGTGAAGACCGCGGCGACTCCCGCCGCCTTGAGCGCCACGGCGTCGGCGTTCGGAATGATGCCTCCGACGATGACGGGGATGTCACCCGCCCCCGCCAGGCGGAGGCGTTCGAGGACATCCGGGACGAGCGCGCTGTGCGAGCCGGACAGGATGGACAGTCCCACGCAGTGCACGTCCTCGGCCAGTGCCGCCGAGGAGATCTCCTCGGGTGTCAGCCGGATGCCCTGGTAGACCACCTCGAAGCCCGCGTCGCGGGCCCGCACGGCGATCTGCTCGGCGCCGTTGGAGTGCCCGTCCAGGCCCGGCTTGCCGACCAGCAGTCGCAGCCGGCCCGAGCCGAGCTCGTCGGCGGTGCGGGACACCTTCTCGCGGACCTCGTGCATCGGGGTGCCGGGTTCGGCGGTGACGGCCACCGGTGCCGAGGAGACCCCGGTCGGGGCGCGGAACTCGCCGAAGACCTCGCGCAGCGCCGTCGCCCACTCGCCGGTGGTGACACCGGCGCGGGCGCACTCCAGGGTGGCCTCCATCAGGTTCTCGGTGCCGGCCGCGGCCTCCTTGAGGCGCTCCAGCGCCTGACGGGTGGTGGGGAAGACGAACGGGTCGCCGTTCCCCTGCCGGTCCGAGGACTCCTCGCGCTCGGCGCGCCAGCGTCCGATGCGCTCGACCGTGAACGCCTCCACCGCCCCGTCCACCGTCATGATGGCGCCGTCCAGGTCGGCGGTGAGCGGGTTCTCCTCGGTCTGCTGGAAGCAGTTGACGCCGACGATCTTGTCCTCGCCGGCCTCGATCCGGGCGCGGCGCTCGGCGTGCGAGGAGACGAGCTGGGACTTCAGGTACCCGGACTCGACGGCGGCCATCGCGCCGCCCATCTCCTGGATCCGGTCGATCTCGGCCAGGCAGTCGGCGACCAGGGAGTCGACTTTGGCCTCGATGACGTGGGATCCGGCGAAGATGTCCTCGTACTCCAGCAGGTCGCTCTCGTGCGCCAGGACCTGCTGGATGCGCAGCGACCACTGCTGGTCCCAGGGCCGGGGCAGGCCCAGCGCCTCGTTCCAGGCGGGCAGCTGCACGGCGCGGGCGCGGGCGTCCTTGGAGAGGGTGACGGCCAGCATCTCCAGCACGATGCGCTGGACGTTGTTCTCCGGCTGCGCCTCGGTCAGCCCGAGGGAGTTGACCTGGACGCCGTAACGGAAGCGGCGCTGCTTCGCGTTCTCGATGCCGTAGCGCTCCTTGGTGACCTGGTCCCAGATGCGGCCGAAGGCGCGCATCTTGCACATCTCCTCGATGAAGCGGACGCCCGCGTTCACGAAGAAGGAGATGCGGGCGACGACCTCGCCGAAGCGCTCCTCGGGCACCTGGCCCGAGTCGCGCACCGAGTCCAGGACGGCGATGGCGGTGGACATCGCGTACGAGATCTCCTGGACCGGCGTGGCCCCGGCCTCCTGCAGGTGGTAGCTGCAGATGTTGATCGGGTTCCACTTCGGGATGTGGTTGACCGTGTACGCGATCATGTCCGTCGTCAGGCGGAGCGAGGGCCCGGGCGGGAAGACGTGCGTCCCGCGCGAGAGGTACTCCTTGACGATGTCGTTCTGCGTGGTGCCCTGGAGCTGCGAGATGTCCGCACCCTGCTCCTCGGCGGCCACCTGGTAGAGCGCCAGCAGCCACATGGCGGTGGCGTTGATCGTCATCGAGGTGTTCATCTGCTCCAGGGGTATGTCCTGGAACAGCCGCCGCATGTCGCCGAGGTGGGAGACCGGGACCCCGACCCGGCCGACCTCGCCGCGGGCGAGGACGTGGTCGGGGTCGTAGCCGGTCTGCGTCGGGAGGTCGAACGCGACCGACAGGCCGGTCTGGCCCTTGGCGAGGTTGCGGCGGTACAGCTCGTTGGACGCCTCGGCCGTGGAGTGGCCGGCGTACGTCCGCATGAGCCACGGACGGTCCTTCTGGCGCTCTGTCATCTCAGGCGATCCTTATGGCCTTTGAGTGGCTCGGACTCAGATGTTGCGGAAGCGGTTGATCGCGTCGAGGTGCTGGGCGCGCATCTCGTGGTCGCGGACGCCGAGGCCCTCCTCGGGGGCGAGCGCGAGGACGCCGACCTTGCCCTGGTGGAGGTTGCGGTGGACGTCGTAGGCGGCCTGGCCGGTCTCCTCCAGGGAGTAGACCTTCGACAGGGTCGGGTGGATCTTGCCCTTGGCGATCAGGCGGTTGGCCTCCCACGCCTCGCGGTAGTTCGCGAAGTGCGAGCCGACGATGCGCTTGAGCGACATCCACAGGTAGCGGTTGTCGTACTGGTGCATGTAGCCCGAGGTCGAGGCGCAGGTGGTGATGGTGCCGCCCTTGCGGGTGACGTAGACCGAGGCGCCGAAGGTCTCGCGGCCCGGGTGCTCGAAGACGATGTCGATGTCCTCGCCGCCGGTCAGCTCACGGATCTTCGATCCGAAGCGCTTCCACTCGCGCGGGTCCTGGGTGTTCTCGTCCTTCCAGAACTTGTAGCCCTCGGCGTTGCGGTCGATGACCGCCGTGGCGCCCATGGACCGGCAGATGTCGGCCTTCTCCGGGGAGGAGACGACACAGATCGGGTTGGCGCCGCCGGCCAGTGCGAACTGGGTGGCGTAGGAGCCGAGGCCGCCGCTGGCACCCCAGATCAGGACGTTGTCGCCCTGCTTCATGCCGGCGCCGTTGTTGGAGACCAGCTGGCGGTAGGCGGTGGAGTTGACCAGGCCGGGCGAGGCGGCCTCCTCCCAGCTGAGGTGGGCCGGCTTCGGCATCAGCTGGTTCGACTTGACCAGCGCGATCTCCGCCAGGCCGCCGAAGTTGGTCTCGAAGCCCCAGATGCGCTGCTCGGGGTCGAGCATCGTGTCGTTGTGGCCGTCCGAGGACTCCAGCTCGACCGAGAGGCAGTGCGCGACGACCTCGTCGCCCGGGTTCCAGGCGTTGACGCCGGGGCCGGTGCGCAGGACGACGCCCGCGAGGTCGGAGCCGATGACGTGGTACGGGAGGTCGTGGCGCTTGGTGAGCTCCGACAGGCGCCCGTAGCGCTCGAGGAAGCTGAAGGTGGACACCGGCTCGAAGATCGAGGTCCACACCGAGTTGTAGTTGACCGACGAGGCCATGACGGCCACCAGGGCCTCGCCCGGGCCGAGCTCCGGCACCGGGACCTGGTCCAGGTGGAGGGACTTGCGCGGGTCCTTCTCGCGTGTCGTCAGCCCCGAGAACATCTCGACCTCGTCCTTGTGCACGGTGATCGCGCGGTACGAGTCGGGCAGCGGCAGGGCTGCGAAGTCTGCGGCGGTGGCGGACTGCGACTGAATCGCGTCCAGGATGTCCTTCACGGTAGAGCCTCCGGCTAGCGCTGATGAGGGTGCGCTGAGGTGAGCGGGGGGTGCGTAAAGCGAGTGGGTGTGCCGTCGGTCCGGCTGGTGCGGTGGTGCGGCGACGCCCGTGGTGGGGCGTGCGGTGGCCTGGTGACGCAGGCATCCGGGGCGCGGTTCGTGCCGAGTGGGCGTGGACCGCGGGGACGTCCGGACGAGATTCAACGTATGGCACCCCGTGTCACTCAGCAAGGCACCGCGTGCCAAAACTTTCTCTCATTTGCCGATTGACCTGCACCGATGAGCGATGATCGATCAGAGTTACCCGTGAGTAGGGGCAAGTCGGACAAAGCAAAAGGCCGCCCCCGTGACCGGGGGCGGCCTGTGTGACACAGCTCGCGCGAGTTGCTTTTCGACTACGTGTTGCGCAGGGCCTCTTCGATGGTCCGCATGACCTCGTCGAGCGGGGCGTCGGTACGGGCCACCGCCACCAGGACCTCGCCCTGGGTCCGCACCTCCGCCGGGGCGGGCGGCGTGGTGGCCAGGGTGCGGCCGGCGCCGATGCCGGTGCCGAAGGTCCTGCGTACGATCGAGAAGGCGTGGTCCAGTTCCGCCTCCACGTCGCCCTGCCCGCCCGCCCGCAGCCAGCGCCGCAGCACGTGGTTGTGGGCGGTCACCACCGCGGAGGCGGCCACCTCGGCCAGCAGAGGATCGTCGTTGCCGTCGTGGTGGTCGGTCTCGTCGAAGTGGGCCAGCAGATAGCGGGTGAACAGCCGCTCGTACCGGGCCACCGAGGCGATCTCCCGCTCCCGCAGCGCCGGCACCTCACGGGTCAGCCGGTAGCGCTCCACCGACACCGCCGGCGAGGCGGCGTACATCTTCATGACTTCCTTGATCCCGCGGCACACCGTGTCGAGCGGGTGCTCGTGCGCCGGGGCCACGTCGAGGACGGCCTCGGCGCGGGTCAGGGTGTCGTCGTGATCGGGGAAGATCGCCTCTTCCTTGGAGCGGAAGTGGCGGAAGAAGGTCCGGCGGGCCACCCCGGCGGTCGCGGCGATCTCGTCGACCGTCGTCGCCTCGTACCCCTTGGTCGCGAACAGCTCCATGGCCGCCGCGGCGAGCTCGCGGCGCATTTTGAGCCGCTGCGCGGCCGCCTTGGTGCCGGCCGTGCTCTCCGGCGCGTCGGATGCCGTGGCGGCACGGGGTGAGGACTTGGCGGGCTGGGACATAGAGCGAAAGTACTTCATTCGCGCGGGTGAGCGCGCCTGAGGGGGGTGGGACAGGGGTGGATGCGGGGGAGAGCCCGCACTGGGCTCGGGAGGGTATGTCCGCCGTGAGGGTCCGGCGGACCCGAGCAGCCCTCCCCACGCATCCTGCTCTTGGCCCGGCCGGGGGTTACCGGCGGGCGTACTCACGGAAACCGCGGCCGGTCTTCCGGCCCAGGCATCCCGCCGCCACCAGGTGCTCCAGCAGCGGGGACGGGGCCAGGCCCGGGTCGCGGAACTCCTTGTGGAGGACCTTCTCGATGGCCAGCGACACGTCGAGACCGACCACGTCGAGGAGCTCGAAGGGCCCCATCGGGTAGCCGCCGCCCAGCTTCATCGCCGCGTCGATCTGGTCGAGGCTCGCGTAGTGCTGCTCGACCATCTTGATCGCGTTGTTGAGGTACGGGAACAGCAGCGCGTTCACGATGAAACCGGCCCGGTCCCCGCAGTCCACCGGGTGCTTGCGGACCTTCGTGCAGATCTCGCGGACCGTGGCGTGGACGTCGTCCGCCGTCAGGACGGTACGGACCACCTCGACCAGCTTCATCGCCGGCGCCGGGTTGAAGAAGTGCATGCCGATCACGTCCTGCGGGCGCGAGGTCACGCGGGCGACCGCGATCACCGGCAGCGAGGAGGTGGTGGTGGCCAGCACCGCACCCGGCTTGCAGACCTTGTCCAGGGCCGCGAACAGCTCCTGCTTGACCGCCAGGTCCTCGGCGACCGCCTCCACGGCCAGGTCCACCTCGGCGAAGGCGTCCAGCGAACCGGCCGGGGTGATCAGCTCCAGGGTCCGGGCGGCGCCCTCCTCCGTCAGCCGCCCCTTGGCCACCGCACGGCCCAGGGACTTGCCGATGGCGGCCTTCGCCGCGTCCGCCTTCTCCTGGCTGCGGGCCGCCAGCACGACCTGGAAACCGGCCTGCGCGAAGACCTGCGCGATGCCGCTCGCCATGGTGCCGGAGCCGGCCACGCCGACCGAGGTGACCGGACGGCCCTCGCCCAGGCGCGCCCCGTCGGCCGGGGTCTGCGCGTCCGGGACCACCGCGGAGCTGCCGGGGGCCTCGTACGTGTAGAAGCCGCGCCCGGCCTTCTGCCCGGTCAGGCCCGCCTCGGCGAGCTGACCCAGGATCGGGGCCGGGGCGTGCAGCCGGTCGCCGGAGGAGGCGTACATGGCGTCCAGGACCGTACGGGCGGTGTCCACGCCGATCAGGTCGAGCAGCGCGAGCGGGCCCATGGGCAGGCCGCAGCCGAGCCGCATCGCCGCGTCGATGTCCTCGCGGGAGGCGTACTTCGCCTCGTACATGGCGGCGGCCTGGTTGAGGTAGCCGAAGAGCAGGCCGTCGGCGACGAAACCGGGCCGGTCGCCGACGGCGACGGGCTCCTTGCCGAGCTCGCGGGCCAGCTCGGTGACCGCCTCGACGGCCGGCGGGGCGGTCAGCACGCAGGAGACGACCTCGACCAGCTTCATCGCCGGCGCCGGGTTGAAGAAGTGCATGCCGAGCACGCGCTCCGGGCGCTGCGACTCGGCGGCCATGCGGGTCACCGACAGGGCGTTCGTGCCGGTGGCCAGGATGGTGTCGGGCCGGACGACCGCGTCGAGCTCGCGGAACACCTGCTGCTTGAGCTCGTAGTTCTCCGGGACCACCTCGATGACGAGATCGGCGTCGGCGGCGGCGCCCAGGTCGGAGTAGGTGCGGAAGCGGGCCAGCACGTCCGAGCGCTCCTGCTCGGTGAGCCGCTCCTTCGTGACGGAGCGCGCGGTGGACGCGGCGAGGGACTCCGCGGCGCGGCGGGCGGCGGTCTCGCTGATGTCGATGCCGATGACCTCGCGGCCGGCGCGGACGAGGACCTCGGCGATGCCGGTGCCCATCGTGCCGAGGCCGACGACGGCGATGGTCTGGAGGGCGGGCTGACTGGACGGACGGTCCATCGAGGGACTCCAGTGGATGAGGGTGACGACTGAGGGACGCGCGCGGCGCACGGCGCGCGCGGATGCCGTTTCCCTGCGGATGCGGGCAGGGGGAGGCGATGGGGTGCGGTGAGGGTCGGTCGGGTCCGGGGCTCCGGTGAGGGCCGGGAGGTCCCGGTGAGGGTCCGGGAGGGCTCCCGGTGGTGTTCGGGGCGTCCCGGTGCGATCCGGGGGAATCCCGGCGCGGCACGCGCGGGAGGTCCCGGAGGAGAGCGGCACGGACCCTGTCCCGGGGTCGCGCCGTGCGGGCGTAACGGACCGACTGACACGGGGCGGCTGCGTCACCAGGCCGCCTTCGTGCGTATGCAAGGACAGTAACCCGGGGGTAACTGCTGCGCCAGAGCGCGGAGATGTGACCTGTACCGCCCAAATGTACCGATCATCGATCATCGATCAGACGGGCCCCGAGGGAGGTCTCCGGGAACCCCGGGTGGCGGGCGCCGCGGACCCCTAGGGTGGCCGGGTGAACGACGTACTGGAGCGCCTGCGGGCGGAGTCCGGGCAATCGCCCGAGTACGAGGTGCTGCGCACGGCCGGCGCCGACGACCTGGCCGCCTCCCTGACCTCGGCCGGACTGCCCCTCTGGGCCCGGGAATTGGCCGCGTACCGCCTCGGTCTCGCCGGGGACCGCCGCGCCTTCGAGTCCCTCGTCCTCCTGCTCAACCACCGCGACCCGCCCCGCTGCGCCGCCGCGGCCGAGGCGCTGGCCGTGCTCGGCGACCCGCGCACCGCCCGCGCGGCCGCCGCCCTCGCCACCAACGACCTGCGCACGGCCTACGCCCTCCAGCCCGTACGGCTCCTCACCGCCCTGCGGGCCCCGGAGTCCGCCCCCGCCCTGAGGGCGACCCTGGGTCGGCTGCTGTCCCCGAACGACCCGTACTGGCGGGTGGCCCTCGCCTGCGTGGAGGGACTGGGGGCCCTGGCCGACCCCGACGCCCGGGAACTCCTCACCCGCGCCCAGTCCCACCCCCGCCTCGCCCTGGCGGCGACGAAGGCGCTGCGCGAACTCGGCTGACATGATCACCGCATGAGCGAACACGGTGGCAGTCACCTCACCCGCATATCCGCCCCGGAGGGCGTCAGCCCCGGAACGGGCTACAACCACGTCGTCTGGGGCACCGGACGGTTCGTCGCCGTCTCCGGTCAGTGCGCCTTCGACGAGAAGGGCGAGGTCGTCGGCGAGGGCGACCCGGCCGCGCAGGCCCGCCAGGTGTTCGAGAACCTGCGCCGTTGCCTGGCCGCGGCGGGGGCCGGCTTCGACGACGTGGTGAAGCTGACCTACTTCGTCACCGACGTCGCCCACCTCCCGGCCGTCCGGGAGGCGCGCGACGCCGTCATCCCCGCGGACCGGCTTCCGGCCTCCTCCGCCGTCCAGGTCGCCGCCCTGTTCCGGCCCGAACTGCTCCTGGAGATCGAGGCGTTCGCGGTACTGCCCGACTGAACGAGTTCAAGTCCGCCGGACTGAACAGGTTCAAACGGCGTTCCGGCGGGGAGGAGGCCCCGCGACGGAACGACTTCAGGGGGCGCCGATGATGTTCGGGTATTCGGACGACTGGTGGGTGGTGCTGTTCATACCGGCGCTGCTCTGGGTTCCGTTCGGCCCCTTCTTGATGGGCCTCACGGGGTGGTGGTGCGCGGACCGCCCCGGCTTCTGGCCGCGCCTGTGGTCCTGGCTCCTGCCGGCCCTGCCGGTGGGGGTGATGATGGCGAACGTGCTGCTGCCCTGGGAGCGCGTGAGCCGGTACGGGTGGCTGGACGACTTCCTCGCCGTCCTCTGGGTGTACGTCGGCGCCATCACGCTGCTGCCCTGGCTCCTCGGCTACGGCATCACCCGGCTGACGTGTGCCCTGCGCGCCCGGCACGCAGGGCACGACGACGGCCCGACCGAGGGGACTGCCTAGCCCCCTAGCCGCGGTAGCCCAGCAGGCCGTGGAGGGCCGCGCCGCCCGCCGACGAGGGGACGGCGCGGGTCGCCGCGGCCGGGGTCGGGGCGGGTTGGGCCGGGCAGGTGGCGTCCGTGGCCGCGCCCGACTTCAGGTAGGCCGACACCTTCTCGTCCAGGCACTTGTTGCCGGCCAGCGAGATGCCGTGGTTGCCGCCGCCCTCCTCGACCACCAAGGCCGAGCCCTTCAGCTTGTCCCGCATGCTCAGCACCCCGCCGAAGGGGGTCGCGGCGTCCTCCGTCGCCTGGAGGAGGAGGGCCGGCGGGAGCTCCGCGTTCGTCACGTCCGGGGCTTCGAGCGGCGCCTCCGGCCAGAAGGCGCACGGGGCGTTGTACCAGGCGTTGTTCCAGGTCATGAACGGCGCCTTGGCGTGGGTGCGCCACATGTCGGAGCGCCACACGTTCCAGTCCTTCGGCCACGCCGAGTCCCGGCACTGCACCGCCGTGTACACGCTGTACGCGTTGCCCGCGGAGGGCTCCACCGCGCCGAACCGCTCGTAAGCCGCCACCAGCGGCTTCGGGTCCTTGTCCACCGCGTACGCCTTGAAGGCCGCGGCCAGGTTCGGCCAGTAGCCGTTGTAGTAGCCGCCCGGCATGAAGGTGTCCTCCAGCTCGGAGGGGCCCACCTTGCCGCCCGCCGGGGCCTTGCGCAGCGCGTCCCGCATCTCGTACCAGCGCCGCTCGACCACCGCGCGGTCGGTGCCGAGCCGGTAGGTGGCGTCGTACTTGGCGACCCAGGCCAGGAAGGCCTTGTGGCGGGCGTCGAAGGCCTGGTCCTGGGCGAGGTTGTCCTCGTACCAGACCCCGCCCGGGTCGACGACGGAGTCCAGGACCAGTCGGTGCACGCGGGTGGGGTGCAGCTTGGCGTACACGGCGCCCAGGTAGGTGCCGTAGGAGTAGCCGAAGTAGCTGATCCGCTCGGCGCCGAGCGCCCCGCGCAGCACCTCGATGTCGCGGGCGGCCGAGACCGTGCCGATGTACGGGAGCACGTCCGCGTGCTTGGTCCGGCAGGACTCGGCGAAGGTGCGCACCCGGTCCAGGTTGGCGCGCTCGGTCGCCGCGTCGCGGGGCACCGAGTCCGGGCGGACCGCGGCGAAGTGCCCGGCCCCGCAGTCCAGCGTCGGTTCGCTCTTGCCGACGCCCCGGGGGTCGAAGCCGATCACGTCGTACTGGGCGGCCACCTCCTTGGGCAGGGCGGAGGCGACGAACCCGGCCAGGCCGCGGCCGCTGCCGCCGGGGCCGCCGGGGTTGACCAGCAGGGGCCCCTGGGAGGTGGCGGCGGTGTGCGGGACGCGGGTCAGGGCGAGGGAGATCTGCCGCCCCTCGGGCCGGTCGTGGTCGAGCGGGACCTTGAGGGAGGCGCACTGCAGCGTCGGGTAGCGCGAGGTCGCGCAGCCGGTCCAGGTCAGCGCGGTGGCCTGCGCGGGCGCGTCCGCCGCGGGCGCGGCGGGCGCCGCCGTGACCGGGCTCGCGAGGGCGGCGGCGACCACGGCCGTGGAGATCGACATCAGGACGGCGGCGCGCTTCTTCAAGGGGTGGAGCATGGGGCCTCCCAGCCAGGGGTTCTGGGCGGAATCGTCCCGGAAACCGGGCCCGGAAGGCGGGAATTGGAGTGCTGATTGGCCCGATGTGATGAGGGTTCAGGGGCCGTACGAGTTCACAGGAGCGTCAGCTGGGTCGCCCCGGCGGGCACGGGATCGACGGGCCGCTCCGGTGCGAGGACGGGGCGGGACGCACCGCGCCGGGCCGGCCCGATGCCGAAATCCGCCGCGAGTTCGTGCACTTGGCGGGTGATCTGCCGCTGGTACCAGGTCGGCGCGTACGACCCGCCCGCGTACATCCGCTCGTAGCGGGGAACCAGGTGCGGGTGGTGCGCCCCGAGCCAGGCCATGAACCACTCGCGCGCACCGGGCCGCAGATGGAGTACCAGGGGTGTCACGGAGACCGCGCCGGACTCGGCGACCGCCCGGACGGTCTCCCGCAGCTGTTCCGGAGAGTCCCCGAGGAAGGGGATCACGGGGGCCATCAGCACTCCGCACTCGATCCCGGCGTCGGTCAGGGTCCGCACCGCGTTCAGCCGGCCGGCGGGGGAGGGGGTGCCGGGCTCGACGGTCCGCCACAGGGCGGTGTCGGTGAAGCCGACGGAGACGGAGATCCCGACCTCGGTGACCTCGGCGGCCTCCCGCAGGAGGGGGAGGTCGCGCAGGATCAGCGTCCCCTTGGTCAGGATCGAGAAGGGATTGGCGCGGTCGCGCAGCGCCTCGATGATCCCCGGCATCAGCCGGTAGCGTCCCTCGGCGCGCTGGTAGCAGTCCACGTTGGTGCCCATGGCGATGTGCGCGCCGGTCCAGCGGCGGGAGCCCAGCTCGCGGCGCAGCAGCTCGGGGGCGTTGGTCTTGACGACGATCTGGGAGTCGAAGCCGATGCCGGTGTCCAGATCGAGGTAGCCGTGCGTATTGCGGGCGAAGCAGTACACGCAGGCGTGACCGCACCCCCTGTACGGATTGACGGTCCATTCGAACGGCATCCGCGAGGCGCCCGGCACCCGGTTGACGATCGAACGGGCCCGCACCTCGTGGAAGGTCATCCCACGGAACTCGGGGGTGTCGAAGGTGCGGGTGACGACGGCGTCGGCCCCGAAGAGTGCGGCCGGCCCCTTCGGGCCCTCGGTCAGGTTGTCCCAGCGCATGGTGCGCCTCCCTCGGTACTGGCTGCCGCAGAGAATAGAACAAACGTTCCCATGATCGTGCGGGCCGCGTCGCGGGGCCGTGGGCTCCCGCGATCTCCCCGGCCCCGGATTTGGGCCCCCGCGCCGGAGGTGGTTGGCTTCGCGGTGACGAGCGGACACAACTGCTGGAGGAACAGCTATGGCGCAGGTCGAGGCCACCACGGAGCGGATCATCGCGGCCGACGCGGAGACCGTGTTCGACGCGCTGGCGGACTACACCGGGACCCGCGGGAAGCTGCTGCCCGAGCACTTCAGCGAGTACGAGGTGCGCGAGGGCGGCGACGGCGAGGGCACCCTGGTGCACTGGAAGCTCCAGGCCACCAGCAAGCGCGTGCGCGACTGCCTGCTGGAGGTCACCGAGCCCACCGACGGGCAGCTGGTCGAGAAGGACCGCAACTCCTCCATGGTCACCACCTGGGTGGTCACCCCGGCCGGTGAGGGCAAGTCCAAGGCCGTGGTCTCCACCGTGTGGAACGGCGCCGGCGGCATCGGCGGCTTCTTCGAGCGCACCTTCGCCCCCAAGGGCCTCGGCCGGATCTACGACACGGTGCTGGCGAACCTGGCCGCCGAGGTCGAGGCCTGAGTCGCCCCGTTCCCCGGCCCCGGTGAGCCCCTGCGTGCGGGCTCACCGGATCGGGTGGTTTCCGAGGGTCCCGTGACCCCGCGCCGTCGGGGTCGGGTGTGTGGTGGGGCGCCCCCGCAGGGCGTCGAACGAAACCCGCTCCACTTACCGGTACCGCACCCCGTTCGACGCCCGAGGAGGTGCCCCGGCGCGCGCCCGACCCCGACGGCCCCCGGTGCTGCCGGGCCAGGGTCGGGGTGCCGCTGCGCGGAGCCGGTCCCCTACCCGCCCTTCCACCGTTCCCCGGGGCTCCGCCCCGGACCCCGCGCCTCAAACGCCGGCGAGGCTGGGAAGTCCCCCGATCCTCGAACGCCCGGACGGGCTGAAAGCGGCGCCTCAAACGCCGGCGGGGCTGGGATTGCTCCGCGCCTCAAACGCCGGCGGGGCTGGGATTGCTCCGCGCCTCGAACGCCGGCGGGGCTGGGATTGCTCCGCGCCTCGAACGCCGGCGGGGCTGGGAATGTCCCGCGCCTCGAACGCCGGCGAGGCTGGACGGCGTGCGGCGCGGGGTGGGCGGGATTCGGAGAGTTCGGCCTAGGCTGGGCCCTGCGCGTGCCGCCCGCGGCCCGCGCGACCGCGCTACCGACCGCCCGGGGGCCCGATGAAGATCCTCATCTCCGCCGACATGGAAGGCGCCACCGGCGTCACCTGGCCCGCCGACGTGCTGCCCGGTACGCCCCAGTGGGAGCGCTGCCGGGGCATGTTCACCTCCGACGTGAACGCCGCCGTCCTCGGCTTCTACGACGGCGGCGCCGAGCAGGTCGTCGTCAACGAGGCGCACTGGACCATGCGCAACCTGCTGCTGGAACGCCTCGACGCCCGCGCCGAGATGCTCACCGGCCGCCACAAGTCCCTCTCCATGGTCGAGGGCGTCCAACACGGCGACATCGACGGCATCGCCTTCGTCGGCTACCACACCGGCGCCGGCTCCGAGGGCGTCCTCGCCCACACCTACCTCGCCAACTCCATCACCGGCGTCTGGCTGAACGGCACCCGCGCGAGCGAAGGGCTGCTGAACGCGCACGTCGTCGCCGAGTTCGGCGTCCCCGTCATCCTCGTCACCGGCGACGACCTGACCTGCCGGGACGCCGTCGGCTACGCCCCCGACGCGCTGACCGTCGCCGTCAAGGACCACGTCTCGCGCTACGCCGCCGTCTGCCGGACCCCGGCCCGCACCGCCGCCGACATCCGCGCCGCCGCCAAGGAGGCCACCGCCCTGGCCGGCCGCCGCGAACCCGCCCCCGGCGGGCCGTACACCGTGGAGCTGGAGTTCGACGCCGAGCACCTGTCCATGGCCGCCACCGTGGTCCCGGGCGTCGAGCGGTCCGGGGAACGCAGGGTCGCCTACACCAGCGGGACGATGTACGAGGGGATCCGGACCTTCAAGGCGGTCACGACGGTCGTCTCGGCGGCGGTGGAGGAGCAGTATGGCTGACATGCACGCAATCAACAGCGAGGACACCTCCGTCGACCGGGTGGCCCTCGACGAGGCCGTCGAATTCACCTCCGGCCTCATCCGCATCGACACCACCAACCGGGGCGGCGGGGACTGCCGCGAGCGTCCCGCCGCCGAGTACGTCGCCGAGCGGCTCGCCGACGCCGGGCTGGAGCCCGTCCTGCTGGAGCGCACCGCCGGCCGGACCAACGTCGTCGCGCGGATCGAGGGCTCCGACCCCTCCGCCGAGGCCCTCCTGGTCCACGGCCACCTCGACGTGGTCCCGGCCGAGGCCGCCGACTGGAGCGTGGACCCCTTCTCCGGCGAGGTCCGGGACGGAGTGGTGTGGGGGCGCGGCGCCGTCGACATGAAGAACATGGACGCGATGGTGCTCGCGGTCGTACGGGCCTGGGCGCGGGCGGGCGTGAAGCCGCGCCGGGACATCGTGATCGCCTACACCGCCGACGAGGAGGACAGCGCCGTCGACGGCTCGGGCTTCCTCGCCGACGAGCACCCGCACCTCTTCGAGGGCTGTACGGAGGGCATCAGCGAATCCGGCGCCTTCACCGTGCACCCGAACCCGGGTCAGGCGCTCTATCCCATCGCCGCGGGCGAACGGGGCACGGCCTGGCTGAAGTTGACCGCCACCGGTACCGCCGGGCACGGCTCCAAGCCCAACCGGGCCAATGCCGTGAGCCGGCTCGCGGCCGCCGTCGCGCGGATCGGCGAGTACGAGTGGCCGGTCCGGCTCACCGACACCGTCACCGCCTGCATCACCGAACTCGCCGCCCTCCAGGGCCTGTCGGTCGACCCGCGCCGCCCCGGCTTCGACCTCGACGAGGTCCTCGGCAAGCTCGGCCCGGCCGCACTCCTCGTCGACGCGACCGTCCGCAACAGCGCCAACCCGACGATGCTCAGCGCCGGTTACAAGCTCAACGTGATCCCCGGCGAGGCCACCGCCTACGTGGACGGCCGGATGGTGCCCGGCGGCGAGGCCGAGTTCATCGCCACCCTGAACGAACTCACCGGACCCGACGTGCGCTGGGAGTTCCACCACCGGGAGGTCGCCCTCCAGGCACCCGTGGACGGGCGGACGTTCGCGGTCCTGCGCGAGTCCGTCGAGCGGTTCGACCCGGACGGGCACGTGGTGCCCTTCTGCATGGCGGGCGGCACCGACGCCAAGCAGTTCTCCCGGCTCGGCATCACCGGCTACGGGTTCTCCCCGCTGAAGCTGCCGCCCGGCTTCGACTACTGGGCCCTCTTCCACGGCGTGGACGAGCGGGTCCCCGTCGACGCCCTGCACTTCGGCGTCCGCGTCCTCGACCGCGCCCTGCGCGCCCTGTGAACCGGGCCCGGTGATGGCCGTGCCGACCCTTCCCTACGGCAGCTGGCCCTCACCCATCGACGCCGCCCTCGCCGCCTCGCTCGACGGGCGGCCCGAGTACGTCGGCACGGTCGGCCCCGAGGTGTGGTGGACCGAGCCCCGACCGCGAGAGGCCGGCCGCCGGACCCTCGTGCGCCGCCGCACCGTCGACGGGCGCCCCGAGACCACCGAGCTGCCCGCCCCCTGGAACGTGCGCAGCAGGTTCACCGAGTACGGCGGACTGCCCTGGGCCGGAGTCGAACGGGATTCGGGCGGGCCCCTGTTGGTCTTCGTCCACTTCGCCGACCAGCGGCTGTACGCCTACGAGCCGGACGCGCCCGGCGGCCCCCGGGCCCGCCCGCTCACCCCCGTCTCGCACGTGGGCGGCGGGCTGCGCTGGGCCGACCCGGTGCTGCGCGGCGGGGAAGTCTGGTGCGTGCTGGAGGAGTTCACCGGGCCCGCCCCCACCGACGTGCGCCGCGTCCCGGCCGCCGTACCGCTCGACGGGTCGGCGGCCGAGGACCGTGCCGCCGTACGGGAGTTGACGGACGACCGGCACCGCTTCGCCACCGGGCCCCGGATCTCCCCCGACGGCCGGCAGGCGGCCTGGCTGGTGTGGGACCACCCCCGAATGCCGTGGGACGGAACCGAGCTCAAGCTGGCCACGATCACCGCCGACGGCCGGCTGACCGGGGCCCGGACCGTGCTCGGCGGCCCGCAGGAGGCCGTCGCGCAGGTCGACTGGACGGCCGGCGGAAGCCTCCTCGCGGTGAGCGACCGCGGCGGCTGGTGGAACCCGTACCGGGTCGACCCGCGCACCGGCGAGGCGGTCAACCTGTGCCCCCGCGAAGAGGAGTTCGGCGGCGCGCTGTGGAAGCCCGGACTGCGCTGGCTCGCCCCGCTGGAGGACGGGCTCGTCGCCGTCCTGCACGGGCAGGGCTCCTCCGTGCTCGGCATCCTCGACCCGGACAGCGGCGACCTCGTGGACGCCTCCGGACCGTGGACGGCCTGGCAGCCGGCGCTCGCCGTGAGCGGCACCCGGGTCTACGGGGTCGCCGCCAGCCCGCGCAGCGCGTACGAGGTCGTGGAACTGGACACCGCCACGGGGCACGCCCGGGTGGTGGGGGCGCGGGCCGAGGACCCGGTGGACCCGGCCTACTACCCGGAGCCGCAGAGCCGCACCTTCCCCGGCCCCGACAACCGGGAGATCCCCGCGCACGTCTACCCGCCGCACCACCCCGCCTGCCGGGCTCCCGCCGACGAACTGCCCCCGTACGTGGTGTGGGCGCACGGCGGGCCCACCGACCACGTGCCGCCCGTACTCGACCTGCACATCGCGTACTTCACCTCGCGGGGCATCGGTGTCGTCGAGGTCAACTACGGCGGCTCCACCGGCTACGGCCGCGCCTATCGGGAGCGGCTGCGCGGGCAGTGGGGCGTCGTCGACGTGGAGGACTGCGCGGCGGTGGCCCGGGGGCTGGCCGCCGAGGGCACCGCGGACCCCGCGCGACTCGCGATCCGCGGCGGCAGCGCGGGTGGCTGGACCGCGGCGGCCTCGCTGGCCGCCACCGACCTGTACGCCTGCGCCGCGATCATCTACCCGGTGCTGGACCTGCTCGGCTTCGCCGAGGAGACCCACGACCTGGAGTCCCGCTACATCGACGGCCTCGCGGGTCCCCCGCAGACGCTTCCCGTGCTGTGCCGCGAACGCTCGCCGGTGGCCCGCGCCGACCGGATCACCGCCCCGTTCGTACTGCTCCAGGGACTCGACGACCCGGTCTGCCCGCCCAGCCAGGCCGAACGCCTGCTCGCCGCCCTGCGCGGCCGGTCGGTGCCGCACGCCTACGTGGCCTTCGAGGGGGAGGGGCACGGCTTCCGCCGGGCGGAGACGATGGTCCGGGCACTGGAGGCGGAACTGTCCCTGTACGCGCAGGTGTTCGGAATCGACCGTGCGGACGTCCCCCGTCTGGCCCTGCACGACTGAGCCCGGGGGCCGCCACGGGCGGATCATGGGGCCATGACCCACACCTCCGGGCACGGCTCCGGCCACCGCGGGCGGCTCTCCCGCAACCGCACCCGCATTGCCCTGTACGCGGCGCTCGTGGTGGTCACCCTGGTGTTCGTCTTCGAGAACACCAGGCCGACGAAGATCCGGCTGTGGATCCCGCAGGTGACGCTGCCCCTGTACGTCGCCCTGCTGATCGCCGTCGTGCTGGGCTTCCTGTGCGGGCTCTACTTCTCCCGGCGGCGCAGGTAGCGGGTCTACTCGCTCGTGCGCAGCCAGACCCGCAGCGGGCCGATCGGGGTGAAGCCGTGCCGGACGGCGGTGGCGAGGTCGTCCCCGGACTCGTAGCCGACCACGTCGTGCCCCGGCCAGCGGGCGGCGGCCGCGGCGAGGGCGCCCGTCCAGGCGGCGTCGGTGTCGGCCTCGTCGTGGGCGAACAGGTTGGACACGCCGACGACCCCCGCGGCCAGGTTCACGACGGCCCCGGCGACGACGCGGCCGTCGCGGCGGCCCGCCAGGAAGGCGATCTCCTCGCCGAGCAGGACCGGGCGGAACAGCCCCGTGCTCTCCTCGCCGTCCCAGGCGGCCTCCCAGGCCGAGAGCTCGGCCTCGCCCGCGACCTCGCTCCACTCCAGGTCTCCGGAGGACGCGCCGGCCGCCGCGGGAGCACCCGCCGGGCGGTGGATCCACTGGGCGTCGAAGAGGACCTCGAAGCCGTCCCCCTCCAGGTCCAGATCGGCGAAGCTGTCCTTCACCGAGCAGCCGGGGCCGTCGGTGTCCATCCGCCGCAGCAGGTTCTGCTCCGGCGTCCCCGGGACCAGGGTCACGCCGTCCGGGTACAGCGGAGGCGTCCGGCTCGTGCTGAGCCAGACGGACTCGTCGCCGAAGTCCGTGGGCAGGCCGTGCGCCCGGCAGACCGCGTCGCAGAAGAGGGCGTTGTTCAGCACCGCCGGGCGGAGCCGCGTGTCGAGATCATCCGTGGTCACGCGGGTGATGGTGTCATACACGTAGCCTTGGGTCGTGACCTTTTCCCACTACCTCCGCGAAGGCGCCCACGTGGGCCTGCGGCCCTTCCGGACGGCCGACGGGCCCGAGTTCACCGCGCGGGCGCACGAGAGTCGCGAGCTCCACCGCCCGTGGCTGTTCCCGCCCGACACGATCGAGGAGTACGAGCCCTACGCGGCCCGGCTGACCGAGGGCGGGAGCCGCGCCGGGTTCCTCGTGTGCGAGCGGGAGACGGGGGCCATCGCCGGCTTCGTCAACGTCAACAACATCGTCCGCGGGGCCTTCCTGTGCGGGGCCCTCGGCTACGGGGCGTTCGCGCACGCCGCCGGACGCGGGCTGATGCGCGAGGCCCTCGGCCTGGTCCTCGCACACGCCTTCGCACCGGAGACCACGAACACCGCGGGCGGCCTCGGGCTGCACCGCCTGGAGGCCAACGTCCAGCCCGGCAACGCCGCCTCGATCGCCCTGGTCCGGGGCGCGGGCTTCCGGTTGGAGGGGCTCTCCCCGGACTTCCTGTACGTGGACGGCGCCTGGCGGGACCACGAGCGCTGGGCCATCACCGCCGAGGCCTTTGCGTAATCCTGACCGGTGGTGATCCGCAGAACCCCTGTGCACCGGCCGCCGTGGCGTGTTCCATTTCCTCATGGCCACCACCGTCCGACGTGCCGTACTGACCCTCCCCGCCGCCCCGTTGGGCCCGGACGACCCCCTGCCCCCGCTGCGCACCGCCGACGAGGTGCACGCGCAGGCGGAGGGCTCGCGCGCCGGAATGCCCCGCGACATGGCGCGCCAACTCGGGTACGAGCCGCTGCGCTCATTGCTCCCCGTCCGGATCCGGGACGGATACGGACGCGACCGGACCGAGACGGAGTTCGAGTCGGTCGTCATCGAGAACGAACACCTGCGGGTGACCGTGCTCCCGGGGCTCGGCGGCCGGATCCACTCCATGGTCCACCTGCCGACCGGGCGTGAACTGCTCTACCGCAACCCGGTGTTCCAGCCCGCGAACTTCGCCCTCAACGGCGCCTGGTTCTCCGGCGGCATCGAGTGGAACATCGGGGCCACCGGCCACACCACCCTGTCCTGCGAACCGCTGCACGCCGCGCTCGTACCCGCCCCGGACGGCGGCGTGATGGTCAGGCTGTGGGAATGGGAGCGGCTGCGCGACCTGCCGTTCCAGGTGGACCTGTGGCTGCCCGGGGAATCGGAGTTCCTGTACGTGGGCGTCCGCGTGCGCAACCCGCACGAGCGGCCCGCGCCCGTGTACTGGTGGTCCAACATCGCCGTCCCCGAGGACGAGGGCACCCGGGTCCTCGCCCCCGCGGACGAGGCCTGGCACTTCGGCTACGAGCGCGCGCTGCGGCGGATCCCCGTACCGCGGTGGGAGGACGCGGACCGCACGTACCCGCTGCGCAGCGAGTACCCGGCCGACTTCTTCTACGAGGTCGAGGAAGGGGCCCGGCCCTGGATCGCCTCGCTCGACGCGGACGGGCACGGGCTGGTGCAGACCTCCACCGGCCGGCTGCGCGGGCGCAAGCTGTTCGTGTGGGGCGCGGGCGCCGGCGGTCGGCGCTGGCAGGAGTGGCTGACCGAGCCGGGCACCGGCGGGTACGCGGAGATCCAGGCGGGGCTGGCCCGGACCCAGCTGGAACACGTACGGCTGGAGGGCGGGGCGGAGTTCAGCTGGCTGGAGGCGTACGGACCGCTGTCCGCGGAGCCCGCCGTCGTGCACGGGGCGGACTGGGCGGCGGCGCGGGGCGTGGCCGAGCGGGCGCTGTCCCGGGCGCTGCCGGGCGAACGGGTGGAGGCGGCGTACAAGGCGTGGAGGGAGTGCGCGGACACCGAGCCGGGGGAGCGGCTGGCGGCAGGCTCGGGCTGGGGCGCGCTGGAGGTGATGTGCGGGGGCTTCAAGCTGCCGGGCACCCCCTTCGAGGAAGCGGGGCTCGGCGAGGCGCAGGCCCCGTGGGCGGAGCTGTGGCGCACGGGCGTCTTCCCCACCCCGAGGCGGGTGGCGCCGCCGGGGCCGAGCCTGGTGGGCACGCACTGGCGGGACATGCTGGAGACGGCCCCGGCGGATCCGCTGACCGAGTACCACCTGGGCGTGGCGCAGTGGCACGCGGGCGATGTCGCGCAGGCGGTACGGAGTTGGGAGCGCGGGCTGGCGCTGGCGCCGTCGAGGTGGCCGCTGCTGCGGTGCCTGGCGGCGGCCGACGCCCTGACCGGGGCGACGGACCGGGCCGCCGACGGGTACGCGGCGGCCTTCGAGGACCTGGTGGCGGAGAGCCGGGGCGGCGAGGCGTGGACGGCCGCGGAATCCGCGCTGGGGCGGGAGGCGATGGCGGCGCTGCTCGCGGCGGGCCGGCTCGCGGGAGCCCGGTCGGTCTGGGACCGGCTCCGGCCGGCCCTGCGCGAACGGGGCCGCTTCCGGCTGCTCGCCGCGCGGCTCCTGGCGGCGGAGGGGCATGTCGCGGCAGCGCGGCGGGTCTTCGAGGACGGGTTCGCGGTCGCGGACCTGAGGGAGGGCGAGGAGACCCTGTCGGAGGTCTGGTCGACGATCACCGACTGCGCGCTCCCGCCCCGCTACGACTTCCGCATGCGGCCGTAGCCCGCCGGGGGCCGGGGTCGGAGGAGGGTGCGGCGCCGTTGTCGGGGGCTCCGCCCCCGAACCCCCGCGCCTCAAACGCCGGCGGGGCTGGATCCGCCCCGGCGGGCCGGGTGAGCGGCCGCGGCGGTTGAGGCGCGGGATGCGCTACTTCTTGATCTGGTTGATGCAGAGCACGAACTGCTTGCCCGACCTGCGCCGGGAACCGCTGGTCTGCTCGTAGTAGCCGCTGTCCGACTTGCCCTCGCACTTGCTGCTGTCCAGCGTGTCGGGGATCACCTCGACCACCTTGAACGTGGCATTGGCGTCACCGCACTTCACCACCTGCAGGTCGGGGCTGATCACGGTCCCGTTGTTCTTGAGGCAGTCCCCGGCCTTCGCGTGGTCGGCGTCGTCCTGGCTCAGGAAGTAGCCGACCGCGACGACGATGACGGCGATCACGATGCCGACGATCTTCAGCTTCTTCAGGATGCCCATGCCACCGCTCCGGGCCGGCGGCGCCGGCGGAGCGCCCCACTGCTGCTGCGGCGCGCCGCCGTACGGAGGCTGACCGTGCTGCTGGGGGAATCCCTGACCGGGCTGGGGCGGGTAGCCCTGCGGCGGCTGCTGCCCGTACGGGCCGGGCTGGCCGGGGTACGGGCCGGGGCCCTGCTGCGGCGGGTAGGTCATGTGGGAGTCCCCCAGTGGCGTGCTCGCGGTTCTTGACGTGGGCACGCTATATCAATCGATCGGCATCTCCCGCACCGTGTCCGCCCGGGCGGGGTCAGGCCCGGCACAGGATCTCGCCGTTCGGGACCATGAACCACGCGTCGGGGTCCGCACCCCAGGCGCGCCAGGCGTCGGCGATCCCGGTCAGCTCGGCGGCCGTGGCGTGGCCGCCCCCGGTGGCGATCGCCGCGTACGACGAGGCCGTCGTGCGGTCCGCCCACAGGGAGGACCACCAGGCCGCTTCCTCCGGAGTCGCGTAGACCCAGTTCGTCGCGCCGGAGGTCACCTCCGTGAAGCCCGCCGCCCGCGCCCACGCCCGCAGCCTGCGCCCCGCGTCCGGTTCGCCGCCGTTGGCCCGGGCCACCCGCTGGTACAGGCTCTGCCACGCGTCCAGGCCCGGCGCCTGCGGGTACCAGGTCATCGCCGCGTAGTCGGCGTCCCGCGCCGCCACGATCCCGCCCGGCCGGCACACCCGCCGCATCTCGCGCAGCGCCCGCACCGGATCGCCCACGTGCTGCAGCACCTGGTGGGCGTGGACCACGTCGAACGAGTCGTCCGGGAAGTCCAGCGCGTGCACGTCCGCCGTGCCGAACCGCACGCCCTCCACGCCGCGCTCCCGCGCGTACGCGCGGGCCTGCTCGACGACGTCCTCGGCCGCGTCGACCGCCGTCACGCTCCCGCCCGGTGCGACCAGCTCCGCCAGGTCGGCGGTGATCGTGCCCGGTCCGCAGCCCACGTCCAGTACGGACATGCCCGGCCGCAGCTCGCCGATCAGGTACGCCGCCGAGTTCTCCGCGGTCCGCCAGCGGTGCGAGCGCAGGACCGACTCGTGGTGGCCGTGGGTGTAGACGGCGGTCTCGTGGGCGCTCATCGCGTACTCCTCGTCTCGAAGCGCTGCTGTTCTCCCTGCTGTGCTCCCACCGTAAAGGATCATGTCGTCATTTGAGATCCGTGTTTTGACATATGGACACGAGTCATGTCCCGCAAGGGGATCGGTCCGGCCGGTGGCAGGGGGATCCGGGTGCGAGGAGAGTGGGCCGCATGGCGGGAACCGCGGTATGCGCGGGAACCGCGGACACCCCGGAGGAAGGCGGTGAGGGGTATGCCCGAGACGCTGCTCGGGGTCCACGCCCAGGCGCTCCGGCTCTTCGGCGAACGGCTGCGCGCGATCGAGGACGGCCAGTGGGGCGCGCCGACGCCGTGCGCCGACTGGGACGTGCGGGCGCTCGTCAACCACGTCGTGGGGGAGCAGCTCTGGATCCCGCCGCTGGTCTCCGAGGGGCGTACCGTCGGGGAGCTCGGCGACGCCTTCTCCGGGGACGTGCTCGGCGAGGACCCCCTCGCGGCCTGGGAGACGGCCTCCGCCGCAGCGCACGCGGCCTTCGCCGCGCCGGGAGCGCTGGAACGGACCGTGAACCTCTCGTACGGGCCCACCCGGGCCATGGCGTACTGCTCCGAACTGACCGCCGACTGCGTCGTGCACACCTGGGACCTCGCCCGGGGCATCGGCGCCGACGACCGGCTGCCGGACGACCTCGTCGAGTTCTCCATCAAGGAGGTCATGCCGTACGCGGACAGCCTCGCGGCCAGCGGCATGTACGCGGAGCCCCTGGAGGTCCCGGCCGGGGCGGACGCGCAGACCAGGCTGCTCGCGCTGCTCGGCCGGAAGGGCTGAGACGGCGTCGGGCCCGCACCGGAGACGCGCCATAACAGGCATATTCGCTTAAATAATCGTATAAAGGGCAACGTCGGGTGAGACGGGCGGTGCCGGCGCGGAAGGCGGGAAACGGTGGCGGGGATGCAGCGCACGGCGGCGGAGGGCCGTGGCCCGGTCCGGTACGGCCCGCCCGCGCCCCAGCCGGGCCTCCCCGTACTGCCCGAACTCCTCGCCGTACTCGCCTCGGCCGCCGGCCGCTCGGCCCCCGAGGCCCCCGGCGGCGGCCAGTCCCTGCGCGAGGCCGCCTGCCGGCACTGGGGGCGCCGCGGACTCGCCACCGCCCCGGAGAACGTGGCCGCCGGGCCCGGCGCGCCCGCCCTGCTCCTCGCCCTGCTCGGCGCCTTCGGCGGCGACGTGATGCTGCCGAGGCCCTGTCCCGCCTGGTGGACCCCGCAGGTCCGACTGCTGGGACGGCGGGCCTACCACGTGCCGACCCCGGCCGAGTGCGGCGGCGTACCCGACCCGTACGCGCTGCTGGAGACCGTACGACGGGTGCGCGCGGAGGGCGGAGACCCCCGCGTGCTGCTGCTCTCGGTCGCCGACGACCCGACCGCCACCGTTCCGCCGCCCGAGATGCTGCGCGAGGCCTGCGAGGCCGCCGAGGCCGCCGGGCTGTTCGTCGTCAGCGACGAGAGCTGGCGCGACACCGTGCACCGGCCGTACGACACGCTGGTGCTCAGCCCCGCCGAGATGCTCCCCGAACAGGCGGCCGTCCTCCTCGACCTGTCCGGGGCGCTGCTGCCCGCCGGCTGGCCCGCGGCCGTGCTCCGCTTCCCCGACACCGGGCGCGGCACCTGGCTCCGCGCCCGCACCCTCGACGTGCTCACCGCCACCGGCGCGCTCGTCGCGGGCCCCGTCGCCGGGGCGGCCGCGCACGCCCTCGACGAACCCGACGCCGTCGCCGGGCGGGCCTACAAGGCGGCCGCCCTGCACGGCGCGGTGGCCGCCGCCGCGCACCGCACGCTGCTGGAGGCGGGCGCGCTGGCCCGGCCGCCGGAGGCGGGACGGCACCTGTACGCCGACCTCTCGCCGCTGCGCGCCGGACTGGCCCGCCACGGGGTCGGCGACGCGATGGAACTGGAGGACTGGCTCGGCGCCCGGCTGGGCGCGCCCACACCGGGGGGACAGCGGTTCGCGGACGAACTCGGCGCGCTGCGCGTGCGGTTGTCGACCGGGCCGCTGCTCGGGGCCACCCCCGAGGAAAGGTTGGCCGCCCTCACCGCCCGCGACCCGCTCGCGCTGCCGTACGTACGCCGCTCCCTGGACCTCCTCGGATCGGTCCTGGCGGGGCTGGCCTGACCCGCTCTGCGCCCACCGACCGACCGACGCGACCCGGTGAACGGAGACTTCTCGATGAGGGACCGCACGGAAGCCCCCGCCGTGCCCGCGGCTCCGCCGGCCGTGCCCGCGGCTCCGCCCGACCTGCCCGAGGCTCCGCCCACCCCGCCCACCCCGCCCCACGGCGGCTCCGCGCGGCCGCGTCCGCTCGGGGAGCACCGGCGGTGGCCCGCCTCGTTCGCCGACCGGCTGACCACCCCGCTCCCCGGCATGCGCGCCTTCGCCCGGCTCGCCCGGGAGGGCGCCTTCCGGCCCGGCCCGGACGGGCTGCGCGGCATCCCCGACCTCCCGTTCGAACCGGCCCCGCTGCCCGCCGTGGAACCCGGCGCGGTCTGCGCCACCTGGGCCGGGCACGCCAGCTGGGTGCTGCGGACCGGCGGGCTGACCGTGCTGACCGACCCCGTCTGGTCACGCCGCATCCTCGGTACCCCGTCCCGGATGACCCCCGTGGGCGTGCGCTGGGAGGACCTGCCCCCGGTCGACGCCGTGGTGATCAGCCACAACCACTACGACCACCTCGACGCCCCCACGATCAAGCGGCTGCCCCGGCACACCGCCTTCTTCGTCCCGGCCGGCCTCGCCCGCTGGTTCCGCCGCCGCGGCTTCACCAGGGTCACCGAGCTCGACTGGTGGGAGTCGGCCGAACTGGGCGGCGTACGCTTCGAGTTCGTCCCGGCCCACCACTGGTCGAAGCGCTCCCTGATCGACACCTGCCGTTCCCTGTGGGGCGGCTGGATCCTCACCGGGACCGACGGTCCCGCCCCCCGGAAGGTCTACTTCGCGGGCGACACCGGCTACGGGCACTGGTTCGAGGAGATCGGCCGCCGCCACCCCGGCATCGACCTCGCCATGCTCCCGATCGGGGCCTACGCCCCGCGCTGGTGGCTCAGTGACGTGCACGCCGACCCGGAGGAGGCCGTACGGGCCTGCGTCGACCTCGGAGCCCGCCGGATGGCCCCCATGCACTGGGGCACCTTCGTCCTGTCCGCCGAACCGGTCATGGAGCCCGTGCACCGCGTCCGAACCGCCTGGGCCCGCGCCGGCCTGCCCCGCGAGCACCTCTGGGACCTCCCGATCGGGGCCTCCCGCACCCTCGGCCCCGAGGACGCCACCGGCCCCGAGGACCTCACCGGCCCGGAGGACCTCACCGGGCCGGCCCGCCACGCGCCCGCCGCCACGCCGCCGGACCCGTACTGATCAGCAGCGCCAGGGCGACCGCCAGGGCCACGCCCTTCCACGGCTCGGCGAACAGGGAGCCGCCCAGGATGCCGATCAGCCCGTACGTGGCCGCCCAGGCGAGGCACGCCGGAGCGTCGCCGCGGGCGAAGCGGCGCAGCGGGAGCTCGGCCAGCAGACAGGCCAACATCACCGGGATACGGCCCGCCGGGACCAGCCGGGACAGCACCAGGACCAGCACCCCGTGCTCGTCCAGCCGCCTCTGCGCCTGGTCCAGCCGCTCCGGGGCGGCCCGCCCGCGCAGCCGCTCCAACCACCGCGAACCGCCCCGGGAACGCACCCCGCGATACCCGAGCCAGTACAGCGCGACGTCCCCGGTGAAGGCGGCCACCGCCGCCACCCCGATCACGAGCAAGACCCCGTAGGGCAGCGACTCCTGATGGAACGCCACCACCGCCGCCGAACTCACCAGGGCCCCGGTCGGGATCACCGGCACCAGCGCGCCCAGTGCCACCAGCACGAACAAAGCCGGGTACCCCACCGCCCGCTGGGTGCTCTCCTGCGGCATCTGCCCGGCCGCCGCCGCCAACTCCCCCCAGGTCACGGCAACCGCACCCGTTCCCCGTGGCCGGGCAGCCGCACCCCCACCTTCGGCGCGAGCCGCCCCGCCAGGCGCACGAACTCCCCGCCCGGGGCGTGGAACTCGTGCGGCCGCACCGCGTCCATCCCGATCGGCCAGTACGTCCCGTAGTGCACCGGCACCGCCGCCGCCGGGGCCAGCTCCGCCAGCGCCCGCGCCGCCCGCCCCGCGTCCAGGTGGCCCGGACCCAGGTACGGGCCCCAGCCGCCCACCGGCAGCAGGGCCACGTCCACCGGCCCGACCTCCTCGGCCATCGTGTCGAACAGCCCGGTGTCCCCGGCGAAGTACGTCCGGGCCGCGCCCTGGACCACGTACCCGAGGGCCTGCGCGCGGTGCGGCCCGAACGGCAGCCGCCGCCCGTCGTGCCGCGCGCTCACGGCCCGCACCCGCACCCCGTCCCGTACGTCGACCACCTCGCCCGGGGCCACCTCCGTCACCCGCAGCCCGCGCCGCCCGGCCGTCCGCGCCAGCCCCGGCACCGCCCGCCGCGCCCCGCGCGGCACGACCAGCCGGGTCCCGGGCCCGAGCCGGGCCAGCGAGGGCAGGTGCAGGTGGTCGGAGTGCAGGTGCGAGACGAGCACCACGTCGGCCACCGCCGCCTCCGGCGGGGGCACCGCCCCGGCACGGCGCCGAAGATGGGCCAGGCGGCGCGCGAACAGCGGATCCGTCAGGACCCGGACCCCGGAGTCCTCGACCGTGCACGTGGCATGCCCCCACCAGGTGATCTCCACAGGCACCCGGCCTCCCTCCCTCGCCCGTCCCACAAGCCTAGGCAGTCTCCTCGCGATCCGCCCGGAACCGGAGCTCTCCGCCCCCTCCTCCCCGGCGGCGGATCGGAGTAGGGTCGGGCGACATGGATGAGCTGCGCGTGGCCGCAATCGCCAGCCTGGCCCCGCTCGAAGACCTGGACGCCGACCCCTTCGCCGTGGACACCCGCAGCCAGCAGGCCATGTGCGCCCGCTGGGCCGCGGCCCGCGGCTACGTCGTGACGAGGCAACTGCTCGTCTACGGGCTGCGCGCCGACCACTGCGGGCTCTGGTCCGACGTCGACGCCGGTCAGGTCGACCTGTTCGTCGCCGCCAACCACCGGGTGCTGGCCCGCGCACTGCGCTCCGTGGAGGAGTTCAGCGCCGAGTGCGAGCGGCGCGGCGTACGGCTGGAGACCGCCGGGCACGACGAACCGCGGTACACCTCCGCGATGAAGGCCGAGGTGCACCGCCGGCTGTCCATGCCGACGGCGGGCTACGACGGCACCTGACCGCACCCGCCCACCCCGTACTCCCTGTCGCCCGGCCGGGTGAGCCCGCCTGTGCGAGCCTGGAGGCGGGACGGGGCTCGCGGGAGGTTGCGGCGTGATGCGAGGACGATGGCGGGCCGCGGGCGGCGCCCTGGTGCGAGTCGTCCTCGTATGGGCGGTGTCCACCCTGACCATGCTCGCCCTGGCGGGCGTCCTGCCGGACTTCAGGCTCCAGTCCGGCGACGGCGACAGCATCACGCAGATCGCCCTGACCGCCGCCTGGGGAGCGGGCGCCTTCGGCCTGCTGAGCGCCCTCGTCTGGCCCCTGCTCGTCCGGGCCCTGCTGATCCTGCCCGCGCTGGTCCTCGGACTGCTCGTCTTCTCCCTCAACGGCTCGCTGCTCCTCATGGCGCTGCGCCTGATCCCGTCCGGGCGCGGCCAGGTGGAACCCGACACCGCGGTGGTGGTGGCCGCGGTGATGTCCGCGGTCGCCTCGGCCACCTCCACCACACTCGCGATGCGCGACGACGACGCGTACCGCAGGCGGCTCTACCGGCTCGCCGACCGGCGCCACCGCCGGCTCCGCGGGCCCGGCGGGTCCGGAGCCGACGGGGCCGACGGGGCCGGTCCCGGGTTGCTCTTCCTCCAGCTCGACGGCCTCGGGTACGAGGCGCTGCGCCGTGCGGCGGACAGCGGGTTGATGCCCACGGTCGCGGGGTGGCTGGAGGGCGGCCACCGCCTCGCCCCCTGGCGTACGGACTGGTCGAGCCAGACGGGCGCCAGCCAGCTCGGCATCCTGCACGGCTCCAACTTCGACGTGCCCGCCTTCCGCTGGTACGAGAAGGACACCGGCGAGGTGGTCGTCTGCAACCGGCCCACCAGCGCCGCCGAACTCCAGCGGCGCGCGATCGCCCGCACCGGCGACGCCGGACTCCTCACGCGCGACGGGGCGAGCCGGGGCAACCTGTTCAGCGGCGGCGCCGACCAGTTGGCGCTCGTCCTGTCCGTGTCGGCCCGGCGCGGCCGGGCGAACCGCTCCCGCGCGGGCTACTTCGCGTACTTCTCCGATCCGGCCAACGCCGTCCGCACCGCCGTGTCCTTCGTCGCCGAAGTGGTCCGGGAGATCGGCCAGTCGGCACGGGCCCGGCTGCGCCGGGAGACCCCGAGGGTGTCGCGCGGCGGGCTGTACCCGCTGATCCGGGCCTTCGCGACCGTGGTCGAACGGGACGTGGTCGTGGCGGCGGTGATCGGCGACATGCTGGCCGGCCGCGCCGCGGTCTACGCCGACCTGGTCGCCTACGACGAGGTCGCCCACCACTCGGGCCCCCACGGCCGGGACGCCGACCGGGTCCTGGAGCGCCTGGACCGGAGCATCGCGCTGATCGCCCGGGTCGCCGAGCACGCGCCGCGCGAGTACCGGATCGTGCTCCTCTCCGACCACGGACAGAGCCCGGGGGAGACCTTCCTGGGCCGCTACGGGCTCACGCTCAAGGACCTCGTCCGGGCCGGCTGCGGGCTGCCCGTCTCCCGCCGGGCCGGCCGCACCCGCAGCGGGGCCGAGGCCCGCGCCGCCGTCCGGACCGCCCTGCACCGGCCGGTGGAGACGGGCGAGGAGACCCTCCCCGAGCCGGGCTCCGACCCGGTGGTGCTCGCCTCCGGGAACCTCGGGCTGATCTCCTTCCCCGACGTCGCGGGCCGTGCCACGCGCCGGCTCGTCGAGCGGGCCCACCCGGCCCTGCTGTCCACCCTGGCGAACCATCCGGGGGTCGGCTTCCTGCTGGTGGACGGGGTCCTGCTGGGCCCCGGCGGAGCCGAGGCCAGGCTGGACGTCCCCGGCGAGGCGGAGGAACTGCTGGCCGCCTTCGGCCCCGGCGCGGCCGAGGCCGTCCGGCGGACCGACGCCTTCCCGCACGTGCCCGACGTCATGGTGAACTCGACGTACGACCCGGTCACCGGCGCGGTGCACGCCTTCGAGGAGCAGATCGGCTCCCACGGCGGCCTGGGCGGGGAGCAGGGGCACCCGTTCCTGATGTGGCCGCGGGAGCTGGCCGAGCCACCGGCCGGCCTGGTCGGCGCGGAAGCGGTCCACGGGGTCCTGCGCGGATGGCTCCGCGACGCGGAACGGGACGGCCCCCAGATCCCCCTGGATAGGCCCGCGCGAGCGCCTGACCTGTGGGGTTTGTAACTGCTGTGCATTGACTGCGTATGAATGTGTCAGGCGTGTTCGAGTGAGCGTCTCGGTTTCGGAGCTCGTGCTCCGTTCGGGGAGTCACGTGTTCGTCGATCGAGCATGTGACTTCTGTGTGTGGCAGTCGTTGGGTGTGATGGAAGGATCTTCGGTTCGCGGATGGGGGACGGGTGGGTGCACTACGGGAGATGGCGGAGGTGTTCGTGGTCCCGGGCCCTTCGGGTGTCGCTATCCGGGACCGGCTCAGGCAGCTGACGGCCGGGGACGAGGAGGTGCTGCGCCTGGTCGGCGATCATCTGGGTTCGCTGGCCGCCCGTGACCTGAAGACCCGCTGCGCGGCGGGGCTGGAACACGACAGTGAGCGGTGGGCGGAGCGTAAACGGGATCTGACGTGCGAGTCGTCCTCCCGCTGGGCGGGGGCGATCACGAAGGCCACGCACGACCAGTGGTCACTGGCCCGCCGCTGCCAGCTCGCGCACATCCAGTCCTTGGAGGCAGGCGTACGCACGCTGACGCACCGGCTGTCCCAACCGATCGGGGAGCAGGGCACTAAGCGGAAGCCGGGCGGTTACCGCAGCGAGCAGGAGTGGTTCGCCAAGTCCCGCCGCCTCCACGTTCTCAGTGGCCGGTTGGAGCGGGAGCAGGCTGACCGTGACGCCGGACGTGTGCATGTCGTACGGGGTGGGAAGCGTCTGCTGAACACCCGCCACAACCTCGACGCCGCCCGGCTGACCGAGGCCGACTGGCGGGAGCGCTGGGAGGCCGAGCGCTGGTTCCTCGCCGCAGATGGCGAGTCCGGGAAGCGGTACGGCAACGAGACCATCCGCGTCACGCCCGACGGCGAGGTCTCCATCAAACTGCCGGTCCCGCTGGCGTACATGGCCAACACCAAGCGCGGCCGGTACGTCCTCGCCGCCAAGGTCGCGTTCGGGCACCGGGGCTCCGAGTGGGCCGACCGGACCGAGGCGAACCGGGCGGTCGCCTACCGCATCCACTACGACGTCGAGCGTGCGCGCTGGTACCTGACCGCGTCGTGGCAGAAGCCCGTCGTCAAGACGATCCCCCTCGAAGCCGCCCGCGCCCACGGCATGGTCGGGGTCGATACGAACGCCGACCACTTCGCCGCCTACCGGCTCGACCCGCACGGCAACCCCGTCAGTGACCCGCACCGCTTCTTCTACGACCTGTCTGGCACCGCCGGCCACCGTGACGCGCAGGTGCGCCACGCCATCACCCGCCTCCTGCACTGGGCGAAGCGGTGTGGCGTGAGCGCGATCGGGATCGAGAACCTCGACTTCACCACGGAGAAGACCCGCGAGAAGCACGGCCGCCGCAAGCGGTTCCGTCAGCTCATCTCCGGCATGCCCACCGGCAAGCTCCGCGCCCGCCTCGTCTCGATGGCCGCCGAGCAGGGCCTGGCCATCGTCGCGGTCGATCCCGCGTACACGTCCATGTGGGGCGTTCAGCACTGGCGCAATCCTCTGACCAGCACCAAGCGAAAGATGTCCAGTCACGATGCCGCGAGCATCGCGATCGGCAGGCGCGCCCTCGGGCACCCGATTCGGCGACGGACGACACCGCCCCACGACGACCGGAGTGATCGTCGTGGGCATCGGACCGTTCAGGCCGAACCGGACACCCGAGGACGCGAGGAAACCCGACCCCGCGTACCCGGATCACGGACACGATCCGTGCACCCGGACGCGGAGCGAACACGGGCGACCAGGACACCCAGAACCGTTCGGGATGTCCGCAGTGCACAGGAACGGGTCCAAGACCCACTCCTGCCCACTGATCAGGAACGGTAGTTTGGAATGAGAGGTCAGTCAGGGGGGATCCAAGGGGTCGCCATGTCAGCGATCAGCAACACCATCGACATCTCCCGCAGTCCGGACGAGGTCTTCGCCTACGTCACGGACCCGACCCACCTGCCGGAGTGGCAGGACAGCGCCGTCTCCGCCGTCCCGATGGGCGATCTGCCCGTCCACGTCGGTTCGCAGGTCGTCGTCACCCGCAAGGTCGGCAAGCGCCGGATCCCCACGAAGATGGAATTCACCGAGCTCGACCGGCCGCGCAGCTGGCACCTCCACGGCATCGAGGGGCCGGTGCGGCCGGAGATCCAGGGAACCATCGAACCCCTCGACGGTGGCGCGAGGTCCCGCGTCACCCTGTCCGTCGACTTCGAGGGGCACGGCCTGGGCCGGGCCCTCGTCCCCCTCGCGGTCAAGCCGATGGTCCGCAAGGAGATGCCGCGCAGCGAGGAGAAGCTGAAGCACCTCCTGGAGCACACGGCCGCCTGAGCGGTGATCGGCGGGGCGGAAAACCGGATGCTCCTGGGCGCGTGGTGCGATCACACTGGCCGCACCACGCAACCCAGCCCGACCACCCTGAGGACACCGCTTTCGTGCAGGCCGCCGTCGCCGTCACCCCCGCCCAGCTCCCCGAACTCCTCCTCGGCCTCGCCACCGTGCGGCCCGTCTTCATCTGGGGGGCACCCGGGATCGGAAAGTCCTCCCTGGTGAGGAAGTTCGCCGACTCCCTCGGCCTGGAATGCGTGAGCCTCCTCGGTACGCAGCTGGCCCCCGAGGACCTGGTCGGCGTACCGCAGATCCGTGACGGCCGGTCCGTGTTCTGCCCGCCCGAGATCATCGCGCGCGACGAGCCGTACTGCCTCTTCCTCGACGAACTCAACGCGACGAGCCCCGATGTGCAGAAGGCCTTCTACTCGCTGATCCTCGACCGCCGGATCGGCTCCTACGAGCTCCCCGAGGGCTCCGTCGTCATCGGCGCCGGCAACCGGGCCACCGACAACGCGCTGGCCCGGCCCATCGCCTCGGCCCTCGTGAACCGCCTCACCCACGTGCACCTGACGGCCTCCGCGCGGGACTGGCTGGTCTGGGCCGGCGAGAACGGCATCCACCCCTGGGTCACCGACTACCTCACCGACCGCCCGGACCACCTGTGGTCGCAGCCGCCCAAGACGGAGGAGCCGTTCTCCACCCCGCGCTCCTGGCACATGCTCTCCGACGCCCTGCACTCCTTCGGGTCCGGCCTCGACGAGCAGACCCTGAAGGTGATCGCGCACGGCACCCTCACCCCGGCGCACGCCGTCTCCTTCTGCGGCTACGCGAAGATCGTCCGCCACGCCTACGGCATAGAGGCGATCATGAAGGGCGACGCGAGCTGGCCGCGCCGCCTGGAGGACCGCGACCTGCTGTACTACCTGGCCGACGCCTTCCGCGGACGCCTGGCCAAGGACCTCCCCGCCGACAAGACCCACGTCTCGCCCGGCATGCGGGAGACCGCGTACCGGGCCAAGTCGCTGCTCGTACAGCTCGCCGAGATCTCGGTGGAGGTCGCCCAGACCGTCATCGCGGACGACGTCGACGGCCTGCCGGTGCTGCCCGGCTGGTTCCTGATCGAGGCGGCCCGCGACATGCCGCGCCTGGTCGAGGCCCGCCGATGAGCGCGGTGCGCTCCCACTCGGGGAACCGGCCCGCGCCCGGCGGGGTCGCCGTATGAGCCGTGCCGCGCGGGCCAAGAAGGACGACAAGCCCGATCCGGCCGCCCAGGCCTTCGCCGAGGGCCTCGCCCTGGTCAAGCGGAACCCGGCCCTCGGCGCCGTCGACGGCAGGATCTGCCGCGAGACCCGGTGCGCCGCCACCCCCGCCGGGGGACTGGTCGCCGTCACCTCCAACGGCACCCTCCACGTCCACCCCACCAAGCGGGCCGAGCCGAAGGAATGGGCCTGGGCCCTCGCCCACGCCCTGCTCCACCTCGGCTTCGGGCACGTACCGGCCGCCAAGGAGGACGACCGCCCCCAGCCCGACCGGTTCGCCCTCGCCGCCCGCTGCGCCGTCGTCAACCGCTTCCTGCTGACCTTCCCCGTCGGCCGGGCCCCCGACCACCTCCCGGCCGACTACCCCGGCGGGGACGAGGAACTGATCGCCGCCCGCTGGCGCCGCGACGGCATCCCGCCCGCCTACGAGAACTGCGGCACCGCCGGGGACCACCCCGACCAGGTCCTGGTCGGCTGGACGAACCTGATCAGCGCCGTCCCCGACTGGGAGACCGCCTTCGCCCACGCCCTCACCCGGGCCGTCTCCGCCACCATGGCCGTGGCCGGCGGCCACGAGGGCCGCGTCCTGCGCCCCTGGGACCACGCGCTGAACTGGTTCGTCTCCTCCTACCCCCTGCTCGGCGGGCTGGCGGCCGGTCTGACCGTCGTCGCCGACGCCGAGCTGGCCCGCGCCCAGGGCATCGCCATCGCCGCCGTCAGCGCCACCGCCGGGGAGATCTACATCAACCCGCTGCGCAACTTCGACCACGAGGAGTGGCGGTTCGTCCTGGCGCACGAGATGTTGCACGCCGCCCTGCGCCACGGCGAGCGCCGCGGCGCCCGGGACCCGTACCTGCACAACGTCGCCGCCGACTACGTCGTCAACGGCTGGCTGGTGGAGATGGGGATCGGCAGCATGCCGGAGGGTCTGCTGTACGACCCTCTGCTGAAGGACCTCTCGGTCGAGGAGGTCTACGACCGGATCGCCGGCGACCTGCGCCGCATCCGGCGCCTGGCGACCCTGCGCGGCAAGGGCCGCGGCGACATCCTGGGCGAGCCGCTCCCGCACGGAGCGCACCGTCCGTACGCGGACCTCGACGAGTTCTACCGGCGCGGCCTGGTCCAGGGCTTCGACCTGCACCTGCACGAGGAGCGCGGGCTGCTGCCCGCCGGGCTGATCCAGGAGATCCGGGCACTGGCCCACCCGCCGGTGCCGTGGGACGCGAAGCTCGCCCGCTGGTTCGACGAGTTCGTGCCGCGCCCCGAGCCCGTGCGTTCCTACGCGCGCCCGGCCCGCCGCCAGGCCTCCACCCCGGACATTCCGCGGGCCGGCCGCTGGTTCGCGCCCGAGGAGGTGGCCCGCTGCACCTTCGGGGTGGTGCTGGACACCTCGGGCTCGATGAACGCCGCCCTGCTCGGCAAGGCGCTGGGCGCCATCGCCTCGTACGCGGAGGCCCGCGACGTACCGGCCGCCCGCGTGGTCTTCTGCGACGCGGCCCCGTACGACGCGGGCTACCTGCCGCCCACCGAGATCGCCGGCCGGGTGCGGGTCCGCGGGCGCGGCGGAACCGAGCTGCAGCCGGGCGTCGACCTCCTGCTGCGGGCGGAGGACTTCCCGCCCGGGGCGCCCGTCCTCGTGATCACGGACGGCTGGTGCGACACCCTGCGGATCCGGCGCGAGCACGCCTACCTGATCCCGGAGGGCGCCGCCCTGCCGTTCACCCCGAAGGGGCCGGTCTTCCGACTGACCTGAGCACCCGGAGAACGCGGACGCCCCCGCACCGCCGGAAGGCGATGCGGGGGCGTGGTGCGCCGGGGCCGGCTCAGTCCAGGTAGTCGCGCAGCACCTGCGAACGCGACGGGTGGCGCAGCTTCGACATGGTCTTGGACTCGATCTGGCGGATGCGCTCACGGGTGACCCCGTACACGCGACCGATCTCGTCCAGCGTCTTCGGCTGGCCGTCGTTGAGGCCGTAACGCATGGAGACCACGCCCGCCTCGCGCTCCGAGAGCGTGCCCAGGATCGACTGGAGCTGCTCCTGGAGGAAGGTGAAGGACACCGCGTCGGCCGGCACGACCGCCTCGGAGTCCTCGATGAGGTCACCGAACTCGCTGTCGCCCTCCTCACCCAGCGGGGTGTGCAGGGAGATCGGCTCGCGGCCGTACTTCTGGACCTCGATGACCTTCTCGGGGGTCATGTCGAGTTCCTTGCCCAGCTCCTCCGGGGTGGGCTCGCGACCCAGGTCCTGGAGCATCTGGCGCTGCACGCGGGCGAGCTTGTTGATGATCTCGACCATGTGCACGGGGATGCGGATCGTGCGCGACTGGTCGGCCATGGCACGCGTGATCGCCTGCCGGATCCACCAGGTCGCGTACGTGGAGAACTTGAAGCCCTTGGTGTAGTCGAACTTCTCCACGGCGCGGATCAGGCCGACGTTGCCCTCCTGGATCAGGTCCAGGAAGAGCATGCCGCGCCCGGTGTAGCGCTTGGCCAGGGAGACCACGAGACGGAGGTTGGCCTCCAGCAGGTGGTTCTTGGCCCGGCGGCCGTCCTCGACCAGGATCTCCAGCTCGCGCTTGAAGGCGGGCTTGTGGTCCTCCTCCTCTTCGAGCTTGTACTCGGAGAACAGACCCGCCTCGATGCGCTTGGCGAGCTCGACCTCCTGCTCGGCGTTGAGGAGCGGCACCTTGCCGATGAGCTTGAGGTAGTCCTTGACGGGGTCGGCGGTGGCGCCGGCGACCATGACGGTCTGCGCCGGGGCGTCGTCCTCGTCGTCGTCGGACAGGACGAAGCCCTGACCGGCGCCGGCCTTGGGGGCCTCCTCCTCGGGCTCGTCGACGAGGTCCTCGGCAGCCCAGTCCTCGCCCTCGACGACCGGGTTCTCGCCCTCGTCGGCGTCCTTGGCGCCGGTCTTCTTCGCGGCCGCCGTCTTCTTGACCGCGGTCTTCTTCGCGGCGGTCTTCTTGACCGTGCGCTTCTTCGGCTCGGCGGCGACCGCGTCGGACGTCACCTCGTCGGAGGGGGCGGCAGCGGCCTGAGTGGCGGATATCGCCGAGGCCGTGGCCGGGGTGCCGGCGGCGGCCGTCTTGCGCGCGCCGATGGGGCGCGGCGGGGCGGCGGCCTTCTTGGTCACGGTACGGGCGGGGGCGGCGGCCGCCTTGCGGGGCTTCTTGGCGGCTGCCTTCGTGGCGGGGGCGGCGCTGACGTGGAGGGCGACGCCCTCCTCGTCCAGGACCTGGTTCAGGCTGCGCAGGACCCGCTTCCACTGGTCCACCGGGATGCGTCCGGCCTCGAAGGCCTGACGCACGTCGTCACCGTTGATGTGACCCTGCTCGCGGCCGCGCTCTACGAGCGCGACGAGGGCCTCCGATTCGGCGATCTCCGGAGGGAACGTACGGGACGGGCTGAGCGACACAAGGAGCCTCTCGTTGCGAGCAGATAAGGGATCGGCGGGACATCATCGCGCGAACTTGGGAAACAGACCCGAAGGGGGTCTGTATTCCGGGCCGCGCGAGGACACCTGTCGGTTCATCGCACGCTCGACTCGATTCGTTACGCGCTGAATTGAGTGACCTGCGCCACGCTGCGGACGGGCAACCTCTCGGCCGCCTTTCCGTCCGCCCCCGGCGTCAGTCCGATTTGCGGGCTTCGATGAGGAAACGCGCTGTATGTGCGATGAACGGTCCCTCGCGCTCGATCCGTTCGTGCAGCTCCAGCAACCGGTCCCGGTACTGCCCCACGGTGAAGCCGGGCACCATCCAGATCACCTTCCTGAGGAAGTAGATCACCGCTCCGATGTCGTGGAACTCCGTACGGAGCCGTTCGGAGCGCAGGTCGACGACCTCCAGGCCCGCCTTCGTGGCCTCGCTCACGGCGTCGTCGGGGTGCCGGGCGCGGCGGACCTCCTCCGGCTGGGGCCCCAGGAAGTACTCGACGAGCTCGAAGACGCTCGCCGGCCCGACCTGCTGGGACAGGTAGGTCCCGCCGGGGGTCAGCACCCGCGCGATCTCCTCCCACCAGATGGTCACCGGATGCCGGCTGGCGACGAGCTCGAAGGCCTCGCCGCCGAAGGGCAGCGGCGGCTCGTCGGCGTCGGCCACCACGACCGCGCCGAGCGGGTGCAGCAGCCGGGTCGCCCTGTCGATGTTCGGCGGCCAGGACTCGGTGGCCGCCGTCAGCGGGGGCAGCGGGCCGGCCCCGGCCAGGACCTCGCCCCCGCCGGTCTGGATGTCCAGGGCGGACCGGACCCCGGCCAGGCGCTCCCGCAGCAGCCGCTGGTACCCCCAGGAGGGCCGCTGCTCGGTCGCCCGGCCGTCGAGCCAGGAGAAGTCCCAGCCGTCCACGGAGACGGACTCGGCTTCCGCGACAAGATGGTCAAAAGTGCGCGTCATGCCCCGATCCTCGCAGGCCGGGCACCGGTGGACCACCGGATATGTCGACTACAGTGGACGTGGGCCGTGACTGGCGTTCGGGTGGATCACCACCGGGGAGCGGCCCGGCGTACTCCGGTACGTCGTCTGCCGCGCGCCTGGGCGAACCGCGATCCGCAGCGACGTTCAGGAGACCCCGTGACGACTGCCCAGACTGCCACTGCCACTGACAGCGCCACCGCCCGGCTGATGGACGGCACGGCCCTCGCCCGCCGCATCTCGGAGCAGACCGCCGCCCTCGCGGCGAAGATCACCGAGCGCACCGGCACCGCTCCCTGTCTCGCGACCGTGCTGGTCGGCGAGGACCCCGCCTCCGTGACCTACGTCCGGATGAAGCAGAACCGTTGCGCCAAGGCCGGGATCACCTCCCGCCACGTGGAGCTGCCGGCCGAGACCACCACCGAGGAACTGGTCGCCGCGATCACCGCGCTCTCCGAGGACCCGGAGATCAGCGGCATCCTGCTCCAGCACCCCGTCCCGCACCACATCGACGAGCGCGCCGCCTTCGAGGCCATCGCCCCCGGCAAGGACGTCGACGGGGTCACCATGCACTCCTTCGCGGCCATGGGCTTCGGACTGCCCGGCTTCGTCTCCTGCACCCCCGGCGGCATCATGCGGCTGCTGGAGGAGTACGACGTGGACCTGACCGGCAAGCACGCCGTGGTCGTCGGCCGCAGCGCGATCCTGGGCAAGCCGGCCGGGATGCTGCTGCTGGAGCAGAACGCCACCGTCACCTACTGCCACTCCCGCACCCAGGACCTCCCCTCGATCGTGCGCCAGGCGGACGTGCTGGTCGCCGCCGTCGGCAAGGCCGAGTTCATCCGGGGCGAGGACATCAAGCCGGGCGCCGTCGTCCTGGACGCCGGGTACAACGAGGGCAACGTCGGCGACGTCCACTTCGAGTCGGCCGCGGCCCGCGCCTCGCTGATCACCCCGGTCCCGGGCGGTGTCGGCCCGATGACCATCGCGGTGCTGCTGGAGCAGACCGTCCGGGCGGCCGCGGCGCAGGCCGGGCTGGACCTCGCGGACCTCTGACCCGCGCCGAGCGGGACGACGTACGAGGTACGGCGGACGCCCCGGGCCTACGGGCCCGGGGCGTCCCGTTCCCCGGGACCTTCGCCCGCCGCCCGAAGGCCCTCAGCGGCGAAGTCCGGGCGCCGGCCGACCGAGCCCGGCGACGGCCAGCTCCGCGGGGCTGAGCGGGGGCGCCTGAGGGGCGCCGCGGTCCGAGGAACGCAGGACGTGCCAGACGATCGCCGGACTGAACCAGTGCGTGGGCGCGCTGCTCATGGTGATCACGTTGAACAGGGCCGCCGCGAGGACCTCGTCGGTCGTGGCACCCCTCATCAGCCGGTCGACGTACCGGTCGATCAGGCCGGACCCGGCAGCCTCCTTCATCCCGGTGGAGGTGGCCCCGGGATACAGGATGTCCTGGCTGGTGGCGAGCTCCCAGGCGGTGCCCACCTGGGGGGCGATGGCGCGCTGCGCCGCGCGGCCGAAGCCGGGGTGGCCGAGCCCCTTGCCGCGGAGCAGGGCGCGGACGGCCAGGATCCCCTGGGCGGCGACCGTCATGCCCTGCCCGTAGAGCGGGTTGAAGGTGGCCACCGAGTCGCCGACGGCGAGGAAGCCGTCGGGCAGGGCGGCCTTCTCGAAGAAGATCCGCCGGTTGGCGGTCCCCTGGGTGACGGCGACGTCCGTCAGGGGCTTCCTGCCTTCGAGGAGCTCGCCGACGATCGGGTGCCTGACGCCCTTGGCGAAGGGGATGAACGCGTCGGGGTCCCCGGTGGGCTGGCCGCCGCGGGTCCCGGAGAGGGTGGCCTGCCACTGGCCGTTCTCGATGGGCACGACGGTGGCCGTCTGTCCGGGGACGGGCACCCGGGGGTCGGACTGCACGTTGACGATGGGGAATCCCATCGCGTGGGCTCCGGCGGGGGCTTCGAAGATCCGGGTCGCGTAGACGAGACCGGAGTCGACCTCCGCCTGTCGTATGTCGGTCACGCCCAGTGCGTCCAGCCAGGTCCGGGCGCGCGAGCCGCGCCCGCTCGCGTCGACCACGAGGTCGGCGGCCAGCAGCAGCCCCTCCTCCTCGGGGGTGTCGACCCGGACGCCGGTGACCCGGGCCGCCGTGCCCTCCAGGGCCCGGACCCGGCTCCGCTCGAGCGTGGTGACCCCCTTCAGGGCCGTGACCCGGGCACGCACCACCGAGTCGAGGAGGTCGCGGCTGCAGGAGACGTTGAACTGCTTCTCCGGGACGCGCGGGATCCAGCCCTGTGCGGTCATGGTGACCAGATCGGTGGGCAGGCTGCGGCGGATGGCGCCGGCACGCGTCCAGTCGTCGGTGATGCCCGGCAGGATCTCCTCGATGGCGCGGGCGCCGCCCGACCACAGGAGGTGGGTGTGCCTTCCCTGCGGGAGACCGCGCCGGGGCGCCGGGCCCTCGGGCAGCGGATCGGCGTCGATCACGGTGACCGTGGCGTGCTCGGCGAGGACGGCGGCCGCGAGCATGCCGGCCAGGCTGCCGCCGATCACGACGGCGCGGCGGGGCGGGGACGTACGGGTCATCGTGTCGCGCTCTCTGTCGGGGCGGTGGGTGACCCTCCACGCGCCGATTCTCCACAAGTCGACATAGCGCTCGTGCGGGTTGGGCCTGATGCAGCGTATCCGGCCCAACCCTGGCGAACCAGCCGCAGCCGACGCGTTCTTGGGGCCCGCACGGAGCCGCGGCCGGACGCTCCTGCATGACCTCTGAGGTAATCGACCCCGCCGCGCGGGCGCGGCAAGGTGGGGGCATCGGGTTCCGGAACTGCGCACTCAGGGCCGGAACCCGGTACCCCACCTCGCCGTTCGACCTCGATGGAGGCTGATTCCCCATGTCCGCAACCCTGATCGGCACCCTCGCCCGCACCACCGAGCCGCAGACCGCGCTGCGCCGCTTCCTCGCCCTCGACTCCGTGGTCACCACCGGAAACGGGCTGGCGTACGCGGCCTTCTCCGCGCCGCTCGGACGGCTCCTCGGGGTCGGGCAGGGACTGCTGCTGGAACTGGGGCTCTTCCTGGCCGTCTTCGGCGCCGGCGTCGGCCTGCTCGCCTCCCGCCGCCGGCCGCACGCCTTCGCGGTCAGGTTCGTCATCGAGGCGAACTACGCCTGGGCCGTGCTCAGCCTGGTGTCCCTGGTCGTCTGGTTCACGCCCACCACCGCAGGCCTCGTGTGGATCCCGGCGCAGGCGCTCACCGTGGCCTCGTTCGCCGTGTTCCAGCAGCTCGCCCTGCGCTCAGTCTCCGAGTGACCGCAGGTACTTCACCGTCGCCGGGTCGGCCGGGAGCATCGTCTCGATGGCCAGCTCGGCGACGGTCACGTCCATCGGCGTGTTGAACGTCGCGATCGAGGACACGAAGGACAGCAGGTGCCCGTCGTGTTCGATGACCAGCGGCAGCGCGATGTACGGAACGGCTTCCTCCGGTTCGGCGTCGCCCGGCCGCTCCGGCGCGGGGTAGGCCGACACCTCCTCGTACAGCGCGCGCAACGGTTCGGAGCGGGCCAGCGCGATCTGCCGCTCCATCTGGGCCAGGAGGTGTCCGCGCCACTCCTTCAGGTTGCGGATCCTCGGCGCCAGGCCCTCGGGATGCAGGGTGATCCGCATGGCGTTCAGCGGCGGGGTCAGCAGGTGGTCCGGCAGCCCCTCCATCAGTATCATGATGCCCCGGTTGGCGGCGACCACGTTGTACGTGGCGTCCACGACCAGCGCCGGATACGGCTCGTAGCCGGTCAGCAGCCGCTGCATGCCCTCGCGCAGCGTCTCCATCGACGGGTCGTCCAGGGCCGTCTGCGCGTAGTGCGGGGCGTACCCCGCCGCCAGGAGGAGCGCGTTGCGCTCCCGTACCGGCACGTCGAGGCGGTCGGCGAGCCTCAGGACCATCTCCTCGCTCGGCCGGGAGCGTCCGGTCTCGATGAAGCTGATGTGCCGGGACGAGGAGTCGGCGCGGCCCGCCAGTTCCAGCTGGCTGATCCCGCGCCGCTCCCGCCAGGTTCGGAGCAGGGCGCCGACCGTGGGTGTCGTGGTGGTCATGTTCACGACGTTAGCCGAGAAGTTCGCCCCGAGTCGGGCCGGTTCAGCCCAGGTCGAGGACGTTCCGCAGGCCGAGACGGTAGCGCCACAGGTCGTGCCGCTTGGCGGACTCGACCTCCGGAGCCCGGTACAGAGGCCGGATCGAGCACCGCGCGCTCGGGGAGCCGTCGCGGTCCAGGAGCGAGTTGACGGCCGCCCGGGCCGAGGCGTTCGCGCCCTCCATCGTCGCGAGGTCGATGTCCACCGCCACGTAGTCCCCGCTGAGGAAGAAGTTCGGTACGCGGGTGCCGGCGCTCGGCCGGTTGTGGAAGGTGCCGACCGGATGGATCAGCAGTTGGTCCTGGTTGGTGGGGTTCGGGGTGCCGAGCCCGTCCACACCCGGGTCCAGGTGCCAGGAGTGCAGTTTGGAGTCGCTGAGGAGGGTCTTGCCGGTGTCGTTGAGGGAGGCCTTCAGTTGGGCCCACACCTCGCGCGCCACCTCCTCGCGCGTGCACTGCTTGGCCGTCTTCCCGTACAGGATCCCGGGCTTGTCCCACTCCGAGATGTCCACCGACAGGCAGTCCACCGCCACCCCGTCGCCGTAGTCGGCGGGGAAGTCGCGCGAGGGCCAGTGCTCCGCCTGCTGGATCGCGGTCAACGACCAAGGGGAGTCGATGCAGTTGAGGTGCCCGTGCACCAATGCGGCGCGTTCGGTGAGGTAGAACTGGATGCCCGTCATCCAGTCGGTCTCCAGCTTGTCGCAGCGCCCCAGCATCGGGTCGGCGGCCCGCAGTTCCGCGCTCCAGGTCCGGCGGGCGTGCTCCACGGGCAGTGCGCTGACGTAGTGGTCGGCGGTGACGGTCTGCCGGGCGCCGTCCGGGCCCTCGACGACGACCCCGCTCACCCGACCGCCCCCGTACCGCACCTCGCGCACGGTCCAGCCGATCCTGAACTCCACTCCGAGGGAGCGCAGACGGGCCTCCCAGGGGTCGATCCACGCCTCGTTGGTGGGCAGGTTCAGGATCCGGTCCGGCGGGCCGTCCGCGCCGCGCCCCAGCAGGTTGAAGACGAAGGCCTCGCCGAGGGTGCCGACCGTACGGGTGGAGGCCTCCTCGGCCTTGGTCGCCACGATGTTGCGGGTGATGCCGACGGCGAGGATGCGCTGGTACTCGCTCGACATCTGCTCCGCGCGCACGAACTCCCACCAGGGGGTCCGTTCCCAGACGTCGTTGCGGCGCTCGTCGCAGCTGGTCAGGAAGACGAGCACGCGGTTCACGAAATACGCCGTCTCGTGCGGGGGCAGCCGGACCAGGGACTGCAGGATCCCGGTGAGGGCCCGACGCAGCTCGTCGGGCGTCAGCTCGGCGGGGGAGTGCTCGGGCCACGGGATGGGCCCGCGCAGGTCGTCGCGGCCGCCCGACCGGGCGAACATCATCTCGCGCGGGGCGACGAGGTTGTCCCAGACGCCGTTCGCGTTCCCGGGGAAGGGGATGCGCCGCATGGTGTCGGGCAGGTTGTGGTAGATGCCGGGGATGAAGCGGAAGCCGTGTTCGGCGGGGAGCGGCCGGCGGCCGCCGCGGGCGCTGTCGGGTACGTCCATGCTGCGGGCCTTGCCGCCGAGCGCCCGGCGCTCGTACACGGTGACGGCGTAGCCCCGCTCGGCGAGTTCGTGCGCCGCGGTCAGCCCGGCCACCCCGCCTCCCAGTACGGCGACCCGGCGGCCGTTCGCCGCCGCCCGGGCCGGGGAGGCCGTGGCCGCCGCCGCGGGAGCCGCCCCCACGGCGGTGGACAGGGCCCCCGCGGTGGCCGCCGCGCCCGCGCCCGCGATGAACGTACGCCTGGAACCGCCTGTGCCGGTCATGTCGATCCCGCCCCTTCGTCCCTTGCCCGTCGGTATGGCCCCCGACGCTGCTGTTACCGGTGGTAACGGCAGCGTCGGCGCAGGAGCCTATGGCGGGTGGGGCGGGTGGGGAAGGCGCAGGAGCACCCGAGCGCACTATGGCGCGAAAGGATTGCCCGGGCGTGCGCTGTGGGAACCTTGACTACACGTCACGGGGAAAAGGAGCCGGTGCATGCCGAGTGAGCCGCTGTCGCAGAAGGAGATCGAGGACCGGTTGCGGGAACTTCCCGGCTGGGCCTTCGAGGACGACCACATCCTCCGCACCTACCGGCTGGACACGCACTTCGCGGCGAGCGCCCTCGTCGCCCACATCGCCTCGGTGCAGCAGGAGTTGAACCACCACTCCGACCTGACCCTCGGCTACAACACGGTCCGGCTCTCCGTGAACAGCCACGACGCCGGCGGCGTGGTGACGGCCACCGACTTCGCGCTCGCCGAGCGCGTCGAAGCCCTGGCCCCGGCGCACGGCGCCAACTGATGACCACGCACATACCGGATCTGAAGCCGCTGCTCGACTACGACGCGGAGGCCGAGGCCTACGACGCCACCCGCGGCGGCGCCCCGCGTGCCGAGGCCGCCGCCGCGGCGGTGCTCGGCCTGCTCCCCGCCGACACGCGCACGCTGCTCGACCTCGGCTGCGGCACCGGCATCGTCACCACCCGGCTGAACCGCCCCGGCCTGCGCGTCCTCGGTGCGGACGCCTCCCACGGCATGGCCCGGGTCGCCCTGCGGCGCGGGGTGCCCGTGGCCCTCGCCGACGCGGCCAGGCTGCCCGTGCGCTCCGGCTCCCTCGACGCCGTCAGCGCGGTGTGGCTGCTGCACCTGCTGCGCGCCCCCGGCCTGGTGCCGGCCGTGATCGCCGAGGCCGCGAGGGTCCTGCGGCCCGGCGGGGTCTTCGTCACCACCGTGGACAAGGACTCCGCCCACGACGTCGGCAGCGACATCGACGCCGTCTTCGCCGCGCACCTGACCCCGACCCCGGCGGACTCCTCCGGGGAGGTCGAGGGCCACGCGGCGCGCGCGGGCCTGCGCCCCGCCGGAGAAGCCCTCTTCCGGGGCCACGGCCAGGGCCGCAGCCCCCGCGCCTCCGCCGAGGCACTGCTGGCCGGCCAGTACGCCTCGCGCGTGGTCCCGCGCGGCATCACCGCCGCGGAACTGGCCGCCCGGCTGGAACTCCTGCCCGACCAGGACGTGCCGCGCGCGGAACCGACGTACCGGCTGCGCGGCTTCGTACGCCTCTGACACGGGCGGGGCGGGGGCGGGGTCAGACGGGTTCCAGCCGCCACCACTGGGCCGGCGAGTCACTGTCCTCGCCCTGACGGGCGCGGCCCTCCTCGTCGGCCTCCAGCAGCAGGTCGCTGATGCACGCCACCAGCGAGACCACGCCCGGATCGTCCAGGTGCCGCTCGACGAGCCACTCCTGCGCGCCGAAGGCGTTGGCCCGCCACACCTGCACGCGGGCACCGCTCTCCGTCGAGGCGTTCGCGACGTCCAGACGCCGCTCGTTGTCCTCGCTCACCACGTGGAAGACCCCGCCGCCACTGTGCACCGGCGCGATCCGCCAGCGGCGGGCCGCCTCCGGAGCGGGCGGCCCGTCCGGGCCCACCCGCACCCGGGAGGCGCCCTCCAACTGGAGCACCAGCCCGCTCTCCACGTTGCGGATCCGGTACAGCCCCTCGGGAAGATTCACCCGACCGGCCTCACACGTCGAATTCGGCCGGGTCCGGACCGATCCGCCGGCCCGCCGGGCCCGAGCCCAGCGCCTCCAGCGCGGCGACGTCCCCGTCCTCCAACTCGAAGCCGAAGACGTCCAGGTTCTCCCGGATGCGCGAGGGGGTCACGGACTTCGGGATCACGATGTTCCCGAGCTGAAGGTGCCAGCGCAGCACGATCTGCGCGGCGCTGCGCCCGTACTTCTCGGCGAGCGCGGTCACGGCCGGGAGCGTGAGCAGCTCCTGGCCCTGGCCCAGCGGGGACCAGGCCTCGGTGGCGATCCCGCGCCGCGCGTGCTCGGCCCGGAGCTCGGCCTGCGGGAACAGCGGGTGCAGCTCGATCTGGTTCACGGCCGGGACCAGCGGGCTCTCGGCGGCGAGCCGCTCCAGGTCCTCGGCGCGGAAGTTCGACACGCCGACGGCCTTGGCGCGGCCGCTCGCGGCGATCTCCTCGAAGGTCTTCCAGATGGAGACGAAGTCGTCGCGCATCGGGCGCGGCCAGTGGATCAGGTACAGGTCCAGGTGGTCGAGGCCCAGCCGCGTGAGGGACTCGTCGAAGGCGCGCAGCACCGCGTCCCGGTCCCACGTCTGCGAAGGCCCGTTCCACAGCTTGGTGGTGACGAACAGCTCCTCGCGCGGGATCCCGGAAGCGGCGATGCCCTTGCCCGTGCCGGCCTCGTTGCCGTAGATGGAGGCGGTGTCGACGCTGCGGTAGCCCGCCTCCAGCGCGGTGCCGACGGCACGCTCCGCCTCCGCGTCCGCGACCTGCCAGACGCCGTAGCCGAGCTGGGGCATGAGCGTGCCGTTGTTGAGCTTGATGGTGGGGACCTGGTTCACGTGTCCTGATTCCTCGCGTCGGCGGTACGTCCTCGTACGAGGGGCGACAACCGGCCCCCCGTACGACGTATTCCCGCCGCCCCGCCCCGACCGGCCCCACCACCCGGTCGGATCAGCGGGTCCCCAGGTAGGCCTCCCGGACGGACGGATCGGCCCGCACCTCGGCCGGCGTGCCCTCCGCGAGCACCGCCCCGAGGTCCAGTACGACCACACGAGCGCAGAGGTCCATCACGAAGGCCACGTTGTGCTCGACCAGCAGCACCGCGCAGCCCTCCTCCTCGGCCAGCCTCCGCACCACCCGTGCGAGCTGCTCCCGCTCGGGCGCCGACATCCCCGACGCCGGTTCGTCCAGCAGCAGCACGCGCGGCGGATCGGCCACCGCGCGGGCCAGCTCCACCATCCGTGCCTGCCCGACCGGCAGACCGCCGGCGTACGAGGCGCCGAGCGCGCCGATCCCGCAGTCCGCCAGCACCCGCTCGCCGCGGGCCCGGCGCTCCCGCTCCCGGCGGCGCCGGGTCGGCGAGGCCAGCAGATCGGCGGCCGGCCCGCCCCCGCCGCCCCGCCACTCCTGTGCGACCAGCACGTTGTCGGCCACGCTGAGCTGCCCGAAGAGCTGCTGCCGCTGGAAGGTCCGGCGCATGCCGTGCCGGGCCCGCCAGACGGGGGAGCGGCGGGTGATGTCGGCCCCGTCGAGGAGAAGCCGGCCCTGGTCGGGGCGCCGGATGCCGGACAGGACGTCGAACAGGGTGGTCTTCCCGGCCCCGTTCGGCCCGATCAGCCCGCACACCTCGCCCGCCCGGATCCCGAGGTCCACCCCGGCCAGGGCCTTGACCCCGCCGAAGCGCACGCCGACGCCGCGGGCCCGGAGCACGTATCCGTCGCTGTCCCGCTTCATGACCCCATCCCCAGGTAGGCCTCGGCGAGCCGGTCCGCCTCCACCTCGGCGCGCGGGCCGCACCAGGAGACCCGGCCCTGCGAGAGGTAGGCCACGGTGTCGGCGATGCCGAGGATCTCGGCGGCCTTCTCCTCCACCAGCAGCAGGGCGGTACCGGCGTCGCGGAGCTCGGTGAGCAGTGCGTACACCTCGTCCACGACGCGGGGGGCGAGGCCGAGCGAGGGCTCGTCGGCGATGAGCACCCGCGGTGGCCGCTGCAACAGCGGCGCCAGCGCCAGCATCTGCTGCTCCCCGCCGGACAGCGCCCCGGCGGGCACCCCGCGCCGCTCGCCGAGCCGGGGGAAGCGGTCGTAGACGGCGGCCCGGGCGTCGGGCTCCTTGAGGTAGAGCGCCAGATTCTCCTCGATCGTGAGCGAGGGGAAGATCCCCCGGCCCTCGGGGGCGAGGAGCACGCCGGCGCGGGAGCGGAGCACGGGGCCGTCGCGGGTGGCGTCCCGCCCGTCCGCGTACACCGTCCCGGTGATGACGGGCAGCGCACCGGCCGCCACCCGGCAGGCGGTGCTCTTGCCGGCCCCGTTGGGCCCGAGCACGGCGAGGATCTCCCCTGCGCGGACACTCAGGTCCACCCCGTGGAGCACGAGCCCCCCGTCGTACCCGGCCGTTATGCCGCGCAGCTGCAGAGCGGGTGCGGGCCTGTCGGGGGCTCCGCCCCCGTACCCCCGCTCCTCAAACGCCGGAGGGGCTGGATCGTGGCTGCTGCCGTCCGCGGGGTTCGGCTCGCCTGCCCGGAGGGCAACGCCGAGCCCGCCGGAGGCAACTTCGGCTCCGCCGGGGGCAGATCCAGCCTCGCCGGCGTTTGAGTCGCGGGGGTCCGGGGGCGGAGCCCCCGCGGGGTCCGGGGCGGAGCCCCGGGAGCGGCGTCCGGGGTCGCCAACCCCGGTTTCGGGAAGGGGCGGGGTGGGGGATGGCTCCGCGGGGACACGGGCCGCACGCCGCTTCGCAAGGCGCACCGGCACGGCCGCACAGTACCCGTCGGGGTCATTGGCCAGGGCCAGCCCGGCAAGACCGAACAGGATGACGGGAAGGTGCGCCGACGCCGTCACGTAGTCCGCCAGCACCCGCGGGGCAACGGCGAAGACCAGCCCCGCCACCACCGCGTACACCGGCCGCCGAACCCCCGCCGCCACCACGACCGCCAGCCACACCAGCCCCGTCATCGCCGTGAAGTCCGTCGCCGTGATCCGGGTGTTGTACGAGGCGTACATGACGCCCCCGAAGCCCGCCAGCCCCGCCGACAGCGTGAACAGCAGCAGCTTCGTGCGCAGTACGGACACCCCCGAGGCCGCCGCCGCAGCGGGCGCCGAGCGGACCGCCAGCATGGCCCGCCCCGACGGGGAGTTCCGCAGCGCGCTCAGCCCCGCCGCCACCAGCGCGACCACTACCACCAGGGCCACCCCCAGCGCCCGGTCGTCCGACAGGTCCACCGGACCGAACACCGGCCGCGGGATCGACCACCCCGAGTCGCCGTTGCGCAGCCAGCGCAGCTGGAACAGCACCTGGTCCGCGAGGAACGCCAGCGCCAGGGTGGCCAGCGCCAGCGACCTGCCGCCGAGCCGCAGCGCCGGCAGCGCGACCAGGGCCCCCAGCAGCGCGGCCACGCACGTGCCGACCGCCAGCGCCGCCACGAACGGCCAGCCCCGGCTCATCAGCAGCCCGGCGACCAGTGCGGCCGCCGTCACGAAGGTGCCCTGCGCCAGCGAGACCATCGCCCCGAGCCCCGTCACCACGGTGAAGGACATGAACACGAGCCCGATGGCCAGTCCTTGCGCCAGCAGCCCGCTCCAGAACGGCGTGGTCACGGTGTAGAACGCCACGCACAGCAGCCCGGCGCCCACCGCCCACACCCCCCAACGGCGCCCCCACGACGCCCCGGCGAGGTGGTCCACCGGCGGGGCGTCCACCGCCGCGACCCCCGCCGCCCGCGCCCGGCGGGTCAGCACCAGCAGCCCGCCGAAGAGGATGAGGAAGGGGACGGCGGTGCGGAAGCCGGTGATGGACTCGGCGAAGGAGGCGTACCCGGCGACCAGGTTCTGCAGGACGCCCAGCCCGAGTCCGCCGGCGAAGGCGAGCGGCACGGACGCGAACCGCCCGATGACCGCGGCCGTCGCCGACACGAAGAGGAACAGCGTGAAGTCGTGCGCGGACAGCCCCAGCAGCGGGGTCGCCAGTACGCCCGCCAGCCCGGCCAGCCCCGACGCGATCATCCACGCCACCGACGACAGCCGGTCGGCGCTGATCCCGCGCAGCTCGGTCAGCGAGCGGTTGTCGACGGCCGCGCGCAGTTGCAGCCCCAGCCTGGTGTGCCGCATCAGCACCCACAGGACCACCGCCACCACCGCCGTCACCGTCCAGGTGATCAGCTGGTCGGAGTCGATGCCGACCCCGTCGGCGAGCTGCCAGGACTTCGCGGGGCTCGGCCCCACCCCCGGCAGCCCGAACTGGTTCTCGGCGGGTTTCACCGGCGCGCCCGCGTCGGAGAGGAGCTCCACCGCCCACAGCCCGGCGGCGGGCAGGGCCACCAGCAGTCCGATGGTGGCCACGATCTGCGCCGTCTCGCCGACCCGCGCGAGCCGTCGGAACATCAGCCGGTCCAGCCCCCACCCGAGGCCGGGTGCCAGTACGAACACCACCAGCAGCGCCGAGGGCACCGCGGGCAGGCCCAGGCCCGAGTGCACCTCGTAGAAGGTGAGGGCGCACAGGTAGGCGGTGGCCCCGTGCGCGAAGTTGAACAGCCCGGACGCCGAGTACGACAGCACCAGCCCCGTGGCGAGCAGGGCGTACAGGGCCCCGGAGACCAGGCCGCTCAGTACGAAGACGAGCAGATCACCCATGGCCTTGCCCCCGCCCTACTTGAAGGGGATGGGCTCGTGGCACTTGAACGGTACGGAGACCTCGTACGCGCCGTTCTTCAGCTGTACGAGCGCTCCGCAGCCGAAGCTGTCCTTCTGCCCCTTGGGCTCGGCCCGGTCGCCGACGAGCGTGCCCTTGTCGGAGAAGCCCTGCGCGGCGGCCTGGAAGGATTCGACGGTCAGGTCCTTGCCGGCCTTCTGGGCGATGGACACGAAGAGGTCGGCCGACATGTAGCCGGTCAGCATGTGCATGTTGAGCGGCACGTCCTGACCGCCCGCCGCGGCCTTGATGTCGGCCTTGAACTGCGCCATCTGCGGGTCGGTCGACTCGAACGGCTGGAACTGGAGCAGGACGTGCACCCCGTCGAGGGCCTGCTTGGTGGCGTCCTTGGCGAGCAGACCGGGGTCGTAGTCGGTCGGGTCGGACAGCACCCCCTTGTACCCGGCGCGCTTGAGTGCGGTGAACAACCCGATGTTGTTGGGGGTCTGCATGACGGAGACGACGGCGTCCGGCGCCTTGCCGCCCTCGCCCTCCAGGATGTCCTTCACGTACGCCGACCAGTCGCTCGGCACGGTCGTCGAGGGCACGGAGGCCTTGGCGTAGGACACCTTGAACCCGGCGCTGGTGAAGCCCTGCTGGAAGGTGCGGATGCCGAACTTCCCGGCGTCGCTGTCGTTGGCGATGATCGCGACCGACTTGCCCTGGGCGCCGCCGAGGACCTGGCCGATCCCCTCGGGCCAGGTCTGGTTGAGGGTGCCGCCGGGGGTGGGGACCAGGCAGCCGTTGAACCCGTAGATGTACTTGGGCCCGCAGAAGGACGGCAGGGTGCCCCAGCCGAAGGTGGGGACCTTCTCCTGCTCCAGGAAGTCCGCTCCGGAGAAGGTCACCGAACTCATGGGCGCGACGGCGAAGACCTTGTCCTGCTGGACGAGTTTGCGGGCGGCGGCGAGGTTCTTCGCCGGGTCCTGCCCGTCGTCCTCCGCCCCGAGGTACTCGATCTTGCGGCCGTTGACCCCGCCCTCGGCGTTGGCTCTCATGTAGCGGGCCTTGGCGCCGAGGTCGGTGTCCTTCTTGCTGTAGCCGCCGGCGCTGGTCATCGACACGATGCCGCCGACCTTGATCGACTCGGCGGTCACCCCGCGGCGGTCACCGGCGGCGCCGCTCGCCCCGCCCTTGTCGTTGCCGTTGGTGGAGGCGGAATTGCAGGCGGATACGAGCGCGAGGGCCGCTGCCGCGGCGGCCAGGGTGCGGATCGGACGCAACATGTCGGGGATCCCCTCCGGTCGGAATCCCCGCATTCTGTGCGTGACCTGACGGTCCGTCAATATCAATCACACGGTAAAGTGACGAACCGTCAGGTTGCGTTACAGGCCTCCGGGAGGAGCGGTGCCGAGGCAGGTCAGGACTCGTACAGCGCCGCGACTTCCTTCGCGTACGCCTTCTCGATCGCCCGGCGCTTGAGCTTCAGCGAGGGCGTCAACAGCCCCCGCTCCTCCGTGAACTGCCCGGCCAGCACACGGAAGGTGCGGATCGCCTCCGCCTGGGAGACCAGGGTGTTCGCGGCCACCACGGCCCGCCGGACCTCCGCCGTCAGCTCCGCGTCCCGCACCAGCTCCTCCGCCGGCCGCTGCGGCCGGCCGCGCATCGACAGCCAGTGCGCGATCCCCTCCATGTCCAGGGTGACCAGGGCCGCGATGTACGGCCGGTCGTTGCCCACGAGCACGCACTGCGAGACCAGCGGATGGGAACGGACCCGCTCCTCCAGCGCGGTCGGGGCCACGCTCTTGCCGTTGGAGGTCACCAGGATCTCCTTCTTGCGCCCGGTGATCGTCAGGTAGCCGTCCTCGTCCAGCCGCCCCAGGTCCCCCGTGGCCAGCCAGCCGCCGCGCAGCACCTCCTCCGTCGCCTTGGGGTCGCCCAGGTACCCGGAGAAGACGTGCCCGCCGTGCAGCCAGATCTCGCCGTCGTCCGCGATGTGCACGGTGCTGCCCGGGATCGGCCGCCCGACCGTGCCGTACTTCGTCGCACCGGGGGGATTCGCGGTGGCCGCCGCGCACGACTCCGTCAGGCCGTACCCCTCGAAGACCGTGATCCCCGCGCCGTCGAAGAAGAGCCCGAGGCGGCGCGACATCGCCGACCCGCCCGACATGGCGTGCCGCACCCGACCGCCCAGCGCCTCGCGGACCTTCCCGTAGACGAGCTTCTCGAAGAGCTGGTGCTCCATCCGCAGCCCGGCCGAGGGACCGGGCCCGGTGCCGAAGGCCTTCTGCTCGCGCGCTTCCGCGTACCGCACGGCCGTTTCCACCGCCCGGTCGAAGGGCCCCGTACGCCCCTCCGCCTCCGCCTTGCGGCGGGCCGCCGCGAAGACCTTCTCGAAGACGTACGGGACCCCCAGCACGAACGTCGGCCGGAACGCCGCGAGGTCCGGCAGCAGTTCGGCCGCCGCCAGCACCGGCTGGTGCCCCAGCTTGACCCGCGCCCGGACGGCGGCCACCTCCACCATCCGCCCGAAGACGTGCGCCAGCGGAAGGAAGAGCAGGGTCGACGGCTGCTCGCCCTGCCTGGCCTGGAACACGGACTCCCAGCGGCTGACCAGGGTGTCGGTCTCGTACATGAAGTTCGCGTGCGTGAGCACGCACCCCTTGGGGCGGCCGGTGGTCCCGGAGGTGTAGATGACGGTGGCGGTCGCGTCGGGGGTCACCGCGCGGCGGTGCCGGTGCACCACGTCCTCGGCGACCCCGGCCCCGTCCGCGACGAGTTCCCCGACCGCGCCCGAGTCGAGCTGCCAGAGCCTGCGCAGCATGGGGAGCCCGTCGATGACCGATCCCACCGTCATCGCCTGGTCCTCGTTCTCCACGACGCAGGCCGTGCACGCGGAGTCGTACAGGATCCACTGCACCTGCTCGGCGGAGGCGGTCGGGTAGACGGGGACGGGCTGGGCGCCGACCGCCCACAGCGCGAAGTCGAAGAGCGTCCACTCGTACCGGGTACGGGACATGATCGCGACCCGGTCCCCGAACCGCACCCCTTGCGCCAGCAGTCCCTTGGCGAGCGCCAGCACCTCGGCGGCCAGCTCCCCGGACGTCACGTCCTGCCAGTCCCCGCCGGTCTTGCGTCCCAGGACCACCCGGTCGGGCTCCTGCCGCGCGTACTGGAACACGACGTCGGCCAGCCCGCCGACGGGCGTGCCCGTGACGACGGGTGGGACGGTGATCTCCCTCAAGCCCCCGCTCCTCTCCGCGCGCCGCGGTGAACGTACCGCACGGTAAACAACGGTTGATCACCTTGCGGATACCTCCACAAGACCTCCCCAGAGCCCCGCTTGCCGATGCCGGTGGCCCTGCACCCGGACCCCCGCGCCTCAAACGCCGGCGGGGCTGGATGTGCCCCTGGGCGCGGCACATCCAGCCCGTCCGGCGTTTGAGGACCGGGGGTCCGGGGCGGGGCCCCGATCCTGCAGCCTCGCCGGCGTTTGAGGCGCGGGGTCGGGGGCGGAGCCCCGGGAAACGGAGAAAGGGCGGGGCGGGGGCCGGCTCCGCGCAGCGGCACCCGCACCTGCACTCGCAGCCACACCCGCACCCACACCCGCACCCGGAGACCGCGGTCAGCCGCTCCGGCTCAGCCGGTCCGCACCCGACAGCACGGCCGCCGCCAAGGCCTCCGCGGCGGCCGACGGACGCGCCCCGCGCAGCAGCGCGAAATCCACCGGACCGAGCTCCGGCAGCCCGCCGACCCGCACCAGCCCCGGCGGGATCAACCCCCGCGTATGGGCCATCACGCCCAGCCCGGCCCGGGCCGCCGCGATCAGCCCGCTCAGGCTGCCGCTCGTGCACGCGATCCGCCACGCCCGCCCTTCCCGCTCCAGCACCTCCAGCGCTCGGGCCCGGGTGATCCCCGGGGGCGGGAACACGATCAGCGGGACCGGCCGCTCGGGATCCACCCGGAGCCCCTCCGCCCCGATCCACACCATCCGGTCCCGCCACACGAGCCGCCCCCGCTCGTCCCCGGGCCCGCGCCGTTTGGCCAGCACCAGGTCGAGGCGCCCGGCGTCGAGCCGCTCGTGGAGGGTGCCCGAGAGCTCCACCGACAGTTCGAGGTCCACCTCGGGGTGCTCGTGCCGGAAGCCCTCCAGGATCTCCGGCAGCCGGGTCAGCACGAAGTCCTCCGAGGCCCCGAAACGCAGCCGCCCCTGCAGCCGCGTCCCGGTGAAGAAGGCCGCCGCCCGCTCGTGGGCCTCCAGGATGGTGCGCGCGAAGCCGAGCATCGCCTCGCCGTCCTCGGTCAGCTCCACGCTGTGCGTGTCCCGGACGAACAGGGGCCGGCCCGTCGCCTCCTCCAGCCGCCGCACGTGCTGACTGACGGTGGACTGCCGCACGCCGAGCCGTCCGGCGGCCTGCGTGAAGCTCAGCGTCTGCGCCACGGTGAGGAAGGTGCGCAGCTGGACGGGGTCGTACATACCGCCCAGGCTACGCCGGTCATCACGTCGAGCGATGACAGTGAGCACGGTGTACGGGTTTCCCGATCACCGCTCACCCCCGGAGGATGGAGGCAGACAATCCGCACGCCCGGACCTGCCGGCCCGGGCGCCCGGCGTCCGGGGCCATCCGAAGGCACCGACCCCGGAACCGCCGCCCGTCACGCGATCAACCGCGCCCGCAAGGCGCGGTGCCCACAGGGCACGGCACCCGCACCCACCCACCCGCACCGCCTGCGCCCGCAAGGCAAGGCACCCGACCCGACAGGCGCCACAAGGCACCGGCACCCGACACCGCCCGCGCCGGCAAGGCGCCGCCACCCGCCCCGGCCCGCGCCCGCAAGGCACCGGCACCCGACACCGCCCCGCCGCAAGGCATGGGCACCGGCCCCCGCCCCCGCCCCCGACAGCAAAAGGCACCGCACATGCGCCGCCCGCACCTTCCCGCCCGGCTGCCCCTGGATCCGTACATCCTGGCCCTCCTCGGCACCGTCGGCCTCGCCGCCCTGCTGCCCGCACGCGGGCCGGCCGCCACCGTCGCCGAGGGTGCCTCCACCGCGGCCGTGGCGCTGCTCTTCTTCCTCTACGGCGCCCGCCTCTCCACCCGCGAGGCCCTGGACGGACTGCGTCACTGGCGGCTCCACCTCACCGTGCTCGCCTGCACCTTCGTCCTCTTCCCCCTCCTCGGCCTGGCGGCACGCGGCCTCGTCCCCACCCTCCTCACGCCCCCGCTCTACAGCGGTCTGCTCTTCCTCTGCCTGGTCCCCTCGACCATCCAGTCCTCCATCGCCTTCACCTCGATCGCCCGGGGCAACGTCCCCGCCGCGATCTGCGCCGGTTCCTTCTCCAGCCTCGCCGGGATCCTGATCACCCCGCTCCTGGCCGCCGGCCTGCTCGGCGGGGACGCGGGCGGCTTCTCCGCGGACTCCCTCGTCAAGATCGTCCTCCAGCTCCTGCTGCCCTTCCTCCTCGGCCAGGCCCTGCGCCCCTGGGTCGGCGGCTTCCTCGTGCGCAACAAGAAGGTGCTCGGCTACGTCGACCGCGGCTCGATCCTGCTCGTCGTGTACGCGGCCTTCAGCGCGGGCATGGCCGCCGGGATCTGGCACCAGGTCAGCCTCCCGCGCCTCGGCGCCCTGATGGCGGTGGAAGCGGTCCTCCTCGCCGTGATGCTCCTCGTCACCTGGTACGGGTCCGCACGGCTCGGGTTCGGCCGCGCCGACCGCGTCGCCATCCAGTTCGCCGGGTCGAAGAAGAGCCTCGCCGCCGGACTCCCCATGGCCAGCGTCCTGTTCGGCGCCCAGGCGAGCCTCGCGGTGCTGCCGCTGATGCTGTTCCACCAGATGCAGCTGATGGTGTGCGCCGTCCTCGCCCGCCGCCGCGCCCAGGACCCGCAGGAGCCCGGCGACGGCGCCGACCGTGTGGCGGAGGTCTCCCTCCCGTCCGGACAGCGCACGGGCCAGGCCCGATAACGTTCGGTGGTGACCTGGATACGCCCGCTCGCCGCCCACGCCGAACGCCCCTGCACCCTGGTCGTCTGCCGCGGCTGCTGCTGCGGCGACCCGGGCAAGAACCCCGGCACCGACCACGCCGGACAGCTCGCCCGGCTGCGCGAGGCCGCCGCGGCCTCCGGGGGCCGGCTGGCCGTCCGTACGAGCGACTGCCTCGGCCCCTGTGCCCAGGCCAACGTCATCGTGGTCCAGCCCACCAGCGAGGCCCGTCGCCGCGGGGCGCGCGCGGCCTGGTTCGGCTGGGCCCTGGACGACACCGCCACCGACGAGATCATCGCCTGGGCCGAGTCCGGCGGCCCCGGCACCGCCCCGGTCCCGGCCACCCTGGACCTCCACCGCATCGAGCCCCCGGAGCCCGCCCCGGCCCCGAACTCCACCCGCCGAGGCCGCCGAGGCCGCCGCTGAGACCGGCCCCTACCGAATGATCCGCTCGTCGCCCGCGTAGATGTTCATGTCCGGCCCCCGCAGGAACCCGACGAGCGTCATGCCCGACTCCAGCGCCAGGTCAACGGCGAGGGAGGACGGCGCGGAGACCGCCGCGAGGACCGGTATGCCCGCCATCACGGCCTTCTGGACCAGCTCGAAGGAGGCCCGGCCCGACACCAGCAGGACCGCCCCCGCCAGGGGGAGCCGTCCCGCCTGGAGGGCCCGGCCGATTATCTTGTCCACCGCGTTGTGCCGGCCCACGTCCTCCCGCAGGTCCAGCAGCTCGCCCCGCGCCGTGAACAGCCCGGCCGCGTGCAGCCCGCCCGTGCGGTCGAAGACCTTCTGGGCGGCACGCAGCTCGTCCGGGAGCCCGGCGAGGACCTCCACCGGCACCCGGACCGGATCGGCCGCGGCCCCCGGGAACCGGGTCGCGGTACGGACCGCGTCCAGGCTCGCCTTCCCGCACAGGCCGCAGGAGGAGGTGGTGTAGACGTTCCGCTCCAGCGTGATGTCCGGCACCGGAACGCCGGCGGCCAACTGCACGTTGACGACGTTGTACGTGTTGGAGCCGTCCTCGGTCGCGCCCTCGCAGTAGGTGACGGCCTGCACGTCCGAGGCCGCCCCCAGCACGCCCTCGCTCACGAGGAAACCCACCGCCAGCGCGAAGTCGTCACCCGGGGTCCGCATGGTGATGGCCAGCGGTTTTCCGTTCAGGCGGATCTCCAGGGGCTCCTCGGCCACCAGCGTGTCCGGGCGCACACCCGCCACTCCGCCCCGGATCCGGACGACGCGACGGCGCTCGGTGACCCGTCCCATGGTGATCAGTCCAACCTTCTGTTTCCTCGTCCGCAACCGACGGACTCATTGTCCCGGTTCCGCTTCCGGCGCCGCTCCCGGCAGGTGGATCCTCGGGAATCTCCAAAATGCAGCCCCGGAATCCTGTCGGGTCACACGCACACGTACCCATCAGTAGCAGGCAAAGCTGGGTGATCCTGACTTCCGTACGTAGGGGGGACCCCGCCCATGACCGGTTCACGAGTGGTGGCGCTAGGGCACTACCAGCCCGCGAAAGTGCTCACCAACGAGGACCTCGCGGCCATGGTCGACACCACCGACGAGTGGATCCGTTCCCGCGTCGGCATCCGCACCCGCCACATCGCGGGCCCGGAAGAGCCCGTCGACGAGCTGGCCTTCCAGGCCGCGGGCAAGGCACTGGCCGGCGCCGGTCTGACCCCGGACGACATCGACCTCGTCCTCGTCGCCACCTCCACCGCGATCGACCGCTCGCCCAACATGGCCGCCCGCGTGGCCGCCAAGCTGGGCATGGGCGGCGGCCCCGCCGTGATGGACATCAACGTCGTCTGCTCGGGCTTCACCCACGCCCTGGCCACCGCCGACCACGCCATCCGGGCCGGCTCGGCCACCCGCGCGCTGGTGATCGGCGCGGACAAGATGACCGAGATCACCGACTGGAGCGACCGCACCACCTGCGTGCTCACCGGCGACGGCGCCGGCGCGGCCGTCGTCGAGGCCTGCGACGAGCCCGGCATCGGCCCCGTGCTGTGGGGCTCGGTCCCGGAGATGGGCAACGCCGTCCGCATCGAGGGCTCGCCGCCGGTCTTCGCGCAGGAGGGTCAGTCCGTCTACCGCTGGACCACCAGCCAGCTCCCGCCGCTCGCCCGCAAGGTCTGCGAGAAGGCAGGGATCCTGCCGGAGGACCTGGCCGCGGTCGTCCTGCACCAGGCCAACCTGAGGATCATCGAGCCCCTCGCCGCCAAGATCGGCGCCGTCAACGCCGTCGTCGCCCGCGACGTCGTCGACTCCGGCAACACCTCGGCCGGCAGCATTCCGATGGCCCTGTCCAAGCTGGTCCAGCGCGGCGAGATCCCCTCCGGAGCCCCCGTCCTCCTCTTCGGCTTCGGCGGAAACCTCTCCTACGCGGGCCAGGTCATCCGCTGCCCCTGATCCCGGAAGTCCGTGCGGCGCGCCCCTCCACGGCCAGCGCGCCGACGAGCACCAGTACCAGCGCCACCAGCTGCCACGCGCCGCCCAGCCGCATCCCGGCGGCGGCGGTGGCCAGCACCGGCACGACGGCCCCCGCGCGGAAGCGGACGGGCCGTACGCCGAGCACCAGCCGGAAGGCGACGTCCCCGGCCAGGTAGCAGGCCACCCCGCCCGCGAGGGCGAGGGCCGGGCCCGCGGCGAGGTGCTCCCCGAGGTGCCCGATGGTCTTCTTCACGCCCGCCGAGAAGCCGGCGATTCCCAGCAGCATCGGAATGAACGCGTAGTAGTACGCGCGCAGCGCCAGTTTGAAACGGCCCTCGGGCGGCGTTCCCGCGAACACCTGCTCGGCCCGGCCCTCGTCGCGTACGAAGTACATCCACCACAGGGCCGCCCCGACGGCCAGCGTCAGGAACGCGCCCGTGACGATCCCGAGGGTCGGCGGCACCGAACCCACCCCGATGCCGATCGCGATCACGGACTCGCCGAACACGATGATCAGCAGCAGCCCGTGCCGTTCCACGAAGTGCGGGGCGCTGATCGCACCGTGTTGGTCCCCGTCCTCGGCCCCCGGCCCCCTGGCGGCCAGCCACCGCACGATGTGGGCCGTGACGAACTGCAGCGCCAGCGCCAGCACCCACAGCCCCCACGCGGCCGGCCCGTCGAACAGCCCGGCCGCGGTCACCGACAGCGCGGACAGCGCGTTCGGCAGCGCGAACCAGACCACCCCGCGCCCGTGGGCCTCCGTGAACAGCGCGGCGTGCACCAGCACGACCATCAGATAGCCCAGCCCGAAGGCCACACCACCGTCCCCGAAGGCGGTCGGCACGGCCAGCGCGCAGACCAGGAACGCCCCCATGGCCAGCAGGAGCAGCACCCTGCGCACGGGCCGGTCCGGCGGCACCTGGTTGGTCAGGTAGGCGTAGCCCCCGTACATCCAGAACAACACCGTGAAGATCAGCAGCACCTGCCCCGCGCTCCGCGGGCCGATGTCGTCCGCCAGCAGCACCGTCAGCTGGGTGATCGTGAAGACGAAGACGAGGTCGAAGAAGAGCTCCAACGTACTGACGCGGTGCTCGGTTCGCTGCTCGCTTCGGTGCTCGGTTTCCATGCGCGGCTCCCCCCGGATGTGTGCGCCCACATACGACCGCCCGGGGCACCCCGCTGTCCACCCGATCTCGCCATCCGGGAGCCGCTCTCCGCATGCCCGCAGGTCAGCACGGCGTGGCGGAAGACGGGCCGCTCGGATAAGTGGTCCGAGCCCCGTCAATCCTTTGCTATTGTTGTCCATGTCGCCGCGGGAAACCGGGGCGGTCACCTGGTCCGGGTGGCGGAATGGCAGACGCGCTAGCTTGAGGTGCTAGTGCCCTTTATCGGGCGTGGGGGTTCAAGTCCCCCCTCGGACACACAAAGAAGAACCCCACTCCGGTGGGGTTCTTCTGCGTTTGCGGACGGTTCTCCCGTCCGGGTGCGTCCTCGTACGTCCTTCAGGTGCGCAGCACCACCAACCCGCCCGGTGTCGTCAGGCTGCCCGGGGTGACCGGGGTGAAGGTGTGGGGGAGGGCCAGGTCGGGCCCGCCGGTCGCGGCGGCGTCGAAGAGGTACGCCGCGCCCGCCTCGGAGTCGCTGACCAGATGGGGGCCGTCGGCCGCGGCGGCGGCGCCCGTCAGCGGGGTCCGGAACAGCCGCCGCAGATGGCGCAGGGTCTCCGCGGTGACCGGGGACTTCACCGGCTGGGGCGAAGCCGGGGCCGGATCCCAGGGCGTGGCGGGGGCGTCCGGCGGGATCGCCCCCGACAGGAGGAGCGCCAGCAGGACCGGGACGGCCTTGCGACGCAGGGCGTCCGTTGCCGGGCGCAGCCGGTGGGCGTGGGTCGCGGGCAGGGAGAGCGCGAGGCTTCCGGCGGCGTCGCCGGTGGCGATCGGGACCGCCGAGCAGACGACCCCCGGGGCGTATTCGCGCAGGTCGAAGACGGGCGCGCCGGGAGCGACGGCGTCCAGGGCGGTGAACAGGGCCCGGCTGTCGGTGATCGTCCGCGCGGTGAGCCGGGCCGGCCGGTGGCGGGCCACGTGGTCGGCCCGCCGGTCGTGGTCGAGCTGGGTCAGGAGGCACTTGCCGACCGCGCTGGCGTGCGCGGCGTCCCGGAAGTCCACCCACTCCCGCACCGGCGGGGCCCCCGGCCCGTCCGCCATCTGCGTGATCCGGACCTCGCCCCCCGCGTAGCGGCTCAGGTACACGGCGGCGCCCGCGCTGTCCCGGGCCAGGGCCAGGGTCCGCTGGAGCTGGCCCGCCAGGCCGTGGCGGCCGGGAGCCGCGAGCCGGTCGAGGGCGGGCCCGCGCCCGTACACCCCCGCGCCGGGCCGGTACGCGTACTCCTCTTCGCACAGCATGGACAGCAGCGGGCGCAGCTCCGCCTCGGCCAGACCGGTCTCCCGCCCCAGCTGCGCGGTCCGCACACCGAGCGGATGCCGTTCGAGGACCCGTACGACGGCCAGCGCGCGCCGCGCCTCCGCCAGGGCCTCGCCGGCCCCCGCCTGGACCACCGTGCCGCGCGCGGCGGCCGTCAGCGCCGGGTGGCGCAGCGGACCGACGGCCGACCGGGAGGCGGCCGGAGCCGCGGCCCCGGCGGGCGGCGTCACCGTGACCACGGGCACCGGCAGCAGCGGCCGGAACGCGGCCAGCACCCCGGACAACCCGGGCCTCGGCAGCGGCACCGGCCCCAGATCGGGGTCGTCGAGCTGGTCCACGTACCGCAGGACGGCCGCCTGCGCGCACAGCCGCACCTCCCGCAGGTCCCGTCGGCCGCCCGGCCGGAAGCCGCGCCGGCCCAGCTCGCGCGCCCAGTGCCGGGCGTCGTGGTGCTCGCCGCGCCGGGAGTGGTCGAGGAAGAGGCAGTAGGCGGCGGCCGTGGTCCGCGCGGTGCCCCAGCCGGCGGCGAACTGCCACCAGAAGAGGGCGCCCTCGCGCAGCCCCGCCAGGTGCAGCACGCAGCCGAACACGGTGGCCCCGGCCAGGTCGGTGCGCCCGCCCGTCACGAAGGAGTCCAACTGCGCGACGGCCTTGGGCGCGCACACGGCGGCCAGGCAGGCGGCCTTGAGGTCGCGCCGGGCCCGTTCGGCGTCCAGTGGACAGTCCCGCGTCGGGTCGCTCCACCCGAAGGCGGCGCGGCGCCGGGCGCGGTGTCCGGGGACGGGCGTGTGCGGGGTGGCGCGCAGCAGCCGGGCCTCGGCCGCGCCGAGGTCGTAGTGCGGGTAGCGGTCGCGGACGCCCGCCCGGGCCAGGAACCGGGCCAGGGAGCGGGTGGTCTCATCGCCGTCCCGCCCGTCGCGTCCGTCCCGCCCGTCCCGCCCGTCGCGCGGGTCGCCTGCGTCGTGAGGGTCCTGCCGTTCGTTTCGCTTCATGAGCCGGCTGATTCCGCGGAGTCGGCGCCGTCGGGACGGCCGACCGGATCCGCTGACGTGTCGAGCAGGCGGGCGAGCCGCCGGTGGGCCTGGCCGAGGTAGGAGCGGACGGTGGCCTCGTCCACGCCCATCACCGCGGCGGCCTCGCCGGGCGAGCAGCGCAGTCCGTACCGCAGGAGTACGGCGTCGCGCTGGCGCTCGGCCAGCCGGGAGACCGCGGAGTAGAAGCGGATGGTGTCGGTCAGCACCTCGTACCGGTCGGCGTGCGCCTCCTTGAGCGCGGCCTCGAAGGCACTGATGTCCATCGGCTCCGGCCGCCGCCGCCAGGGGTTGAGCAGGTGCTGCCGGCCGACTATGCACTGTTTGAGGACGGTCCAGGCGTAGGCGTCGAGGCGGTCCATGTGGAGCATCCGGAGCCACTCGCCCATGATCGAGTCGAAGGCGGCGTCCACCGCTTCCTCCGCCGCCGCGTCCGATCCCAGCTGCAGGTACGCGAAACGCATGTACGCGGGCCGCCTGTTCGCGTGGAACGCCCAGTACGAGACGCGCGCAGCCGGATCCCACTGGCTCATGGGTGTCGGCCGTCGCCGTCGGCTCGGCAGTCCCACGGCCCCACCGGACTCCTCCGGTCCGCCATCGCTCACCGTTCCACCTCATCCCCTGTGCGGGAACAGGAAATCAGCGCGGGCGCACTCCGGGGGCGCAGAGCGGAAACCTGGAAATATTACGTTCGGTGATGATCGCGTCGTGATCGAAGTCGATCGCGCGGGGGTTCCGCGGGACGCCCGCGCATATGCCCGTCACCCGTCCCTGCACGTCGCCGTGGACCCGGCCGCCTGTAGCATGGGCCCCCTATCCGGATCGTCACGTCACGTAGCACCGCACGTACCGTACAAATGAAATGGAGCATCCGAGGATGGCTCGACACCTGATCACCAGCGCGCTTCCCTACATCAACGGGATCAAGCACCTGGGCAACATGGTCGGGTCGATGCTTCCGGCGGATGTGTACTCCCGGTACCTCCGCCAGCGCGGCCACGACGTCCTGTACATCTGCGCCACCGACGAGCACGGCACCCCCGCCGAGCTCGCCGCCAAGGAGGCCGGCCTCTCGGTCGCCGAGTTCTGCGCGCAGGCCCACGACGCCCAGAAGGCGGTCTACGACGGCTTCGAGCTGTCCTTCGACTACTTCGGCCGCAGCTCCTCCGAGCAGAACCGCGAGATCACCCAGCACTTCGCGCGCAAGCTCCAGGAGAACGGCTTCATCGAGGAGCGCGCGATCCGGCAGGTCTACTCGCCGGTCGACGGCCGCTTCCTGCCGGACCGCTACGTCGAGGGCACCTGCCCGCACTGCGGCTACGACAAGGCCCGCGGCGACCAGTGCGAGAACTGCACCCGCGTCCTGGACCCCACGGACCTGATCGAGCCCCGCTCGGCCATCTCCGGCTCCACCGAGCTCGAAGTCCGCGAGACCAAGCACCTCTTCCTGCTGCAGTCCAAGCTCCAGCACGAGGTCGAGGCCTGGGTCTCGGAGCACGAGGAGGAGTGGCCGCAGCTCGCCTCCTCCATCGCCCGCAAGTGGCTGACCGAGGGCCTGCACGACCGCGCCATCACCCGCGACCTCGACTGGGGCGTCCCGGTCCCGGCCGACACCTGGCCGGAGCTCGCCGCCGAGGGCAAGGTCTTCTACGTGTGGTTCGACGCGCCGATCGAGTACATCGGCTCGACGAAGGAGTGGGCCGATCTGGACCCGGCCGGCCGCGACTACAAGTCGTGGTGGTACGAGGCCGAGGACGTCCGCTACACCCAGTTCATGGCCAAGGACAACGTCCCGTTCCACACGGTGATGTTCCCCGCCACCGAGCTGGCCACCCGCGAGCCGTGGAAGAAGGTCGACTACGTCAAGGCCTTCAACTGGCTGACGTACTACGGCGGCAAGTTCTCCACCTCGCAGAAGCGCGGCGTCTTCACCGACCAGGCGCTGGAGATCCTGCCCGCCGACTTCTGGCGCTACTTCCTCATCGCCAACGCGCCCGAGTCCGACGACTCGTCCTTCACGTGGGAGCACTTCGCCGCCACGGTCAACAAGGACCTCGGGGGCACCCTCGGCAACTTCGTCAACCGCGTGCTCACCTTCTCCCGAAAGAAGTTCGGCGACGAGGTCCCCGCGGGCAGCCCGGCGGGCGAGGCGGAGGCGAAGCTCGGCGAGCAGATCGCCGAACTGCTGGCCGAGTACGAGGGCCACATGGAGGCCCTCCAGTACCGCAAGGCCGCGGCCGCGCTGCGCGCCCTGTGGTCGGCGGGCAACGCGTACCTGGACGAGAAGGCCCCCTGGCTGGAGGTCAAGACCGACCTGGAGGCCGCCGCGCTCACCCTGCGCACCGCGATGAACCTCATCCACCTGTACTCGGTGGTCTCCGAGCCCTTCATCCCGGCCTCGGCGCGGGCCATGCGCACCTCCTTCGCGCTGGCCGACGACACCACGACCTGGATCACGCCGGACCAGGCCAAGGCCCTGGACGCGGTCCCGGCCGGAACCCCGTTCACGGTGCCGCCGGTGCTCTTCGCGCGGGTGACCGAGGAGGACCTGGAGTCCTACCGCGAGCGCTTCGGCGGCTCCCCGGAGGCCTGAGCCCCCGGCGCACGCACGACGCACTGCGCAAGCGTGAGGGCGCGCCCCCTCCCGGCCACGGCCGGGAGGGGGCGCGCCCCTTTCGCGTGCCCGCACGGGCGGGCGTCAGCGAGCGCTCTCGTACCGGCCCACCTTCTCGGAGACCGCGCGCTGCAACGGCTGCATGCGGTCGACCAGTTGCTGGTAGTCGGCGACCCGGCCGTCGGACCACTGGCCCAGCGCGACCACCATCGCCCTGCCTTCGCCCGTGAAGGACTGCACCATGCCGCTGTCGGGAGCCAGGGTGGGCAGGCCGGATCCGCGCGGCGGGGCCTGCGCGCCCACTTGGTAGTCGTCGAAGGCCATCGCCAGTTCGGTCACCAGCTTCACCGTGTCCTGGGGGTCCTTCATGGTGAAGACGGCCAGGTTGTACTGGTTGTTCCGGGCGTCCTTGTAGAGCGCGATCTGCTCGCCCACGCAGCCCTTGCTCTCCTTGATCATGGCGATCAGGCGGGGACCGACCGAGTCCGCCTCCGTACAGGTCTGCAGCACGACCGAGCCGACCCGGGTGAAAGTGCCTCCGGAGCCGTCCGGGACCTGGGCCGGGAAGGCGTCTGCCAACGGGACCATCGGCCGGGCCGCGGCGCCGGCGGCCGGAGAGGCCGAGGAGGTGGGCGAGGGCGACGCCGAGGGCGCGGCGGTGGCGCCGTCCCCGGACGGCGACGAGCTCAGCGTGATCTTCAGCGCGACCACGGCGGCCGCCGCGAGCAGCGCCAGAGCGAGCTGCGGGCCCGGCCCGAATCGCCGGGGCCACACCCGCTTGCGGGGCACGGGCCGCGCGGTGGGTTCGCGCACCGAGGCGGCCTGGACGAACGCCTCGTTGAGGAGCACGTTCCACTTGTCCTCGTCCGGACCGTCCTGATCGCCCTGACCTGCCGATATCCCATCGTTCTTTCGCATGGTGCGACCCTAATGATCAACGCCTTCCATCTGAACCGGGGAAGGTCACATCCCCATCACTATGCGGACGGAGTCGCTCCGCGAGGGCGAGGGCGAGGGCGAGCGCGTGGGCACCGGGACGGGCCCGGCACCGGCCTCACGGACCGTCACATCGCCGCGCCCACCGCGACGAACCCGCAGATCAGGACGAAGAGGATGGCGAGCAGCGGCCATACGAAGCGCAGGTACTTGTCGTAGCCGACCTTGGCGAGGGCCACACCGCCGATGATCACGGCACTGGTGGGGACCCACAGGTTCATCCAGCCGCTGGCCGACTGCCACGCCGTGACCACCAACGCGCGCGAGACGCCCGCGAAGTCGGCGAGCGGGGCCAGGATCGGCATGGCGAGGGTTGCGTGGCCCGACGTGGAGGGGATCAGGAAGGCCAGCGGCAGGTTGACCAGGAAGACGCTCACCGCGAAGACGCCCGACGAGGTCCCCGTCACCACGCCCTCGATGGAGTGCAGCACGGTGTCCGTGATCTTCGAGTTGTTCATGATGACGGTGACCCCGCGCGCCAACATGATCACCAGGGCGGGGGAGATGAAGTCGGCCGCGCCCTGGATGATCGTGGAGCTGAGCTTCGCCTCCCCCATCCGTGCCACCAGCCCCACCAGCACCGCCGCGACCAGGAAGAGCGCCGAGAGTTCGGCGAAGGACCAGTCCAGCTCCCAGGAGTACGGGGCCGCGTCCGCCTCGCCGGTCAGCGCACTGGCCCAGGGCACCACCGAGAAGATCATGAAGCCGAAGACCAGGACGACCACGGCCAGCACCGCCTTGTGCAGGCGGGTCAGTTCCGGTTCCTCCTCCGCGTCCGCCGCGGCCCGCTGCTCGCGGTCGCCGGGCAGGAAGCCGCACACGGATTTCGCCGGGTCCTTCTGGACGCGCCGCGCGTAACGGATGACGTAGAGGACGGTCACGGTGGTCAGCACCACCCACATCACGAAGCGCAGCACGATCCCGTCGCCCAGCGAGATGCCGGCGGCCGAGGAGGCCACACCGGTCGCGAACGGGTTCACGGTGGAGCACAGCACGCCGATGCCCGCGCCCAGGATCGCCGCGCCCACGGCGACCATCCGGTCGTAGCCGAGCGCGAGCATCATCGGCACCAGCAGCCCGTAGAAGCCGAGGGTCTCCTCCGCGAAGCCCTCCACCGTGCCGAGGACCGAGAAGACCACCATCACGGCGGCGATCAGCAGGGCGCCGCGGTCGCGCAGCCGGTGGGCCAGGCGGGCGATGCCGCGGTCGAGGGCGCCGGTGGCGAAGACGACCGTGATGAAGGCCCCGATGGCCAGGACGAAGAGGAACACCCCCGCGCTGCCGTACAGATGGCCGGCGAACGTCGGGCCGACCTCGCCCGTCTTCGGGTCCTGGATGCCGTAGAGGCCGTTGACGGGCGCGAGGAAGAGGTCCTTCAGACGTTCGGTGAAGCTCTGCGTCCCGGCGACCCGGTGGTAGGTGCCGGAGACGGGCGAGCCGTCGGCGTCGCGGTCGTACAGCCCGGCCGGGACGAGGAAGGCCAGCAGCCACACCGCCACGGTGACGATGGCCAGGATCGTCAGAGCGCTGGGGAAGGCGAACTTCTTCGCCGGGGGCGGCGGTTCGGTCTCGGGCGGGGCCGGGGGCGGCGCCGTGCTCACCGCGCGCCGCCCGCCGCCCGGTGGTCCGCCGCGTACTCCCGTACGAACGCGGCCATCGCCACGACCGTGTTGCGCAGCTCGGACAGCAGGACCCGCTCGTTGGGGGCGTGCAGGTTGCACATGCTGTCCTGCGCGCCGAACAGCAGCACCTCGGCGCCCGGAGCCGCGTTCGCGAGACCGTTCACCAGCGGGATGGAGCCGCCCGTGGCCACGTACGAGGCCTCCGTGCCCCAGGCCTCCTTGAGCGCGGTGAGCGCCGCGCGGTACGCGGGACCGCCCGTGCGGGCCTCGAAGCCGGGGCCCGTGTCGCCCGGGGTGACCTTGAGGGTGACGCCGAACGGGCGTTGCGCGCGCAGGTGGGCCACCAGCGCTGCCCTGGCCTCGATCGGGTCCTGGTGCGGGTGGAAGCGCAGGTTCAGCTTGGCCCGGGCGTACGGGACCACCGCCGAGGCGGCGTGCTCCACGGAGGGCGCGTCGAGGCCGATCACGGTGATGGCCGGACCGCTCCAGAGCCGTTCGCCGAGGGAACCGGTGCCGATGAGGGGGACGTCGTCCAGGACGGCGGCGAGCTCGCGGAACTCCTCGTCGGTGAAGGTGGTCCCGTCCCAGGTGTCGCGGCGCAGCACCGGCACGGCCACGTCGCCGTTCGCGTCGTGCAGGGTGGCGAGGGCCCGGAGCAGCACCAGCAGGGCGTCGGGGGCGGCGCCGCCGAACTCCCCACTGTGGCGAGGTTCGGCGAGGGTGCGCACCTCGACCGTCACCTCGCAGGCCCCGCGCAGGCCGGTGGTCAGCGTGGGGGTGCCCGGGCGCAGGTTGCCGAGGTCGGCGATGACCATGGCGTCGCAGGCGAAGCGCCCCGGGTCGGAGGGCGGGTAGTCGTCGAAGGCGCCGCCGTACTCCTCCTGACCCTCGATCACCAGCTTGATCCCGACGGGCGGCCGGCCGCCGTACAGCCGCAGCATCCCGAGGAGGGCGATCACGTTCGACTTGTCGTCGGCGATGCCGCGGGCGCGCAGGCCGCCGGGGACGGGGGTGGGCTCGAACGGCGGGGAGAGCCAGAGGGTGGGCGCGCCGGGCGGCTGGACGTCGTAGTGCGCGTAGAGCAGGACGGTGGGCGCGCCGGGCTCCGGCGGCGGGATCTCGCCGTAGACCACCGGGGCCGTGTCGGGGAGGTCGATCCGCTCGATGGTGGGCACCCCGGCCTCCCGCAACAGGGAGGCGATCAGGTCGTGCGCCTCCTCCACCGGCTCCGGGTCGTAGCCGGGGAAGGCGATGGACGGTATCGCCGCCAGCCGTTCGAGGTCGGCCCGCAGGTCGTCCATCAGGGCGTCGGCCCGGGATTCCAGGGATTCCATGCTCCGAGCATGGGCCGGGGCGGGGGAGGGTGCCGTGGCGTACTGGTCCGGACGAGTGAGCGAAAACGGGGAGCGGCAGGGGAGCCGCCGGGGTTGCGGGAGGTGGCGGCGGCGGCCTACGCCTCGCACGGTCCCGGGCCGGCGGTCACCGGCTCGGGGCTCACCGGTTCGCCGCCCACGACCGGCCGGGCCGCGTGGTCGGCCGGCAGCAGACAGTCCTCCAGGAAGCCCAGACAGCGCAGGTGGTAGGAGCGGGCCGCGTATCCCAGGCTGATGTTGTGGCCCGCCCCGGGCTGCCGGTCCACGCACAGCCGGGGCGCCGCGGACAGCCGTGAACGCAGCTCCGCGAGCGCCTCCGGGTCGTGCCGCCACCAGGTCTCGTGCTCGGCGAAGGTGAAGCGCACGGGCACGCGGACGCGGCCCGCGACGTCCTTGAACAGCGTCGGCCAGCGGCCCATGTCCGCCTGCTCCCGGGCCGGGACGGGGGCGATGATCGAGCCGCTGGTGACGAAGGTGGTCGGCGGGTAGAGGCTCAGCGGCCCCCAGCTCCGCCTGCCCCCGCGTGCCGCCTCGGCGCCCGAGGGGGCGTCCGGCGCGTACCGGTGGCCACAGCCGGAGACCTCCACGCCGAGCAGGTCGGGCGTGGCGTGGCCGGCCGCCGTGAGCAGGGCGACCTTCCCGCCGAACGAGTGCGCCAGCAGGAAGACCCCCGCACCCGTGCGGAAGCGGGAGCGGTAGTCGCGCAGCGCCGCGGCGAGGGTGGCCGCCTGCTCGGTCAGCCCCTGTCCCTCGGGGAGCGGGCCGGCGGACTGCCCGTAGCCGGGCCGGTCGACGGCCAGCACGGTGAAGCCGAGCCGGGCCCCCAGGGTGAGCAGGGAGATGTCGGGCAGGGCCTGGCCGTCGAAGTAGCCCGCGCTCATGCCGGCCCCGTGCACGGCGACCACCGTGGCCCGCGGGGCGCCGTCCCGCGTCTGTGCCTCGCAGAGCATGGCGGACAGCCGGATGCCCCCGGCGTCCAGGCTGATCCGTCGCACTCCCCGGGACGGGCCGGCGGGTGCGGGGGTCATGGCGCCGTCGCCGTGCGGATCGCCTTGCGGCGGGCGGCGGGGGTGAAGGGGTCGGTGTCCACGGGGATCATCCTGTGCTCGCACGTTCGCGTCCGTCGGTTGACGCGCCGAACGGGCCGGCCGGGCGCGGGAAGCGGTGGGCCGGGGCGGGCGGGGATCTTGGGCCGTCCGGCGCGTATCGAACCACCGCCGTGATCGTTTCTTCAGACGTAACCCCTACATCTGCTGCGGAACTCGGGAGGACGCGCGGTGACCGCTTGGCAGTACTTCGCCGGGGCCGGTCTGGTGGCGGCGCTCTGCCCCCTGCACGGCCATGTCGCGGTCGCGGGCGACGGCGACGGGCGCGGCGCCCGGGTCGACGTGTGCGTACCCGGCGGCAAGCCCGGGCGGCCCGTCGTACGGCCTTCCGTGACGCCCCCGGTACGGGTACCCCTGCCCGGGGTCGACCGGCCGACCGTGCACCACCCGGGGACGGGCCCCGCCCCGGCGGGGTCGCCCCGGCCGGCCGACCCGGGCCGGCCGGAGCCCGCAGTGCCGGCGGCGAAGGCAGGGCCCGGGGACGCGAAGCCGCCGGCACCACCCGCACCGGAGCCCGCCCCGGCAGTGGCCGGAGCCCCGGCGGACACCGCCGCTCCGGCTCGGGCGAAGGCCGCCGCCGGGCCCGCGAGCGCCTTCCACGTGCGTCCGTACCGGTCCGTGGCGCTGGAGCGGCGCGGGCCGGGCGGACTGTCCACCGTGATGCTGATGGTGGTCGTCACCACCCCGGCCGTACTCGCCGCCGCCGCCCTGCGTCCGCGCTCCAAGAGCCGCGACTGACCGGCGCCGCGGGCGACCGGCGCCGCAGCCACACCCCGTCAACCCCACCCATCCCACCCACACCACGGGAGAACCCACGTGTCCGAATGGCTGGTCCTGGCCGTCGCCATGGCACTCGTCTGCGCCCTCGTCCTCGCCATCACCCTGATCCGGCACCGCCGGGCCGCGGCGGACGAGGACACCAGCGAAACCCCCGACGTCATCGAGTACATGACGATGATGGTGGGCGTGGTCTACGCGATCGTGCTGGGCCTGGCCATCGCGGGCGTCTGGGAGGCGCGCGGCGCCGCCGAGGACAGCGTCCGCCGGGAAGCGCAGGCCCTGTACGAGGTCACCCAGCGCGCCGACGTCTACCCGGCCGCCGTACGCGACCGGATCCGCGGCGAGGTCGACGCGTACGTGACCCACACCGTCTCCGTGGACTGGCCGCGGCTGACCTCGGGCGAGGCGGCCTCCGCCGAGGGCGCCCGACTGCTGGGCAAGCTGCGCAGCGACGTCACGCACCAGAGCCCGGGCACCGAACTCCAGGCGCAGGCCTACCAGCCGCTGCTGGACCAGATCGCCACCGCCGACGACGCCCGCCACGCGCGGACGCAGAGCTCGGAGTCCACGCTGCCGAGCGTGGTGTGGTTCGGGCTGCTGGTGGGCGGGGTGGTCACCGTGGGTCTGATCTTCACCCTGCAGATCAGGCGCTCGGGGCGGGAGCTGCTGCTGGCCGGGCTGTTCAGCGCGCTGATCGTGCTCCTGCTGTTCATGGTGTGGAGCTTCGACGCGCCGTTCGGGCGGGACGGGATCGACTCGGCCGCGCCCTTCCAGGACCTGTTCCCGGCGATGGCGATCGCCGACGCCGGGTGACGCGGGCGGGTTTCAGGAGAACCTGCTCCGGGAGAGGGCCGCGCGCTGCCGGACCGCCTGCACCACCGGCGAGTGGCGCAGGGCGTGCGAGATCCGCAGCAGGTCGCGCGGCCCTTCGACCGCGTCGGCCGCGTTCTCCTCGCCGGCCTCGATGACCCGGCCCTCGGGATCCGCGGAGCGGGCCTGCACGGCGGCCGCGACCATCGCGGCGTCGCCGACGGCGCGGGCGGCCTCCTCGCCGGCCCCTTCCGCGACGGCGTGCTCGTACGCGTCGTCGCGCAGCCGGCGGTCGAAGTACGGGCCGAGGTGCAGGAACCCGTCGTGGATGTCCGACTCGCGCTGGATCACCCGCAGTTCGGCGGCGGACCACCAGGCCATGTGCACGGCGGGGGCACCGCTGGGCGCGGCGATCTGCACCTCCTGCCAGAGCCAGCCGAGCCTGCGGTACGTCGTCCAGATCTCCCAGTTGTCCGACAGCTTCTGGCAGACGAGGGGGAGGACGAATCCGATCGCGCTGACGAGGGCTCCGGCGGAGGCCAGCGGCGGGGCGGCGAAGGTGCTGAGGTAGTCGAGGTCGTGACCGGCCCAGCGGGCGACGACGGCGGTCATCTTGGTCGCGTCGTAGCTGAGGTTGAACATGTACCCCGCGACGATGATCATCAGGCCGGCCCGCAGCCAGCCGCGCACCTGGAGCGACCAGCGCCAGCACATGGCGACCATCACCAGCGCGGCCACGTTGTGCGCCACCAGGTAGAGGGCGATCATCTCGCGGATGTACGGGGTGTTCGCGTAGTAGGTGTCCAGATCGCGCAGCCGCTCGACCGGGGCGTCGCCCAGGGCGAAGAGCACGACCAGGGCCACGCTGACGAGGCTGTAGCCGAGGATCCACCGGCGCGAGGTGCGGCGGGTCTTCTCGGGCGGGCCGCCCCGCCAGTTGACGATCAGGACCAGGCAGGAGGCGCTGAACCCGGTGATCAGGGAGTACACCAGCGGCGCCGAGATGTTCGGCACCCCGGTCCAGCGGTTGACAGCCTCGATGGTGGGCGGGGCGGCGAAGGCGAACACCGCTCCCGCCATGGTCAGCAGGGCCACTACCGAACGCAGCAGCGGATCACGCCAGTTGTGGCGCAAGGCCGGCAGCTTGAAAGCGAGCGCGACCGCCATCGCGATCGCCGGTATGTAGTAGTCCTGGCCGTTCAACGGTCGTTCCTGTGCCCCCGGTAGCCGAGCGAGGCCTCGATCCGGCCCGCCAGGTGGTCGCGCTGTGCCGGGGCGCGGTGACTCGACGATCCGGCCAGCCAGGTGCGACACCGGCTGCCCAGCAGCAGGCCGAAGGTCTCGGCCTCGGTCTCCTCCCGAACGTCGGCGCGCGTGCGCGCGGCGACGCTGCGGACCGTCTCGCCGATGTCCGCACCGTCGGACAGCAGCCGGGCGGCGACGGCGGCGCCGTCGACGTGGTGGCTGCAGTGGCCGGCCTTCATGTGCCACAGCTCGTGCCCGAGGATCACCAACTGGTGATCGGGTGCCGTGCGTTCCTCGACGACCACGAGATCGCGGTCCGCCATGTCGAGCCACAGGCCGCTGGCCGTCCCCGGCGGGAACGCGGCCATCCGGAACTCCACCGGGCGGCCCCGGTGCCTGCTCATGCCCTCGCACAGGGCGGCGTAGAGGTCCACGGGTTCCACGGGTGCGGTCAGCCGGATGCCGGCCACCAGCTCCCCGCACAACCGCCGCTGCTCTCTGCCTATGCTCACCGTTCTCCCCGTCGGAATGGATCCGGATCAGGACTCAAGGATCAGACCCAGACTGTCGACTGGGTCAGGATTCATTCGGTTTGACGCTCTCGAGGAGCATGTCCAGCCATTCGGTGACCTTGTCCCGGTGCTTGTCGCTGGGCAGTTGGGCGGCGCGCCATGCGATGCCCCGTACGCCGTGGTTCTGGAGGAGTCTTGCCAGGGGATCGCCCGTCGAAGCGGCCGCGGCCGGTACGGTTTCCCGCGCCCGGCCGGCGAAGTCCTGGAGCAACTGCTGCTCGGTCCGTTGGAGGGCGTCGGTGAGGGCGTCGGCGTCGTGGGCGGTGAGGAACCCGGCGTGCACGCCGAAGAAGCGCTGGATGGCGTCACAGTGCTCCATGGTGGGTCGCCGGTCGCCGTTGATCAAGGCGCCGGCCTGCTGCCGGGACATGCCGGCGCCGTCGGCGATCTCCTGCTGGGTGTAGCGGCGGCCGTTGGGTTTGACGCGGGTTCGCCGGAGCAGGTCCAGGCGCTGGAGGAAGCGGGCCTGTAGATCGGGTTCGCCGGCCGGTCTGCCGTCGAGCAGGATCCTGACCACGTCCGTGGGCACGCCCGAAGCCTCGGAGAGGCGCCGCAGGTCGAAGACCTGGCTCCGGTCGCGGCCCATCTTGGCTGCGAGTTCGGCAACGCGCGCGACGGTGGCTGCCAGGGGTGCGTGGGCCACCGCGACGGGAGCCGGGAAGCCGTCTGTCACCAGTGGTTCTCCTAGATCGCGCGAAGTCGGTTCGGACACGTGGTCGGCTTCTGGAATCTAGCCGTTCCGGCCTCGAAGGGCTAGAACGTGCCACAGCTGTGGCGGGAATGAGCTGTCAAGAGGCTGGAATTGCCACAATAGTTGACACTCGAATGAAGTCGGTAGCAGGATCGCCACACGGAAATGAAGATCCAGACCGTGAGGGAGGGGGAGCTCTCGGTGCCACATCTCGCAGCGGTGGGCCCGTCCGACGGCCTCGCCCGAGCCGGTGAAGAGCGCCTGGCGGCCGATGAGTCCGCACGCGGCGCCGTACGGTCGGAGCGACGCAAGGAGATTTTGCGCCAGCGCCGTGAGGAACTGGGCCTGAGCCAGGAGGACCTCGCCGCCCGTCTGCGCATCAGCGTGCGTGCGTACGGGAACTGGGAACGCGGCCTGGTCAAGGAGTGGACGGACCGCAAACTGCTCGCCCTGGCCGAGGCCCTGGAAATGAGCGAGCGGCAGTGCTTCTGGCTGTTCCGCGTCATGGTCGACCGCGATCCGCCGCCCACGTGGCGGGCCGCCGAGGACAACCGGCTGCCCCAGGACCCGGCCCAGCGCGACTACCTGTGCGACTACGCCGCCCTCATGGAGGCCGTGCCCTACCCGAGCTTCCTGGTGGACCGCCGCTGGGACGTCGCCCTCACTAACTCGGCCTTCGACCAGCTCTTCCAGTCCGTGCGGCCGCATCCCACGGCCCTGCCCGACGACAACTTCCTGCGCTTCGTGCTGTTCCACCCGGACGCGGCGGGCGTACTGGAGGACCACGAGCCGGCCTGGTGCGTACCCCTGCTCGCGCAGCTCGCCACAGCGCTGGCCGAGGCGCCGGAGGACGAGGGGCTGAGCAGCATCCGTCAGGAGGTGGCCCGCGACCCGTTCATGGAGGCGGCCTACCGCTACGGGGTGCCGCACTGGCTGAGCAAGCGCGGGGCCGACGCCGCCGAGCAGGACGGGGCGGTGCGCACCGTGCGCCACCCCGACCCGAGGTGGGGCCTCGTGCGCTGCCGGATGGTGGCCGAATCCAGCCGGATGCTCGACGCGATGGGGCTGACCCGGATCACCCTGATCCTGTCGGCGCCACAGGGAGGATCCCCGGGTCCCGTCCGCGGGGGCGAGCTCGTGCACCAGCAGGGCGCCCGACTGCGCGCCGTGCCGCCGCTGGGGGAATGACCCGGCGGGGGAGACTGGTGTCCGGCAGGGCCGTGCGTCGAGGTGCGTGCGCCACGTGACCGGTCGGGAATCGGGTGCCGGGTGACCCGTCGTGTCACCGATCGTGGCACCGGGCCCGGATCGGACTCCGGGGCGGGCCGCGGGCCGCGGACCGTGTGCCACGGTCTTGGCCATGACCATGGCTTCTTCGGCGAAGGGCGGTAAGGGCGTGCGGCTGACGATCCTCGGCGGGGGCGGCTTCCGCGTACCGCTCGTCTACGGGGCCCTGCTCGGCGACCACGCCGAGGGCCGGGTGTCCCATGTGACCCTGTACGACGAGGATCCGGCGCGGCTCGCCGCCATGGCCCGCGTGCTCGTCGACCAGGCCGCGGCCGCCGGGGTGCCCGACGCCCCCGCCGTCGCGGCGACGGGAGACCTCGACGAGGCCCTGCGCGGGGCCGACTTCGTCTTCTCCGCCATCCGTGTCGGCGGTCTGGAGGGCCGCGCCGCCGACGAGCGGGTCGCCCTGGCGGAGGGGGTGCTGGGCCAGGAGACGGTGGGCGCGGGCGGGATCGCTTACGGCCTGCGGACCGTTCCGGTGGCCCGCGAGCTCGCCCGCAGGATCGCCCTCGTCGCCCCCGAGGCGTGGGTCATCAACTTCACCAATCCGGCCGGCCTGGTCACCGAGGCGATGGCCGAGGAGCTCGGCGCGAGGGTGATCGGCATCTGCGATTCCCCCGTGGGCCTCGGGCGGCGCATCGCCCGACTGCTCGGCGCCCGGCCGCAGGAGGCCTGGATCGACTACGTCGGCCTCAACCACCTGGGGTGGGTGCGCGGGCTGCGGATCGGCGGCCGCGACGAACTGCCCCGGCTGCTGGCCGACACCGCGGCCCTGGAGTCCTTCGAGGAGGGCCGGCTCTTCGGGGCCGAGTGGCTGCGCTCGCTCGGCGCGATCCCGAACGAGTACCTGCACTACTACTACTTCAACCGTGACACCGTGCGGGCGTACCAGGAGGCCAAGCAGACGCGCGGGGCCTTCCTGCGCGACCAGCAGCGCGGCTTCTACGCCGAGGCGGGCCGGGCCGGGCAGCCGCCCGGGGCGGCCCTCGCCGCCTGGGACCGGACCCGGGCCGAGCGCGAAGCCACGTACATGGCCGAGAACCGCGAGGCGGCCGGCGTCGGCGAGCGTGACGAGAGCGACCTGGAGTCCGGCGGCTACGAGAAGGTCGCCCTCGCCCTGATGCGGGCCATCGCCCGCGACGAGCGGGCCACGCTGATCCTGAACGTCCCCAACGGCTCCACGCTCCGCGTCCTCGACGCCGAGGCCGTCATCGAGGTGCCCTGCCTGGTCGACGCCAACGGGGCCCACCCGCTGGGCGTCGAGCAGCTGCCGCTGCACGCGGTGGGGCTGGTGACGGCGGTCAAGGCGGTCGAGCGGGAGGTCCTGGCGGCCGCGGCGAGCGGCGCGCGGGCCGACGCGGTGAAGGCCTTCGCTCTGCACCCGCTCGTGGACTCCGTGGGAGTGGCACGACGGCTGGTGGACGGCTACGCGGCGACCCATCCCGGCCTGGCCCACCTGCGCTGACACCGCACTCCCCTCGCCCGTTCGGCCGTACGCCGCATGCGTGCGGCCGGGCGCGCTGTGAGAGTGCGAGATGTGACCACAGCCCCCGCAGCGATCTCGGCGTCACCCGCCCTCGACCGGCGGCGGCGCAACGTCATCTTCGGCACGATCATGCTGGGTGTGCTCCTGGCCGCCCTCGACCAGACGATCGTGGGCACCGCCCTGCCCACGATCGTGGCGGACCTCGGCGGCGCGGCCCACATGTCGTGGGTGGTCACCTCCTACCTGCTCGCCGAGACCGTGGCGACCGTGCTGGTCGGCAAGTTCGGTGACCTCTTCGGCCGGAAACTGATCTTCCAGATCTCCGCGATCGTCTTCATCACCGGCTCCTTCCTCTGCGGCCTCGCGAGCAACATGACCCTGCTCATCGTGTGGCGCGGCGTGCAGGGCGTCGGCGCGGGAGGCCTCATGGTCACCTCGATGGCACTGATCGCCGACGTGGTCCCGCTGCGCGAACGCGGCAAGTACCAGGGCGCGATCGGCGCCGTCTTCGGCGTCGCGACGGTCATCGGCCCGCTGCTGGGCGGCTTCTTCACCGACCACCTGAGCTGGCGCTGGGCCTTCTACGTGAACGTCCCGATCGCCATCCTGGTGGTCATCGCGGCGGCCCGGACGATCCCCACCATGCGCGCGGCGGGCCGGCCGGTGATCGACTACCTGGGCATCGCGCTCGTCACCGCCGGTGCCAGCGCGCTGATCCTGGCCACGAGCCTGGGCGGGAACGAACTGGCGTGGAGTTCACCGACGATCATCGGCCTCTTCGTCGGCGGGGTCGTGGCCCTGGTGCTCTTCTGCCTGGTCGAGGCCCGGGCCGCGGAACCGATGCTGCCGATGCGGCTGTTCCGCAACCCCGTCTTCGCGGTCTGCTCGGTACTCAGCTTCGTGGTCGGCTTCGCGATGCTGGGCGCGATGACGTTCCTGCCGACCTACCTGCAGTACGTGGACGGGGATTCGGCCACGGTCTCGGGCGTCCGGACGCTCCCGCTGGTCATCGGCCTGCTGATCTGCTCCGTCTTCAGCGGCAACGTCACCGGCAAGACGGGGCGGTACCGGATCTTCCCGATCGTGGGCAGCGCCGTCATGGCCCTCGGCCTCTACCTGCTCTCCCTGATGGGACCGGGCACCGACGCCTGGCTGGAATCGCTGTACATGTTCGTCCTCGGCGCCGGCATCGGCCTGTGCATGCAGGTCCTGACGATCGCCGTGCAGAACACCGTCGACTACGCCGACCTCGGCACCGCCACGTCCGGCGTCACCTTCTTCCGCACGCTCGGCAGCAGCTTCGGGACCGCGGTGTTCGGCACGATCTACGCCAACAGCCTGGAGCCCGCGCTCGTGGCGGGCGTGGCGGAGGCGGCCCGGGCCACCGGCGGGGACCCGGCGCAGCTGGGCAAGGCGGCGATGAGCCCGGACGGGGTGCACGGACTCGATCCGGCGGCCGCGGCCCCCATCATCGACGCGTACGCGCACGCCCTGCACACGGTGTTCCTGTGGACCGTGCCGGTGGCGCTGGTCGGCTTCGTGGTCTCCCTCTTCCTCAAGCAGGTCCGGCTGCGCGACTCCGCCCGGGCCGCCTCCACGGACATGGGCGAGGGCTTCGCGTCGCCGGCCACGGCCTCGGGGGACTCGGCCAAGCTGCTGGAGCTGGCGGTCGGCAAGCTCGTACGGAACATGGGACCGGAGGAGGCGCGCGCGATCGTCGACGCCTCCGACACCCGGCTGGACATGGCGGGCGCGTGGGCCGTGATGCAGGTGGACCTGATGACGCGGACGGTCGGCCACGCCAGCCTGGGGCTGATCGCGGGCCGGCGCTCCCTGCCGCCGGAGGTCCTGCTGCCGGTCTTCGAGCGGATGGTCGACGAGGGGTACCTGACGCGGCAGAACGGGTTCTTCTCCCCAACCGCGGCCGGCGAACGGGAGGCCGGGGTCATCTCGGCGGCGTGGGCGGAGTGGCTGAAGGACCGGCTGGAGCAGGACCGGGGGCGGCCGCGGAGCGCCGAACTGCGGGTGGCGGCGGACGCGATCGCGAAGCGCCTGCTGGCGGAGGACCTGGGAGAGGGGAACTTCGCGCCGCGGGTGGTCATGCGGGGGTAGCCGGGCGGGGCCGTCGGGCGACTGCGGCGCGCCGAAGGCCGGGGCCGCCCGGCGGGGTCGGCGCGCGGGGTCGGCGGCCGGCGGCGGGCAGGGTCGGCGGGCGCAGTCGGTGCGCCGGGTGGTGGACCGGCGGGGTCAGCCGGCCTCGTCCACCGCGGCGAGCGGATAGTCGTACGAGGGCGGGTGCGGCAGCGCTTCCAGGTCCGGGCGCCAGGTGCGGAGCACGCCCGCCGACGGCGCGTAGAGGGCGGCGGGGATCGACTCCGGGGCGAACCACTCCCACCGGACGATCTTGTGCGGTTCCGTCACGGCGGGCACGCCCGTCGCCGTGGTGGTGACGGCGGCCGCGGTCAGCCGGGTCACCCCCGACTTCGCGTCGATCCGGACGCCGAGCACACGGATCCCCTCGGGCTCGGCGCGCAGGTCCGTCTCCTCGGCCAGCTCCCGGGCGGCCGCCTGCTCGAAGCCCTCCCCGGGGTCGACCTTGCCGCCGGGCAGCTCCCAGCGGCCGTCGTGCGCCTGGCCCAGCAGTACTCGGCCGTCCGGGTCCACGACCACGAGCCCGACGCCGACGACGCCGTTGGGCCGGGGCGCGGCGCGCTCGGGGCGTTCGGGCTGCTCGGGGTGCCGGTCGGTGGCGGCGCTGTTCATCGGCGTCCTTCCGGTGGTGTGGTGGGCCGGGCCCGCACGTGCATCCTCTCGCCCTGCGGGCCGAAGAGGCTCAGGAACTCGGCGGGACGCGGCCCCGCGTTGAAGAAGGCGTGGGGCGTGCGCGTGTCGAACTCGGCGGCCTCCCCGGGGCCGAGGACCAGGTCGTGCTCGCCGAGCAGCAGCCGTACCTGCCCGGACAGCACGTACAGCCACTCGTAGCCCTCGTGGACCTGCAGCTCGGGCTCGGGATCGGCCGTCGCGCCCCCCGAGGGCGGCAGGATCGTCTTGTACGCGTGCAGACCGCCGAAATCGCGGGTCAGCGGCACATAGGTCCGGCCGTGCCGGACGAACGGCCGCGGCCGGATCCGGGGGTCCCCGGTCTCCGGGGCGCCGACCAGCTCGTCGAGTGCGACCCGGTGCGCGCGGGCGAGCGGGAGCAGCAGCTCCAGCGTCGGCCGGCGCTGCCCCGACTCCAGCCGGGAGAGCGTCGAAAGCGAGATCCCAGTGGCCTCGCTGAGCTGCGCCAGCGTGGTGCCGCGCTGTTGGCGCAGGGCGCGCAGCCGCGGTCCCACGGCGGTCAGCACGCCGGCGAGTTCCTCGTCCTGTTCCTCGGTGGCCATGTTTCCATTTGCCACTTCGGCAAGGACATTTGTCAAATGTGGAAGGCCGGACGGACGCTCACCGGCATGGACGACACAGAGGGAACGATGGACGACTCGTACGACGTGGTGGTCGTGGGCGGCGGAGCCGCCGGGCTCGCCGGGGCCCTGACCCTGGTCCGGGCCCGCCGCTCGGTCCTCGTCATCGACTCGGGCAGCCCGCGCAACGCCCCCGCCGCGCACATGCACGGATACCTCGGCCACGACGGGCGGAGCCCCGCCGAGCTGCTGGAACGGGGCCGGGCGGAGGTGACCGGCTACGGCGGGCTGATCCGGCGGGGCACGGTCATCGCCGCGGACCCGCTGCCCGGCGGCGGATTCCTGGTGCGCTGCGGCGACGGGTCCACCGTCCGGGCGCGGCGGCTGCTGGTCACCACCGGGCTGGTGGACGAGCTGCCCGCGGTGCCGGGGCTCGCGGAGCGCTGGGGGCGGGACGTGCTGCACTGCCCGTACTGCCACGGCTGGGAGGTCCGGGACGAGCGGGTCGCGGTGCTGGCCACGGGGCCCGTATCCGTGCACCAGGCGCAGATGTGGCGGCAGTGGACCGATCGTACGACCCTGCTCGCGCACACCTGTGAGCTCACCGAGGAGGACCGCGAGCTCCTGGCGGCCCTCGGGGTCGCGGTGGTCGAGGGTGAGGTGACCGGCCTCGCGGTCGGCGCGGACGACCGGCTGACCGGGGTGACCCTGGCGGGCGGGGGCGCGGTCGAGTGCCGGGCGCTGGTGGTGGCCCCGCGGTTCACCGCCCGCTCCGGGGTGCTGACCGGCCTGGGCCTGCCGACGACCGCCCTGGAGCGGGCCGGCCGGGTGATCGGCACGTGCGTGGAGTCGAACGCGGCGACCGGGGCCACCGCACTGGCCGGTGTCTGGGCGGCGGGCAACGTGACGGCGCCCATGGCGCAGGTCGCGGGCGCCGCCGCGCAGGGCGTACAGGCGGCCGTCGCCATCAACGCGGACCTGATCGAGGAACAGGGCCGCCGGGCCGTGGAGGCGTACCGGGCGGCGGGCTGAGCGGGCGGGCGTCCGGCCATCGGACGACTGTGCGAGTTTCGGCCAGGGCCGGTCCGCGCAGGCTCTGGGCGGTCTGATCGTCGTACCGTTCTTCGGCTCAGGGGGCGCAATGGCACATGTGCTGGTCATCGGCGGAGGCATCGGAGGCCTGGCCACCGCCCTGCTCGCGGCACGGCACGGGCACACCGCCGAACTGTTCGAGCGCGACGCCCGCGCCCCGGGCACCGCGCTCGACCGCGACTTCTTCGGCTGGCACCGCCCGTCCGTACCGCAGGCGAGCCAGCCGCACGCCCTGCTCGGCGCCGCTCGGGGCGTCCTGCGCGAGGAACTGCCCGACGTGTACGAGGAGATGCTCCGGCTCGGCGCGCGCGAGCGGCACGAGTTGGACTGGTTCGACGTGCGTCCCCCCGAGCGCCCCGGCGACGAGGACATCGTCATGATCCAGGCCCGCCGGATCCTGCTGGAGAGCGCACTGGCCACGGCCCTGCGCGGGGAGGCGGGCGTGGTCTCGCGGTACGGGCAGCCGGTCACCGGGCTGACCACGGTCCCGGGGATCAGGGTGACGGGGGTGACGACCGGCGAGGGGAGCCACGAGGGGGACCTCGTGGTGGACGCGGGTGGTCGTAGGGGCGGCACCGAGCGCTGGCTGGCCGCGGCCGGCTGCCGCCCGGCCGCCGTGGAACGGCACCGCACCGGACTGGCCTACTTCTGCCGCTGGTACCGGCTGCCCGAGGGCATGGAAGAGGGGCCGCGCCGGCCCTGGGCGGTCACCGGCGGGGCCTTCGCGGGGTGCGCCGTCTTCCCCGCCGACAACCGGGTGTTCGCCATCACGCTGTTCGTGCACACCACCGACACCACGCGCTCGGCGCTGCGCGATCCGGCGGTCTTCGAGGCCGCGGCCCGTTCCTTCGCGCCCGGCGAGGCCTGGCTGGCACTGGGCGCGCGGCCGTTGTCGGACGTACTGGCCACCGCGAGCCTGGACAACCGGTGGAGCCCGCAGGCCGACGAGCGGGGTCCGGTGGTGAGCGGACTCGTGCCGGTGGGCGACGCGATCACGCACACCAACCCGACGCTCGGGCAGGGCGCTTCGCTCGCGCTGTGGGCGGCGCGCCGAGTGGCCCGTACCGCGCACCAGGACCCGGGGTCGGAGCGGTACGCCGCCGACCACCACGACTGGGCGGTGCGCACCCTGAAGCCCTGGTTCGACTTCCAGGTGGTCGCGGACGCGGCCATCGGGGAGCGGTTCGCGACCCGGGCCGTGCGCTCGGGGCCGCCACGGGAGGTGGCGGCACTGTTCGAGTGCGCGCTGGAGGACCCGGAGGTGATGCGGGCCCGGGCGAGGGTGCGGCACCTCGCGGAGCCCCCGGAGCGCGCGTACGCGGATCCGGAGATCAGGGCCCGGGTGGCGCGCTGGCTGGAGGCACGGCCGGACTACGCGCCGAAGCCGTCGGGGCCGGACCGGGGGGAGTGGGAGAAGCTGACGAGGGGCTGAGCGGGGTCGGGTCCGGTCCGGGCCGGCGCGGCCCAGGCCGGGCCGCGGCGCTCGGATCAGGCGCTCGCGGTGGTTCCGGCGGTCCCGGTGGTCCCGGCGGTCCCGGTGGTTCCGGTGGTCCACGGCCAAGTGGCTCCGTGGCGGGCCTCGACGAAGCCGACCATCCGGAACGCGGCGTCGGTGAGGCCGCCGAAGGTGTGCCGGTGCGGGCCGGCGGGGCCGTGGGCGGGCCGGTAGCCCGCGAGGTTCCACGTGTAGACCGGAACATCGGCCGGGACCGGGTCGGCCGGCCTGTCGCGGCGGTTGGTCGCGGCCTGCTCGTCGGTGACGATCAGGATCCGGTCGTGTTCCCGGTAGTGCTTCCGCACCGCCGTCGTGGTCTCCGTGCCGCCGAGACTGTGGAACCGTTTCAGCACGTCGAGCACCGGCTCGCCCCGCTCGAACGGCACCGTCCGGCTGCCCCAGCCGAACTCCACCAGATCCGCCTGCTCCGCACGCATGGCCAGCGCCGTGCCGAACACGGCCGCAGCGTCCGCCCGGGTCAGCTTGGACCGCTCGGAGACGGTGTCCCAGAACATGGAGTCCGACCGGTCCACGAGGATCAGGGTCCGGCCGGGCAGCGACGGCACGTTGGCCAGGGAGTGGCCCAGCGCCCGTTCCAGCGCGGCTGCCCAGCGCTGAGACGGCGCGTGCTGGTGCGCGGCCAGGTAGCGAAAGGGGAACTGGCGCGACCGGGCGACCTCGGAGGCGTCCGAAAGCCGGGCGGCGACGAGGGCGGCGACGTCGTCCGAGACCCCCGCCTCGTCGAAGTTCCGCAGGTTCCGCAGGAGCGCCATCGGCCCCATCGCGGGGATCACGGTCTCCCAGACGGCGGCGTCCATCGGCCCGTGGAGCCAGCCCGCCAAGGCCTCCCACGTCATGCCCGCCGCGGCCAGGCGCTCGGAGCCGTCCGGCCCGGTCACCACCGCGCGCCGCTCGTCGGCGGCCGACTCCATCAGAGCCCGGTGGGCGGTCAGCAGGCGGTCGGAGGCAGGCGGAACCGCCGTCTGCGGATGGTGGCGGCGGTCCAGGGCGTACCGGAAGAGCGCGCCCTGCCAGGGCTTGTCCGGATCGGGGGAGGCGTGCACCAGGTTGAGCACGTCGCCGAAGCGGAAGTGCCTGGACGCCGTGTCGTACTTCAGCAGGGACCGGGCCGTGTACAGCCGGCGGACGCCGTCGGCGATGCCCCGCTTCACGGGTGTCGGCACCTTCCGCCCGTAGGTCGAGAACCAGTGGGCGAGCAGTTCGCCGGGCTCGTCGGCGCGCTGGAGCACCGAGTCGATCACGGACCGGTTGGACGGCCCCTCGGACGCCCCCGCGTCGAGCCGGGCCCGCACGTACACGGCGGCGCCCACCAGGGAGGCGGTGCGCATGTTGCCCTCGCCGCGGAGCCAGCGGAGCAGGCCGGCCGTCCACACCGGGTCCTGGACGGCGAGTTCGGCGACGAGGCGGGAGTACCGGTCGTCCCGCTCCTCACCGCTCTCGTAGAAGGTCCGCTGGGTGACGAAGTTGCCGACGGCCAGGAGGAAGAGTTCCTCGCGGGGCTCCCGGACGAAGGCCGGGCCGCCCGCGTAGGTGCGGGTCTTCGCCCCGGCGGGCCGGTGGTGGAACTGTGGCGGGGGCAGGGAGCGGGCGGCCGCCGAGACGTGCGGGGCCACGAGCATCTCGGACCAGACCTTGGAGACGCGCGGGGTGTGACGAGGCAGTGAATCCCCCCGGATTCAAAGGATGGGACGCCCCGGACGAAGCGTTCGACGGGGCGAAGGCGCGCCCGCGCCTGCCGAGATCAAAAGGGGCGGCGGCGTCACTTGGTTGTTGTCAGAAGGAAGTAGCCGCAGCCGGGCGCATCGGAGGCGCGGTCGCGATGCGAACCTACAAGGCCACCGGACCGCACACCACCGATTAAAGCGCGGGCCCGCGGGTCGACCTGCTCGAATACGGACCCGCTCGCGGCTCGACCCGCTCGCGGCGGGCCGAGCCGCTGGTACGTCGGCTCAGTGGAACAGCACGGACGCGTCCCCGGACGCAGTGGTGACCGAGCCCGGGCACAGGAAGCTGCCCGAGGTCTTGGTGGCGGTGAAGGCCCGGTTGACGTACTTCCGGGTCGTCCCGTCGCGGTCCCACACGATGTTCGTCGCCTTGTAGCGGCAGGAGATGAAGCTCTGCCTGCCGGTGATGTCGATCAGATCGGTCCGCGCCGTGCCGGCGGCGTCGTCGAACGTGAAGGCGGGGTTGTTGTTGAGGGTGGCGGCGATGCCGCCGCCGCAGGCCAGATTTCCTCCCGGCGCGTTGATGGTGCCGCGGTCGATGGTGAGGGCGGCCGGGGCGGCCGCGCTGGTGCTCGCGTTGGTCCAGGTGCAGGTGCTGCCGGCGACCACGATGACGCCGTCGGCCTTCAGATCGGCGGCCGAACCCTGTGCGAGGGCGGTGCCGGTGCCGGCGAAGGCCGCCGCGACCGCCAGCATCGCGATCCCGGCCGTTCCGGTGATGCGCGATAAGCGGGTCCGGTGCGTGAAGTGCCTCATGATGCGCTCCTCCATGCCGTACTGGTGGGGGTGGGCGAGGCGCTGGGCCTCTCAGAGGGTGCGGAGTGCGTGCCGGGAGCGTCCCACAGCCACCATGAACTGTCAGGAGCATGTCAGGCATTCGCGCGGGATTGGCTGGAATTACCACCCGGTAGGGAGTGAGGGGCGAGGCCCTAGGCGGGCGCCGGGTCCGGACCGAGTCCGAGCACCTCCGCCAGGTCGTAGCCGACGACTTCCTCCAACTGGGCGTATGTACAGCTCTCCGGCGCCCGGTCGGGACGCCACCGGCGGAACTGGGCCGTGTGTCGGAAGCGGTCCCCCTCCATGTGGTCGTACGCCACCTCGACGACCCGCTCCGGGCGAAGCGGCACCCAGGACAGGTCCTTCTTGCCGGTCCAGCGGCTCGTCGCGCCGGGCAGGCGGGCGCTCTCGTGCGCGGACTCCTCGGCCCAGGCGGCCCAGGGGTGACCGGTCGGGTCCGCCGGCCGCAGGGGTTCCAGCTCCTCCACCAGTTCGGCGCGGCGCTTCATCGAGAAGGCCGCGCACACGCCCACGTGCTGGAGCGCGCCATGGCCGTCGTACAACCCCAACAGCAGCGATCCGACAATCGGACCGCTCTTGTGGAAACGGAAACCCGCGACGACGGCGTCGGCGGTACGTTCGTGCTTGATCTTGAACATGAGGCGGGCATCGGGCCGGTAGGGGAGATCGAGCGGTTTGGCGATCACCCCGTCGAGCCCGGCGCCTTCGAACCGCTCGAACCACTCCTGCGCGAGCGCGGGGTCGGTGGTCGCGGGCGCGAGATGGACGGGGGGCCGGGCGGTGGAGAGGGAAGAGACGAGCGCGGCACGGCGCTCGGTGAGCGGGGTGTCGAGGAGCGCCTCGTCGCCGAGGGCGAGCAGGTCGAAGGCGACGAACGCGGCGGGGGTCGTCTCGGCGAGCAGTTTCACGCGGGAGGCGGCGGGATGGATCCGCTCGGTCAGCCGGTCGAAGTCGAGCCGCCCTCCCTGGATGATCACGATCTCGCCGTCCATCACGCACCGGTCGGGCAGATTGCTCTTCAGGGCCGCCGCCAGCTCCGGGAAATACCTCGTCAGGGACTTGCCCGTCCGGCTGCCGATCTCGATCTCGTCGCCGTCGCGATGGACGATCGCCCTGAAGCCGTCCCACTTGGCCTCGTACTGCATGCCGGGCGGGATCCGGGCCACGGACTTGGCGAGCATCGGTTTCACAGGGGGCATCACCGGCAGATCCATGCTGTCGATTCTGCGACGTTACGTCCGGCCCCGCCCGGTATGCGCGACCGGCCGGGCCCGCCTAACGTGGCCCACATGGGTGCTGCCGGTAACGCGATCGAGCTGGAGGCGGGCGGCCGTACGGTCCGCCTGTCCAACCCGGACAAGGTGTACTTCCCGGAGCGGGGCCTCACCAAGAGGAACGTGGCCGAGTACTACCTGTCGGTCGCGCAGGGCATCACACGCGCCCTGCGCGACAGGCCCACGACCCTGGAGCGCTATCCGGACGGAGTGGAGGGGGAGTCCTTCTTCCAGAAGCGAGCCCCCAAGAACCTGCCCGACTGGATCCCCACCGCTCACATCGCCTTCCCCAGCGGCCGCACGGCGGACGAGATCTGCCCCACCGAGCCCGCGGCCGTCCTGTGGGCCGCCAACCTGGGCTGCCTCACCTTCCACCCGTGGCCGGTGCGGCGCGAGGACACCGACCGCCCCGACGAACTGCGCATCGACCTCGACCCGCAGCCGGGCACCGACTACCACCACGCGGTGGCGGCGGCCCACGAACTGCGGGCCCTGCTGGACGAACTGGGCCTGCGCGGCTGGCCCAAGACCTCCGGCGGCCGCGGCCTGCACGTGTTCGTCCCCATCGCCCCGCGCTGGACCTTCACCGAGGTCCGTCGCTGCGCGATCGCCATCGGCCGGGAGCTGGAGCGCCGGATGCCGGGCAAGGTCACGACGGCGTGGTGGAAGGAGGAGCGCGGCGAGCGGATCTTCTTCGACTACAACCAGACGGCCCGCGACCGCACGATCGCCTCCGCCTACTCCGTCCGCCCCCGCCCGCACGCCCCGGTGTCCGCGCCGCTGCGCTGGGACGAAGTGGACGACGTGGAGCCGCGCGACTTCGACATCGTGACGATGCCGGCCCGCTTCGCCGAAGTGGGCGACCTGCACGCGGAGATGGACGACCACGCCTTCACGCTGGACGCCGCACTGGAGCTCGCCTCCCGCGACGAACACGAACACGGCCTGGGCGACATGCCGTACCCGCCGGACTACCCGAAGATGCCGGGCGAACCCAAGCGCGTCCAGCCGAGCCGCGCCAAACACGAGTCCTGACGGCGCCGCACACCGACGCCTCCGGGCTTCGGCCGCGGGCCGTCGGTCCGCGGTGCCGGTCAACCCACCGCCGCTTCCGTGCCGCCAACGGGTGCGGTCTGACCGGCGGTCCGTGTCGGGCAGCCGGCCGGGAGCGGGCTTGGCCCATGGTGCTGAGATCCATTCGTATCGCTTGGGCGGACTCGGCAGTGACCAGTGACGTGATCAGCCGTAAGTGCGACCGCACGTTCGACATGCTCGACGCGGACGGCAACGGGGTGCTGGAGGAGACGGACTTCATCGGTCTCGCCGAGAAGATCGCGCCGGCCACGGGTGTGGCCGACGGTTCGGCCAAGGAGGAGGCGCTGCCGCGGGAATGGCGACGCTGCTGGGCCCTTCTTCTGGAGCAGGCCGACGCCGATGGGGACGGGCGGATCAGCCGCGAGGAGTGCCACGCGGCGATGTCGCGGGCCTACGGCGCCCGGGCGTCGTTGGAGCGCAACCTGCGTTCCGGGTTCGAGGCCGAGTTCGCGGCCATCGACGCCGACGACGACGGTCTGGCGACGGTGGAACGGATGGCGACGTTCCTCGTCGCGTGGGGCCTGGAGCCGGCCAAGGCGATGGCCGCGGCGACGAGGCTCGACCGGGACGGGGACAGGATGGTCGCCCTCCGGGATCCCGCACAGCGTCGTGAACACCGTGGCGGACAAGGGCCGGGCCAGATCGCCCATCAGGTCGGCACGGCGGGAGGGGATGGCGGCGAAGGCCACCACCGCCGCCTCCGTCTGCTCGCGCAACACCCCTTCGAGGGCCGCGACCCGGCGTGGCGTGTACGGCCACGCCGCGATCGCGCCGGCGCGCAGCCGTGCGTGGTCGGGAGGGTCCGTGGTGGAGGCCACCGGTACACCGCCGCCCTCCTCCAGGGCTCGTACGACGTCCGGTGCCAGGGGCCACATCGGTTCCGGCGTCCCGGCGTTGCCGAAGGTGGTCGCGTCCCGCAGCACGCGGTCGACGTCCGCGTAACGGGACACCACCCACAGCCCCAACTCCGGGTCGAAGCAGGCCGGGTGCTCGGCCCGCAGCCACCGGTACAGCGCGTACGGGTCACGAGCCCCGCGTAAACCGGTGGCCACCGCCGCCGGGCAGACACCCAAGGGAGAGCGGTTCAGGCTGTTCATCGCCTGGACCCTACCGGCCCGTTCTCCCGCGACAACGGCAACGAACGACACGGCGCCCGTCCGAGGGGTGACGCTCCGGCAGCCGTCTCACTCACTAACAACACGAACGATCGTGCTAATATCTCCTCGTCATCCTGCCCCGCCCTGCACTGCTTCTGCCCTGCTTCTGCCCTGCTTCTGCCATCCGGCCCTGCCCTCGCCGGCCGGCCATCCCGCGGAGATCCGGAGAATCGACATGCATCCCATGGCTTCACTCCTGAGCACCACCCTCGACGTCGGCGCGCGTCTGGCCCCGGGCCTTGCCGGACCGCGCGTCTTCGCGTTGTTCGTCCGTCCGCTGGGCCGCGCACGGCTGCGGCCCGACGAGGCGGAGGTGATGGCGCGGGCCGAGACCGGGCGGCTGCTCGTACGGGGCGTACCCGTCACCACGTACCGCTGGGGGGACGGGGAGCGGCCCGTCCTCGTGGTGCACGGCTGGTCCTCGCGCGCCTCGCGGTTCGCCGGCTTCATCGAGGCGCTTCGGGCCCAGGGCCGCACCGTGATCGCCTTCGATTCCCCGGGACACGGGGAATCCGGCGGCCGGGCCGCCACGGTCCGCGACTACCGCGAGATCATCCGCCTGCTGCACGCCGAGCACGGGGACTTCTCGGCCGTCCTCGCCCACTCGATCGGCGTCCTCTCCAGCCTCTTCACCCTGCGGGACTCGGTCCGCGCGGACCGGGTGGTCGCCATCGGGGGAATCGCCGATTTCGGCTACCTCCTGGAGCAGTTCCGCGCCCGGCTGGGCGTGGGCGACGCGGTCGAGAAGGTTCTGCGCCGCCACGTCGAGACGCGTCTCTTCCCCGGCGAAGCCGACATCTGGCAGCGGCTCGACGCCCGTTGGCGGCCGGCGGACGTCCCGGTGCCGATGCTCCTCCTCCACGACACGGACGACGACACCGCGACCCCGGCCCAGTCCCGCGCCATCGCGGCCGCTCACGGCGACCGGGCCCGCCTGATCGAGACCGGCGGCCTCGGTCACCGCCGCATACTCGCCGACCCCGAAGTCATCGCGGCCGCCGCTCGGTTCATCACCACCCCGTACGTCCCCGAGGAAGGTCCCATCAAGAACCCGGAGGCCGGACTCTCCCGAGGCGGCGACCGGGGCCGGACCGACCAGGCGGTCGCGGGTTGGTCCAGCCCCGTTCGCCCGGGTCAGCCGGCCTGACCGACGGCGGAACCGGCACCCGAACCGACGGACGTACCGGCACCCGGGCCGATCGCGGGGGGCCGCTCCGGAAGCTCCTCCGGGACGGCCGCCGCCGCCCGCAGCCGGCCGAGGATCCCCCGGCCGGCACGTTCGTAAGCGAGCGGGTCCTCGTGCAGTACGGAATGGGCGTTGGCCAGCTCCATCATCGCGATCGCCTCGAACGCGAGCTGCGGCACGTCCGCCGGGTCGAAGCCCTTCCGGAACCCGCCCGCCTGCCGGGCCTCGTCCAGGAGCCGCTCGATGTAACGCGTCCAGTCGGACCGCGCCTTGGCGATCTCGTCGCGCACGGGGCCCGGGCGCGAGTCGAACTCCGCGGAGACCGAGTAGAAGAAGCACCCTCCGGGGAAGACCCGGCGCCCGGAGTAGCCGAGCCACAGCTCGCACACCCGCCACACCTTGGCGAGACCGGCCGGGTCCGCGCGCACGGGCCGGACTACCTGCTCGACGAACACGTCCACGGCGGCGCGGACGGTGGCGAGCTGCAGGTCCTCCTTGGAACCGAAGAGGGCGAAGACACCGCTCTTGCTCAGACCGAGATCCGCGGCGATCTTCCCCAGGGACAGGCCCTCCAGACCGTCGACGGAGGCGATGCTCATCGTCCGGTCGAGGACGGTGCGCCGCGTCTGATTGCCTCGTTCCACGCGTCCGTCAGCCATGCCGCCATCTTACCGAACGCACGGTCGTTCACTCTGTGGGATCGGGCGGGGCCCACTGTCAGTGGGGGATGCCATGCTCGAAGGGAGAGGACGGGGAGAGGAACGGGAGAGGACACGGCAACGAGCGTCGCAGGCGCGGTAGCGACCGGAAGGAGTGCTGACCATGCTCACCACGGACTACAAAGACGGCTCCCCGAACTGGGTGGACCTCGGGACGCCGGACCTCGACGCCACCGCCGGGTTCTACGGGGATCTCCTCGGCTGGGACTTCCGGGCGGGCGGCGAGGAGACCGGCGGCTACGGCATGTTCCACCTCGGCGGCAAGACGGTGGCGGGTGGCATGACGGTCCCGGCGGACAAGGGCCCGTCCGCCTGGCAGGTGTACTTCCAGACTTCCGACACCGACGCGACGGCGGCGGCCGTGACCGAGGCGGGCGGCACGGTCACCGTCGAGCCGATGGACGTCATGGACGCCGGCCGCATGGCGGTCTTCGCCGACCCGGAGGGCGTGGGCTTCGGCGTGTGGCAGCCGAGGGGGCACGCTGGCCTGGGCGCGGTGACGGAGCCGGGCTCCCTGTGCTGGACGGAGCTGTACACGGGTGACGTGGCCGCGGCGGCCCGGTTCTACGGCGCGGTGCTGGGGTGGGAGATCCGCGAAATGCCGTACGAGGGCGGCACGTACACGGTGGCCGGACCGGCCGGCGGTACGGACGAGGAGTCCTTCGCGGGGCTCGTCCCGATCTCGGTGGACCCGGTCGAGGACGCCGAACAACCGTACTGGTCCCTGTACTTCGAGGTCGCCGACTGTGACGCGACGGCCGCGAAGGCGGAGGAGTCGGGCGGCAAGGTGCGGCTCACTCCGGTCTTCATGGAGGGGGTCGGTCGTTTCGCGAAGCTGGCGGATCCGTTCGGGGCTCGGTTCGCGGTCATAGCCAGTGCGCCGGCGTCCGGTCCGTGACGTGTTGTTGATCAGGCGTTGATCGGACGTCCATCGAGGGCGGTGAGTATCACCGGCATGTCGATGAACACCACCGCTACCACCGCCACGTCCGCTTCGGCCACCGCTGACACCGCCTGGTACGACCTCGCCCTCTGCGCCCAGACGGGCCCGGGCTTCTTCTTCCCGGAACCCGGCTCGTCACTGCGCGACGCGAAGCGGCTGTGCGGGGCGTGCGAGGGGCGGGTGGCGTGCCTGGAGTACGCCCTGGCGAACGACGAGCGCTTCGGCGTCTGGGGCGGGCTGTCGGAAGCGGAACGCCTGGCGCTGAGGCCGCGCCGCTGATCAGGTACGGGTGCCCTTGCCGCTGGCCCGCACCAGCCCGACCCGCAACGCGAGCTCGAACCCCTCACCTCCCCGTTCCTCCCGGCGGGGCACGTGAGCGACGACCCGCACGGGGTAGTGGCCGCCGACGGGCGAGACCACTCCGCCGAAGCGGGGGTCCCCGGCGAACCAGATCCGGTCCGGGTGGTCGTTGCCCACATCGGGGAGCTCGACCGGAAGCGGGATGATCCGGAACATGGCCGTGTAGTCCTCACGGAATGGGATGGCGATCGTCGCAGGACTCCCCGGCGGGCGGACCGGGCGTTGGCACGGCCACTCTCGCCATGGGTATGCCTGGAGGACCGCGGCGACCCGGCGCCGCCTGAAGTAGGCGATCACCATCCAGGGGAGGAAGGGAGCCACCAGTATGGTGATCAGCCCAAAACCCGTCCGGGCGTGGGGGATTACATCGAAGCAGGCCAGCGCTACCAGCGGAGGGCCACCGAGGCTGAGGACCCAGCCGAGACGGCGCATGGCCAATCGCCTGTAGCCGGCGACCGTTGGTGGATGGTCCCAGGCGACCTTGGTGAGCGTAACGCTCATAGGAGCACCTCCAGGATGCGCGAGGTCTCAGCCGCAGCCAGGGGCCTCGGGTCAGGGTCGGAGAAGCAGAGGGTGTGCGCGATGGCCTCGAGGATGTCCGTATATGCCTCGGCGTGCTGAGTGGAGGCGCTGGTCAGGTCAAGGACGAGCAGGTGGAGCCCGTTCGGGTGCACGGTCGCGAGCCTGGCCTGAAATAGCTCTTGCTCCACATTCGGCACGGAAATGGTCCCGGCGACCAGGCAGCAGGGAAGTGCCGAAGGTAGATCAACGAACCTGCGGATCGAGCTGCTCCACAGCGGGGAACGGGCCAGGGCCAAGGCCGTGCGTGCCACGGTCAGGCGAGGGTTTGGCTGCTCGACACCATGGATGGTCAGGGAGAACAACGAGGTGGCGACACCGGTCGGCTCTTCGGGATGAAAGCCGAACGCAGTGGTCACGACGTCGTGCCCTGCCAGTTGCTTGAGGCCGTCCATGAGCTGAGCCAGTTCCTGTTGAGCTTCTGGGCTGCCCAGTGCCTCGGCGAACAGGTTCAGCGACGCCCTGTCGTCGAGGCCGATGTTGTGGAAGCCCGGAGGCAGGCGGAACCAGACTGTGGGGATGGCGCTTTGCTGCGTCATGGGCGCAGCACCGACCAGACTCGGCTCGACTTCTTGACCGCCGTTGGGGCATCATCCAGTACCCCTCGGGCGCCGTCCACTGCTGTGGATCCCTGTTCGACCGAATCGTTCTCGGAGGCAAAGTCGAGTCCGGCGGTCAGAGCACCTGTGCCTGCCACGGCCACACCTACCCTGTCCCTGGCTGTCTGGGTGGATGACTGCATGGCCCATGCCGTGAGGGGGCTGTCGACCGCTTGCAGCGTTTCTCCGGTCGTCCATGCCGCCTGCTTGAATGCGGTGGCCCCCGGCGCAAGCCCTACCAGTGCGCTGCCCTCAGGCGCCGCGGCCATTGCCGCACGTGCAGCTGCCGTACCCGCCTTGGCTCCGGAAGCGACCGATGCCAGACCGGGCACCATGCCGGCGGTGTCGCCGATCAGGGTCACGCTGCTCTTCCAGAAATCCGCGTCGAACTGTCCCTTTGTAAATCCGTCTGACAGGGACTTTCGAAACTTCGGGTCGGCGGTGTGCGTCACCAGGGCAGCAAGGGACAGCCCGCTTCCGACGAGCATGATTGCCAGCCCGACTGGCGGGCAGAGGAGAGCAGCCGCAGCACCAAGGAATCCCAGGATCGCCGACGCGTTCGACAGGGCGTCGCCCGGGTCGTCCACGATCTTGTGCCAGACCGAGGCCAGGAACCCCGGCTCTTTCGGGGCCAGGCGGTCCACCGCCGCGTTCAGGGTCTGGGCCACCCCACGGGCCGCCCGGCTGTGTTCCGAGGCCAGCTCATGCGCCAGGCGGCGGGCGTCGGACAGGGCCTCGGGGGTCTTCGCCGCGGCCGCCTGGGACTCGTAGCGGGCCGCCAGTGCGCGGTGGGCGACCAGGGTGTCGTGCCAGCCCGTGAGCCGGCGGGCCGCCTCCGCCAGGGAGGTGTGCGCCGAGCCGAGGTAGCGGGGGAGGTCCTGGGACAGGGACGCGCGGAAGGCGGTGGCGGCCTCGCCCTGCCAGGACGAGCTGTGGGACACCAGGGCCTTCACGACCCGCGAGGCCTCCCCGAGGGAGTTCGCCGAGGCGGAGAGCTTCTTCGTCAGGGCGAGGACCGCCGCCGGGTTCCCCGGGGCGGGGTCGAAGCCCAGCGCGGCGTGGTCAGCCATGCGAGGCCGCCGCCCGGCGGAAGGCCTCGCGGATGGCCTCCTCCAGCTCCGCGTACTCCGCCGCGCTGCGGTCCACGCCCTCCCGCACGGCCTTGACGCGTTTGGTCAGCTCCCGGGCGCCGTGGGCCCAGCGTTCCTGGAACCCGTCGCACGCCCGGTCGAGATCCGCCGTGCCGAGCTGGTCCGCCCGTACGTGGTCGAGTGCCCGACGGGCGTCCCGTAAGGAGACCAGGGAGGAGTCCAGGGCGCGGGTCAGACGGGTCAGCTGGTCGATGTCCACCTGGAGCGAGGTCATGACGCGAAACCCTGGCAGAGCGGCCGCTCTGCCAGGGGAATCCACGTCACTCCCAGGAGGGAGCCGAAACCGGTCAGCCCTTGCGGGCGGCGATGCGCGCCGCGCGGGCGGCCAGGCGCTCGTCGAGCTTGCGGGCCTCGGTGTCCAGGCCGTTCATGAAGAGGCCGAGCTCCTCCTGGGCCTTCTGGCCGTCGGGGCCCAGACCGTCGATGTCCATGATCTTCAGGAAGCGGATCACGGGGCTCAGCACGTCGTCGTGGTGGATCCGCAGGTTGTAGACCCCGCCGATCGCCATCTGCGCGGCCATCCGCTCGAAGCCGGGCATGCCGTGTCCGGGCATCCGGAAGTTGACGACGACGTCCCGCACGGCCTGCATCGTCAGGTCCGGGGCGATCTCGAAGGCCGCGGCCAGCAGGTTGCGGTAGAAGATCATGTGCAGGTTCTCGTCCGCGGCGATGCGCGCCAGCATCCGGTCGCAGACCGGGTCGCCGGACTGGTGGCCGGTGTTGCGGTGCGAGATGCGGGTCGCGAGCTCCTGGAAGGCCACGTACGCCACCGAGTGCAGCATCGAGTGGCTGTTGTCGGACTCGAAGCCCTCCGACATGTGCTGCATCCGGAACGCTTCCAGCTTGTCCGGGTCCACGGCGCGCGAGGCCAGCAGGTAGTCGCGCATCACGATGCCGTGGCGGCCTTCCTCGGCCGTCCAGCGGTGCACCCAGGTGCCCCAGGCGCCGTTGCGGCCGAAGAGGGTGGCGATCTCGTGGTGGTAGCTGGGGAGGTTGTCCTCGGTCAGCAGGTTCACCACCAGGGCGATCTTGCCGATCTCCGTGACCTTGGACTGGTCGGGGTGCCAGGCCTCGCCGTCCTCGAAGAAGCCGGGGAAGTTCCGGCCGTCGCTCCACGGAACGTAGTCGTGGGGCATCCAGTCCTTCTGGACCTTCAGATGGCGGTTGAGCTCCTTCTCGACCACTTCTTCCAGCGCGAACAGCAGCTTCGCGTCGGTCCACGCCTCCGAGCTGCCGAGGTGGGGAGAGGTGATCGTCACGGGTACTCCTGGATGTAAAGCGAACTACCTACGGTTCCGTAGCCTACGGAGTCGTAGGTTAAGCGTGACATCAAGACGAGCCAAGTCCCCGGCAGGTGTATGTCTGGTTACATCCTGTTATCTATACAGTTTGGGGACCGTCTGAAAGGCTCAGGGAGGGGCGAAGTCACGCCAAGAGGTGGTCGGCCGCCCCTGCTTTGACCGCGGAGATCAGTGCCCGGAGGGCGTCGATCGAGTCGGTGACGTACGTGGCGGACTCGGTCGTTCCGATATAAGCCTTCCCCTCGGTGTCGCGTCCGAAGCGGAAACAGTTGGCCCCTTCGCTGCAGAAGGCCTCCTCCCAGGTGATCTCGGTCCCGGGGGGCGCGGGGCGCGCGGGGGTGGTGATGCTCGTGTTCATGGCGTCTCTCCTCGTCGGCCCGTTCACAGGCCCTGTGCGACGGCGTGGATGAAATCGCGGGAAGCGGCGGCGGGCAGCGCCAGTGAGCGCAGCCGCTCCAGCAACCCCCGGTAGCGCAGCAGCTTCATGTGGGAGTCCAGCAGCATCGAGCCGTGCGAGCTGTCCAGCTGCACGGTGTCGAGTTGGCGCATCTCGGCCACGGCGTACGTGAAGGACTGCCCGGCGCCCGGGAAGCCGCCCGCGGTGAAGGGGATGACCAGCACGGTCGTGCGCGCCCGCTCCGACTGGTCCAGGATGTGCTCCAGCTGCGCCCGGGCGACCTTCGGTCCGCCGAACTGCATCCGCAGGGCGGCCTCGTGCACCACCGCCTCGTACAGCGGGGGCCGCTCCCGCGCGAACACCTGCTGCCGGCTCATGCGCAGGGCGAGCCGCGCCTGTAGGTCCGGCTCCGGCAGCGGCGGGTCGGCGGTGTCGAAGACCGCCCGCGCGTGCGCCTCGGTCTGCAGCAGTCCCGGTATGTGCGTGGTGACCGCGGTGTGCAACTCGACCGAGTGGTGCTCCAGTTCGCAGATGTCGAGCAGCCCCGGCGGCAACATCCCGCGGTGCTGCTCCCACCACCCCTTGTCCCGCTCCCGCGCCATCGTCGCGAGCAGGTCGACGAGGCCCGTGTCGGGGCAGTCGTAGTTGAAGGCGAGGGTGCGGACGCGCTCGGCGCTGATGCCGATCCGGCCGGATTCGATGTTCGGGATCCGGGTCCGGTCCACCCCCAGCAGGGCCGCGGCCTGCTGCACCGTCATGCCCGACTGCTCGCGGAGTTTGCGCAGCTCGGAGCCCAATCGCTGCTGCCTCGCAGTCGGCGTGCTCCTGGGCGGCACGGGCCCCTCCTTCGCTGCGGGGGCACGCGTGACATTCCGTACCCGTCCTGAAATGCCCTGAGAAATGGGCAACTGGTGAGACAAGTAGTAGCACTGTGCACCGGGTTACGCTACGGTCGGTAGCGCAAGTCTCACACGGGGCAACCCCCGTGACCTCGTACGACCCTCCACGACCCACCGGATGACCAGCCGGATGACCAACCGGTCTTTGGTCACACTGCCGTCGACCACACCCTTTTTTGGAGCAGCACGATGACGGGCACTCTCGGCGGCCTGCGGCCGGTCCATGAGCCCCGGCGGACACCGCCCGAGGCGGCGAAGCTGAACTACTCGATACGTCTGCCGGGCGGCGCCTACTGCGCGGGCACGGCCCGTTCCGTCGTCCGGACCCTGCTCGACCGGCACGGCCTGCCCGACCTGCGCGAGACGGCGGCCCTCGCCGCCTCCGAACTCGTGGCGTACGGACACCGCTTCACGCCCGACAAAGAGATGATGCTGAAGATCCGCTGGCAGTACGACGCGCTGCGGATCGTCGTGTACGACCAGCACCCCGCGCACTCCTCGCCCGAGGAGAGCGAGGAGTGCCGGAGCCGGCGCAGCCGCGGGATGTGGCTGCTCGCCGCGGCCGTCGACGCCTGCGGTGGGGACTGGGGGCTCACCCCAGTCCTGACCTCGACGGGGGGCACCAAGTCGTGGGCCTTGCTGCCGCGTTAGCGACCGCCGAGTCGGCGACCGCCGTGACCGCCGCGTCGGCGACCGCCGTGACCGCCGAGTCGGCGACCGCCGTGTCAGCGACCGCCGCGTCGGCGACCGGTGATCATTCGTGCCACAGCGTCTCCCGGACCTCTTCGGCCGTCGTCGGCCGCAGTTCGCCGTCCAGCAGCAGCCACCGCGTGATGCCGATCGACTCCAGGAACGGCACGTCATGGCTGGCCACCAGGAGCGCGCCCTCGTAGGACTCCAGCGCGTCGGTCAGCTGCCGCACGCTCGACAGGTCCAGATTGTTCGTCGGCTCGTCGAGCATCAGCAGCTGCGGAGCGGGCTCCGCGAGCAGCAGCGCCGCCAGCGCCGCCCGGAACCGCTCGCCGCCCGACAAGGTGCCGGCCGGCCGGTCCGCCCGGGCGCCCCGGAACAGGAAGTGCGCGAGCCGCGCCCGGATCACGTTGTTCGTGGCCTGCGGGGCGAACCGCGCCACGTTCTCCACCACCGAACGGCTCTCGTCCAGTACGTCCAGGCGCTGCGGCAGGAACCGCGTGGTCACGTGCCCCACCACCTCCCCGGACACCGGATCGAGCTGCCCGGCGATCGTGCGCAGCAGCGTCGTCTTGCCCGAACCGTTGCGGCCCACCAGCGCGATCCGCTCCGGGCCGCGCAGTTCCCACTCGCCCCGCACCGCCGCCCCGTGGGCCAGCCGCACATCGCCGAGGGTCAGGACGCGCCGCCCGGGCGGGACCTGGGTGGCGGGGAGCTTGATGCGGATCTCGTCGTCGTCGCGCACCGCCTCCACCGCCTGGTCGAGCCGCTCCTTCGCCTGCGCGAGCTTCTCCGTGTGCATGATCCGGTGCTTGCCGGCCGATTCCTGCGCGGCGCGCTTGCGGGCGCCCATCACGATCTTCGGCTCGCGCTTGTTCTCGTACATCTTCTGGCCGTACCGCTTGCGCCGCGACAATTTGACCTGCGCGTCGGCCAGTTCGCGCTTCTGTCGCTGTACGTCGGCCTCCGCCACCCGGACCATCCGCTCGGCCGACTCCTGCTCGGCGGCGAGCATCTCCTCGTAGTCCGTGAAGTTCCCTCCGTACCAGCGGACTTCGCCGTCGCGCAGATCGGCGATCTGGTCGACCCGCTCCAGCAGCTCCCGGTCGTGGCTGACCAGGACCATCACCCCGGTCCAGGACTCGACGGCCGCGTACAGACGGCGCCGGGCCCGCAGGTCCAGGTTGTTGGTGGGCTCGTCCAGCAGCAGGACGTCCGGGCGGGCGAGGAGCAGCGCGGCCAGCCTCAGCAGCACGCACTCGCCGCCCGACAGTTCGCCGACGGTGCGGTCCAGTCCGATGCGGGCGAGCCCGAGCTGGTCGAGCATGGCGATCGCCCGCTCCTCCACGTCCCAGTCGTCGCCGACGGCCGTGAAGTTGGCCTCGGTGGCCTCGCCGGCCTCGATGGCGTGCAGGGCCGCGCGGGCCGTGTGGATGCCGAGGGCCTCGTCGACCCGGAGCGCGGTGTCGAGGGTGAGGTTCTGCGGCAGGTAGCCGACCGTGCCGGCGATGGCCAACTCGCCCTCTCCAGGTGCGAGTTCACCGGCGATCAGCTTCAGCAGCGTGGACTTGCCACAGCCGTTGAGCCCGATCAGACCGGTGCGGCCAGGGCCGACGGCCAGGGAGAAGTCCTCGAAGACGGGCGAGCCGTCGGGCCAGTCGAAGGACAGGGCGGAGCAGGTGATGAAAGCAGGGGCATGACTCATAGAGGCCTCCAGGTTGCGTGAATGGTGCGTGCAACGCGGGGAGACAGCCGACGGTCAGCGGTTGGCGGTGACGATGGTCGGTGTCTCGGACCTCAGAAGTCCAATGTCCTGCTCCGTTTCGACGGCGATGGGGCGTCTACGAAGCTACGGGCGGCCGGAGCCGCCCGCAAACGAATAACGGGAGACGGCGGCCGACGGGCCTCGGCCGCCGGCAGACCTCAGCAGCCGTCGCGCATCAGCTCGGCCAGGCTGTGGTCCATGTCGAGGTAGAGGTGCTCCAGGCCGGGCGGGACCACGACGGAGGCCCGCTCCAGGAAACGGTGCAGCTCGGCCGTGAGCATCAGCACGATCGCGACGCCCTCGGGGGCGTGGAACTCGATCGTGGTCCGGTCGCCGTCGTACGGGCGCACGCGTACGTCACCGTGACCGGACGGGCGGTCCAGCCCGGACTCCAGCAGCTCCCGCGCGAAGGTCCACGAGACCTCGACGCCCTCCAGCGTGGCCGGAGCGGGAAAGGCCATGCGGACGGCGAAGGGATCAGCACGGTCGTAGCAGAGGGTGACGGGCACGGTCTCGACCTTCGGCGCGGTGGCGACCAGACGGGCCTGAACGGCCTGCTCGATGACAGTGATCAAGGCGCACTCCCTTGCGGCGGATCTGCTGCCGGGCCGTGGGGTGGAGCCCGGCAACTCGATAGACGCCGGAATCGGCAAATCCGTGCATGGAAGGTGACGTGAGCTGTGTCACCGATTGGCCGGAACCCGACCGTGCGATCGCACAGAGTGACCATCCGTGTGGCGCGGAGGCTGGACGATCACTCGGAGTGGCAGCTTCCGGAGAGGTCGCAGAAGGGCTGATTAGCGCTCACTCCACAGGAGCAAAGCATGGCCCTGGTCTCCCTGCGGACCTCTCCGTCCGCGGTCGTCACGCTCAGGTCACCGCGCACCACGAGCCGGCCGGCCGAATCCCGCACGACGGTGGTCGGCCGGTCCGGCTCCTCCTCGGGCCCCTCGGCGAGCCGGTACTGGAGGGCCCCCGACGGGCAGCGGCGGATCACCTCGGCGGCCGACTCCGCCGCGGCGCCGTCCGGCTGGATCCAGGGGCGCCGCGCCGAGTCGAAGACCCCGGGCAGGCCGCGCACGCACTCGGCGGCGTGCAGGCATCGGCCGACCTCGTAGGTGATGGTGATCTGCTTGCCTTCGTAGGCCTTGGGTTTCTTGGGTTCTTCGGGCTTCTTGGCTTCCCCGGGTTCCGTGGACGTCATGGGACCACCGTAGGAAGCGGGCGGTGGGGACGCACCCTGGACGGAAAAACGGGCGTGCGTTAGCTTCCGGCGCCATGAGACTTCTGGGAGTTGGCATGTGCGCGGCAGTTTTGACGATGGGCTTACTGGCGGTCCCCGCCCAGGCGGACGAGTCCGGCGGGGCGCGTGAGGTGGGCGGGGCCGGCGGGGCGGGCGGGGTGGCGGAGCTGCACGGCGCCGGCTGGGCGCTCAAGAGCACCGGCAAGGAGGTCCGCTTCCGCGGGCTGTCGGCGGTCAGCCGGTCCACGGCGTGGGTGGCCGGCTCCAAGGGGACGGTCCTGCGCACGCTGGACGGCGGCCGCACCTGGAGCGACGTATCCCCGCCGGCGGCCGTGGCCGAAGGCCTGGAACTGCGCGACATCGAGGCCTTCGACGCCCGCCGCGCCGTGGCCCTGTCCATCGGGGAGGGCGAGGCCTCCCGGGTCCTGCGCACCGAGGACGGCGGCGCGACCTGGACCGAGGCCTTCCGCAACCCCGATCCCCGGGCCTTCTACGACTGCCTCACCTTCTTCGACCATCACCACGGACTGGCCGTGAGCGACCCGGTCGACGGCAAGTTCCGCCTCCTCTCCACGGCCGACGGCGGCCGCACCTGGCAGCCCCTCCCGACCGACGGCATGCCCGAGGCCCTGCCCGGCGAAGCGGGCTTCGCCGCGAGCGGCCAGTGCCTGGTCGGCGCGGGCCCGAAGGACGTCTGGCTCGCCACGGGCGGCGGTGCGACCGCACGCATCCTGCATTCGTCCGACCGCGGCCGGAACTGGACGGCCACGCAATCCACCGTCCCTGCCGGCGACCCGGCGCGCGGGGTCTTCGCCCTGGCCTTCCGCGACCGTACGAGGGGCCTCGCGGTCGGCGGCGACTACCGCACCGGCCAGCCCTCCCCGCAGGCCGGCTCCCGCTCCTCCGACGGCGGCCGCACCTGGACGCCGTCGACCACCCCGCCCCCTGCCTACCGCTCCGGTGCGGCCTGGTACCCGTACGGGTCGAACACCGCCCTCGCGGTGGGCCCGACGGGCACGGACGTCACCACCGACGGCGGCCGCAACTGGCGGCCACTGGACCCCGGTTCCTTCGACACGGTCGACTGCGCCCCGGACGCGGGCTGCTGGGCGTCGGGGGAAAAGGGCCGAGTGGCGAGGCTGGAGGCGGGGCGCTAGGGGGGGGTGCTTGGCGGGGCGTTCCGCTTGGCCGGGGCACCGACCTCGCCCTGTTCCGGTCGGCTGTTCACTCCCGGCAGGCTGGGTCCGCCCCCCTACCCCGCAGGGTCCAGGCCCCGTCCAGGCCTCCTCCAGGCCCGACGGGCTGGGGCGACGTACCGGTCACCGGCCTTCGTTACGTCGCCGGGTTCTCCCGTACCGTCGACAGGTCCGCCGAGGTCTTCGTCGCGATGAACTCCGTGATGCGGTAGGAGCAGACGCCCGACACCGCGAAGGGGTCCTCGGACGCGATCCTCTCGATCTCCGCCCGGGAGACCCCGCCGGCCAGGATCACGCCTCCGTCGCGTGGGACCTTGCGGCCCGACGCGAGGAAGACGCCGGCGGCGTAGTAGCCGTCCAGCCAGGCGATGTGGGCGTCCATCAGTTCTTCGACGGCTTCGATGGGGGCGGTGTAGCCGAGCTCCATTACGAACATGATCGTCAGGCTACTCTCGCTCCATCATGACGAGTGTGAAGACTCCAGCCGACGAGGCCGAGGCCCGGGCGATACAGGACGAACTGCGCCATCGGGTCGTGCTCGACGAGCCCGGCCCGCCGCCCGGACTCGGACTGGTCACGGGTGTCGACGTCGCCTACGACGACGAACGCGACCTGGTCGCAGCCGCGGCCGTCGTCCTCGACGCGGCCACCCTGGAAGTGGTCGAGGAGGCCACGGCCGTCGGGCACGTCAGCTTCCCCTACGTGCCCGGGCTGCTCGCCTTCCGGGAGCTGCCGACCGTGCTCGCGGCCCTCGACGCCCTGACCGCCGCGCCCGGCCTCGTCGTATGCGACGGCTACGGGCTCGCCCACCCCCGGGGTTTCGGCCTCGCCTGCCACCTCGGCGTGGTCACCGGGCTCCCGAGTGTGGGAATCGCCAAGAACCCGTTCACCTTCGCCTACGAGGAACCCGGCGCGCGGCGCGGCGACGCCGCCCCGCTGCTCGCGCCCGACGGGACCGTCGTCGGTCGGGCGCTGCGCACGCAGGACGGCGTCAAGCCGGTCTACGTCTCCGTCGGGCACCGGGTCTCGCTGGACAACGCCTGCGCCCACGCGCTCGCCCTGAGCCCCCGCTTCCGGATCCCCGAGACCACCCGGCACGCCGATTCGCTGTGTCGGCGGGCCCTGCGCGAGGCGGCCGCGTGAGCGCCGCGTGAGCGCCGCGTGAGCATCGGGTGAGCGCCGCGTGAGGCCGGCGGCGCCTTGGTTCAGCGTTCGTCCGCGACGCGGAAGACGATCCCCGCCTTCCGGAGCCGGTCGAGGAGGGCGTCGCCCATCGCCACCGCCGTGGTGAGCTGACCCGCCCGGTCGGGCAGGGTGTCGTAGGCCAGGCAGAGGGCCGACTCGGCCAGCATCTTCGCCGTCTCGCCGTAGCCCGGGTCGCCGCCCGACACCTCGGTGAGCACGCGCCGGCCGCCGCCCTCGCCGACGAACCGTACGGTGAACCAGCTGCGCGCGCGGCGTTCCGCGTCCGGACCCTGGCCCGACTCCCAGCGGTTCATCAGCCACCGCCGGGCGGGCGGAACTTGGGCCACCGCCACCGTCGCGGCCACCGCCGCCGTGCCGCCCACCGCGACCGGCAGGTGTTTGACGGAGGCGTAGTGCCGGTAGCGGAAGTCCGGGCCGTAGCGCTCCAGCGCGGCCGCCGACCGGGCCACGATCGTCGGGTCCATCGTGGGCAGCGGCAGGGCCCACGTGCCGGTCTCCCGGCTGAACCGGGGCGCGCCGACCGGCCCCCGGGCCCGTCGGCCCAGCAGCCGGGGCTCGTGCAGCCGGCGGGCGCGCGCGGCCGCGAAGGTCTGGGGGCCGCGCCCCAGTGCGGTCAGCGCGGAGGCCAGGGTCCCGCCGGAGAAGACGGCGTTGGACCGCATGAACCCGTCGACGCGCAGGGGAACCCCCTCGGGCAGCCGGGACACCGTGAAGTACGCCCCGAGGTCCGCCGGGATCGAGTCGAACCCGCAGGCGTGCACGATGCGTGCCCCGGTCTCGCGGGCCCGGGCGTCGTGCTCGACGTACATCCGGTCCACGAACTCCGGCTCTCCGGTGAGGTCCACGTAGTCCGTGCCCTCTTCGGCGCAGGCGGCGACCAGCTCCGCCCCGTACCAGACGTACGGTCCCACGGTGGTGGCGAGCACTCGGGTGGACGCGGCCAATCGGCGCATCGCGTCCGCGTCGCCGGCGTCGGCCGGGAGGAGGGGGAGGTCGGCGCAGGCGGGGTCGATGACCGCGAGCCGCTCGCGCAGTCGCTCCAGCTTGGCCTGGTTCCGGCCGGCCAGCGCCCATCGGCAGCCGGCGGGTGCGTGCGCGGCCAAGTACTCGGCGGTCAGTGCCCCCACGAACCCGGTCGCGCCGAAGAGCACGACGTCGTAGGCCCGTTCCGGATGGTCCTGCGGTCCCCGAGGGCTCCGCACCGTTGCGTTCATGACCGCTCCTCCCAGCTGGTGTCGGTGGCTGAGGCTAGCGCGCCGCGGACGTGCGACGAACAGTGCCCCGGGAGGGCGGGTCGGGCGTTCCGGGGGTGCGTCGTGCGAGGGCCGCGGTCGGGATCTCGGCCAGGATCTGGGCCGGGACCGCGGTCCGGGGTGCCCCTCGTGCAAGGGAAAATCCGACGGCGCGGGCAACCGGCTAAGCGCTTGCTCTTGTGCTGAGTGGAACACGTTCCTAGCATCACCGGTGTTACATCAGTTGTGTCACATGGTGGTCCTACGGATGCTGGGGGCTCGATGGCAGTGACAGGGAACGCGACCGCGGGCGGGAACGCGACCACGGGTGGGCGCGGCCCGCTCGCCGGAGTGCGCGTCGTCGAGCTGGCGGGCATCGGCCCCGGCCCGTTCGCCGCCATGCTCCTCGCCGACCTGGGGGCGGACGTCGTCCGGGTCGACCGGCCCGGCGGTGGCGGGCTCGCCGTCAATCCGGCGTACGACGTCACCAACCGCAACAAGCGCTCCGTACTGGTCGACCTCAAGTCGGACGGGGGCCCGGCCCGGGTCCTGGACCTGGTCGAACGGGCCGACGTCCTCATCGAGGGCTTCCGCCCCGGCGTCGCCGAGCGGCTCGGCGTCGGCCCGGCCGACTGTCACGCCCGCAACCCGAAGCTGGTCTACGGCCGGATGACCGGCTGGGGCCAGGAGGGCCCGCTCGCGCACACCGCCGGGCACGACATCGCGTACATCGCCGTGACCGGCGCGCTGGGCATGATCGGCGACCCGGACGGGCCCCCGGCCGTCCCCGCCAACCTCGTCGGCGACTACGCGGGCGGCTCGCTCTACCTGGTGATCGGCGTCCTCGCCGCCCTCCAGCACGCCCGGACCGGCGGCGTCGGCCAGGTGGTCGACGCCGCCATCGTCGACGGCACCGCCCACCTCACCGCCATGATCCACGGCATGATGGCGGCGGGCGGCTGGCAGGACCGCCGCGGGGCGAACCTGCTCGACGGGGGCTGCCCCTTCTACGGCACCTACGCGACCTCCGACGGCGGGTACATGGCCGTCGGCCCGCTGGAGCAGCAGTTCTACGACACCTTCGTGGAGTTGCTCGGCATCCGGGAAGAGGCCCCGGCCCGCAAGGACCTCGCCCGCTGGGGCGAGCTGCGGGAGACCGTCGCCGGGCGCTTCAAGACCCGTACGCGTGCGGAGTGGGCGGCCGTGTTCGAGGGTACGGACGCGTGCGTGGCGCCCGTACTGTCCCTGCGCGAGGCCCCGGACCACCCGCACCTCGCCGCTCGCGGGACCTTCACCGACTTCGGCGGGATCGTGCAGCCCGCCCCCGCGCCCAGGTTCTCGGCGACCCCGGCCGCCGTCACCGCCGGCCCGGCCCTGCCGGGGGCGCACACCGAATCCGTGGCCGCGGACTGGGACGTACCGGGCCTGTTGCAGGACGAGAACGCGGAGAAGGACGAGAACGTGGAGGACGAGAACGTGGAGAAGGACGGCTGATGGAACTGTCCATGATGCTCGACTACGCCGGCGACGCCCGCCGGGCCGCCGACCAGGCGGTGGAGCTGGAGTCGGCCGGGCTCGACGCGGTGTGGGTGGCCGAGGCGTGGGGCTTCGACTCCCCGACGATCATGGGCTACCTCGCCGCCCGCACCGAGCGCCTCAAGATCGGCTCGGCGATCCTCAACGTCTACTCCCGCACCCCGGGCCTCATCGCCCAGACGGCCGCCGGACTCGACGCGGTCTCCGGCGGCCGGGCGCTGCTCGGCCTCGGAGCCTCCGGCCCGCAGGTGGTCGAGGGCTGGCACGGCAAGCCGTACGACAAACCGCTTGGCCGGACCCGCGAGACGGTGGAGCTGTGCCGGCGCATCTGGCGCCGGGAGACGATCGACCACCACGGCATCACCGACATGCCGCTGCCGCCCGAGAAGGGCGGCCGGCACGGCAAGCCACTGAAGATCCTCACCCGGCCGGTGCGCAGCTCGATCCCCGTCTACATCGCCTCGCTCGGCCCCGCCAACGTGGCGATGACCGCGGAGATCGCCGACGGATGGCTGCCGACCCTCTTCATCCCCGAGAAGGCGCGGGAGGTGTGGGGCGAACCGCTCGCCCGGGGCGCCGCCAAGCGGTCCCCGGAGCTCGGGCCCTTGCAGACGGTGGCGGGCGGCCTGCTCGCCATCGGCGAGGACGCGGCCGCGGCGCGGGACCTCGCGCGCCCGCAGATCGCCCTGTACGTCGGCGGCATGGGCGCGGTCGGCAAGAACTTCTACAACGACCTCGCCGTGGCCTACGGCTACGAGGAGGAGGCCCGCAGGATCCAGGAGCTGTACCTCTCCGGCCGCAAGCGCGACGCCGCGGCCGCGGTCCCGGACGAATTCTGCGAGCTGATGACGCTGTGCGGGCCGGAGGGGTACGTACGCGAGCGCGTCGAGGCCTTCCGCGAGGCGGGCGTGACCATGCTGAACGTCACGCCCGTGGGCCCGGAGCCGGCCCGGCTGATCGAAACCGTCAGGAACTGGCTCTAGGGGGCCCCGATGCAACGCCGAATCTTCGACGCCGACCACGAGGCGTTCCGCGAGACCGTCCGCACCTTCCTCGCCAAGGAGGTGCTGCCGTACTACGAGCAGTGGGAGAAGGACGGCATCGTCGGCCGCGAGGCCTGGCGGGCCGCCGGTCGGCAGGGGCTGCTGGGCCTCGCCGTCCCGGAGGAGTACGGGGGCGGCGGGAACACCGACTTCCGCTACGCCGCCGTGCTCGCCGAGGAGTTCACCCGGGCGGGCGCCCCCGGGCTGGCCATCGGCCTGCACAACGACATCATCGGCCCCTACCTGACCTCGCTGGCCACCGAGGAGCAGAAGCGCCGCTGGCTGCCCGGCTTCTGCTCGGGCGAGATCATCACCGCCATCGCGATGACCGAGCCCGGGGCGGGATCCGACCTCCAGGGGATCCGGACCACCGCGGAGGACCGGGGCGACCACTGGGTGCTCAACGGCTCCAAGACCTTCATCTCCAACGGCATCCTCGCCGACCTGGTCATCGTCGTCGCGAAGACCACGCCCGAGGGCGGGGCGCACGGACTGTCGCTCCTGGTCGTCGAGCGCGGTGCGGAGGGTTTCGAGCGCGGCCGCAACCTCGACAAGATCGGCCAGAAGTCCCAGGACACCGCCGAGCTGTTCTTCAACGACGTACGCGTCCCCAAGGAGAACCTGCTCGGCGAGCTCAACGGCGCCTTCGTGCACCTTATGACCAACCTCGCCCAGGAGCGGATGGGCATCGCGATGGCCGGCATCGCCGCCGCCGAGCACCTGCTGGAGATCACCACCGCCTACGTCAAGGAGCGCGAGGCCTTCGGGCGGCCGCTCTCCAAGCTCCAGCACATCCGCTTCGAGATAGCGGAGATGGCCACCGAGTGCGCCGTCACCCGAACCTTCCTCGACCGGTGCATCGTCGACCACTCCAACGGCGAACTGGACCACGTCCACGCCTCGATGGCCAAGTGGTGGGCCACCGAACTCCAGAAGCGGGTCGCCGACCGCTGCCTGCAACTGCACGGCGGGTACGGATACATGACCGAATACCGGGTCGCGCGGGCCTTCACCGACGGCCGCATCCAGACCATCTACGGCGGCACGACCGAGATCATGAAAGAGATCATCGGCCGCTCCCTCCTCGGCTAGGCCGTCACCTCCGACCTACGCTCAGACCTCCCGAAAGGCTTGACCAGTGAGCACCGAAGCGTACGTGTACGACGCGATCCGCACCCCGCGCGGCCGCGGCAAGGCCAACGGCGCCCTGCACGGCACCAAGCCGATCGACCTGGTCGTCGGCCTCATCGACGCCCTGCGCGAGCGCAACCCCGGCCTCGACCCCGGCACCATCGACGACATCGTGCTCGGCGTCGTCGGCCCGGTCGGTGACCAGGGCTCCGACATCGCCCGTATCGCGGCCATCGCCGCCGGCCTCCCGGACACGGTGGCCGGCGTACAGGAGAACCGCTTCTGCGCCTCCGGCCTGGAGGCCGTCAACATGGCCGCCGCCAAGGTCCGCTCCGGCTGGGAGGACCTCGTCCTGGCCGGTGGCGTGGAGTCGATGTCCCGCGTCCCGATGGCCTCCGACGGCGGTGCCTGGTTCAACGACCCGATGACCAACTGGGACGTCAACTTCGTCCCGCAGGGCATCGGCGCCGACCTGATCGCCACCATCGAGGGGTTCTCCCGGCGCGACGTGGACGAGTACGCGGCCCTCTCCCAGGAGCGGGCGGTCGCGGCCATCAAGGACGGTCGCTTCGCCAAGTCCGTCGTACCGGTCACCGACCGCAACGGCCTCGTCGTCCTCGACCACGACGAGTTCGTCCGCCCGGGGACGACCGCCGACACCCTCGCCAAGCTGAAGCCCTCCTTCGCCGACATCGGCGAGCTCGGCGGCTTCGACGCGGTGGCCCTGCAGAAGTACCACTGGATCGAGAAGATCGACCACGTCCACCACGCCGGCAACTCCTCCGGCATCGTCGACGGCGCCTCGCTCGTCGCCATCGGCTCCCGCGAGGCGGGGGAGCGGAACGGTCTGACGCCCCGCGCCCGGATCGTCTCGGCGGCCGTGTCCGGCTCCGAGCCGACCATCATGCTCACCGGCCCCGCCCCCGCCACCCGCAAGGCCCTCGCCAAGGCCGGGCTGACCATCGACGACATCGACCTGATCGAGATCAACGAGGCCTTCGCCGGCGTCGTCCTGCGCTTCGTCAAGGACATGGGCGTCTCCCTCGACAAGGTCAACGTCAACGGCGGCGCCATCGCGCTCGGCCACCCGCTCGGCGCCACCGGCGCCATGATCCTCGGCACGATCGTCGACGAACTGGAGCGCCAGGACAAGCGCTACGGGCTCGTCACCCTCTGCGTCGGCGGCGGCATGGGCGTCGCCACCGTCGTCGAGCGCCTCTGAACACCGTCCTGTATCCCCCAGACCTCCTCTCTGACACGGAAGTAGCGAACATGAGCGAGTCCACCACGATCCGCTGGGAACAGGACGAGACCGGCGTCGTCACCCTGGTCCTCGACGACCCCGACCAGTCCGCGAACACGATGAACCAGGCCTTCAAGGACTCCATCGCGGCCATCGCCGACCGCGCCGAGGCCGAGAAGGACTCGATCCGCGGCATCATCTACACCTCCGCCAAGAAGACCTTCTTCGCGGGCGGGGACCTCAAGGACATGATCCGGCTGCGCCCCGAGCACGCGCAGTTGGCCTTCGACACCGGCACCGCCATCAAGAGCTCGCTGCGCCGCATCGAGACCCTCGGCAAGCCCGTCGTCGCCGCGATCAACGGCACGGCCCTCGGCGGCGGTTACGAGATCTGCCTGGCCTCCCACCACCGCGTGGTCCTCGATGCCCCCGGCACCAAGATCGGCCTGCCCGAGGTCACCCTCGGCCTGCTCCCCGCAGGCGGCGGCGTCACCCGCACCGTCCGCCTCATGGGCATCGCCGACGCCCTGCTCAAGGTGCTGCTCCAGGGCACCCAGTACAACCCGAAGCGCGCCCTGGACAACGGCCTGGTGCACGAACTGGCCGCCACCCCCGAGGAGATGCTGGCCAAGGCCCGCGCCTTCATCGACGCCAACCCGGAGTCGAAGCAGCCCTGGGACGTCCCCGGCTATCGGATCCCGGGCGGTACGCCGTCGAACCCGAAGTTCGCCGCCAACCTCCCGGCCTTCCCGGCCAGCCTGAAGAAGCAGCTGAACGGAGCCCCGTACCCGGCGCCGCGCAACATCCTCGCCTGCGCCGTCGAGGGCGCCCAGGTGGACTTCGAGACCGCGCTGACCATCGAGGCCCGCTACTTCACCGAGCTGGTCACCGGGCAGACCGCGAAGAACATGATCCAGGCGTTCTTCTTCGACCTCCAGGCCGTCAACGCGGGCCGCAGCCGCCCGCAGGGCATCGCCCCGCGCAAGGTCACCAAGGTGGCCGTGCTCGGCGCCGGCATGATGGGCGCCGGCATCGCCTACTCCTGCGCCCGCGCGGGCATCGAGGTGGTCCTCAAGGACGTCACCGCCGAGGCCGCCGCGAAGGGCAAGGCGTACTCCGAGAAGCTGCTCGACAAGGCGGTCTCCCGCGGCCGCACCACCGAGACCCAGCGCACCGAGCTGCTCGCCCGGATCACGCCCACCGCCGACGCCGCCGACCTGGCGGGCTGCGACGCCGTCATCGAGGCCGTCTTCGAGGACACCACCCTCAAGCACAAGGTGTTCCAGGAGATCCAGGACGTCGTGGCTCCCGACGCGCTGCTCTGCTCCAACACCTCCACGCTGCCCATCACGGGACTGGCGGAGGGCGTTTCGCGGCCCGTCGACTTCATCGGGCTGCACTTCTTCTCGCCCGTCGACAAGATGCCGCTCGTCGAGATCATCAAGGGGGAGCGGACCGGCGACGAGGCCATCGCCCGCGCCTTCGACCTGGTCCGCCAGATCAACAAGACCCCGATCGTGGTCAACGACTCGCGCGGCTTCTTCACCTCGCGGGTCATCGGCCAGTTCATCAACGAGGGCGTGGCGATGGTCGGCGAGGGCATCGAGCCCGCCTCGATCGAGCAGGCCGCGGCCCAGGCCGGGTACCCGGCCAAGGTCCTGTCGCTGATGGACGAGCTCACCCTCACCCTCCCGCGCAAGATCCGCAACGAGACCCGCAAGGCCTTCGAGGCCGAGGGCCGGGCGTGGTCCGAGCACCCCGCCGACACCGTCATCGACCGCATGGTCGACGACTTCGGCCGCCCGGGCCGCAGCGGCGGCGGCGGTTTCTACGAGTACGACGAGAGCGGCAAGCGCACCCGCATCTGGCCGGGCCTGCGCGAGCACTTCGCCAAGCCGGACGCGGAGATCCCGTTCGAGGACATGAAGGAGCGGATGCTCTTCTCCGAGGCCCTGGACACCGTCCGCTGCCTCGACGAGGGGGTCCTCACCTCGATCGCCGACGCCAACATCGGCTCGATCATGGGCATCGGCTTCCCGGCCTGGACCGGCGGCGTGATCCAGTACATCAACGGCTACGAGGGCGGCCTGCCCGGCTTCGTGGCCCGCGCCCGCGAGCTCGCCGCGCAGTACGGGGAGCGCTTCACCCCGCCGGCCTCCCTGGTGGAGAAGGCCGGCCGGGGCGAGACGTACACCGACTAGCGCGGTGCACGCGGAAGGCGGGCCGGTTCCTTCCCGGCCCGCCTTTCCGTACCGGGGATCCGACGGTCAGGGCAGCGTCCAGAACTGCCGGGTCACGAGGTAGAAGACGATCGCCCAGAACCCGAGCGCCGCCGCGACGATGCCGAGTCCGACGAGGTTGGTCCGCAGCGGCGGTGCGTCCGGCGCGGGCCACAGCCACCGCTTGAGCAGCCGGTTCACGTAGTACGGCATCGTGAAGAAGCTCATGGCCATGCTCGACAGCAGGTTGCCGATGAGCAGTCCGATCCAGATCGGCAGCTTCAGCGGGGACATGGCGAGCGCCAGCAGGACGACGGTCGGGTAGAGGCCCACCCAGACCGCGATGGCGGTCTTGGTCTCCGACGGCGGCGGCGCCTCCTTGCCGTTCTCCTCGAAGGCGAACCAACTGCCGAACGAGTTCTCGATCTTGTGCAGTTTGAAGTCGTGGAACCTCTCCCCTTCGGCGAGGATCTGCCGCCGGGTGTCCGACGTCAGCCACGCATCGAGGTGTTCGGCGTTGTCGTAGCGGTACAGGGTGGTCCACTCGTCCTGGAGGCCTTCGATCGGGCGGAAGATCTCCGTGCCGCGGAAGCCCGGGAACCTGCCCTCCTCCTCGCTCATCCGGCGTTGCCACTGGAGGAACTCGTCGACCTGCTCCGGGTGGACCCGGTGGGTCACCACCACCGTCACCAGCGGGTCCGTGGGCCGACTGCCGCCGCTGATCACCTGCTGCGTCCCGGGGCCGTCGAAGAACTTCTCCCCGATGTCGAGGAGCCGCTGGCGGGTCGCGCCGTTCATCCAGGCCTGGAGATGGGCGATCGAGTCGAACCGGTAGACGACGACCCAGTCGGGCTGCAGCTCCGTCGGCGCGGTCACCTCGGCGCCCAGGTGCCCGGCGTAGCGGGAGGCCGCGGCGTTGACGCCCTCCTGCCACTTCTCGTACTCCCGGTCCATGCCGGGCCGGATCCGGTGGCCGATGATGACGGTGGCCGCCGCGTCCGCCTGCTGCCCGATGGTCATCGTCTCGGGCCCGATCGGGCCGACTGGCTCTCACCGAGCCGGCTGTAGATCCGCTCCGGGGTCAGGGGCAGTTCGCGGTAGCGGACTCCCGTGGCGTCGCGCAGCGCGTTCGCCAGCGCGGGCGCCACCGGGTTGATGCAGCACTCCGCCATCCCCTTCGAATGCATGGCCCCGACCGAGTCGGAGGAACTCACCAGGAGCAGGTCGGTGCGCGGGACGTCGGCGTAGGTGGGGATCCGGTAGTTGCGCAGGTTCGGGTTGGCCATGACCCCGTCCGCGTCGACCATGAAGTTCTCGGTCAGCGCGAATCCGATGCCCTGGGCGACGCCGCCGTCCACCTGGCCGCGGACCTGCTCGGGGTTGATGAGCACGCCCGCGTCGGCCGCGTGGACGCTGTAGAGGATCCGGATCTCGCCCGTCACCCGGTGGACGGCGATGCGGAACCCCTGGGTGTTTGAGGTGACGCTGCGGGGCGAGCCGTAGGCCTTGCGGGCGGCGGTGAACCGGATCCCGCGCTCCCGGGCCACGGCGACGAGATCGGCCAGGGGCACGCGGTCGTCCCCGCACATGACGTGCTCGTCGTCCATGGAGCACATCACGACGTGGACGCCCGTTTCCGCGGCGGCGAACTCCAGGATGCGGTCGCGCACGGCGTTGGCCGCCCGGAGGACGGCGTTGCCCGCGACGAACAGGCCCGCGCTCGCGAAGGCGCCCGTGTCGAATCCCGTGCGGTCGGTGTCCGACTGCACCAGGCGGATCCGGGACGGTGTCGTACCCAGCTGGTTGGCCGCGATCTGTACGTGCGCGGTCGAGGTGCCCTCGCCGAACTCGACCGTTCCGATGGCGAGTTCGTAGACCAGGTCGTCGCCGAGCGTGACCCAGGCCTCGGAGATGTGCTCGGTCGGGGGAGCGGTCTCGTGCATGGAACTGGCCACACCGGTCCCCACGAGCCACCCGGGGCCGGGGGAGGGCTGGTCGGCCGTCCGGGCCAGTTCGCCGGCCACGAGGTCGATGCACTTGGCGAGCCCGTCCTCGTTGAACATCACGTCGTCGGGGCCGTCGTGGAGCGCGACGAGCGAATCGCCCGGGCGCACGATGTTGCGGCGGCGCAGTTCGAGCGGATCCATGTGGAGGGCGAGGGCCAGTTCGTCCATCGCGCATTCCACGGCGAAGGCGGGCTGGGTCATCCCGTACCCGCGCAGGGCACCGCTGGGAACGGTGTTGGTGTAGACGGAGTAGGCGTCGTACTTCTTGTTTGGGCAGCGGTAGATCATGACGGCGGAGCCGCCCGCGTAGAGGGTCTCCCCGCCGTGGTTGCCGTAGGCGCCCGTGTTGGACACGTTGCGGACCTGGAAGGCCGTGAGCGTGCCGTCGTTCTTCGCGCCGAGCTTGACCGTCAGCTTCATCGGGTGCCGGGGCGAGGCCGTGGTGAACTCCTCCTCGCGCGTGAACTCGAAGCAGACGGGCTTCCCGGTGTCCAGGGTGGCGAGGGCGACCAGGTCCTCGGAGATGACCTCCTGCTTGCCGCCGAAACCGCCGCCGACGCGCTTGCAGAACACGCGGAGCTGGTCGGGGCGCAGCGCGAACAGGTAGGCCAGTTTGACCTTGGCGATCGACGGCGACTGCGAGCTGGTGCGCACGTTCAGCCGGCCGTCCTCCATCCAGGCGATCGAGCCGTGGGTCTCCAGGTGGGCGTGCTGCACGCGCGGGGAGAAGTAGGTGCCCTCGTGGATCACGTCGGCCGCCGCGAACCCCGCGTCGACGTCGCCGATGTGCGAGTGGAGCTCCACCAGGAGGTTGTGGACGGAGTCCCGTACGAACGGGTCGGGCGAGTCGTGCAGTTGGGGCGCCCCGTCCGCCATGGCCTCCTCGGGGTCGAAGACCGCGGGCAGCACCTCGTACTCGACGACCAGCCTGCGGCAGCCCTCCTCCGCGGCCCCCACCGTGTCGGCGGCGACGACGGCGACGCGCTGTCCGGCGAAGCGGACGACGTCGTCGAGGATGTACGTGTCGTCCGGATCGACGAGGTGGTCGGTGTGGATCGCCGTGGTGAACCGTCTGCGCGGCACGTCCTGCCAGGTGTAGACCCGCCGCACGCCGGGGACCGCGAGCGCGGCGGCCTTGTCGATCGAGACGATCCGGGCGTGGGCGTGCGGCGAGTGCAGCACCTTGAGGTGCAGCATCCCTTCCATCCGGGTGTCCATCGTGAACTCGGCCCGGCCGGTGACCACGTCCTCGGCGGCGGGCGCGCCGACGCTCTTGCCGACGGCCTTGCCCGGGGCGGCCGTCTGCACGTGGGCGACGCCCTTGACGGCGTCCTCGATCCCCCGGTAGCCGGTGCAGCGGCAGAGGTTGCCCTTGAGCGACAGGGGCAGGTCGGCCTTCTGTTCCTCGGTGAAGGTCGCCGAGGTCATGATCATCCCCGCGGTGCAGAAGCCGCACTGGAAGCCGGGCGCGTCCCGGAACCGCTGTTGCGCGGGATGCAGGTCGCCGGGCGACCCGAGCCCCTCGATGGTGGTCACCTCACGGCCCTCGGCGCGGAAGGCCGGGGTGATGCAGCTGTGCACCGGTACGCCGTCCAGCCAGACCGTGCAGGCGCCGCAGTCGCCCGCGTCGCAGCCCTTCTTGACCCCGAAGTGACCGAGCGCGCGCAGGAACGTGCGCAGGCACTGGCCGGGTTCGGGCTCCGCGTCGAAGTCCTGTCCGTTCACGAGGTAGGTCATGCCGGGCCCCCAGCGATGATTTCACCGCGGATCTCTTCGGCGAAGTGCCGCGTCAGGTGGCGACGGTGGTCCGGTGTCCCGTTGGGGTCGGCGAACCACACGTCGGCGGGGATGGCGTCGATGCTCTCCCGAAGGGTGGGGGCATCGGGCATGGTCTCGAAGGCGAACCGCACCGGCCGGGTGGTGCCCGCGGTGACGGTGAGCAGCAGATTGCTGGTTCCGGGCGTGTGCGTGCCGATGAGGAACACGGTCGAGCGGCCCAGCTGGGTCAGGCTGAAGCGGCGGTGCGCGGCGCGTTTGCGCAGGGCGTGGGCCGGGATGTCGATGCGGCGCAGGATCTCCCCGGGCGCGAGCACGTTGCGGTTGTTCCCGGTCACGAAGTCGAGGGCGTCGACGGTGCGTACGGACCCGTCGGCGGCCCACAGCTCGTAGCGGGCCTCCAGCGCGACCGTGAGGGTGATCATCGGGCCGGCCGGCAGCGACATGCAGATGTTCCCGCCGACGGTCGCCGCGTTCCAGACCTTGAAGGAGGACAGGAACGCCTCGCAGGCCGTCGGGATGAGGGTGCCAGCGGTCCAGTCGGCCGGCGGCGCGAAGGCGTACAGGTCGCGGACGGTGCACGTGGCACCGATCTCCAGGCCCGCGTCGCTCGGCACGAGGGGGTCCCAGGCCAGCGACGTCAGGTCGACCAGGCGGCGCAGGTCGGGCTGCTCGGTGGAGAACAGCCAGGTGCCGCCCCCGAGCCAGGCGTCCCCGTCGTGCCAGTCGGAGCCGGGCCGGTCCGCCGGCCGCCGGACGACTTCGGTGATGGTGTTGAGGTCCATGAGTGCGAGCTCCCTCACGAAGGCGATCGTGAACTGCTCAGGGGTGGACCGGCCCGGCACGGAGCTTCCCCTTCACGGTACCCAGTACGACCGGGCCCCGCGCGGCGAGACCGCGCCGGCGCCTACTGCTCGCCGGATGCGAAGGCGGCCCGCAGTTCCTCGCGCAGGGACCGCTGGAAGGCCGTCACGAGGGCCTGCACCACCATCGGCTGCATGTGCGCCGACAGCGCCTTCATCGACTCCACCCGCTCCGGATCGCTCTCGCCCTCGGTGAACGGCCCCCACACCTCGTCCCGGAACAGCGCCGTCAGTTCGTGCGCCGCCGACCGCGCGTGCTCCATCAGCACCGTGCGCGCCGCCAGGATCGTCTCGTGCGCGATCGGTACGTCGAGCAGCGCGACCCCCAGCCGCAACAGCCCCACGTCCACGCGGAACCCGTCGCCCGCGGCCGCGAGCACGTTCATCGCCGTCAGCCGCCGCACGTCGGAGTCCGACAGGCTCCGACCGGCCCGCTTCTCCAGGTCCGCCCGCGAGACCTCCTGCGCCGCGTCCGGGGCCCAACTAGCCACCATCGCCCGGTGGATCGCCAGGTCGTGCGCGCTCAGATCGTCCGGCAGGGCCTCCAGATAGCGCTGGCAGGCCGACAGCGTCATCCCCTGGTGCTGGAGCTCCTCGATCAGGGCCAGCCGGGACAGGTGCTCCGGCCCGTAGTGGCCCACCCGACGAGGTCCGATCACGGGAGGGGGCAAAAGCCCGCGCGTGCTGTAGAACCGTACGGTGCGCACGGTGACGCCCGCCCGGGCCGCCAGCTCGTCGACGGTGAGCATCGGCTCGGGTGCCCGGTCGGCCATCGTCTGCGCCTCGCTCTCTGCTCAACGGCTTGGGTTCAACAGTATTGCTGTCGCACCAACGATGTGAAACGGCCAGGAGCTGCCCATGACCACGAACCTGCGACTGCCCGGACGACCCGAAGAGATCACCTTCCCCGCCCTGCTGGCCCGCAACGCCGCCGAACACGGGAACCTGCCGGCCCTCTCGTGGCGCTCGGGCGACGGCTGGGAGACCCTCACCTGGAGCGAGGTCCGCCGCAAGGTGGCCGTCCTCGCCTCCGGCTACGCCGCCCTCGGCGTCGAGCGCGGCGAGCACGTCCTGATGATGATGGGCAACCGCCCCGAGCACTGGCTCAGCGACCTCGCCCTCGTCCACCTCGGCGCCGTCCCCGTCACCGTGTACGGGACCTCCGCGCCCGAGCAGATCGCCCACATCGCCCGCCACAGCCGGGCCAGGACCGCCGTCGTCGAGGGCGCCCGGGAACTGGCCCGGTGGGAGCCGCTGCTGGCCGACGCCGGCACGCCCCTGGAGCGCCTGGTCGTCGCCGAGCCCGCCGAGGCGGGCCCGCACCGTACCTACGGTTCCCTGTACGCGAGCGGTGCCCGGCTGCACTCCGCCGAGGCCTTCGAGAAGGCCTGGCAGGACACCGCCCCCGAGGACCCGCTGACCGTCGTCTACACCTCGGGCACCACCGGCGACCCCAAGGGCGTCCGCCTCACCCACCGCAACCTCGCGCTCCAGGCCGTCCGCCTCGACCGGCACGTGGAGCTGCCCGAGCACGCCGAGCACATCTGCTACCTGCCCTTCGCGCACATCGCCGAGCGCGTCCTCGGGATCTACCTGCCCCTGCTGCGCGCCGCGCACGTCCGGCTGTGCGCCGACCCGACCGCCGTCTCGGCCGCCGTCCGCGAGCTGCACCCCGTGCAGTTCTTCGGGGTGCCCCGGGTCTGGGAGAAGCTCGCCGCCTCCGTACGGGCCGTCCTCGCGCAGCTCCCCGAGGAGCAGCGGCGGGCCATCGAGGCCGCGGGCGACCTGGCCCGGGCCCGGGCCGGACACCGGGAGCGGGCCGAGGAGGTCCCGGCCGCGCTCGAAGCCTCGTACGCGCAGGCCAAGGAACAGGTCCTGGACCCGCTGCTGCGCCTCGCGGGGCTGGACCGGCTCGTCTGGACGGCCAGCGCCACCGCGCCGATGCCCCTCGACGTGGTGCGCTTCTGGGCCGGTTGGGGGATCACCATCATGGACGCCTGGGGGCTCACCGAGACCTCCGGCGTGTGCACGGTCAACAGCCCGGACGGCTTCCGGCTCGGCTCGGTGGGCCGCGCGATCGAGGGGCTGGAGCTGAGGCTCGCCGAGGACGGGGAGATCCTCACCCGCGGCGAGACCGTCTTCGCCGGCTACCTGCGCCCCGACGGATCGGTGGACGGCGCGGCCGACGCAGAGGGCTGGTTCCCGACCGGGGACATCGGCCGGCTCGACGAGGACGGGTTCCTCTGGATCACCGACCGCAAGAAGGAACTGATCATCACCTCGAACGGCAAGAACGTCTCGCCGGCCCTGGTGGAGAACACCGTCAAGGAGCACCCGCTGATCGGCCAGGCGCTGGTGCACGGCGACGGCCGCTCCTACCTCGTCGCCCTGCTGGTCCTGGACGCGGAACTCGCCCCGGTGTGGGCTGCGGCCAGGGGCATCGAGGCCGCCTCGCCCGGTGAGCTCGCCGGGCACCCGGCCGTCCGGGAGGAGATCGCCCGCGCGGTCGAGGCGGCCAACGCGAGACTGAACCGGACCGAACAGATCAAGAGGTACCGGCTGCTGACGGAGGAGTGGGGCCCCGAGACGGGGGAGCTCACCCCGTCGCTGAAACTCCGCCGCCGGGTGGTCCGGGAGAAGTACGGGGACCTGATCGACGGCCTGTACGCGGAGGCCGGCGAAGCCCCGTAACCCGGATGGGCGAGTCCGGTGGGCGGATCACCGCCCACCGGACAAAGCTGGTGAAATAATCATATTCACCCCTGATGGATCCGGGGCCGGGCGAGGCCGGGTGAGTGCCGATGGGCGTGCTCACTGACCACCCCGAACTCGCCCTCTTCCTCTGCCTGGCCCTCGGCTACCTGCTCGGCAAGGTGCGCGTCGGCCCGATCACCCTCGGCTACCTGGCGGGACCGCAGTTCTTCGCCAACCTCAACCGCAAGAGCCTGCGCTTCTTCACGCTCTGCCTGATCGAACTGGTCAGCGTGCTCGGCATCGCCTACTTCCTGGCCAAGGCCTTCGACCTCGACGTCGGAACCGCCTCCGGCATCCTCGCCGGGGCGGCGACCGAGTCCGCCGTCGTCGGCACCGCCACCGAGGCGATCGGCAAGCTCCCGGACCTGACGGCCGAACAGATCAGCACGCACCAGGGCCACGTGGCCACCGCCTACACGGTCTGCCACCTCTTCGGCCTGGTCACCATCGTCATCTACACCAGCCAGATCATGCCGATGCTGCTGCGCGTCGACCTGCGCGACTCCTCCCGCTCGCTGTGGGAGCGGATGCGCGGCGGGGGCGCGGGCGGCCTGCAGAACGACGAGCGCGAGGCACTGCCCGGCCTGGTCGGCCGCACGTACCTGGTCACGCACGCCGACGGCCGTACCGTCGGGCAGTTGGAGTCGGACCACGGCGGCCGGATCACCGTCGAGGCCGTCCAACGCGGCTCCAGGACCCTCACCCCCGACCCCGGGCTCGAACTGACCCTCTCCGACCTGGTGCTGGTCGTCGGACGCCGCGCCAACACCATCGAGGCCGGCCGGGCCATCGGCCCCGAGACCCCCGGGATCCCCGGTCTGGACACCCCGCTCGCCACCAGCCAGATCGCGGTGACCGACCGCGCCGTGTCCGGCAAGACCCTGGACCGGATCCAGCGGGACCACCCCGAACTGCGCGACGGGGTCTACGTCACCGGGGTGCTCCGGGGCGAACAGCACCTGCCCGCCACCCCGGAGACCGTCGTCGAGCGCGGGGACGTCGTCACGATGGTCGGCGCCCGCGCCGACCTCAACCGGATCGTCAAGAAGATCGGCAGGAGCGCATCCGCGAGATCGTCCGGCGGCGCCTCGGACTCCTGCTGGAGGGCGCCCAGATGAAGATCGCCGAGGACGACGGTCGGGCCGGCTACTACGTCGAACTCGACCTGCTGGCCGAGGCGGAGCGGGTCCACGGCAAGGACTTCGCGGACTTCCCGGAGAAGAACCACGAGCCCGTCGACCCGCTGTTCCGGCTCGCCGAGCAGACCTCGGTGGTGCTGCTCAACGGCGGCGGTTCGACGGGCCCGAGTGGTCCGTGCGGGTCTCGCCGGCCAACCTCGACGACCTGGACTACCTGAAGATCGGCCACCACCTGCGGGAGATCTTCCAGGACTACGCCACGGAATGGGAGCGCGCCAAGGCCGCCGGCTGAGCGGGCGCGGAACGGTGCGACGCGGCCGTCCGGCCGGGTCGCACCCCGTTCCCGCGGGCTGCGCGGCGCGGTCCGTCGGTGTCTACTGGCGTCATGGCTTTCTCCGGTTTCCCCCAGGAGGCGTTCGCCTTCTACGAGGCCCTGACCGCGGACAATTCCAAGAGTTACTGGACCGCGCACAAGGAGACGTACGAGTCGGCCGTCCGCGAGCCGATCCAGGAGCTGTGCGCCGAGCTCGAAGCCGAGTTCGGCCCGGCGAAGATCTTCCGCCCGTACCGCGACGTCCGGTTCTCCGCCGACAAGACGCCCTACAAGACCCAGCAGGGCGCGCACACCTCACAGGGCTACTACGTCGCGGTCGACGCCGACGGCCTCATGGTCGCCGCCGGGCTCCACGGCCCCTCCTCCGAGCAGCTCGCCCGCTACCGGGCCGCCGTGGACGCCGACCGTCCGGGGGAGGAACTGGCCGCCGTCCTCGAAACCCTCCGGGCCGACGGGTTCGAGCTGGCGGGCGAACGGCTCAAGACCCGGCCGCGCGGCGTCGCGGCCGACCACCCCCGCCTCGACCTGCTCCGCTACCGCAGCGTCTACGCCCACCGCGGCTGGCCGCCCGACGCCTGGGTCGGCACCCGCGAGGCCCTCGACCGCGTCCGCACGTCCTGGCGGGCCCTGCGCCCGTTCGCCGACTGGTGCGCCACGCACGCCGGCGCCCCGGGGGAGCGGTAGCGGGGCCGCGACGGGGTGTGGGGTGCGACCGGAGGGCCGGGCCGCACCCCACAGCCGGACTAGCGGCCGATCAGCGGATAGTGGTCGGAGAGGTTGGAGTAGGTGTAGGAGGTGCCCCAGCTGGAGACGGTCCAGGGCGCCGACTCCTCCTTGACGACGTTGTTCTCCCAGCCCGCCGGACGGGCGTTGCCCTTGCGGTACAGGACGTAGTCCAGGTCCTCGCGGGGGTCCGTCGGATAGCGGTAGTTGGCGATCGAGTTCAGCGCCGTGTCGAAGGAGTACGGGTGGCCCGTGCGGGTGTCGGAGGGCGCCAGGTCCGCGTTGGCCAGCATGGAGGCGAGCTCCGGCGTGCGCGAGTCGACGTTCATGTCGCCCGCCACGATGACCTGCTCGTTGGCCGGGATGTTCTTCCCGTCCAGGAACGCGTCTATGGAGCGGAACTGACGGGCGCGCATCTCCGCCGCCTCGCCCGCGCCGCAGCCCGGGTCCGTGGACTGGGCGTGGGTGCCGACCACGTGCACCTTGGTGCCGTTCACGTTCAGCACCACGTACGCGAAGCCCTTGTTGGACCACCAGTCGGCGCCGCAGGCGTCCTTGTAGACGACCTGCTCCTTGCGGATGATCGGCCACTTGCTGAGCACCATGACGCCGCCGTCCTCCGGGGTGGTGGAGGAGTACGAGCCGCCGGTGGCGTCCCATCCGCTCTTGCTGCGGCCGACGACCGGGGTGGCGTACGGGTACTGCGCGGCCGCGTTGGCCCTGAGCGCGTCCGAGGCGCCGTTGTCGAAGGCCTCCTGGAGCACGACCACGTCGTGGCCCTGGAAGAAGGAGGCCTTCGGGATCTCCGCGGCCCGGTGGTCCTGGCCCCAGTTCGGGTACAGGTTCTTGCTCATCAGGAACACGTTGTACGACAGGACGCTGAGCCGGGGCGCGGCGGCGCTCTCCGCGGCCGTGGCGGCGGGCGCGGTGGTGGCGGCCAGGGTGCCGGCGGCGATCGCGGCCACGACCGCGGCGGCGGCGCGGTGACGGCGGGGGGAAGGCAGCATGAGGACTCCATCGTTCCTGCGGGGGAAGATCGGCTCCGCCATCCAAGCAGCCGCGGTTACCTCTGGGTAACACCCGTGCGGCGACTTTCTGTCCGGGCCACGACAAGGTGGCGACCCGGGCGCCCGGGCGCCGTCGCGCGTCGTGGGACGCCCGGCGGCCGGCCCGGGCCCGGCGGCCCGATCCGTCCGCAGGTCATACTGGGTATCGGCGAGATCGACACCCTGGGGGCGCACATGAGCGGGACCGAGCGGCGGGCGGTCTCCGGGACCGGGGCGCACCGGAAGCCCGGCGGCCGGACCGAGCCCGAGCCGCCCCCGCCCGGCGGCGTGCTGTGGACCATCGCGGGCGACGTCCGGGCCCTGCTCATGCTGCCCGCCGCCTTCACCCTCCAGGTCGCGCACCCGGCCATCGGGGCCGGAGTCGATCAGTACTCCGTCTTCCGCACCGACCCCTGGGGCCGTGGCGAACGCTCCCTGCGCTCGGTCCAACTGTGGGTGTACGGCGGCGAGGAGGCCGCCGAGGAGGGCCGCCGGGTGCGCCGCCTGCACAAGGACATCCAGGGCACCGACACCCGCGGCCGCCCGTACCACTCCCTCGACCCCGCCTGCTACGCCTGGGTGCACGCCACCGGCTTCCCGATCTACCTCTACGCCGGGCGCTACCTGCTGCGCCGCTTCACCCCCGCGCAGGAGCGGCAGCTCTACCGGGAATGGCTCCAGGTCGGCCGGATCCTGGGCCTGCGCGACCGGGACATGCCGCAGAGCATCGAGGAGTACCGGACGTACTGGGCGCGGATGCTGGCCGAGGAGATCGAGCCGACCAAGGTCGCCCGAGAGCTCCTCGCCACCGACGTGCCGCTGCCCCGGCCCGAGGTCGGCCCGCTCGCCGCACGGCTCCTTCTGCGGCTCCTCTGGCCGGCGCTGCGCGCCGCGTTCCTGCACTTCCGTGCCTTCGTCACCGTCGGGTACATGCCGCCCGAGGCGCGGGCCGTCCTCGGACTGGAGTGGAGCGCGGCCCAGGAGCGCCGGCTGCGCCGGTTCAGCACGGCCGCGCGGATCCTCGTACCGCTGCTGCCCGAGCGGCTGCGGTACCTGCCCATCGCGCGGGCGGCGCGCGCCCGGTGGCACGCCGCCGCCCGCTGACGGGACGGGACTCAGCGCCCGCCGCGCTCCTCGTGCTCCGCGTGCTCGTGGATCGTGTTCGTCTCCGCGATCTTCTTCCAGGACTTCGGCTCGGTCTTGGCGACCGGGGCCGAGAGGGAGCGCGCCGAGGCGCCCGGGGCCGTGGGGTTCAGGGCCGAGGCGTCCGGCTTGCCCGGGGTGTACAGCCAGGTCTGGAAGAGCTGCGCGAGGGGCTGCCCGGAGACCTTCTCCGCGTACGAGACGAAGTCCGCGACCTTCGCGTTGCCGTAGGCGCGCTCGGTCGGCCAGCCCTTGAGGATCCGGAAGAACTTCTCGTCGCCGATTCGGTTGCGCAGCGCCTGGAGCGCGATGGCGCCACGGTCGTAGACGGCACCGTGGAACTGGTTCTCCGGACCGGGGTCACCCGGCTTGACCTGCCAGAACGCATCCTCCGCCGGGCGCAGGCCGTACGCCCAGTCGGCGAGCTCCTGCGCGGTGCCCTCGCCCTCCTTCTCCGACCACAGCCACTGGCTGTAGCGGGCGAAGCCCTCGTTGATCCAGATGTCCTTCCAGCCGTCCACCGAGACGCTGTCGCCGTACCACTGGTGGGCCAGCTCGTGCACGACCACCGAGACGTTCGCGCCGTTCTGGAACTGGCGCGGCCCGTAGAAGGGGCGGGTCTGCGTCTCCAGCGCGAAGCCGGCGGTCACGTTCGGGACGTAGCCGCCCAGCGCGTTGAAGGGGTACGGCCCGAAGACCCCTTCCAGCCACTCCGCGACCTCGCCGGTCCGCTCCACGCTCGCTCGCGCCGCCCCCGCGTTGTCGCCGAGGTCCTTGCTGTAGGCGTTGAGGATCGGGAGTCCGCTCGCCGTCTTGTCGGTGGTGATGTCGAACTTGCCGACGGCGAGGGTGGCCAGGTAGGTGGCCTGGGGCTTGTTGGAGCGCCAGTTGTACCTGGTCCAGCCGAGCCGTGAAGTCTGCGACTGGAGCACGCCGTTGCTGATGGCCTGGGTGCCGTCGGGGACGTTGACCGATACGTCGAAGGTGGCCTTGTCGAGCGGGTGGTCGTTGCTCGGGAACCACCAGACCGCCGAGTCGGGCTCCTGCGCGGCCACGCCGCCGTCGGGCGTGCGCTGCCAGGCCGTCCAGCCGTCCACCTTCAGCTCGGAGGGCTTGCCCGCGTACTTGACGACGACGGTGAGCGGGGTGTTGCGGGCGACCGCCTTGGCGGGGGTGACCTCCAGCTCCTGGGCGCCGGAGGTGGCGAACTTCGCCTTGACGCCGTTGACCCTGATCTCGCTGACCTGGAGCCCGAAGTCGAGGTTGAAGCGGGACAGGTCCTGCTTGGCGGTGGCGAGGAGGGTGGCGGTTCCCTCCAGCAGGTCCGTCTGCGGCTGGTACTGCAGGCGCAGGTCGTAGTGCGACACGTCGTATCCGCCGTTGCCGCTGGCCGGGTAGTAGGGATCGCCGATACCCGGGGCGCCCGGACCGTAGCTCGCCGCGGATGCCGGGATCACCAGCAGCAGGGAAGCGGCGAGCACGCTCGGGGCGATGACTTTGCGGTGCACGAATGGCTCCAAGTGGTAGGGGAGACACATCGGTTCAAGGTCTCGTCGTCCGACGGTATTCACGCGTGACGCATCAGGTCATGTCCATGGCCCCTGCTTTCACACGAACGTCATCCGGCCGTTGCGCCCCGCGGGGTGGAGGGGAGCCTCGGCGGGGCCCGGCCGGAGTGTCGGCGCCCCCGCGTGGCCGCCCCGAACGCCGTGACCTGCGGCGCGGCGGCGGTGCCGGGTCCGGTGGCACGGGTCGCCCGGGTGCCGGGACGGCCGCCGCCCACCGGGAAGCCCGCCTCGGTCCGCCGTCCCCACCTCTCCGGATCGGCCGGATAGGACCGGTCCCCACCCCCACCCCGAAGCCCCTACCGGGCGGGGCCGGGGCGACCCCGCCCGGCCTGCGCCCGTCCGTCCGCCCGTCCGTCCGTCCGGCCCGGGCGTTCGGACCGGGCCCGGCGGGGGTCCGTGGTGCGCGGCTCCGTCCGGTGGGGGCGAGGGGCGCCCTCGCCGGACGGATGGACCCGGGCGGGGCACGCCCGGCCGGGAGCCCAGGGCCTGGCGCCGGGGCCGGGGGCCGGGAGCCGGGTCGGAGCCCCGGGTCGTGCGGCCGCGGGCAGGGGGGCGCAGGGGCGGCGTACGGGCCGGATCGAGCCAGGCCACCCGCGAGGGTTCCCGGCATACTGAGCAGTCGGTAACCTGGCCGGCATGACGATTCCCCCGCTCGCGGCCCGGCATTGTTGGCACGCGGCCATCAACCCGCTGCACTCGACGATCTACTTCTCGCCGGACACAGCCAAGGAGTTCGCAGCCCTGGGGATCACCGATCCCGTCGCCGTCAACCTCGCCCAACGCTCCGCCGCCATGGGCGCGGTCGGGGCCGGCTCCGTGACGGCCACGTTCTACAACTACAGCCACGACCACGTCGCCCGGTACCTGCCCGCCGTCTGGGACACCGCCGGCCCCGAACAGGTCCTCGCCGCCCGGCTGCGGGCCGCCGACACCACCCTGCGCCGGCTGCTCGGCCCCGAGACCATGGGGTCCGCCGAGCTCGTCGAGGCCGCGGACCTGGCGATACGCGCCACCGAGGGCTGCACCCGGCACGCCCGCGTCCTCTACGCCGCCCACGCCGACCTCCCCGTCCCCGAGGAACCGCACCTGCGGCTCTGGCACGCCGCGACCCTGCTGCGCGAGCACCGCGGAGACGGTCACCTCGCAGCCCTGCTCCTCGCGGGACTCGACCCCGTCGAGGCCCTCCTCAGTCACACCGCCACCGGCAAGGGCATGAGCCCGAAGTGGATCAAGCGCATCCGCGGCTGGGACCAGGCGGACCTGGACGCCGCCGCGGACCGGCTCCGCGCACGCGGCGTGCTCGACGCCGACGGCACCCTCACCGAGCACGGCGCCGCCCTGCGCGAGCAACTGGAGACCGACACCGACCGCCTCGACGCCGCCCCGTACGAGCACCTCGGCGCCGACGGCCTCGCCCGCCTCGCCGAACTCGGCGGCGCCGTCGTGCGCCAGGCCATGGCCGCCGGCGCCTTCCCGCCCGACCTGCGCGGCTGACGCCCGGGCCTCCCGCCGTCCGTCACCGCCACCTGCCACAATTGGCAGCCTTCCAGTGCAAACGAAGGCAGGCGGGACCCGATCGTGACGACGTCCATCGAAGGCAGGATCGCCGAGGAGCTCGGCGTACGGGAGCGGCAGGTCAAGGCGGCCGTCGAGCTGCTCGACGGCGGCTCGACCGTGCCGTTCATCGCGCGCTACCGCAAGGAAGCGACCGAGATGCTCGACGACGCCCAGCTGCGCACCCTCGAGGAGCGGCTGAGGTATCTGCGCGAGCTGGAGGACCGGCGCGCGGCGATCCTCGACTCCGTACGGGAACAGGGCAAGCTCGACGCCGAGCTGGAGGCGCGGATCAACGCGGCCGACACCAAGGCCCGGCTGGAGGACATCTACCTCCCGTTCAAGCCCAAGCGCCGCACCAAGGCGCAGATCGCCCGCGAGGCCGGTCTGGAGCCGCTCGCCGACGGGCTGCTGACCGACCCGTCGGTCGAACCCGCCGCCGCGGCGGCCGCGTTCGTCGACGCCGACAAGGGCGTCGCCGACCCGGCCGCCGCCCTGGAGGGCGCCCGCGCCATCCTCACCGAGAAGTTCGCCGAGGACGCCGATCTGATCGGCGAACTGCGCGAGCGGATGTGGGGCCGAGGCCGGCTCGCCGCCAAGGTCCGCGACGGCAAGGAGGAGGCGGGCGCCAAGTTCGCCGACTACTTCGACTTCGCGGAGCCGCTCACCGCACTGCCCTCGCACCGCGTGCTGGCGATGCTGCGCGGCGAGAAGGAGGACGTCCTCACCCTGGAGCTGGAGCCGGAGGAGCCTTCCGACGTTCCCGGCCCCTCCACGTACGAGGGCATGATCGCCCGCCGCTTCGGCGTCGCCGACCGCGGCCGCCCGGGCGACAAGTGGCTCGCGGACACGGTCCGCTGGTCCTGGCGCACCAAGATCCAGGTGCACCTCGGCATCGACCTGCGGACCCGGCTGCGCGCCGCCGCCGAGGACGAGGCCGTACGGGTCTTCGCGTCGAACCTGCGCGACCTGCTCCTGGCCGCCCCCGCCGGCACCCGCGCCACCCTCGGTCTCGACCCGGGCTTCCGCACCGGGGTGAAGGTCGCCGTCGTCGACGCCACCGGCAAGGTCGTGGCCACCGACGTGATCTACCCGCACGTGCCCGCCAACAAGTGGGACGAGTCCCTCGCCAAGCTGGCCCGCCTCGCGAAGGAGCACGCGGTCGAGCTGGTCGCCATCGGCAACGGCACGGCCTCCCGCGAGACCGACAAGCTCGCCGGGGACCTCATCACCCGCCACCCCGAGCTGGGGCTCACCAAGGTGATGGTCTCGGAGGCCGGCGCCTCCGTGTACTCCGCCTCCGCCTTCGCCTCGCAGGAACTCCCCGGCATGGACGTGTCCCTGCGCGGCGCGGTCTCCATCGCCCGCCGCCTCCAGGACCCGCTCGCCGAACTCGTGAAGATCGACCCGAAGTCGATCGGCGTCGGCCAGTACCAGCACGACCTGTCCGAGGTGAAGCTCTCCCGCTCCCTCGACGCGGTCGTCGAGGACTGTGTGAACGGCGTCGGCGTGGACGTCAACACCGCCTCCGCGCCGCTGCTCTCTCGGGTCTCGGGCATCAGCGGCACCCTCGCCGAGAACATCGTCGCCCACCGCGACGCCAACGGCCCCTTCCGCAGCCGCAAGGGCCTCAAGGACGTGGCCCGCCTCGGCCCGAAGGCGTACGAGCAGTGCGCGGGCTTCCTGCGCATCCGCGGCGGCGACGACCCGCTCGACGCCTCCGCCGTGCACCCCGAGGCGTACCCGGTCGTCCGGTCCATGGGCAAGACGTCCGGCGGCGAGGTGGCGGCCCTGATCGGCAACACCTCCGTACTGCGCTCGCTGCGCCCGGAGCAGTTCGTCACCGAGGCCTTCGGTCTGCCCACGGTCACCGACATCCTGCGCGAGCTGGAGAAGCCGGGCCGCGACCCGCGCCCCGCCTTCAAGACGGCCACCTTCAAGGAGGGCGTGGAGAAGATCGGCGACCTGGCCCCCGGGATGATCCTGGAGGGCGTGGTCACCAACGTGGCCGCCTTCGGCGCCTTCATCGACATCGGCGTCCACCAGGACGGGCTGGCGCACGTGTCGGCCCTTTCGAAGAACTTCGTCAAGGACCCGCGGGACGTGGTCAAGCCGGGCGACATCGTCCGCGTGAAGGTCATGGACGTGGACATCCCGCGCAAGCGCATCTCGCTGACGCTGCGTCTGGAGGACGAGGCCGACCGCCCGGCGGGCGGCGCCCCCGGGCAGGACCGCCAGGAACGCCGCTCGGGCGGAGGCCGTCCGCCGCAGCAGCGCGGCGCTGGTGGCGGTCAGGGGCAGGGACAGGGCCGGCGCGGTGGCGGCCAAGGCCAGAGGCAGGGCCAGAGCCAGGGCCAGGGCCAGGACCAGCGGGGTCAGGGCCGGCGGCAGGGCGGCGGCAGCGCCCCCGCACCCGCCAACAGCGCGATGGCGGACGCCCTGCGCAGGGCCGGCCTCACCGGCCCCGAGGACCGCCGCAAGCGGTAGCGGGAACGCCCTCGCGCACCTCTCGCGCGGGCCCGGCAAGCATGGCCGAATACCTTCCCCACCAGGGGAGTTGCCTTGCCAATGGCGGCAGAAGATATGTAGGCATGTGGAACGCCCGTTCGTCACTCGGCGGACGGGCTTCCGCGTTCCCCTCAGGACCGATGTTCCCCGAGGCCGGTTTGAAGGCACAGGACACCATGCCCATGCCCCCGCACGCCTACAGACGCTGCCCGAGAAAGGGTCCGAAGAGGGATCACATGTCCCACCGGCGAATCAGTCTGCGCAAAAGGTGCGAGAACATTCTCGGCCATCTGGAATTACCCCATCCATTCTCCCTGGATGAGCTCTGCAGCCGAATAGCCGAGCAGCGCGGCCGCCCCATCCGCCTGCACCCGCTTCCCAAAGAGGCGGCGGAGACGGGGGTTTGCGGACTCTGGGTGGGAACGGTCAGCGTCGACTACGTCTTCTACGAGGCGCAGACCACTCCGCTGCACCGGGAGCACATCGTGCTCCACGAACTGGGCCACATCCTCTTCGGTCACCATTCCGTGGAAGCCGACGACGCCGACGTCGACGACGGCCACGCCCTCACCGTGCTCGGGCGCACCAACTACACCACCCGCCAGGAGCAGGAAGCGGAGATGCTCGCCAGCATGATCCGCATCCGCACGGCGAACACCGCCCCGCACGCGGCCGCGGCCACGCCCCGCGACACCCTGGCCCGGCTGGAGTCCGCCATGGGATACGAGCGGAGGAACGGTGGCCGCTGACCTGACCGCCTTCGGCAACTGGCTCGCCGTGCCCAGCGTGGCGTGCCTGTGGATCGCGCTGCTGCTCCGCGCCCCCGGCGCCCTGCGCTCCCCGCAACAGCGCGGCCTGTGGCTTGCCGTGGCCACCGCGGCCGCCGCGATGACCCTGAACCTGCCCGACGTGGTCGCCTACGCGATGCGCCGCGGCCCCGACTACGCCCACGCCATCGGGCTCTTCCGCAACTTCAGCGGCGTCCTATCGGCGGGCGCCGTGCTCTACTTCGTGGCCGCCACCACCAAGGGCCGGCGGCTCCAACTCGCCTCCTGCGTCGCGACCGTGGGATGGCTCGGGGCCCTGTACGCCCTGGACGTGGCCGCGCCCGCACACGGCGGCCACACCATGCCGCCGGTCGGCGACCCGGTGCCCTCCCTCGCCTACTGGCTGGTCCTGATCTCCGCGCACCTGGTGGCCAACACCGTCTGCGTGGCCCTGTGCTGGCGCTACAGCCGCCGCACCGAGAGCAGGGGCCTGGCCGCCGGGCTGCGGTTGTTCGGGCTCGGCACCGCGCTCGCGGGCCTCTTCTGGTTCGCGTACCTGCTCAAGGGCCTCTTCGGCAGCACCTGGGCGATGCCCGCCCTGCCGCTGCTGATGAACCTGCACGGCCTGCTGCGCGCCGCCGCGATCCTGGTGCCCACGCTGTTCACCTTCCGGCGCGGCGCCGCCGACATCGCCATCGCGTGGCGGCTGTGGCCGCTGTGGCGCGACCTGGTCCAGGCCGTACCGCACGTGGCCCTCAACAAGCCGCGGGCCGGGCGGGTGGTGGAACTGCTGTGGCCGCCCGTCCCGCGCAACCTGCTCGTCTACCGCAAGGTCATCGAGACGCGCGACGCGATCCTGATCCTGGGGGAGTACGTCGCCCCGGGCGCCCTGGAGCAGGCCCGCGACCACGTCGCCGGACGCGGGGTACCCGAACAGCGACGCACCGCCGCCGCGTTGGCCCGCGTACTGCGGGAGGCGCGGCAGGCGAAACTCGACGGACTGCCCGGGCAGCCGGGCGAGGCGGCCGCGCTGGAACTGCCGGCCGCGATCCAGACCACGAAGGCGGACGGGGACCTGGCGGACGAGGCGGCGTTCCTCGTCGACGTCGCCCAGGAATACGCCGCCGCGGCAACCACCGGAAAGTGAACCCGCCTTGAGCACGTCGACGATGAGCACGACCGTACTGATCACGGGCGCCAGCGCCGGACTGGGCGCCGCCTTCGCCCGCGGATTCGCCGCCAAGGGCTGCGACCTGGTCCTCGTGGCCCGCGACAAGGACCGCCTCGACGCCCTCGCCGGGGAGCTGGGCCGGCAATTCGCCGTGGCCTGCGAGGTGTTGCCGGCCGACCTGCTGGACCCGGCCCAGTGCGCGTCGGTCGTCGAGCGGCTCGCGGACCGAGCCCGGCCCGTGGACGTCCTGGTCAACAACGCGGGCTTCGGACTGCCGGCGCCGTTCCCCCACAGCCCCGTGGAGGACGAGGAGCGGATGCTGGACCTGCTGGTCAAGGTCCCGCTCCGGCTCACCCACGCCCTCCTGCCGGGCCTGCGCGAACGCCGCCGGGGAGCCGTCCTCAACGTCTCCTCGGTGGCGGGTCTGTTGCCCACGGGGACCTACGGCGCGGCCAAGGCCTGGATCACCGCCTTCAGCGAATCCCTCCGGGTGGACATGGAGCCCTACGGCGTCCGCGTCCTCGCGGTCGTGCCCGGCTTCACCCGCACCGAGTTCCAGGAGCGGGCGGGGATGGACGTCAGCTCACTGCGCGACGCGGTCTGGCTGGAACCGGAAGCGGTGGTCGACCGTGCGCTGCGGGATCTGGCGCTGCGCCGCCCCCTCAGCATCACGGGCCGCCGCTACCGCGCCTACGCGCTGGCGGTCCGACACCTCCCGCGCGACTTCGTGGCCCGGAAGATGGCGCGCACCCGGCGCGCCCCGGCGGACCGATAGGAGGAGGGCGGCCGAAGCCACCGGACAGGCCGATGCGCGGCCCCGTCAAGGGCCGCGCCGGCCAGGGTCGAAGGGATCAGCCGCAGTCGTCGTCCCAACCGCCGCCCCAGTTGCCGTAGTCGTCGTCGTTGTCCCAACCACCGTGGTGGCCGTGCCAGCCGCCGTAGCCGCCGTAGCCGCCGTCGTCATCGTGGTCCCAGCCACCGGCGACGTAGCTGACGTGCTGCGTCGGGGTTGCCGCGGAAGCGGAACCGGCGGTCGCGAGGGCGGCTCCGCCGGCCATCAGAACACCGGCAGCGGACACTGCGAACAGGCGCTTCGCTCTCTGTGCAAACATGAGAATTTCCCTTTCCTTCCGCTCTCTCGCACCCCATTCGAGGTGTGAGGAGGCGGAACCGCAGCCGCAGGATCAGAATGCGCAGCGCGGATCGGATACAGGGCCGCGGGAAATGCGAAAGCACGTTTCCAGTCGACGCGGGACTCCGGGGACTCCGGCCCGCGCGGGCGTGCTCCGCGGTTGCGGCTCTCACTTACAGAGGCTAGTCCCGTTCGAGTCGATCGGCACCTCGGGACGTGCCCCTTTTCCTACAGCTCGACGACCTTGCCGGCCGCGACCTCCAGGCGGCGCGTCACCCGAACGGCGTCCAGCATCCGGCGGTCGTGCGTGACCAGCAGGAGCGTGCCCTCGTAGGACTCCAACGCCGATTCCAGCTGCTCGATCGCCGGCAGGTCCAGGTGGTTGGTGGGCTCGTCCAAGACCAGCAGGTTCACCCCGCGACCCTGGAGCAGGGCCAGCGCCGCGCGGGTGCGCTCGCCGGGGGAGAGGGTGGCCGCCGGGCGCAGGACGTGGGCCGCCTTGAGGCCGAACTTGGCCAGCAGGGTGCGGACTTCGGCCGGCTCGGTGTCCGGGACCGCCGCGCAGAAGGCCTCCAGCAGGGGCTCGTCGCCGAGGAACAACCCGCGGGCCTGGTCGACCTCGCCGACCAGGACGCCGGAGCCCAGGGTCGCGGAGCCGGAGTCCGGGGTCAGCCTGCCCAGGAGCAGCGCCAGGAGGGTGGACTTGCCGGCGCCGTTCGCCCCGGTGATCGCGACCCGGTCCGCCCAGTCGATCTGCAGGCTGGCCGGGCCGAAGGCGAAGTCCCCGCGCTTGGCGGCCGCCTCGCGCAGGGTGGCCACGACCGAGCCGGAGCGCGGGGCCGCCGCGATCTCCATGCGCAGCTCCCACTCCTTGCGCGGCTCCTCCACGACCTCCAGCCGCTCGATCGCCCGCTGCGTCTGGCGGGCCTTCGCGGCCTGCTTCTCGCTGGACTCGCCGCGCAGGTTCTTGCCGATCTTGTCGTTGTCGCCCGCCTTGCGGCGGGCGTTGCGCACGCCCTTGTCCATCCAGTTGCGCTGCATCTGCGCCCGGCCTTCGAGGGCGGACTTCTTGTCCGCGTACTCCTCGTAGTCCTCGCGGGCGTGGCTGCGGGCCCGGGCCCGCTCCTCCAGGTAGGACTCGTAGCCGCCGCCGTAGAGGTTGATCTGCTGCTGGGCCAGGTCCAGTTCGAGGACCTTGGTGACCGTCCGCGTCAGGAACTCGCGGTCGTGGCTGATCACGACGGTGCCCGCGCGCAGCCCCTTGACGAAGCGCTCCAGCCGCTCCAGACCGTCCAGGTCCAGGTCGTTCGTGGGCTCGTCGAGCAGGAAGACGTCGTAGCGGGAGAGCAGCAGCGAGGCGAGGCCCGCGCGGGCCGCCTGGCCGCCGGAGAGCGCCGTCATCGGCAGGTCCAGGCCGACCGTGAGGCCGAGGTCGTCCGCGACCTCCTCGGCCCGCTCGTCGAGGTCCGCGCCGCCCAGGTCCAGCCACCGGTCCAGCGCCGTCGCGTACGCGTCGTCCGCGCCCGGAGCGCCGTCCACCAGGCCCTGCGTCGCCGCGTCCAGCTCAGCCTGCGCCGCGGCCACGCCGGTGCGGCGGGCCAGGAACTCCCGTACGGACTCCTCCGCCCGGCGCTCCGGCTCCTGCGGGAGGTGGCCGACGGCGGCGGTGGGCGGGGAGAGCCGCAGTTCACCGGTCTCGGGGGTGTCCAGCCCGGCCAGCAGGCGCAGCAGGGTCGACTTCCCGGCGCCGTTGACGCCGACGAGACCGATGACGTCGCCGGGCGCGACGACGAGGTCGAGATCGGCGAAGAGCGTGCGCTCACCGTGCGCGGCGGTGAGCTTCTTGGCGACGAGGGTTGCAGTCATGATGCGCCGATCCTATCGGCCCGTTCCCGGGGCCCCGGCGGCCGATCGGCCGCCGGACCGGCCGCGGGTCACGTACCGATCACCCGCAGACCGGCCCACAGCGCGGTCACGGCGGCGGCGAGGCCGAGCGGAGTGGTCAGCAGGCCGAGGCGGGTGAATTCGGACACGGAGACGCGCACGGCGTGCGTCCGGAGCACCCGCCGCCACAGCAGGGTGGCCAGGGAGCCGGCGTAGGTCAGGTTCGGGCCGATGTTCACGCCGATCAGCACGGCCAGCACCTGGCCGGGCCCGCCCGGCACGGCCGGCGGGAGCAGGGCGAGCACCGCGGGCAGGTTGTTGATCAGGTTGGCCAGTACGGCGGCCACGGCGGCCGTCGCCAGCAGCGCGGGCAGCGAGTCCCCGGCCGGCAGCACTCGGGCCAGCCCGTCACCCAGCCCGTGGTCCACCACCGCGCCCACGACCACCCCGAGGGCCAGTACGAACAGGCAGAACGCGGGTGCCGTCGAGGCCGCGATCCGGCGCGCGGTGGTCTCCCGGCGCCGCAGGGCCCGGACGGCCAGCACGGCCGTACCGGCCAGGGCCGCCCACGCGGGGCTCGCCCCGGCGAAGGAGGCCAGGGCGAAGCCGGCCAGCGTCAGGAGGAGGACGGCGAGTGCGAAACGGGGCAGCGGCGGCCGCTCCCCGGCCACCGGCACGTGCTCCGGCGGGGCCTCCAGGTCGGTCCGGAACCAGCGGCGGAACACCGCGTACTCCACTCCGATGGCCACCAGCCACGGCAGCGCCATCAGCGCCGCGAACCGGGTGAAGGAGAGGCCGCTCGCGGTGAAGGCGAGCAGATTGGTGAGGTTGGAGACGGGCAGCAGCAGCGAGGCCGAGTTCGCGAGGTGCGCGGTGGCCAGGACGTGCGGCCGGGGCCGGGCCCCGAGCCGGGCCGTCGTCGCCAGTACCACCGGGGTCAGCAGCACCACCGTCGCGTCCAGGCTCAGCGCGGCGGTGACCACCGAGGCCACCGCGAACACCCCGCCGAGCAGCGCCGTAGGGCCGCGGTCGGCGGAGAGCCGGGCGACGGCGGCGCCCGCGGCGCGGAACAGGCCCTCGTCGGCGCAGAGCCGGGCCAGCGCCAGGACGACCGCCAGGAACCCGACCACGGGCAGCAGGTCGCGCACCCGGTCCCAGGCGACGGCGGGCGACACCACCCCCAAGGCGATGAGCAGCCCCGCCGCCGGCACCGCGGCCGCGGCCTCGGGCAGACCGCGTGGGCGGAAGACGGCGAAGGCCAGTACCCCGAGGAGGAGGACGGCCGACAGGGACTCGGCGGCGACGGTGTTCAGGGGGTACTCCGGAAGGGCGGCGCGGGGACCCCGACAGGATGACACCGGGGTGTCCGGGCCCCCGAGGCGGGGCCGGTCGGCCCCCATCCGCAGCGCCTCGGCATGGCGGGATAGGTGGGAAGCGCGTCATTGCGGCCATCGCGCGGGGCGGCCCACCATGAGGGCATGAGGTTGTCGCCGCGAAACGACGTGCTCGTCGTCCTCTACGACGGGGTGCAGAGCCTGGACGTGACCGGGCCGGTGGAGGTGTTCGCCGCCGTCGCCCGTTTCCCCGGGCGGTCGGCGTACGAGATCCGGACGGTGTCGCCGGGAGGCGCGCCCGTGCGGACGAGCAGTGGCCTGACGCTGGTGCCCGACGGGGACCTGGAGAGTGCCCGGCCGGGCGCCGGGACCACGCTGCTGGTGCCCGGGGGCCGCTACCGGGCCGACTTCGAGCCGCGGCTCACCGACTGGCTCCGCGCCCACGGGGGTGCCGCGGAGCGGCTCGTGTCGGTGTGCACCGGAGGGCTGCTGCTGGCGGAGGCGGGGCTGCTGGACGGGCGACGGGCGACGACGCACTGGTACGTGTGCGAGCAGATGGCGCGGGACTACCCGGCCGTCGTGGTCGAGCCGGACCCCATCTACGTGCGCGACGGACCCGTGGCCACCTCGGCCGGGGTCACGGCGGGGATCGACCTCGCGCTCGCGCTGGTGGAGGAGGACCACGGCCGGGACGTCGCGCTGAAGATCGCCCGGCACCTCGTGGTGTTCCTGCGCAGGCCCGGCAATCAGGCCCAGTTCAGCGCGCAGCTCGCGGCCCAGACGGCGCGGCGCGATCCCCTGCGGGACGTCCAGCAGTGGATCACGGAGCACCCGGACGGCGACCTCGGCGTCGACGCCCTCGCCGCACGGGCCCGCCTCTCGCCACGGCACTTCGCGCGCGCCTTCCAGGCGGAGACGGGCGTCACCCCGGGGCGGTTCGTGGAACGGGTCCGCGTGGAACACGCCCGCCGGCTGCTGGAGGAGGGCACGGAAGGGGTCGCCCAGATCTCCCGCGCCTGCGGCTACGGCACGCCGGAGGCCATGCGGCGCGCGTTCGTGAGGACCCTGGGCCAGCCACCCGCCGAGTACCGCCGCCGCTTCGGCCCCACCCGCACCCCCTGACCTGTTGTCCGTCCACCGCTCCGGAGGAGCCATGCAGATCGCCGTACTGCTCTACGACCGCTTCACCGCGCTCGACGCCGTCGGGCCCTTCGACACCCTCGGGCGGCTGCCCGACGCCGAGGTCGTGTTCGTGTCCGAGCGCCCCGGGCCCGTGCGGACCGACAACGGTGCGCTCGCGCTCGTCGCCGACAAGGGGCTCGACGAGGTGACCGGGCCGGACGTCGTCGTCGTGCCCGGCGGGCCGCACCCCGAGCTGGAGATGGAGAACCCCGCCGTGATGGAGTGGCTGAGGGCGGTGGACGCCGGCACCACCTGGACCACCTCCGTGTGCACCGGATCCCTGTTGCTGGCGGCCGCCGGACTGCTCGACGGGCGGCGGGCCACCAGCCACTGGCTGTACCTGGACCGGCTGCCGAAGTTCGGCGTCGAGGCCACCGGGGAGCGCGTGGTCACCGACGGGAAGTACGTCACCGCCGCCGGGGTCTCCTCCGGGATCGACATGGGACTCACCCTGGTCGGCCGGATCGCCGGGGACGAGTACGCGCAGGCCGTCCAGCTGATGACGGAGTACGACCCGCAGCCGCCCTACGACGCCGGCTCGCCGGCCAAGGCCCCGGCCGCGCTCGTCGCGAAACTCAGGGGGAACAACCCGCTGGGCTAGGGAAGAACGCCCGCGCGCAATCAGCGGGGCATGCCGGCCGGGCCGCCGCGGCCCGTCTCCCGGCGCGCCGCGCCGGACACCGCGCGTTCGGGCGGCCCCCCGGGACGGTGCGGCGGCTCACGGGGTCCACGTGAACACCGGCGGCCGCCGTTCCAGGAACGCGGCGACACCCTCCGCGGTGTCGTCGCTTCCGGCCGCCTGCGCCTCCCAGTGGTCCTCCCGGTCCGTCCGGCCGTCAGCGAACTCCTTCGCCGCCGCCTGCGTCAGCTGCGAGCGCGAAGCCAGGATCCGGGCGAACTCGGCCACCCGCTTGTCCAGTTGACCGGCCGGCAGCAGCTCGTTCAGGAAACCGGCGCGCAGCGCCGCCTCAGCGCCGATCAACTCGGCGGAGAAGAGAAGGTACTTGGCCCAGGCCGGGCCGACCAGCGTCGCCAGCCGCCGGGTGGACGACGCCGGGTAGACGATGCCCAGCTTCGCCGGGGTCACCCCGAACGACGCGCCCTCCTCCGCGAAGCGCAGATCGCACGCCGCCGCCAGCTGGCTGCCGCCGCCCACGCAGAACCCGCGGATCGCCGCCAGCGTCGGCTTGGGGAAGGCGGCCAGCGCCTCCTCCGCGGTCACGGCGAGGGCCCGCGGGTCCTCGTCCCCGGTCAGCGAGGAGATGTCCGCGCCCGCGCAGAAGGTCGGTCCGGCCCCGGTCAGCACGAGCACCCGTACGTCGGGATCGTCGGCCAGGCCCGCCAGCAGCCCGGGCAGCGCGCGCCACATCGCCGCCGTCATGGCGTTGCGCTTGGCGGGATGCGAGACGACCACGGTCGCCACCCCGTCGGCCACCGTGTGGAGGAGTGCGGGATCCCCGGCTGAGTTCATGCGCCGGATGGTATCCAGCGGATCAGGAACAGTCGAAAACTGACTCCGTCATACGCCAGTGGTCGGAAAGCGTCCGATTGGCGCTGATTTCTGGTCAGCGGTTCGGTCCGGACCAGCCCGTTCCCCACTCTTGTCGCGTGGAGACGATCGAGCGCGAAGACGGGGGACGGAATATGGATGTCAGCGGGAGCGTCCCGCCGGCCAGGGAGGCGGAGCCGGCGGCTCCGGCCGACCCCCTCGCCTACGAGGGGGTATGGAGGTTCACCGCCCCCGCGGTAGAAGAATCCGTTCCGCAGGCCCGCCGCGCGGTCCGTGACCTGCTCGGGCGGCAGGGGGTGCCCGCCGATCAGGACATCGTGTACTCCCTGCTGCTGATCGTCTCCGAACTGGTGACGAACTCGGTCCGGCACGCTGCCCTGCTCTCGCCCGAGGTCGCGGTCGAGGTGGCGATCGGCCGCTCGTGGGTACGGGTGGCCGTCGAGGACGACCACCCGTACCGCCCCAAGGCGCTGGAGGCCGATTTCGGCCAGACCGGCGGCCGGGGTCTGCTCCTGGTCCGCGAGGTCACGCTGGAGTCCGGCGGGGTCTGCGACGTCGAGCACACGTCGACCGGCGGCAAGGTCATCTGGGCGGCCCTGCCGCTCACGGCCCCCGCCGCGCCGATCCCCGCGCCGCATCCCGCCGCGCCGACCCCGGCCGGCTGAGGAGCGCGGAGGGGGCTACCAGCCCGCCGCGTCGCCCGTCAGCTCGCGGATCGCGGGCCGCGCCGCGTCCAGCACGGTCATGAACCAGGCCGAGAACGGCACTTCGGCGTGCTGCTTGGCCAGCTCCTCGGCGGTGACGAAGGCGGTGTCCGCGATCTCCTCCGGATCGGGGTGCACCGCGGCCTGCGCGAGTCCCACGAAAAGGTGGTTGAACTCCTGCTCCACCAGGCCCGACGCGGGGTCCGGGTGGTTGTAGCGCACCGTTCCCGCCTCCGCGAGCAGCGACGGCGAGAGCCCCAGCTCCTCGTGGGTCCGCCGGGCGGCCGCCGCGAACGGCGACTCCCCCGGATAGGGGTGACCGCAGCAGGTGTTCGACCAGACGCCGGGGGAGTGGTACTTCCCGAGCGCCCGCTGCTGGAGCAGCAGCCGGCCCTGCTCGTCGAAGAGGAACACAGAGAACGCCCGGTGCAACTGTCCCGGCGCCTGATGGGCGGAGAGCTTCTCCGCCGTGCCGATCGTGTTGCCGGACTCGTCGACCAGTTCGAGCATGATCGGTTCTTGGGTCCCGGTGCCGTCGGTCGCGCTGCTGGCGGCGGTGGCTGGTGTGGTCGGCATACCCATCCTTCGCTTCGGACTTCGGCCTTCAGTCTGCCGTACAAAAGGGGCTTGTCCCCACTTCGAAGATCTGTCCACGTCCGTTCCCCGCCGCGTGCTATGCGGCGGGGAACGGAGCATCAGACCCCGAAGGGGGCCGGATAGCCGATCGTGCCCGCCGGGACCGGGACGGAACCGTCCAGCACCAGCGCCATCATGGCCTCGTCCGGCACCTCGAAGGGCGCCCGGATCCCGAACCGCGACGCCGGTACGAAGCCGAAGCGCGGGTAGTACTCCGGGTGCCCGAGGACCAGAACGAGCGACTCCCCTTGCTCCCGGGCCGCCGAGAGCAGAGCCCGGACGACCGCGCTGCCCGCGCCCGACCGCTGGAGCGCGGGATCCACCGCGACCGGGGCGAGCGCGAGCGCCCGTACCCCGTCCACCTCGCAGGCGGTCAGCAGGGCGTGCGCCACCACCGACCCGTCCGGGCCCTCGGCCACGTACGACAGCCCGGGCAGCCACGCGTCGTCCGCGCGCAGCGCGTCCACGAGGTCCGCCTCCAGCGGGGTCTCGAAGGCCGCCAGGTTGACGGCCCGTACGGCGACCGCGTCGGCCGCCGTCTCCGGGCGGGCCGGCCAGGCCCCGCCGTTGCCGGCGATCACCGGGCGCAGCACGTAACCGGTGTAGCCGTACTCGTGTCCGTGCCGGGCCCGTACGTCGAGCTCCTCGCGGGTGGCGGCCAGCGCGGCCTCCATCGCGGGGGAGCCGGCGCCGGAGCCGGTGCGCACCCGCTCGGCGAGCGGACCGTAGTACTCGGCCCAGTCGGAGTCGGGCAGGTGGTGCACGCCGAGCACCCGGTACCCGGCGCTCTGGGCGGCGGCCAGGTTCCCGGCGGTGGAGCGCAGCGGGCACTGCGCGTCCCAGAAGGCGCGCGCCCCGGGGGACGGCTCCGCCACGGTCCACTCGCACTCGGTCAGCACGATCGTGCCGCCCGGGGCGAGCAGCCGCCGCCAGCGCGCGAGCGCGGTGTCGAAGCCGATGGTGTAGGCGGAACCCTCCGCCCACACGAGGTCGAAGGAGCCGTCGGGGAACTCATCGTCGGGAAGGGCGCCCATGTCCGCACGCACGGTACGGACCCGGTCGGCGAGCCCGCGGGCGCGGGCTTCGGCGCGCAGCTCTTCGAGGAAGGGGTCGTGCAGGTCGACGGCGGTCACCTCGGCGCCGTCCGCGCCCGCCTCGGCGGCCAGCAGCAGGGCGCTGCGGCCGGGCCCGCAGCCCAGGTCGAGGACGCGCGGCCGCTTCGGCAGCGGTCCGCACAGGGACAGCAGGTGACGGGTGCTCGCGTCGGAGCCCGGAGCCTGCCGGGGCAGGCCGTGGTGAAGGGTGAAGAACGCCTCGATGAAGGCGGACGTGCTCGTACTGGTTGCGTCGGTCAACGTGAACCCTTGGAAAAGGGGGCTCCGGCCGACCAGGGGCCTGTCGGTGGTGGGATCAGGCCCGGCGGTCGGGTGCCCCGGGGGAAAGGGGATGGGAGATGCACCGGAGTTCGCTGCGCATGGCCGCGACCACTACGACGGTCATCAACCCACCTCTTCCTCGCTCGTCCGCCTACAGGGCGTGTCCACCGTAACATCCACGCCGTTTGTGGTACGGCGCCATGATCGTCAATGATGGCCGGGCCGAGCTCCGCCAAGGACTCGACGGGGCCGGTCGCCCGGCGATATTCCGCTTGTCCGGGCGTAAACGGGTGGTGAACCCCGGCTTCCATTCATCCGATAGCCTCAGCCGACGTGCCGCGCCCCCGTGGGGGCGCCGTCCGCAATCCGTCACAAGGAGTGAGTTCGTCTGCCGACCGTCATCCTCACCGGCCTGCCGGTCCCCGGATCACCGCTCGCGGGCGAGCTGCGCTCCCTCGGCTTCGACGTCCGCACCGCCGCCGGTCCCAAGGAATCCGCCGCCGCACTCGCGGGAGTCCCCGCCGACCAGCGCGTGGCCGTCGTCGACAGTGCCTTCGTCGGGCACGTGCACGCCCTGCGCCTCGCGCTGACCGACCCGCGCTTCGACGCCTGCGCCGTCACCGGCGCGCTCTCCGTTCAGCCCGGCGCCCGTCCGGCCCTCGACGAGGCCGCCGCCAAGGCCGCCGCGCTCGGCCCCGACGGCTCCGGCCCCTACGCGGACCTGCTCGCCGACACCGTCGAGGCCGCCGGGACCACGGTGCAGCGCCCGGAGCTCGGCACCCTCGTCGCGGCCGTCCCCGCCACCGAGGCGGAGCGGGAGGCGGCGAAGGCCGCCGTCGCCGCCGTGGACGACGAGGCCGTGCGCCTGCGGACCGCCGTGAAGTCCCGCGACGGGTTCTTCACCACCTTCTTCATCAGCCCGTACTCGCGCTACATCGCCCGCTGGTGCGCGCGCCGCGGCCTGACCCCGAACCAGGTCACCACCGCGTCGCTGATCACCGCGCTGATCGCGGCCGGCTGCGCCGCCACCGGCGAGCGCTGGGGCTACGTGGCGGCCGGTGTGCTGCTCCTCGTCTCCTTCGTGCTGGACTGCACCGACGGGCAGCTCGCCCGCTACTCGCTCCAGTACTCGACGATGGGCGCCTGGCTCGACGCCACCTTCGACCGCGCGAAGGAGTACTCCTTCTACGCGGGCCTGGCGCTCGGCGCGGCCCGCAACGGCGACGACGTGTGGGGTCTCGCCGTCGGCGCCATGGTCCTCATGACCTGCCGGCACGTCGTGGACTTCTCGTTCAACGAGGCCAACCACGACGCCACCGCCAACACGAGCCCGACGGCGGCCCTCTCCGACAAGCTCGACAGCGTCGGCTGGACGGTCTGGGTCCGCCGGATGATCATCCTGCCGATCGGCGAGCGCTGGGCCATGATCGCGGTCCTGACCGCCTTCACCACCCCCCGGATCGTCTTCTACGCGCTGATCGTCGGCTGCGCCTTCGGCGCGCTCTACACCACCGCCGGTCGCGTGCTGCGCTCGCTGACCCGCAGGGCGAAGCGCACCGACCGGGCCGCCCAGGCCCTCGCCGACCTCACCGACTCCGGCCCGCTCGCCGAGCTCCAGGCCCGGCTGCTGCGCGGCCGCGCCGGGACCTTCGGATCGGTGTACGTCGCGGCCCTCGGCACGGTGCTGATCATCGGGGCCGCCCTGTACCTGCCGTTCGGCGACCCGCGGCTGATCGCAGCCGCGGTGATCTACGCCATGACCGCCGGCCTCGCCGTCGCGGCTCCGCTCAAGGGCGCCCTCGACTGGCTGATCCCGCCGCTGTTCCGGGCCGGGGAGTACGTGACGGTCCTCGTGCTCGCCGCCAAGGCGGACGTCCCCGGGGCCCTCCCGGCGGCATTCGGCCTGATCGCGGCGGTCGCCTACCATCACTACGACACGGTGTACCGCATTCGCGGTGGCACCGGAGCGCCCCCGCACTGGCTGGTGCGGACGATCGGCGGCCACGAGGGCCGGGTCCTGCTGACCACGGTCCTCGCCGCCGTCCTCGTGGGGCGCGCATCGGACTTCCCCGTCGCGCTCACGGTCCTGGCCGTGTTCGTGGCAATCGTGGTGCTCGCGGAGAGCATCCGCTTCTGGGTCTCCTCCGGGGCACCCGCCGTACATGACGAAGGAGAACCAGCATGATCGGCCTTGTACTCGCTGCCGGTGCCGGGCGCCGCCTGCGTCCCTACACCGACACCCTGCCCAAGGCCCTCGTGCCCGTCGGCCCCGAGGGAGACGAGGAGAGCCTGACGGTTCTCGACCTGACCCTCGGCAACTTCGCCGAGGTCGGCCTCACCGAGGTCGCGATCGTCGTCGGCTACCGCAAGGAAGCCGTCTACGAGCGTCGGGAGGCCCTGGAGGCCAAGTACGGCGTCAAGATCACGCTGATCGACAACGACAAGGCCGAGGAGTGGAACAACGCCTACTCCCTGTGGTGCGCGCGTGAGGTCCTCAAGCAGGGCGTGATCCTCGCCAACGGCGACACCGTCCACCCCGTGTCCGTCGAGCGGACCCTGCTCGCGGCCCGCGGCAACGGCCAGAAGATCATCCTCGCCCTCGACACGGTCAAGAACCTGGCCGACGAGGAGATGAAGGTCGTCACCGCCGACGGTCAGGGTGTCCGGAAGATCACCAAGCTGATGGACCCGGCCGACGCCACCGGCGAGTACATCGGCGTCACCCTCATCGAGCCCGAGGCCGCCGAGCAGCTGGCCGAGGCGCTGAAGACCACCTTCGAGCGCGACCCCGACCTGTACTACGAGGACGGCTACCAGCAGCTCGTCAACGACGGCTTCACGATCGACGTGGCCCCCATCGGCGACGTCAAGTGGGTCGAGATCGACAACCACGACGACCTCGCCAAGGGCCGGACGATCGCATGCCAGTACTGACGAGGCTCATCCCCTCGCCCGTCGTCGTCGACATCAGTCGCGGGGCGATGGACGATCTGGCCGGCCTCCTGGCCGACCAGCGGATCTCGGCGTCCGGCAAGCTCGCGATCGCGATCAGCGGCGGGTCCGGCCAGGTGCTGCGCGCCAAGCTGGAGCCCGTGCTGCCGCACGCCGACTGGTACCCGGTCGTCGACGGCACCATCGACTCCGCCGTCAAGCTGGCCGACGACATAAAGGGCCGTCGCTACGACGCCGTCGTCGGCCTGGGCGGCGGCAAGATCATCGACGTGGCCAAGTACGCCGCGGCGCGGGTCGGGCTGCCCATGGTGGCGGTCGCCACCAACCTCTCGCACGACGGCATCTGCTCGCCCGTCGCGACCCTCGACAACGACAACGGTCGCGGCTCCTACGGCGTGCCCACCCCGATCGCGATGGTCATCGACCTCGACGTGATCAAGGAGGCGCCGGTCCGGTTCGTCCGCGCCGGCATCGGCGACGCGCTGTCCAACATCTCGGCCATCGCCGACTGGGAGCTCTCGCACGAGATCAACGGGGAGACCGTCGACGGCCTGGCCGCCGCGATGGCCCGTACCGCCGGCGAAGCCGTACTGCGCCACCCCGGCGGCTGCGGCGACGACGAGTTCCTCACCGTGCTCTCCGAGTCGCTCGTCCTCACCGGCATCGCCATGTCGATCAGCGGGGACACCCGCCCCGCCTCGGGCGCCTGCCACGAGATCAGCCACGCCTTCGACCTGCTCCACCCCGGGCGCTCCGCGCTCCACGGCGAGCAGGTCGGCCTCGGCGCCGCCTTCGCGATGCACCTGCGGGGGGCCGCGGAGCAGTCCGGACTCTTCGTGCAGGTGCTGCGCCGGCACGGCCTGCCGGTCGTCCCCGAGGAGATCGGCTTCAGCGTCGACGAGTTCGTCGAGGCCGTCGAGTACGCCCCGCAGACCCGCCCGGGACGCTTCACGATCCTGGAACACCTCAACCTGTCCGCCGCCGAGATCAGGGACGCTTACGCCGACTATGCCAAGACCATCCGTAGCTGAACTCCGGCCCGTCGTTCACCCGGCGGGCGTCAAGGACCGGGTCAGCGGCGAGCACTGGGGCGGCCGCCTCTACATGCGTGAGATCTCCCTGCGCATCACCCGCGTCCTGGTCACCACCAAGGTCACGCCGAACCAGCTGACCTACGTGATGACCCTCTGCGGGGTCCTCGCCCTCCCGGCCCTGCTGGTGCCCGGCATCCTCGGTGCCGTACTCGGCGTCGTGGCCGTGCAGCTCTACCTGCTGCTCGACTGCGTCGACGGCGAGGTCGCCCGCTGGAAGAAGCAGTTCTCGCTCTCCGGCGTGTACCTGGACCGCGTCGGCGCCTACCTGTGCGACGCGGCGGTCCTGGTCGGCTTCGGCCTGCGCGCCGCCGACCTCTGGGGCGGCGGCCGGATCGACTGGCTGTGGGCGTTCCTGGGCACCCTCGCGGCGCTCGGCGCGATCCTGATCAAGGCCGAGACGGACCTGGTCGGCGTCGCCCGCCACCAGGCCGGCAAGCCCGTGGTCAAGGACGCGGCGGCCGAGCCGCGCTCCTCCGGCATGGCGCTCGCCCGCCGGGCGGCCGCGGCGCTGAAGTTCCACCGCCTCGTCCTGGGCATCGAGGCCTCGCTGCTCATCCTGGTGCTGGCCGTCGCCGACCAGATCCGCGGCGACCTGTTCTGGTCCCGGGTCGGCGTCGCCGTGCTCGCCGCCATCGCGATGCTCCAGACCGTGCTGCACCTGGTGTCGATCCTGGCCTCCAGCAGGCTCAAGTGAGCGAGCCGATGCGGCTGGGCGCCGTGATCATCACCATGGGCAACCGCCCCGACGACCTGAAGGCCCTGCTCGACTCCGTGGCCCGTCAGGAGGGCGACCCGGTCGAGGTCGTCGTCGTGGGCCAGGGCGTGAAGGTCACTGACCTTCCCGAAGGGGTCCGCACCGTCGACCTGCCCGAGAACCTGGGCATCCCGGGCGGGCGCAACGTCGGCATCGAGGCCTTCGGCCCCGGCGGCTCCGACGTGGACGTCCTGCTGTTCCTGGACGACGACGGTCTGCTGGAGCGCACCGACACCGCGGAGCTGTGTCGGCAGGCCTTCGCGGAGGACCCGGGGCTCGGCATCGTCAGCTTCCGGATCGCCGACCCTGAGACGGGTATCACCCAGCGCCGTCACGTGCCCCGGCTGCGTGCCTCGGACCCGATGCGCTCCTCGCGCGTGACCACCTTCCTCGGCGGCGCCAACGCGGTGCGCACGAAGGTGTTCGAGCAGGTCGGGGCGCTTCCGGCGGAGTTCTTCTACGCGCACGAGGAGACCGACCTCGCCTGGCGGGCCCTTGACGCGGGGTGGTCGATCGACTACCGGGCGGACATGGTCCTGCTGCACCCCACCACGGCCCCCTCCCGGCACGCCGTTTACCACCGTATGGTGGCTCGTAATCGTGTGTGGCTCGCGCGCCGCAACCTGCCCGCGCCGCTGGTCCCGGTCTACGTGGGCGTCTGGCTCCTGCTGACGCTCCTGCGCAAGCCCTCGGGGCCGGCGTTGAAGGCCTGGTTCGGCGGTTTCCGGGAGGGGTGGACGACTCCCTGTGGTCCCCGCCGCCCGATGAGATGGCGTACGGTCTGGCGGTTGACCCGTCTGGGCAGACCACCTGTCATCTGACCAGTCCGCGTCTGCGAACATGACGCGATCATGGGCCTCGTGCCACCTGCCTGATGCCCGAGACCTGGCCGCATCTTGAAGACGAAAGTTTCAACTTGTGAGTGACACAACCCACGACGGCGCCCTCGCCACGAGCAAGCCGCCGTCCGCCGACGCGGGACTGAGCCCCGCGGAGCTCGCCAGGAAGTACGGCCTCACGGTGAGCGGCGCCCGGCCCGGCCTGGGCGCGTACGTGCGCCAGCTCTGGGGCCGGCGCCACTTCATCATGGCCTTCTCCCGGGCCAAGCTGATGGCCCAGTACAGCCAGGCGAAGCTCGGCCAGGTATGGCAGGTGGCGACCCCGCTGCTGAACGCGTTCGTCTACTGGCTGATCTTCGCGAAGATCATGCAGGCGGACCGCGGCATGCCCAAGGGTGTCTACATCCCCTTCCTGGTGATCGGGATCTTCGTCTTCACCTTCACGCAGAGCTCGCTGATGGCGGGTGTCCGGGCGATCCCCGGAAACCTCGGCCTGGTCCGCGCGCTGCACTTCCCGCGCGCCTCCCTGCCGATCTCGTTCTCGATGCAGCAGCTGGGACAGCTGCTCTACTCGATGGTCGTGGTGTTCGTCGTGGTGATGGCCTTCGGGAACTTCCCGAGGCTCTCCTGGCTGCTGGTCCCCCCGGTGCTGGTGCTGCAGTTCGCCTTCAACACCGGCCTCGCCATGATCTTCGCGCGGATGGGCTCCAAGACGCCCGACCTCGCGCAGCTGATGCCGTTCGTGACCCGTACGTGGATGTACGCCTCCGGCGTCATGTTCTCGATCAGCGCGATGCTCGCGACGAAGCCCCAGTGGATCTCCGACGTGCTCCAGTGGAACCCGGCCGCGATCTACATGGACCTGATCCGGTTCGCCCTGATCGACAAGTACGGCGCGGAGAACCTGCCGCCGCACGTCTGGCTCTTCGCGGTCGGCTGGGCCGTGGTGATCGGCCTCGGCGGCTTCGTGTACTTCTGGAAGGCTGAGGAGCGTTACGGCCGTGGCTGAGAACAACCAGGGGCGCATCCCCACCGTCATCGCCGACGACGTCCACATCGTCTACCGAGTGAACACCGGCAGCTCCGGCAAGGGCAGCGCCACCGCCGCGCTCAGCAAGATCATGCGCCGCGGCAAGGGCGACGCGCCGGGCGTCCGCCGGGTCCACGCCGTGCGCGGCGTCTCCTTCACCGCGTACCGGGGCGAGGCCATCGGTCTCATCGGGTCGAACGGCTCCGGAAAGTCGACCCTGCTGCGCGCCATCGCGGGTCTGCTGCCCTGCGAGGCGGGCAAGGTCTACACCGACGGCCAGCCCTCGCTGCTGGGCGTGAACGCGGCGCTGATGAACGACCTCACCGGTGAGCGCAACGTCGTCCTCGGCGGTCTCGCGATGGGAATGAGCCGCGAGCAGATCAAGGAGCGCTACCAGGACATCGTCGACTTCTCGGGCATCAACGAGAAGGGCGATTTCATCTCCCTGCCGATGCGCACCTACTCCTCCGGTATGGCGGCGCGTCTGCGTTTCTCCATCGCGGCGGCCAAGGACCACGACGTCCTGATGATCGACGAGGCGCTCGCCACCGGTGACCGCAGCTTCCAGGTGCGTTCCGAGAACCGTATCCGGGAACTGCGGGAGAAGGCCGGCACGGTCTTCCTGGTGAGCCACAACAACAAGTCCATCCGCGACACCTGCGACCGGGTGCTGTGGCTGGAGAAGGGCGAACTCCTGATGGACGGGCCGACGGAGGAAGTCGTCTCGGCCTACGAGAGGGCGTCCAACGGCTGACCGCCAACCGGTTTCGCCCGGCCCCCGCCGCTTCACGCGGCGGGGGCCTCGGCGTGTTTTTCCGTATTCCGCGACGACATCAAGTGGCGCGACGAATACCCCGGAGGTCGCCGCGGCGTTGTACAGCGTAAGCTGATGCGGTCCTGAATCGAGCCAAGAGGGGACGATTCCCCACAGGTGAGCGCTCGTGAAAAGTTCCGGGCGCGACCCCCGGGATACCCCGGCGGCGTGTCCGAAATAGGATGTATTGGGTCGGCAGTGTAGAACGGGAGATGTGACGGCAATGGCTACGGGAATTCTCCGGCCCCCAGGCTCTACGGCCGTCCCCGCCCCGGGCGGCGGGCGGTGACCCCGGGGCACGACCTCCGCTCCTCGTCCGACACCGTCCACGTGCGCGCCACCCTCGACAAGGCGGCCGCGGAGAACTTCCCCGTGGCCCCCGTCTTCCTGCCCCGCGCCTGGCGCGACGGCCTGACGGCGGTCTACGGCTACGCCCGCCTCGTCGACGACATCGGGGACGGCGATCTCGCACCCGGCGGACTCGACGCCGTACTCCTCGGCCTCGACCCGGCCGCCGTCGACGACCGCCCCGCCATGCTCGACGCCTTCGAGGCCGACCTGCTGCGCGTCTTCGGCGGCACGGACGGCCCGCCCCGTCACCCGCTGCTGCTGAACCTCCAGCCCGTCGTCCGCGCCCACGGCCTGACCCCCGAGCCGTTCCTCGGCCTCATCGAGGCCAACCGGCAGGACCAGCACGTCGCGCGCTACGAGACGTACGCCGACCTGCTCGGCTACTGCGAGCTCTCCGCGAACCCGGTGGGCCGCCTCGTCCTGTCGATCACCGGGACGGCCACCCCCGAGCGGATCCGCCGCTCCGACGCCGTCTGCACCGCCCTGCAGATCGTCGAGCACCTCCAGGACGTCGCGGAGGACCTCGGTCGCGACCGGATCTACCTCCCCGCCGAGGACATGCGGCAGTTCCACGTCACCGAATCGGACCTGGCCGCCCCGTCCGCCGGCATGGCCGTGCGCTCCCTGATCGCCTACGAAGCCGAGCGCGCGCACGAACTGCTGGACGAAGGCACCCCGCTCGTGGGCAGCGTGCACGGCAGGCTCCGCCTGCTGCTCGCGGGATTCGTGGGAGGGGGGCGCGCCGCCCTGCGGGCCGTCACCGCCGCCGGCTTCGACGTACTCCCCGGACCGCCGGGGCCCACCAAGACCGGCCTGCTCCGCGAGGTGGCCGCCGTCCTGCGCACCGCGTCGAGAAAGGGGTGAGCCCGACCGTGGAGCAAACCGCACACGTGTCCGCACCCGTCCAGGCGGCCTACGGCTACTGCGAGGCCGTCACCGGATCGCAGGCGCGCAACTTCGCGTACGGCATCCGACTGCTGCCCACCGACAAGCGGCAGGCGATGTCCGCGCTGTACGCCTTCTCCCGGCGGGTCGACGACATCGGCGACGGCACGCTGCCGCCCGAGGCGAAGCTGGTCCGGCTGGAGGAGACCCGGGCGCTGCTCGGGCGGATCCGGGCCGAGGAGGTCGAGGAGGACGACACCGACCCGGTGGCCGTCGCCCTCGCCCACGCCTCCCGCCGCTTCCCGATCCCGCTCGGCGGCCTCGACGAACTCATCGACGGGGTCCTGATGGACGTCCGCGGCGAGACCTACGAGACCTGGGACGACCTCAAGGTCTACTGCCGCTGCGTGGCCGGGGCCATCGGGCGGCTGTCGCTCGGCGTGTTCGGCACGGCGAACGCAGGGGGCACGGACGCCGCGCGCGCCGCGGAGTACGCCGACACCCTCGGTCTCGCCCTGCAACTCACCAACATCCTGCGCGACGTCCGGGAGGACGCGGGCAACGGGCGGACCTACCTGCCCGCCGAGGACCTCGCCAAGTTCGGCTGCGCGGAAGGCTTCCACGGCGACCGGGCCCCCGCCGGCTCCGACTTCCCCGGGCTCGTCCACCACGAAGTCCGGCGCGCCCGGGCCCTGTTCGTCGAGGGCTACCGGCTGCTGCCCCTGCTCGACCGGCGCAGCGGCGCCTGCGTGGCCGCCATGGCGGGCATCTACCGGCGCCTGCTCGACCGCATCGAGCGCGAGCCGGAGGCGGTGCTGCGGGGCCGCGTCTCGCTCCCGCCGCACGAGAAGGCGTACGTCGCCGTCCGAGGCCTCTCGGGCCTGGACGCCCGCACGATCTCCCGCCAGTCCTCCCGGAGGCGAGCCTGATGGCCACGCCGACGCTCGTCACCGCCGGCCGCACCACCCAGCCCGTCCGGCGTTTGAGGACCGGGGGTCCGGGGGCGGAGCCCTCGCCGGGTCCGGGCGGAGCCCGGGGAACGGTGGAAGGGCGGGTAGGGGACACGCTCCGCGCGGCGGCACCCGGCGCGGCCCGCACGCGAACGGCCGCCGGGGCCGGGCGCGCGCCGCGGCACCTCCTCGTGCGTCGAACGGGCAGCGGTAGCGGCAAGTACAGCGGGGTCGCGTTCGACGCCCTGCGGGGGCGCCCCGCCGCACACCCGACCCCGGCGGCGGGGGGTGTCGCCCGGGCAACCGCTCCGGCGGTGGGTGCGTCTCCCGCACCGCACCACACCACCAGGGAGGGCGTATGAGCGGCAGCGACACCCGCGGCGGCGACACCCGCGGCGACAGCCGTGCCGTCGTCGTCGGCGGAGGGCTCGCCGGCGTCACGGCCGCGCTCGAACTCGCCGACGCCGGACTGGAGGTGACCCTCCTCGAAGGCCGCCCCCGGCTCGGCGGGCTCGCCTTCTCCTTCAAGCGCGGCGAACTCACCGTCGACAACGGCCAGCACGTCTACCTGCGCTGCTGCACGGCCTACCGCTGGTTCCTCGACCGCGTCCAAGGCGCCGCCCTCGCGCCCCTCCAGGACCGCCTCGACGTACCCGTCCTCGACGTGGCCGACCCGCGCGGCCCGCGCCTCGGCCGGCTGCGCCGCAGCGCCCTGCCCGTGCCCCTGCACCTGGCCGGCTCCCTCGCCCGCTACCCGCACCTCTCCCTCGCCGAGCGCGCGGCCGTCGGCCGCGCCGCCCTCGCCCTGCGCCGCCTCGACCCCGCCGACCCGGCCCTGGACGGCCTGGACTTCGCGACCTGGCTCGGCCGCTACGGCCAGTCCGCCCGTACCATCGAGGCCCTCTGGGACCTCGTCGGCGTCGCCACCCTCAACGCGACCGCCCGGCACTCCTCGCTCGGCCTGGCCGCCATGGTCTTCAAGACCGGCCTGCTCTCCGAGAACGGCGCCGCCGACATCGGCTGGGCCCACGTACCCCTCGGGGAGCTGCACGACACCCTCGCCCGCAAGCAGCTCGACGCGGCCGGCGTACGGACCGAGCTGCGCACCCGGGTCACGGGCATCTCCGCCACGCCGGAAGGGACCTGGCGGATCGACACCGAGGGCGAGTCCCTCGACGCGGGAACCGTCGTCCTGGCCGTCCCGCAGCGCGAGGCGCACGGGCTGCTCCCCGCCGGCGCCCTCGCCGACCCCGACAAGCTCCTGGACATCGGCACCGCGCCGATCCTCAACGTCCACGTGGTCTACGACCGCAAGGTCCTGCGGCAGCCCTTCTTCGCCGCGCTCGGCTCGCCGGTGCAGTGGGTCTTCGACCGCACCGACTCCTCCGGACTGCCCGACGGCGGCCAGTACCTGGCGCTGTCCCAGTCCGCGGCCCAGGACGACATCGACGAACCCGTCTCCGTCCTGCGCGCCAAGTACCTTCCCGAGCTGGAGCGGCTGCTGCCGGCCGCGCGGGGCGCCAAGGTACGGGACTTCTTCGTCACCCGGGAGCGGACGGCCACGTTCGCCCCCACCCCCGGCGTCGGCCGGTTGCGCCCCGGGGCGCGAACCGACACGCCGGGGCTCTACTTGGCCGGTGCGTGGACTGCCACCGGTTGGCCCGCGACCATGGAGAGCGCCGTCAGGAGCGGACTGAGCGCGGCACACGCCGCACTCGCCGCCCTCGGCCGCCACCGCGAACACCCTCTGCAGGAGGCGGCATGACGACCATCAGCACGACCGCAGCACGTACAGGAACCAGAGGAGAGCCAGTGAACCCGGGGAATCCGGCTGTCGAGAACACGGGTGCCGGTGTGGGCACGGCCGGCGGGGGCGTGGAGACGGCCGACACGCTCGCCCTGCTGGAGCGCGGCCGCACGCTGTCCACCCCCGTTCTCCGTGCCGCCGTCGACCGGCTCGCGGCGCCCATGGACACCGTCGCCGCCTACCACTTCGGCTGGATCGACGCCCAGGGCAACCCGGCGGACGGCGACGGCGGCAAGGCCGTGCGCCCCGCCCTCGCGCTGCTCTCCGCCGAGGCCGCCGGAGTGCCCGCCGAGGTCGGCATCCCGGGCGCCGTCGCGGTCGAGCTCGTGCACAACTTCTCGCTGCTGCACGACGACCTCATGGACGGCGACGAGCAGCGCCGCCACCGCGACACCGTGTGGAAGGTCCACGGACCGGCCCAGGCCATCCTGGTCGGCGACGCGCTGTTCGCCCTCGCCAACGAGGTCCTGCTGGAACTCGGCACGGTCGAGGCGGGGCGCGCGACGCGCCGGCTGACCACGGCCAGCCGCAAGCTCATCGACGGCCAGGCCCAGGACATCTCCTACGAGCACCGCGAGAGCGTCAGCGTCGAGGAGTGCCTGGAGATGGAGGGCAACAAGACCGGCGCCCTCCTCGCCTGCGCGGTGTCCATCGGCGCGGTGCTCGGCGGCGCGGACGACCGCACGGCGGACAAGCTGGAGGAGTACGGCTACCACCTGGGCCTCGCCTTCCAGGCGGTGGACGACCTGCTCGGCATCTGGGGCGACCCGGACGCCACCGGCAAGCAGACGTGGAGCGACCTGCGCCAGCGCAAGAAGTCCCTGCCGGTCGTCGCCGCGCTCGCGGCGGGCGGGCCGGCCTCGGCCGAACTGGCCGAGCTGCTCGCGGCGGACGCGAAGAGCAGCGACTTCGAGAACTTCTCGGAGGAGGAGTTCGCGGCCCGCGCGGCCCTCATCGAGGCGGCCGGCGGCCGCCAGTGGACGGCGGACGAGGCACGCCGCCAGCACGCGATCGCGATCCGCGCGCTGGAAGACGTGGACATGCCGCAGCGGGTGCGCGAGCAGTTGGTCGCACTCGCCGACTTCGTCGTCGTGCGCAAGAGGTGACCGCCACCCGACGGCGGATATGACTCGCGAGTCGCGGGGGGGGGGGGGGGGGGCGGGCCGCGGGCCCCCCCCCCCCCCCCCCCCCCCCCCCCCACCGCAAGGGGACGACGAACAAGCCAGGCCCACCCCACCCCGCGGCGCCCCCCGC